>BPGV01000001.1:0-792500 GCA_026003215.1 Bacteroidia bacterium | reverse complement strand
GCCATGGGAGCCGGGGGCACCCGAAGGCGCCTAAACCGCGCTGAAGGTGAACTCGGTGACTGGGGCGAAGTCGTAACAAGGTAGTCGTACCGGAAGGTGCGGCTGGATTACCTCCTTTCTGGAGCAACGCTCCTGTACTCTCTCCCAGCTGTCAATGAAATAACGCAATAGGCTCAGCTGCAAAGCTGTGCCGCTTCTACAACGAGGCAAGAGCGCGATCTGTGACAGCCAGGGGATATGCGGGTTAAGATAGTAAGGGTGTGCGGGGGATGCCTTGGCGCCTGAGGGCGATGAAGGGCGTGGCAAGCTGCGATAAGCCTGGGGGAGCCGCAAGCAGGCCGTGATCCCAGGATTCCCGAATGGGGCAACCCGCGGACTTTGTCCGCAGCCCGAATGGGCGGCTAACCCGGGGAAGTGAACCATCTCAGTACCCGGAGGAAAAGATACCAACAGGTATTCCCTGAGTAGTGGCGAGCGAAAGGGGAGGAGCCCAAACCAGAGGGCCGTAGGTCCTCTGGGGTTGTAGGACCCTCAGATGCCCATCCGTAGCCGAAGTGGAAGACCGCTGGAACGCGGCGCCGTAGAGGGTGAGAGCCCCGTACGCGTAAGGTGAAGGAGGGCGAGGGTATCCTGAGTAACACGGACTCGGTGGTGGTCCGTGTGAAGCTGCCGGCACCTTCCGGCAAGGCTAAATACCTCAGGCGACCGATAGTGCACCAGTACCGTAAGGGAAAGGTGAAAAGCTCCCTGAGAAAGGGATTGAAAGAGACCTGAAACCGCACACCTACAAGCAGTCGGAGCCCGTAAGGGTGACGGCGTGCCTTTTGCTTAATGAGCCGGCGAGTTTTCCGCTCTGGCGAGGTTAAGGGTCTCAGGCCCGAAGCCGTAGCGAAAGCGAGTCCTAACAGGGCGTTCAGTCAGAGGGGGAAAACGCGAAGCCCAGTGAGCTACCCATGGGCAGGGTGAAGGCGGGGTAACACTCGCTGGAGGCCCGAACCGGTCAGGGTTGAAAACCTGTCGGATGACCTGTGGGTAGGGGTGAAAGGCCTATCAAACTGGGGGATAGCTCGTACTCTCCGAAATGCCTTTAGGGGCAGCCTCGTAGGAATCTGTCGCAGGTAGAGTGACAGTTTGCGACCCTTGGGGAAACCTGGGGGGACGCAGATTAACTCCGAATGGCGGTAGATGCTCTGCGGGAGTGAGGGCACTCGGCGCTAAGGTCGAGGTCCGAGAGGGGAACAACCCAGACCCACCGCTAAGGCCCCCAAGTGCTGGCTAAGTCGGTCAAACGAAGTGTCCCTGCTATGACAGCCAGGAGGTTTGCTTAGAAGCAGCAATCCTTTAAAGAGTGCGTAACAGCTCACTGGTCGAGCGGGGATGCGCGGATAATAAGCGGGCGTAAGCCAGCCGCCGAAGCGTGGGGCTCTTGCTCAGCAAGAGCGGTAGGAGAGCATTGCCTGTGCGGGGAAGCGGCTCGGTGACGAGCCGTGGAGCTGCAGGCAAGAGCATATGCCGGCATGAGTAACGATAAAGCAGGTGAAAATCCTGCTGACCGAAAGCCCAAGGGTTCCGGTCCGATGTTCATCAGGGCCGGGTTAGTCGGGACCTAAGGCGTACCCGAAAGGGGAAGCTGATGGGAAGCCGGTCAATATTCCGGCACCTGCCTAAGCCAGGGATGGGGGGACGCTGGAGCGAACCTGCCGCGGGGTGACGGAATACCCCGTAGAAGGGAGGTAGGCATACCCCGGATAGGCAAATCCGTCCGGGGGCCGAAACCCGACCGTACCGCGACCCTTCGGGGGAGCGGATAGTGCAGCGATAGCAGACAGCCAAGAAAAGCCTCTAACCGCTAAAGCTTAGGCAGCCCGTACCGGAAACCGACACAGGTGGGCGAGGAGAATATCCACAGGTCCTCGGGTGATTCGTGGCTAAGGAACTCGGCCAATTCGCCCCGTAACTTCGGGAGAAGGGGTGCCTCCCTCTGGGAGGCCGCAGTTAAGAGGCCCAAGCGACTGTTTAACAAAAACACAGGGCTCTGCTACGCCGAAAGGCTAGGTATAGGGCCTGATACCTGCCCGGTGCCGGAAGGTTAAGGGGAGGGGTGCAAGCCCCGAACCGAAGCCCCGGTAAACGGCGGCCGTAACTCTAACGGTCCTAAGGTAGCGAAATTCCTTGTCGGGTAAGTTCCGACCTGCACGAATGGTTTAACGACTTGGGCACTGTCTCGGCCACGAGCCCGGTGAAATTGTAGTACCGGTGAAGATGCCGGTTACCCGCGACGGGACGAAAAGACCCCGTGAACCTTCACTACAGCTTGGTATTGACCGCGTGTGTGCGATGTGTAGCATAGGTGGGAGGCTGAGAAGCCCAGGCGCCAGCTTGGGTGGAGCCGCCAGTGAAATACCACCCTTCGCATACGTGCGGTCTAACCCTCCCAAGGAGGGGACAGTGCCTGGCGGGTAGTTTGACTGGGGTGGTCGCCTCCAAAAGCGTATCGGAGGCTCCCAAAGGTACCCTCAGCACGCTTGGCAACCGTGCGGTGAGTGCAATGGCACAAGGGTGCTTGACTGCGAGACCGACGGGTCGAGCAGAGGCGAAAGCCGGGCATAGTGATCCGGTGGTTCCTCAAGGGAGGGCCATCGCTCAAAGGATAAAAGGTACTCCGGGGATAACAGGCTGATCTCCCCCGAGAGCCCCCATCGACGGGGAGGTTTGGCACCTCGATGTCGGCTCGTCACATCCTGGGGCTGAAGGAGGTCCCAAGGGTTGGGCTGTTCGCCCATTAAAGTGGCACGTGAGCTGGGTTCAGAACGTCGCAAGACAGTTCGGTCTCTATCTGTCGCGGGCGTAGGACGCTTGAGGGGACCCGCCCTTAGTACGAGAGGACCGGGGTGGACGCACCGCTGGTGTACCAGCTGTCCCGCCAGGGGCACCGCTGGGTAGCTATGTGCGGACGAGATAAGCGCTGAAAGCATCTAAGCGCGAAGCTCACCCCAAGATAAGGCGTCCTTCTTAAGGGCCCTGGAAGATGACCAGGTCGATAGGCGGCAGGTGTAAGCAGGGTAACCTGTTGAGCCAAGCCGTACTAATTGCCCGAACCTTAACCCGCATATCCCCTTAGCTTACAGATAGCCTTGCGGTAGCGTGAGCCGCCGCAGGGCACACAAGGGTCCCTAACGCCAGCGTGACCCACCTCTTCCCATCCCGAACAGAGAAGTGAAAGCGCTGGCTACCGAGGGTACTGCCTTCACCGGCGGGAGAGTAGGTGGGGCCCACTTTTTTATTTTCTACCTCCCCCAGGCCTCCGAGCAAATCATTTGGAAATGTCAAAAAAATTGTACCTTTGCAAAAAGGAAGGCTTGAGAGGCCGCCTTCTGGCGGTGAGGGTGCAAGCCCCTCCCTTTCCGCTATGCGTAGTGTCCGTAGCACTACCCCTGTGTGGCGCTCCGGGGGCAAGGGGATTTTGAGCGCCAGTGTAGTCTTACTTCTTGCGACAGCGTCCTTGTCTTGCAGGCGCTCCGTTGCAGAGGAAAACCTTCCTTCTCCTTCCTCTGGCTTTGCAAAGGAAGTGGTAGCCCTTCTGCAAAGCCTCCCGTTTGCTGAGCCAGTGCGGATTCAAGGTCAGATAAGAGCAGGAGAAGAGCTAATGATGCTGAAAGTTGGACCCGTTGCCTCTCCTGATAAGGATTCTCCTGATGGCTCGGCGGATCAAAGAGTAATAGTGTATTGCTTTTCGGGTGAATGCTGCATGAAGGATGGGAAGCCCTGCACTGATCCAGCCGGGGTGACCAGCTGCTGGAGTGTGGGCTGCGTACAGGAGGCAGTGCAAGGATGTTACAGCAAATACCCCAAGGGGTGTGTTGCAATAGATTTCGCTGCTAAGGTGGCTAATCCAGGGCCAGGTTTGGAAGCATGGTGGCAAGTACTGCGAGGTTTTCCCCTGCACCGAAACGATAGAGAGCTCGTGGTGCAGCTGCAACGCACCGAAAAGGGATGGCAACCGGTAGAGCTGAGATTAATTCCTTATTCTCCCCATTTTATTTCCCTTCCTTTGGTGAGAGGGGAGCCGTGTTCAGGAGAGTTTGAAGGGGTATTTTTCTACTCTACCCGTTCTCCGGAGGAAGAAGAGCGCCTTTGGAGCGAAGAGGGTACAAGCGAAAGGCTTCTTCCCCCTCCCGCGGCTGTGGCAGGCGAAGTAACCACTGTGCGAGCCCTGGTCCAAGCGTTAACGGAGAAGATACCGCCTCAGGAAAAGGTGGTATATGTAACCCTTTCTTCGCTTTGCGGTAAGTAGGACCTGCTTACTTTCTGAGCTTTACAGATAGCCTTGCGGTAGCGTGAGCCGCCGCAGGGCACACAAGGGTCCCTAACGCCAGCGTGACCCACCTCTTCCCATCCCAAATAGAGAAGTGAAAGCGCTGGCTACCGAGGGTACTGCGCTGCCGGCGGGAGCGTAGGTGGGGCCCACTTTTTTGTTTTAATTTCTAATCCGTTCTCTCAACCTAAGCCACGCCTTCTGATGTGGCCGGCTTTGGGCACTCTCTTCTTCTAAAACTCCTGCAATATATCGCAGATTATTTCCAGAAGGAAAGAGGATACTAATTACTTTCTCCCTCCACAGGGATTCCTCTTCCGCAATCCTTCGCCAAATGATCGGTTCTCTTTTAGCTACTTCCTGCAGTTCATTCTTTACTTCTTCTCTATCTAAGTCCAGTGAAGGTAACTCGGGAAGTTCTTCTTTCCACCTTTCCAAGTACCTTAACAATTGCTCCCATATTTTGCGTCCTTTTTCATTTTCTAAGTATTCAAAGAGCTCCCTTCCATAATGCACATGAAGCTCTGCCTCGTAAATTCCTCGCATTTCCTTTATCCTACCTTCGTAGTACCTTCTATTTTTCTGAAGATATGGGTCTATGAAATACAAAATGAATATGAACCGACTGGTATCTTTGTTTTTTGATTTTTGCAGAAACATGTATTTAACTTTATGTTCAAAGTTTGCTATTTGTCCTCGCTTCTTGGTTGAGTCATGATCATCACGGATCTTCTGTTCAATCATTAAAAAAGTATCACTTTTTTTACCAAGGAAGTCACAATATAGGTTTTCGCTTAGTTTCTTCTCTTGTTTTTCCCAGCCAAATTCCTTGACTATCACATGTTCTACAATTTTTTCCCAAGCATTGCCAAATCTTATCTCCCGGGACTGAAGGAGGTACTGTAAGAGCTTTGCTCGTGGGGAGGTATACCTAAAGATGCCAGTGAAACGTTGAGGTTGAAAGGCTAATGCATGGAGAAAAGAATAGATTTCCCCGCCAAAAAGCTCTCTATTCAATATACTTACTACTTCTTCGTAAGTAATCATGTCACTTTGTGAATAAGTCTGTTTGAACCTTAGCTATCCGTTGGCGGGCAGCTTCTACATACGCCGGCTCCTTCTCTATCAAAATAAAATGCCTGCCTAACCGCTTGGCCACGGCTCCCGTGGTACCCGTGCCCGCCATCGGGTCTAATATCACCCCACCCGGCGGTACAGAAATCCCTATCACCCGTTCCAAAAGCGCCTCCGGCTTCTGCGTGGAATGGAGTTTCTTCCCCTCTGCCGTCTTCAAGCGTTCCTTGCCCGTGCAAATCGGGAGGTACCACACACTCGGCGCCGTAGACGAACCCCCATACGCCTGCGCCAGCTTCCGGTCAAAATAATACCCCTTCGCTTCCTTCTCCCGTACCGCCCAAATCAGAGTCTCCACCGCATTCGTAAAACGCACCCCCAGCCAGTTCGGCATCGGATTGCTTTTGACCCACACCACATCGTTCAAAATCCAAAACCCTAAGTCTTGTAAAAGCCTCCCTACGCGGTGAATATTGTGGTAGGTCCCTATCACCCATAAAGTACCTTCTGGCTTAAGGACCCGCCGCAGCTCTTCCAGGTTGCTCTGGATAAAAGCGTCATACTCCGCAAAGCTGCCAAACTGATCCCATGTGTCTTGTACGCCTACTACTTCGGTTTGGACTTTCCACCTTTTGAGCCTCCTCCCCTTAGCGGGGGGTATCTGTAAAAAATACGGCGGATCCCAAAAGACAGTATCTATGCTTTCTGCGGGCAGTTGGGGTAGCAGCTCAAGGCTATCCTCTGCTACCACCTGGTCTAACCAGGCCCCTAAGCCTTCAGCGGGAGGAGAAGCCACGACAGCCATGTTAGACAAACTTACGGCTGCTGTCGGATTTTCCCCTCAGATAATGGTCCCCTGAGTGGGGTCGTACTTTTGTGTAAGGTATGGCAGGGGTGTTTCGGTTCCTACATACGGCAGACTGGCACTTAGGGAAGCGCTGGCTACAAAACCGCTCTCGCTTAGAGGAGCAGGAAGCCGTCTTGGAAAATCTTATTCGTATAGCCGAGGAGGAGCAGGTGCATGCCGTGGTGATAGCCGGGGATATTTTTGATTCGCCGCGGCGCCAGCCAGCCGAGGTAGTCTCCCTCTTTACAAGAACTCTCCTTCGCCTCGCTGCAGAGGGCGAGCGTGTGGTCATAGCTATTGCCGGCAATCACGATTCGCCAGAGTACCTAAATGCATTAGCCCCTTGGGGCGCGCAGCTCGGCATACTCCTGGCCGGACGCTTGCCTAATAGCCCCACAGACTGGCCTACCACCGTCGGAAAAGCTTCCCTCCGCGCCTATACCCCCAACCTCGTAGAGATTGAACATCCGAGATGGCCTTTCCCTGTGCGGTTTTTGTTGGCGCCTTTCTTAGGACGATACGACCTGCCGCATGCGTACAAAGACCTTCCTCACTATTGGCAGGAGCTATGGCAGCAAACCCTCGCGCAGCTTAAAACTTTCGCCCCGATTATTTTGGTGAGTCATCTCTACTTGTCTCTGGAAGACCCCTTAGAAGAAGACGAAGAAGAGCGTTCGCTACAGGGGCTGGGGGGAAGCGAACCTATACCGCTTTCGGCTTTTCCGGCGGGATTAGCGTATGGGGCTTTGGGGCATATCCATCGGCCCTACCAGATACAAAATGGCTATCCTATGGCGTATGCCGGGAGCCTTATGCAGTATTCTTTTGGGGATAAAATAGAAGAAAAGTCGGCGTGGCTGGTGGAGGTGACTTCGGCAGGGGAGGCGCGCCTTACCCCACATCGCTTGCGCGGCGCAAGGCCCGTACGTACCTTACCTGCCGCTTCTTTTGAAGAGGCCTGCCAGCGCTTAGAGACCCATAAAGAAGCCTACGTGCGCCTCCTGTGGCGAGGGAATGCCCTCCTTTCGTATGCTCAGCAAAACCAACTCAAAGCAATCCATCCCTATTTTGACCCGGCTTTTACTCTGGTGATAGAGCGCGCCCTTTCCGCCTACGAGGGGGCCGAGGAGGCTTCCTTGGCTCATACCCCCCTCCCCGCGTCCATAGAAGACGCTTTCATAGCGTACTATAGGTTCAAAACAGGCGCCGAGCCCCCTCAGGAACTTTTGGCTATATTCAGAGAGGTCTTAGATGAGGCCGAAAAAACTTCTAATGAATAAAGCCTATGATACCCTTAGAGCTGCGTATTCGGGGTTTTTTCTCGTATAAGGAGGAGCAGGTGGTAGATTTTCGCCAGCTTTATCAGGCGGGTTTTTTTGGTTTCTTAGGGCCGACGGGCGCGGGCAAATCCGCCCTCTTGGAAGCTATCCTGATAGCCCTCTACGCAGACTCGGCTCGCGTCTATAGAAGCCCAACAGCCGTAAAAAATATCCAGTCTAAAGATGCCAAGATAGAACTAACTTTCCAAGTGCTTGACCAAATATACAAGGCTACTTATGAAATACCGGGCCCTGGAAGCGGAGAGCATAAGCTTATCTCACTCAATGGCCCGGAAGGAACTGAACTGATAGCCGGTGGCTCCAGGGAGGTCTCAGCTAAAATACAAGAGCTTATAGGACTCTCGTACGAACAATTTACCCTGGCTTTTTTGCTTCAGCAAGGTAGATTTATGGAGTTTCTTAACATGACTGCGGGCGAAAGGCGAAAAGTTTTGCAGTCGCTTTTCCATGTTGAGCGGTATGATCTGCATGCTGTGGTAAGTCGTCTGCATGATAGCGTGAAGAATGACATAAAAAATAAGCAGGAGGTCAAGGCTAAGCTGGAAGAGAGGGCTCACGCAGAAAGAGAAGAGCAAAAAAGAAGGGAACTGCATGGGATCCAGCAAAAAATCCAGGAGATAGAACAAAGGATTCAGCTGGTGCAAAAAGAGATAAGCCAGATGGCCGGAAAAGTGCAGCTATACCCAGAGTGGAGAGAAAAGGCCCGTAAACTGGAAGCAATGCAAAGAGCGGCGGAGCAGCAGCGAGAGCGCCAAGCCCATCTTTCAAAGCTGCAAGCCGTGGTAGAAAGTTTATCAGACTTATGGCGGGAAGAAGAAGAGCTAACAAAGGAAATAGCCCAAAAAGAAGAGGATCTCAAAAAGCTTATAGTGGCTCAAAAGGCGCTATTGTCCGAGCAAAGTAGCCTAAGGCAAGAGATAGAGAAACTTACGCCTGAGTATCAGCAAAAAGCTACCTTAGAAGCCCAAAAAAACGCTTGGGAAAAAGTACAAGCCTACCAGTACAAACAAAAGCAGTACGAGCATAAAAATGCTGAGCTAAGTGCAATAGAAGAGGGTTTGGCTCAGATGATAGAAAAGCAGAAGGAGGTTGAGACGAAAAAAAAGGAAGCCGCCCATAAGCTGGAAGCGCTTGAGAACGAGCTGACAACCCAATGGCCTGGGGAGCTTTTTGAGTGGTATAGTGTGCGGGATAGAGGGGTGCAGGAAGCGGAGAAGCTCCGCCGGGAGTGTCAAGAGGTGGAAAAACGCCTCCTCTCGGCCAAGCGTCAAGCCTATGAGCAGTTGGCCTCTCTCTGGCAGCAAATAGAAGCCTTGCACGAGGCCGCTAGAGAACCGGAACTTAGGCAGATATTCCAAAAGATACCTTCCCTCCCTTCCTTTGAAGAGTCTGTTTCTTGCTGGAAAGAGGTGCAAGAAGTGGCTTTGGAAACCCTGCGCGAAGCTTATTCGTGGCTCACTTCAGCGATGGCGGCCGGTGAGTTAGCCAAGCCTCTCAGCGACGGCGTGCCCTGTCCCGTGTGCGGTTCAACCCACCATCCACAAAAAGCTACCCATCCTCCGCACCTCAAGACCCAACGCAATCACATAGAAGCATTGGGCAAAAACCTCAAAGCCCTTTCGCTGGAAAAGCTCCTTAGAGAAGAACAGACGCATACTGAGGCGCGCAATCGTTACCTTCAAATAGAAGAAGAGAAAAAACGACACGAAGCTCACTTTCAATGGAAGCATTTAGGTCATACCCCCGATGAACTTACCGACCAGAAAAGAAAACAGAAAAAAGACCTGGAAAGCCAGCGAGAAGCTTTGCGGGCAGAGCAAGCCCGTTGGGAAAAAGAACGGGAAGAGCTGTCTAAGACCATCGAGGCAAAGCAAGCGCAAAAACAACGGCTGGTCTCAGAACTGGCTCAACTCCAAGGAGAAATGGCTGCCCTTCGCAATGACATCATAGCCTATCTGGGAGAGGAAGTCTTGGACTATTCTCCGACTGAGGTTGCGGAAAAGAAAGAGCACATTACGAAAAAGCTGGAAGCCCTGCAAGATTTTCCTGAAAAAGCCGCTAAGCTGCAGGCTATAGAAAAGGAGATTGCCTCTTATGAAGGCCAGATAACTGCGCTAAAAACGGCTATTGCGAATACCAAAACAAAGTTAGCTGATACTTTGGATAAGCAAAGAGAACACGCTCAGCGTGTGGAGATATCCTTAGAGCAAGCTAATACGTATCGGGGAATAGACCTCAATACTATCCGGAGCGAACTTGAGGGCATACAAAGATTTTTGATGGAGCTGGACTACCTGGAGCAGGAAGTGGCGAAAGGAAAGGCCGACTTGGGTGAAGAAGACTTGGAGGCTATTTATCGCCAAAAAGAAGAAGAGCGTCGCTTGCTGGACAAGGAGCTCAATCAGCTCCATCAACAACAGGGGCAGGTGTGGGCCGAGCTTAGAGATATTCAAGAGGCACGGCAGGAACTCGATCGGCTGGAAAAAGGGCTTGCGGAGTTGACGCAGCGAGCTACCTATTTACATGAGCTGACAAATCTTTTTAGGGGTGGCGGGTTTGTGCAGTTTGTATTACAAAAGCGTTTTGAGCGTCTCATAGAGGAAGCCAATAGGTATTTTGCTCGGTGGACGCACGGGCAGCTTAGGCTGGTAGCCACGCCCGGGGAGTTAGAGGTAAAGGTGGAGGATGCCTTAGCTGGAGGGAAGCAGCGGGATGTGCGTTCGCTCTCGGGCGGACAAACCTTTGAGGCTTCCTTAGCGCTGGCCTTAGCCCTCTCCGACCAAGTGCTGGCTCAGTACGGAGGCCACCGCCAAGGCGTTTTCTTCATTGATGAGGGCTTCGGCAGCTTAGATGAAGAGTCACTCTATGTGGTAGCTCAGGTACTACGAGAACTGACTCGGCAAGGGCAGCGGGCTATTGGTGTCGTCACGCATCGGGAGGAGCTTAAGGAGCTTTTGGAAGCGTATGTGGAGGTACGCTTAGATGGCGCGAGAGGCTCTCTCCTTTCTCCCTTACGCCTAAGATAGTCGAGCGGGAGACGGGATTCGAACCCGCGGCCCTCAGCTTGGAAGGCTGATGCTCTACCGGCTGAGCTACTCCCGCAGGAGTGGGGAGTGGAGGATTCGAACCTCCGTAGGCAAGTGCCACCTGATTTACAGTCAGGCCCGTTTGACCGCTCCGGCAACTCCCCGAAGGCAGGCAAAGATACGACCTTTTTGACACGCGCAAGGTCTCCATAAAAAAAGCGGCCCTTACGGGCCGCCGATGCGTCCTCCCTACAGGCTTGCTTGGGCTATGGGACAAATACCCGAGCAATGCTCGTTCCTTCCCGCGTACTTACGCGCACCAGATACACCCCTGTCTCTGGCAAGGGAATAGGTCCCGTGGCAATACCCCTATACAAAAGGCGTCCCAAGCCATCGTAAATCTCTATGCTCGCCAGAGACGCCGACTGTACCTGGAGATAGCCTTCAGTATAGCTTATCTGCGGTAGGGCTGTAGAAGCGCTTACCACTAAGGGCACCGCGCAATCTTGGAAGCAGCCGGAGCCGGTGTGCGTGATGCGGAAGCTTACGGCGTACGCTCCTTGATTCGCATAGGTGTGGGTGAGGTTCGCAGGGAGGGCGGCTGCAGAGGTGGTCTGGCTACCGGAGCCATCGTCTGGGTCCCAAGTGATAGAAAAGGGGCCATTCGGTAAGCCTGTCCCCCCTAAGGTGAAGGTGACTGTACTGCCAGGCGTTGCGGGATTGGGGTTAGCGTTGCAGGTAAGGCCCGCAAAGCTGATAACGGTAATCGGCTCATCGTTGCTGGTGGCTGCTGGACTACTACTTACGATGCGCACCCGATAGGTGCCACTGGGCAATGTGCTGGGTATGAGACAGCTAATAGGACTGCTACTCCCCGAGCCGATAGCTGTCGGATTGCTAAACGAACCTGTCGCATCGGAGAGCTGTACCGTGAAGGTGTTACTGGGGTCAAAAGTACCCGTGGTAGAAAAGGACACGGTCAGGCCACTGCCGGCACAGACTTGGGCGACAGGTGGGGTCATCGTGATAGTCACACTCGGCGGTGGAGAAGAGGAAGGCTCCCATACGCGCAGTTCATCTATGCCAAAAGGCGGCTCGCTACCTCCGCCCCCACTGTTATTGACGAAGCGAAAGCCTAAATACACTGTGGCCGGTCGGGTAATAGGTAGTGTAATCGTATCTGCATACCAGTTGCTGCGTTGGTTGAAGGTGGTTCCGCCGCCTCGCGAGCTCAGTGGGTTCCAGGTGGTGCCGTTGGTGCTGTAATAAACCTGGCCGTAGGCATTGGGGCCGCCTTGGCACAGCCAGAAGAAGCTTACTTTGACGGCCTGGGTGCCGGCAGGGATGGAAATAGGGCCTGTCTTAGCAAAAGCGCTTTGTGCAGGATAGCAGGGAAACATTTGGGTAGGCTCTATGTAGAGGAAAGGTGTTTGACTGGGGGCGGTGCAGGCAGGGGTAGGCGTACCCCATGAGGGGTTGAAAGAGATATACAAGAAGGGCGAGTTCGGATTGCCGGTGATACCACTGGGCTGGCTGGGGGCTGCGGGGCCCGAGACAGTTTGGCAAAACTGGGGGTCGTTAAACTGGCAGAAAGCGGGATTGGCGGAGGTCTGGGTGTGTGAAGGGGTATAGGGCGCATCTACCACCCAGCGGTTGTAGGGGTCCGTACTCCCGCCCAGGTCGCTGCTGTTGAGGGTCCAGCCGGCCGCGCTGCCGCTGTTGAAGTCCTCTTGGTAGAAGATAGTTTGCGCGCAAGCCGCAGATACAATAAGGGTGAGTAGGATGTGTTGCATGAAGCAAAGGTAAAGCTTCCTTTTGGATAAATACAAACTTCTAAGAGGGCCGGGCAGGTTGGAAACCCGCTCCTTTCTATAGAAAAGTTGTACCTTTGTCCCGAGGTGAGGTGCCCGAGTGGCCGAAGGGGACAGTTTGCTAAACTGTTGTACGGGTGAAAGCCCGTACCGCGGGTTCGAATCCCGCCCTCACCGCAGAAGGGAGCGAGTCCAGGCTACTATCATCCACATTGCGTGTAGGAAGAGCACATCTATATACCTCCGAGTGAGGTTTCCTACCCATAGATAGAGAGCGATTAAGAGAATAAAAACGGGCCAGGAATACAGCTGGGCAGCAAGAAAGGTCGAGGGAGAGAGGTTTTTCCTAAAAAGAAGTAATAAAGGCACAACTAATAAACCAAATAGGGTTAGAGCTATATACATGAGATAGTAAGTTTTCTTGATGAGTACTCTGAATGAGCTTGTATAACCTTTGGCATCTACATATGAAGGGGAATAGAATGCTTCCAGTAGGTTGTTTTTTATTTTTATAATATGGTCCATTATTCTCATTTGTTCTGATATGCATTTGTAGCAGTACTCCAATTTGTTTATGTATATTTTTTCGTAATAGCAATCCGTATCGTTCGGAGCGAAACGGTACATAGAGAGATGAGAAGGAGGAAGGGACAAGTGTGGGCTTACTTGCACAGGAATAAACTCTGGAGTGTATCTTTCGTTATATAACTTTCTCTTGATTTCAATCAGAGATAAGATAGTGTCTATATTGCAGGGGGAGTTGGTGACATAGGAGGGGAGCGTGTTAGACAAGATTTTTTTATCTACTTTTTTATATTCACTCATATTACTTAGAAGTAAGGCGTTTAGGGAATTAGGATCGTAAATTTTGGCCACATTAGCCTCACCTATGAGGGTTAGGAGCTGAATTTCTTTATACATACTTTTAGCCATTACATAGGTGAACATGGGGGCTTTATTGCCGCTTAGCGGCCTGAAATCTTTATAGATAAGGTAGTTTCTGCCCGTCCACAGGCCCTCTGCTACTAAGAAAGGCAATAGATAAAGCACGACTGGGCGTTTCAAAAGTAGGGTTCTGTTTTGGATTAGTACGAAGAGTAGTCCTGCAATAACCCATAAGATATGGGCAGGCCGTAGGAAGAAAGTCCAGGTAAAGGCTATCCCGGCTAAGAGGTAGCGTTTCCTGAGGAGGGCTAATAGACCTAATAACCCTATGGAGGCGGTGAGTGACTCTGTGCCTAACATCCAGACATAGTAGGCTAAAGGGGAAAAAGCGAGGATTGCACAGCATAACCATACGAGGGGCGTAGGCATGCCATTTTTTTCGGCTTCGGCTAATAGGAGGCCGGCGGCCCATCCCCAAAAGAGAAGCTGTATGCCTACCACGGCCCATAAGGCCCATTCCGGCGGGATATGCATAAGCCGGAAGAATCCATAGACAATCCCGTACCCCGGCGGCCTATAATCATCATAATAACGTCCTTGCTTGAATAAATAGTCTATCGGCTCAAAGTAGCTCCAAGTATCTCCATGTTCATGTACTACTACGATGGGGTAAAAGGGTATTAGGAGGTTTGACTTGCAATAAGGTCTTTTTTCACATTCTTTTATTAGGTTTTTATCCTTGAATAGGAGCTTAGTGTTGTTTAGAATAAAGGGAAAAAAGGCGATAGTAAGTAAGAGCGTGCGTGTGCCCCAACGGAGCATAGGCAAAGGTATGTTGAAAAAGTATAGTTACCTTTGTGGGGTACGAGGCGTAGCGCAGCCCGGTAGCGCACCTGCTTTGGGAGCAGGGGGTCAGCGGTTCAAATCCGCTCGCCTCGACGGCCCCGTAGCTCAACCGGATAGAGCACGGGATTTCTAATCCCGCGGTTGCAGGTTCGAGTCCTGCCGGGGTCGCGGGGCCCTCGGCTCGCCTATCCCTAAGCGCAAAGTACTGCTTGTAGTTGTAAGTCCGGATACCCTCTCCTACTCCTATCCTGAAATAGGCTCGCATAAGGAATGTCCCGAAAAGAACTATTTCTGACGCTGCTCCAGGGGAGGAGGTAGGCTTTCTGTCTTTTCTCCCATAGTTCTTTGTCTGTTGGTTTGTATTATCCTGGGGAATTCCGGCCTTTCTTGTGGTCTTTTGGTGTAGGTTGTGAGTTTGAGGCGATATTTTCAGCTTGCAGCCTTCCAGGGGTAGTTAGGGTCAGCTACATTCAGAAACCCTGAGCGGAAAGTAGATAGGCTGCTGGAAATAAGCGAGGCTACTGCGCCCGAAAAAGCGTGCCAGAGTAGCCCTCCTGGCATCCCTTCAAAAGTATTTGCTTTGCCCCATGCAGCGAGTGGGGATTGTAGGGGGAGGGCAGCTGGGACGCATGCTTATTCAGGCGGGTATAGATTTGGACCTGCGGATTAAGGTGTTAGATAGCGCGCCTGACTCCCCTTGTGCGGGGATCGCCCATGAGTTTGTACTGGGCTCAGTCCGGGAGGCAGACGTCATAGAGCGCTTTGCGGAAGGGGTGCGTGTGCTCACAATAGAGTTGGAGGATGTCTCTGTAGAAGGGTTGGAACGAGTGGCCGCAAAAGGCATACAAGTCTCGCCGGCCCCACATATCGTGGCTCTTATCCAAGATAAAGGGCGTCAACGCTCGTGGTATGCCGCCAATGGCTTCCCTTCGCCAGCTTATCAGCTATGGAATCCAGGTG
The DNA here is from genome assembly GCA_026003215.1 of Bacteroidia bacterium. GTDB lineage: Bacteria > Bacteroidota > Bacteroidia > SpSt-205 > SpSt-205 > SpSt-205. Next base: position 777,396 of record BPGV01000001.1, on the reverse strand, counting down.
AGCCTATTCAGTTGCCTTTCCCTTTGATTCAAAAATCCTTGCGGGGGGGCTATGACGGCAAGGGGGTACAACGGGTGGTTGCCCCCGCTGCCCTGTGGCCCGTGCCCAGCCTGTTAGAAGCAGAGGTAGCGATTGCCAAAGAGATAAGCGTGATTGTGGCGCGGTCGTTTCGGGGAGAAATGCAGGCTTTTCCCGCCGTCGAGTCGGTTTTTCATCCGGAAGCGCATGTGGTAGAATACTTGCAAATACCGGCGGATATTCCCGCAGCGGTGCAGGAAGAGGCTCAGCAGATAGCCATGGACATAGCTGAAGCGCTTAAGGTAGTAGGGCTTTTAGCGGTGGAGTTTTTTTATGGCACTGATGGCAAGTTGTATGTGAATGAAGCATCGCCTCGCCCCCACAATACGGGGCATGTGACGGTCAAAGCCTGCTGGGTGAGCCAGTTTGAGCAGCATTGGCGGGCGCTTTTGGGGCTACCCTTAGGAGTGCCTTATGTGCATTCTTATGGCGGGCTGGTGAATATCTTGGGACCGGCGGGCGGACATGGGCATCCACGCCTGGTGGGGTTGTCTACGCTGCTATCTATCCCGGGCGTATCGCTGCATTTATATGGCAAGAAGCGCAGTTCGCCGTTTCGTAAGTTGGGACATGTGCTGGTACTGGCGCCTTCACGCGAAGAGCTCCAAGCGCGTTTGCGGGCGGTCCAGCAAGCTTTCCGCATAGAAGTGGAGACAGAGAACTTTTAGGACAGCATTTTTGTTATTCCAGTTGCATATGAGGAAGGTAAGTTGGCTGACCGTATGGATGGTAGGTGGGTGGGCTCTTATGCGCTGTACGCAAGCGCCCCAAGCCCCCCAAGCTGAGACAAAAGAAGCCCAGCAGGTTCAATCCGTAGCTGCAGGTACCGTCCTGCAGGTAGATGGGCAGAAAAGCGAAGTGAAAGCCATCGGCACTAAGGTTACAGGACGGCATGAGGTCCGCTTCCCCATTAAGGAAGCGAGCCTCTCTGTGGGTGAAGGGGGCTGCCTAAGTGGCGGAAAAGTGACCTGGGATTTGGCACAGCTGCAAGTTTTAGACCTCGAAGGCGAAAAGAAAGCTAAGCTGGAAGGCCATCTCAAAAGTCCGGACTTTTTTGATGTAGAGAAACATCCTGAAGGGGTGTTTGAAATTACGGGCTGTGAAAAAGGCGTAGGAGATACCCTCTACCTGTCTGGGAACCTTACTCTGCGCGGCGTGACTAAGAATATCCGCTTCCCTGCGGTGGTCCGCTATGAGGGCAATACCCTCTCCGGTAAGGCAAACTTCAATATAAATCGGCAGGAGTGGGGGATAGCTTACAAGGGTATGCCGGATGACCTTATTCGGGATGAGGTGAATATCCAGCTGGATATTACGGCGGTAGCACCGTCGCAATAAGCGATATTAGGCTTTTGCATGGGGAGGGGCATACCGTAGGTGTGCCCCTCTTTGTAGTTTTGGGGGATGTACTGGCTGGTGAAGTCTGAGCCAGAGGAATACAGCTTCTCTGACCTTATGCGGGACGGGCGGGCGGTGTGGGAGGGCGTGCGCAATCCCCAAGCCCAAAAGTACCTGCGACAGATGCAAGTAGGAGAGGAGGTGTTGTATTATCACACAGGTAACACACGCGCTATTGTAGGAATAGCAAGGGTAGCGCGTACGGCTTTTCCTGACCCTACAGACACACGGTACATGGCCGTGGAACTGGAAGGGGTGCGGTGGTTAGGGCGGCCTATACCTTTGGCTGAAATTAAGGCGGACTCTTTTTTCAAAGATTTTGCTTTAGTACGGCAAAGTCGTCTGTCCGTGATGCCTGTACCCCCGGAAGTGTGGGAAAAAATATTAGAAAAAGTCTCTTTTTGAGCGCACTGGATGTATATACGGCAAAGGTAGTACCTTTGTAAGGTGGAAAGGGTGGTAGCTGCGGGCGAGCGGGTGTATGTTACCTTGCGGCGGCTGGCTTGGCAAATGGTGGAACGAGAGGTGCCCACTCTTTTGGTAGGTATTCATCCGCGGGGGATTGTGGTAGCAGAGTTTCTTTCTGTAGAGGTGAGCCGTATCTTAGGGCAGGAGATACCTTTGGGTCGATTAGATGTGACCTTGTGGCGGGATGATTTGCATTATCGGGAAAAGCTGCGGGTTCCCCGGCCGACGGAGCTGCCCTTCCCTATTGAGGGCCAGCGTATATGGCTCATAGATGATGTCTTATATACAGGGCGTACAGTAAGGGCAGCATTGGAAGCTCTGCGGGAGTTTGGCCGGCCGGAGTGGGTGCGCTTAGCGGTGCTGGCAGATAGGCGCGGCTGGCGAGAACTGCCCATAGCGCCTGATTGTGCAGGGTTCATACTGGATACCGCTCCCTCGGAAAAAGTCCTGGTACACCTTAGACCTACCCCTGAGATTCGCATCTTAGCGCCGGATGCCTGAAAAACCCAAAAACGACCTCTTAGGGATACGCTACCTCTCCGCTGAGCAGATACAGGCGCTCTACCAGCTGGCCGACCGCTTCTGGGAAGTGCTTCAGCAGCCTACCCGTAAAGTAGCTGCTCTCACCGGAAGCACGGTGGCGCTCCTTTTCTTTGAAAGTTCCACCCGTACCAAGCTTTCCTTTGAGCTCGCTGCGAAACGTTTAGGGGCGGATGTGCTTAACTTTTCCGCCACAGGGTCCAGTTTGGATAAAGGCGAGACCCTGTTAGATACGGCGCTCAATATCTTGGCTATGGGGGTAGATGCCTTTGTGGTGCGGCATCGGGGGGTAGGTTCTGCGCACTTCCTGGCGAAGCACCTCCCCGTACCCGTTATCAACGCTGGGGACGGTACCCATGAGCACCCTACACAGGCGCTACTGGATACTTATACCTTGTACCGGCATTTTGGGCGGTTAGAAGGGCTCACGCTCACGATTATTGGAGACCTATTTCACAGCCGGGTGGCGCTTTCGCACTTACATATTGCACCGAAGGTAGGGCTCTCCCTTCGGCTATGTGCGCCCCCTTCGCTTATTCCGGCTTTATGGTATCAGCTGGGGTATCCTATATACACTGAAGTCGTCCCGGCGGTAGCCGGTGCGGATGCGGTGCTCGTGTTGCGCATGCAAAAGGAACGCCAGTCGTACCCGCCTATTGCTTCTTGGCAGGAGTATAGCCGATTTTACCAGCTGAAGCCAGAGCACCTTCGCCCAGGGCAGGTCCTACTGCATCCTGGCCCTATCAACTGGGGCGTAGAACTCCATCCAGCCCTTCAAGCCTGGCCTCATACGCGTATTCTGGACCAGGTTACCCATGGAGTAGCCATCCGCATGGCCGTATTGTATTGGCTCTTGCGGGGATGAAAAACCCCTTCTTGTTGGTTATCGGGGGACCCACAGGCGCAGGGAAAACCCAGCTCGCCATAGAACTGTACCTGCGCTGGGGCTGGCCGATTATCAGCGCCGACTCCCGCCAGGTGTATCGGTATTTGGATATTGGAACCAATAAGGTTTCCCAAGCGATACAGGCCCAAGTGCCGCATTTCTTGATAGACATTTGCTGTCCGGAGGAACTTTTCAGTGCAGGGCGTTTTGTAGAGAAGGTGGAGGCGCTTATTTCCGCGTGGGGAGACGTGCCGGTGGTGCAAGTGGTGGGAGGAACAGGTTTTTATCAGCAGGCGCTTTTGCATGGGTTGGATCCTATTCCGCCTATCCCCATAGCGGTGCGGGCGGAGGTAGAAGCTTGGCTTCGGAAAGAAGGGGTAGAAGCGGTGGTAGCTTGGCTACTGCGGGAAGACCCCCTTACAGCGAGCCAGATAGACCTTAGAAATCCCCGGCGGGTGCAACGAGCCGTGGAAGTATTACAGGCGACTGGCCGTCCCTGGGCCAGCTACTGGCAGGGCCAAAAAGAGCGCCGCTATCCTGCGTATGTAGTGGTGCTAAGCGCGCCGAGAGACCTTCTGTATGCGCGCATAGGCCGACGCACACAAGAGCAGGTGGCTCAAGGCTGGTTAGAGGAGACAGAATATGTGTTAGCCAAGGGCTATACCCCAGAAGCCCCAGGCTTACAGACTTTGGGCTACAAAGAATGTTTGGAAGTATTGCGGGGAGCACGGGCGCGCACTACCTTGGTAGAAGCGATTGTACAGGCCAATCGAGCGTATGCACGGCGGCAGCTTACCTGGTGGCGAGGACATACCTATGACGCATGGGTAGAGGTAGAGGGGCCTCTGCCGGTGGAGAACGTGTCCGAAGCTGTGTGGCGGCAAATGGGGGTATAGGGTTTGCGTGTATTGGAAAAAGTTTCCTACCTTTGCAGGCCGTCGTATGCCTACGATACAGCAGCTTATACGGCATGGGCGCAAGCCTAAGCCTAAGAAAAGTAAATCGCCAGCGCTGATGGCTTGTCCTCAGCGGCGCGGCACGTGCACTAAGGTATACACCACTACGCCCAAAAAGCCAAACTCGGCCTTACGCAAAGTGGCCAAGGTACGCCTCACCACTGGGTATGAAGTGATAGCCTATATCCCAGGAGAGGGGCATAACCTCCAGGAGCACTCGGTAGTGCTTGTGCGGGGGGGGCGGGTAAAAGACCTGCCGGGGGTTCGGTATCATATTGTGCGAGGAGCTCTGGAGTGTGCTGGTGTGGAAAAACGCCGGCAAGGCCGTTCGCTTTATGGGGCTAAGCGCCCTAAGAAAGGCGCGGCCGCTACTTCCGCAGCAAAAGGCCCTCAAAAAGGAGGTAAAAAATGAGAAAGGGGCATCCGGAGCCGCGGGTCATCCCGCCTGACCCGAAGTATAAAAGCGAGCTGGTGGCTCGGTTCGTTAATAAGGTTATGCGGGAGGGTAAAAAGACCAAGGCTTATGCCATTTTTTATGGGGCGTTAGACATTATTGCGCAGAAAACGGCACAGAACCCTCTGGATATCTTTCATGCGGCGGTAAATAACGCGATGCCGCATTTAGAGGTGCGGCCTCGGCGAGTCGGGGGGGCTACCCTACAGATTCCGATGGAGCCGCGGCCTGAACGCAAACTTTCCTTGGCTATGCGGTGGCTCATAGAGGCCGCGCGCAAACGTTCTGAGCGTACCATGGCCGAACGGTTGGCGGGAGAGCTTATAGCTGCTTCTAAGAATGAGGGGGCAGCTATCAAAAAGCGCGATGAGACGCACCGTATGGCTGAAGCAAACAAAGCTTTTGCGCACTTCCGATTCTAAGAGCCTATGCCGATAGATACGACGATACCCTTGCACCGCTGCCGAAACATCGGTATCGCAGCGCACATAGATGCAGGGAAGACGACGACGACCGAACGCATCCTTTTCTACACCGGTCTTACCCATAAGCTCGGCGAAGTCCATGAGGGTACCGCTACCATGGACTATCTCCCTCAAGAGCGCGAACGAGGGATTACGATTACTGCGGCGGCTACTACTACCTACTGGAACTGGTTGGGCGAAAAATACCGCGTCAATATCATAGATACCCCCGGGCACGTAGATTTTACTGTAGAAGTGGAGCGTTCCATGCGGGTGCTGGATGGGGCGGTAGCGGTCTTTTGTGGGGTGGCAGGGGTGCAGCCCCAATCCGAGACCGTCTGGCGTCAGGCTAACCGCTATAAGGTGCCCCGGGTCTGCTTCGTCAATAAGATGGACCGAGCCGGGGCTAACTTTTTTAATGTGGTAGAGCAGATTCGGGAGCGGCTTGGGGCCAAAGCCCTCCCTATTCAAGTGCCTATTGGCTCTGAAGACAACTTTCGAGGGGTGGTGGACCTGATTACCTTGGAGGCTAAGATTTGGAATGAAGAGGACTACGGAATGACCTATCAGGTGGTGCCAGTGCCTGGGGAGCTAAAAGCAGATGTGGAGAAGTGGCGTAACTTTCTCTTAGAGACGGTGGCGGAGTATGATGACGCTTTGATGGAGAAATATTTTAGTGATCCAGATAGCATTACGGCGGACGAAATCCGGGCGGCCATACGGAAGGGGACGCTAAAAATGGAGCTTTTCCCTGTGTTAGCTGGCTCTGCCTTTAAAAACAAAGGCGTGCAGGCGCTTTTAGATGCGGTATGTGCGTTCCTGCCCAGCCCCTTAGATATAGAAGCCGTAAAAGGCACCAATCCCAAAACGGGCGAAGAGGAAGCGCGCCCCGTGGATCCGAATGCGCCCTTTGCAGCGTTGGCATTCAAGATTGTGACCGACCCTTTTGTGGGCAAGCTCACGTACATACGCGTGTATTCCGGCACGCTTAAGGCGGGCTCCTATGTGCTCAATACGCGCACAGGGCAGAAAGAGCGGGTCAGCCGCATTATGCAGATGCACGCCAACAAGCAGAATCTCATTGAAGAAGTTTCTGCCGGTGATATTGCCGCTGTGGTGGGCATCCGAGAGGTGCGTACGGGAGACACCCTATGCGATGAAAATCATCCTATTGCGCTTGAGGCGATGACCTTCCCTGAGCCGGTGATTCAAAAGGCAGTGGAGCCTAAGACGCAAGCCGACAGCGATAAGCTATCTACGGCCCTCTCCAAGCTCTCCGAAGAGGATCCTACCTTCCGGTACTGGGTAGATGAAGAGTCCTTGCAAACTATCATAGCGGGCATGGGTGAGCTACACTTGGAGATTATCGTAGATCGCTTGCGTCGGGAGTTTAAAGTAGAGGTGAATGAGGGCGAACCGCAAGTAGCTTACCGTGAGACGATAACCACCAGTGTGGTGCATAGAGAGCTGTATAAGAAGCAAACGGGTGGTCGCGGTAAGTATGCGGATGTAGTGATAGAGTTTTCGCCGCTTGAGAATGGACACTTTGAGTTTGTCAACGAGATAAAGGGTGGGGTGATACCGAGAGAGTTTATTCCTTCTGTGGAGAAGGGGATACGCCAAGCTATGAATGATGGTATTGTGGCGGGTTATCCGGCTACGGGCATACGGGCGCGGCTCTTTGATGGGGGTTTCCATGAAGTAGACTCGGATAGCCTTTCGTTTGAGATAGCGGCTCGGTATGCTTTCCGAGAAGGCTGTCGTAAGGCTAATCCCATCATCTTAGAGCCTATCATGAAAGTAGAGGTAGAGACCCCAGAAGAATACATGGGGGGTATTGTAGGCGACCTCAACCGTCGTCGGGGGCAGATCACGGGTATGGGGGCGCGAGGAGGCATGCAGGTCGTTACCGCCCTGGTGCCCCTCAAGGAGCTTTTCGGCTATGTAACCCAGCTCCGTACCCTCTCTTCGGGACGTGCGTATGCGGTGATGGAGTTTTCGCACTACCAACCAGTGCCCCCGCATATCCAAGAGCAGATTATCGCTCAATCCAAAGGCGTACGAGAAAAAGAATCTGTATAAGCGTATGACACAGATACAGCGCATTCGCATAAAGCTTAAGTCTTATGACCACACGCTGATAGACCGCTCCGCGGAGCGTATCGTAAAAGCGGTAAAGGCCGCGGGTGCCGTGGTCAAAGGGCCTATCCCGCTCCCCACAGAAAAGATCCTCGTCACCGTAAACCGTTCCCCGCATGTCAATAAAGAGTCTCGGGAGCAGTTTCAAATCAAATACCACCGTCGGCTCATAGATATTTACAATAACCTCAAGGAGGTGGTAGAGGAAATCTCTAAGGTAGATTTGCCAGAGGGCGTCGAAGTAGAAATCAAGTAAGGGTATGGCTGGGCTTATAGGCAGAAAGGTGGGCATGACGAGTTTATTTACGCCGGAGGGGGATGTGGCTTGTACGGTGATACAAGCGGGGCCTTGTCCGGTGGTGGATATTCGTACTGTAGAACGGCATGGCTACACGGCTATTCAGCTTGGTTTTGAACCAGTCAAAGCCTCTCGGCTGAATAAACCGCTCTTAGGGTACTTTGAGAAGAAAGGCATTATGCCGGTGCGTATTTTGCGGGAGTTTCGGGTTCCTGATGTAGGAGGATATCAAGTGGGGCAAGTACTGGATGTGCGTGTTTTCCATGAAGGGGACTTCGTCTCTGTGGTAGGCTGGACGAAGGGGCGGGGCTTTGCGGGTGTGGTAAAGCGCCACGGATTCGCGGGGGTAGGGGGGCGTACCCATGGCCAGCACAACCGGGAACGCCACCCCGGGTCTATGGGTTCTAATACCTTCCCAGGGCGTGTCTGGAAAGGCAAAAGACTCGCAGGGCGCTATGGCAACGAACGAGTGACCATAGAAAACTTGCGGGTATTGAAGGTTATACCGGAAAAAAATCTTCTTGTCTTGTCTGGTGCGGTGCCAGGCCCGCGAGGAGGACTCGTACTTATCCAAAGCTACTAAACCTATGACGCTGCCGATATATTCCATAGAAGGGACGCCTACGGGACAGGTGCTCACGGTGCCTGAGGGGCTCTTAGCGTTTGAACCGAATACGCATCTAATTTACTTGGATGTGAAGCGTATCCTGGCTGCTGCGCGTCAAGGGACGCATAAGACCAAAACGCGCGGGGAGGTGCAGGGAAGCAAGCGCAAGCTCTATCGCCAAAAAGGTACGGGTCGTGCGCGTATGGGGTCTATTCGAAACCCTATCCGCCGAGGAGGGGGGACGATCCACGGGCCTGTGCCCCGCGACTATGCCATCAAGCTCAACGACAAAGAAAAGCGCTTGGCGCGGTTAGGCGCTTTTGTCATGCATCTGCATAACGGAACCCTATGGGTGGTGGAAAGCCTACAGTACCCTCAGCCTAAGACCAAGCTCTTTCTTCGCACTATGCAAGGTTTAGGGTGGGAGGAGACCCCGCTCCAGGTATATACGCACGGCTATAATCCCGTAGCTTACCTCTCTGCGCGTAATGTGCCCCGGGTGGCTGTGGCCCCCGCGGAGACCTGGAATACCTACGATTTGGCCCGGGCGAGTCACCTCTTGTGGGAAAAGGCTGCACTGGAAAAACTTTTTCAATCTTTTAGCGTATGAAGCCGATCCTTATCAAGCCACTTTTTACAGAAAAAGCGATTGCCCTTTCTCGGCGTAAGAATGCGCAAGGCGCTTACACTTACGTGTTTAAGGTGCATCGCGAGGCCACTAAGCCGGAGATAAAGAAAGCAGTGGAAACGATGTATGGCGTGCCGGTAGCGGAGGTTCGCACGGCCTGGCTCCCTGCGCGGATTCGGCAGCGATTTACGCGGAAAGGTATCCAAGAGAGCCGTCTGCCTTCTTATAAAAAGGCGTATGTGCGTCTCAAGCCCGGCCACGAACTCAATCTATACGAAAACCTCTAAGCTATGGGTATTCGGAAGTATAAGCCTACTTCACCAGGGCGGCGTTGGATGTCGGTCTCCGATTTTTCGGAGCTTACCCGCTCAGAACCTGAAAAAAGCCTCTTAGTTCCCTATAAAAAGAGTGGAGGGCGCAATAACCAAGGGCGCCGCAGTGCGCGCTATATCGGTGGCGGGCACAAGCGACGCTATCGGCTCATAGACTTTCGTCGGGATAAGCACGGCATACCCGCTAAGGTTGCCGCTATTGAATACGATCCTAACCGCAGCGCTCGCATAGCGCTCCTGCACTACCTGGATGGAGAAAAGCGCTATATTATTGCCCCGCAAGGGCTTTCTGTGGGAGATACAGTGGTTTCGGGGATTGGAGTGGAGCCCAAAGTGGGGAATACGCTGCCGCTGCGGGAAATTCCGTTAGGTACTTTTGTACATAATGTAGAGCTACTTCCTGGTCAAGGCGGTAAGCTCGTGCGTGCAGCGGGTACAGCCGCTCAGCTTGTTGGGAAAGAAGATAAGTATGCGGTCCTCAAGATGCCTTCTGGGGAGATTCGCCGTATCTTGATAGATTGCTTTGCCACTATAGGCGTAGTGAGCAATCCAGACCATATAAACATTTCTATTGGCAAAGCGGGGCGGAGCCGGTGGTTAGGGCGTCGTCCGCGCACGCGCGGCGTAGCGATGAACCCCATCGATCATCCGATGGGCGGGGGCGAAGGTAAAGCCTCAGGGGGGCATCCTCGTTCGCGTAAAGGGCTTTACGCAAAAGGCAAAAAGACGCGTAATCCCAAAAAGCCCAGTACGAAGCTCATTATCTCTCGTCGGAAATCCAAAAAATCTAAATAAGCTATGGCTCGTTCTCTGAAAAAAGGCCCTTATGTTTATCCTAAGCTTCTGGCCAAGGTGCAGAAGCTCAATGAAACCCGAGAGCGTAAGGTTATCAAGACTTGGTCTCGGGCGTCCATGATTACGCCAGACTTTGTAGGACACACTATCGCTGTGCATAATGGGAAGCAGTTTATCCCGGTGTATATCACAGAAAACATGGTGGGACATCGGCTTGGGGAGTTTGCCCCTACGCGTACTTTCCGGGGGCACCCTGGCCAAAAAACCGATAAAAAGAAATAGGGTATGACGCTTACGCGTAAAGAAAAAATAGCGCAGGGTTTGCCCAAGCCGTACAAGGGCAATCGTAAACGGCGCATGGCCGAGGCGCTCAAGGCTAAGCGCAAAGAGCTGTACTATGCGGTGTATCGGGGCTGTCCTTATCCGCCACGGAAGGTGCGATTAGTGGCGGACCTGGTGCGTGGGCAGACCGTAGAAAAGGCGTTGGCATACCTTAAGCTGACACGCCGCTGGGCCGCCAAAGAAGTGCTCAAAGCCCTGCGCTGCGCAATTAATGATTGGGAGCAGAAGACGGGTGGATCCGGTGATTTAGAGACTCTGCGGATAGTGCGGATAGAGATTGATGGGGGGCCCTTTCTCAAACGTATCCAACCCGCGCCGCAAGGACGCGCACACCCGATTCGCAAACGTTCCTCACACATTCGCATATACTTAGGATAACTATGGGACAGAAGACGCATCCGATAGGTTTTCGGTTAGGAATCACCAAAGGTTGGTTGTCTAACTGGTATGCTGGGCGGCGGATGGCTCCGTATATCTTATTAGATGAGCTTTTCCGTCAGCATATTGAGAAAGAATATCCGAAGGCCCAAATATCCCGTATTCTTATCAACCGTACTTCGTTGCAAGCCACGCATATTATTATTTATGCTGCGCGACCTGGCATACTCATAGGCAAAGACGGGGGTAATATAAAGCGGCTCCAACAAGACCTTCTGCGGATTGTGCGCCGTTTCAATAAGGAATATCAAAATCTACTTTTAGGGAAGCGAGCGGAGTTAGGGAAGGCGCCGGAGGAGGTGCCTCTAAATGCCATAGATATTAGTCTGCGGGAGGTATTACGACCGGAGCTGGATGCACGCCTGGTGGCCAAAAATATAGCGGAGCAGCTGGAAGCACGTATATCGCATCGCCGGGCCATGAAAAGCGCTATGGCCCAGGCTATGCGAGCGGGAGCAGAGGGGATAAAGATCCGTTGTACGGGGCGCTTGGGAGGATCCGATATGTCTCGCTCCGAAGAGTATAAGGAAGGCCATATTGCGCTTCAAACCCTCCGCTCTGATATTGATTATGCGACGGCCACAGCTCATACCATCTATGGGGCTATCGGGGTCAAGGTTTGGATATTGAAGGGCACCTTGTATGGCAAAGTGGATCTTTTCCCATGGATGAGTGAGGAGGTAAAATCGGGAAAGTTTTCACGCAAGGAACGAAAAAACAAGTAATCTATGTTACAACCTAAGCGAACTCGGTACCGTAAAGAGCAGAAAGGACGGCTCCTACAAGGGGGCGAGGTACGAGGTATAGCTACGCGTGGGAATCAGCTGGCATTTGGCACTTTTGGGTTAAAGGCGGTGGATGGAGGGCTTATCACAGCACGGCAGATTGAAGCAGCCCGGGTCGCCCTTACGCGGTATCTCCGAAGGGAAGGCAAGATTTGGATCCGTATCTTCCCGCACAAGCCTATTACCCGTAAGCCCTTGGAAGTGCGTATGGGTAAAGGCAAAGGGAATGTAGAGTTTTACGCGGCGGTGGTAAAGCCGGGTAACGTCCTCTTTGAATGTGAAGGTGTGAGTGAAGCTGCTGCCCGGGAAGCTTTTCGCTTGGCTGCTTTCAAGCTTCCCATAAAAACCAAGTTTATCACTCGTCCGGACTATGAAGGCCAGTGATTTACGTGCCTATTCCTTGCATGAGCTGCATCAGCTCCTGCATCAAAAGCGCAAGGAGCTGCAAGAGCTTCAGTATAAAAATGCACAGAGTCCGCTCTCTAATGCGGCTTCTGTGATACCTGCTGTGCGAAAAGATATTGCGCGAATCCTTACCATTATAAATGAAAAGCGCCATGAACGAGCCCAATCCTAAGCCTACACGCGGCCGCCGAAAAGAGTTTGTCGGCGTCGTCGTGAGCAATAAGATGCAGAAAACGATTATTGTGCGGGTAGTGCGCAATGAGCCCCATCCGCTGTATCACAAGCCAGTCAAAAGATTCAGTAAATTTGCGGCCCACGATGAGCGTCAAGAAGCGCAGGTGGGCGATGTGGTGCGTATTATGGAGACGCGTCCGCTGAGCCGTACGAAGCGCTGGCGCCTCGTGGAAATCCTCCAAAAAGCGAAGTAACTATGATTCAGCAAGAGTCGCGCTTGGTAGTAGCAGACAATACGGGAGCTCGGGAGCTTCTCTGTATACGCGTGCTGGGCGGCAGCCATAGGCGCTATGGCGGTTTGGGGGATGTGATTGTGGCTTCCGTCAAGGACGCTATCCCTAACGGCATGGTCAAAAAAGGGGATGTAGTAAAGGCGGTTATCGTCCGTACTAAGCGGGCTTACCGCCGTCCGAATGGTACCTACATTCGCTTTGAGGATAACGCAGCTGTACTCATTAATAATGAAGGGGAGCCTCGGGGGTCCCGCATTTTTGGACCGGTGGCTCGCGAGCTGCGGGATAAAGGCTTCATGAAAATCGTATCCTTAGCGCCGGAGGTCTTATGAGTCGTACAAGATTTATACCCAAGCTTCATATTCGCCGGGGGGACCTGGTCAAAGTGCTATCGGGGGATGAGAAAGGTAAAACGGGGCGGGTCATTCGTGTGTTTCCCCGCAAAGGATTGGCGTTGGTGGAAGGGGTCGCTTTGGTGACTAAGCGGGTTCGGAAAAGCCAAGCCTATCCCCAAGGAGGTGTAGTAGAAGTGGAGCGTCCTATCCCGGTCTGCAAGCTTCAGCTCATAGACCCGCACACCAATAAGCCTACCCGAGTGGGCCGGCGGCTGGAAAATGGTAAGTGGGTCCGTTACGCGAAAAAAAGTGGTAAAGTCGTATGAAATACATTCCCAATCTGTATAGGCTCTACATAGAGCGTATCCGCCCAGAGCTTAAAGAGAAGTTAGGCTACAAGAATATCATGCAGGTGCCCCGATTGGAGAAAATAGTGGTCTCCCGTGGGGTAGGTGCGGCTGTATCCGATAAAAAACTTTTGGAGCAAGCTGTGGAAGAGCTGGCCCTTATCACGGGGCAAAAGCCGGTGGTGGCCCTCTCCCGGAAGGATGTGGCGGGCTTCAAGCTCCGCAAGCGCATGCCTATCGGCGTGAAGGTGACCCTACGCGGTTATCACATGTATGAGTTTTTAGAGCGGCTCATCCATGCGGCGCTACCCCGTACACGGGACTTTCGGGGTATTTCGCCGACGGCTTTTGATGGCCGAGGAAACTATACCCTGGGGGTGCGCGAGCAGCTGATCTTTCCCGAAATAGATATTGACAAGGTGTACAAGATCGCCGGCATGGATATTACTTTGGTTACCACAGCGCAGACCGATAAAGAGGCCTTTGAGCTACTCAAAGCCTTAGGCTTGCCTTTCCGAGAAGGAGAACCTACTAAGAAAAAAGCATAAGGTATGGCTACAGATGCAGTAATAGCACGGGAGCGCAAACGGTGGAAGCTCTATAAGCAATATGCGGCTAAACGTGCGCAGCTCAAAAAAGAAGGGCGCTGGGAAGAGTTAGCGCTTTTGCCGAGAAACTCTTCGCCGGTGCGGCTGCGCTTCCGGTGTCAGCTTACGGGGCGGCCCCGAGGAAACTATAAGATGTTTGGCCTCTGCCGTGTCAAGCTCCGTGAGCTTGCTTTAGAAGGAAAAATCCCAGGCATGACCAAAGCCAGCTGGTAATATGGATACGATTGGTGATTTCCTCACGCGCCTACGGAATGCTTATAGAGCGGCTCATCCTATAATGGAGGTGCAGTCTTCGTATATCCGTAGTGAAATTGCCCGCATTTTGAAGGAACAAGGCTATATTGAGGATTATCAAGTGCGTCAGGAGGGAAATAAGCAGTTTTTGCGGATACTTTTGCGCTATGGCTCCCGTCAGCAGCCAGCCCTTCGAGAAATTGTGCGGGTAAGCAAGCCGGGCCGTCGGCTCTATGCCCCCGTAGATCGGCTGCCCGAAGTCGCTAATGGGTTAGGTATAGCAATTGTTTCTACCTCCCGCGGGGTCCTCACCGATAAGGAGGCTCGCCGTTTGGGGGTTGGTGGAGAAATCCTCTGTTTCGTCCGATAGAACTATGTCGCGTGTTGGGAGACAACCTGTAGTGATCCCCACTGGGGTAAAAGTGACATGGCAGGCGCCTATTTTGACTTTTCAAGGGCCTAAAGGGAACTATACCCTTACTTTACCCGAGGGCTTCACTATAGAGCAAAGTGGTAATCAACTCCAGCTTATCCGCCCTTCGGAGGAAAAGCACTATAAAGCGCTCCACGGTACCTATAGAGCGCTTATTCAGAATGCGGTGATAGGCGTGTCTGCGGGGTTTCAGCGTGTCTTGGAGGTGGTAGGGATTGGGTACAAGGCGGAGCTTAAGGGGAGTGATGTTCTGCTGCTCACCCTCGGGTACTCGCATGATATTGCTTTCGTGCTGCCCCAGGGGGTGAAAGCCCAGATTATAGCCGAACGGGGGCAAAATCTCCGTATCGTGTTGGAAAGTTTAGACAAGCAGCTGGTGGGGCAGGTAGCCTCCATGATTAGAAGCCTTCGGCCGCCTAATCCTTATAAAGGCAAGGGGGTTCGGTACGCAGATGAAGTGATACGACTCAAAGCAGGAAAAGCCAAAGGTAAAGGCAAAAAATAACGAACTATGCAGGTCAAAGAAAAGCGTGAGCGTCGTTTGCGCATAAAATGGCGTATTCGTAAAAAGGTGCGCGGTACGGCAGAAAGGCCTCGCCTTTCTGTCTTCCGCAGCAATAAGTATATTTATGCGCAGCTTATAGATGATGAGCGAGGGGTGACTTTGGTTTCGGCCAGTGCGCGGGAGGCGGAGATTCAGCAGCAAGGCACGCGTCCTTTAGAGAGGAGCCGTTTGGTCGGCCTTAAGCTGGCGGAACGGGCCAAAGGTTTGGGGATAGAAAAAGTCGTTTTCGACCGTAATGGGTACAAGTATCATGGAAATGTCCGGGCCCTGGCAGAGGGTGCCCGAGAAGGGGGATTACTTTTCTGAGCTATGGGTAAGCGCGTAGTTACACGAGAAGCCTTAGCCTTAGAAGATAGATTAGTCTGGCTAAATCGCACGGCTAAGGTAGTCAAAGGGGGGCGGCGTTTTGGGTTTGCCGCTCTGGTGGTAGTGGGCGATAGAAAGGGTGTTGTCGGCTTTGGCTTAGGCAAGGCCGCAGAAGCCAATATCGCCATCAATAAGGGGATTGAAGCCGCTAAGAAAAACTTATATCGCTTCCCCCTTCGTCGCACCACCATACCGCATGCTATCACGGTGAAGTACGAATCTACTCGGCTGGTATTGCGTCCAGCCGCGCCAGGTACGGGGCTGATCGCGGGGGGGGCTGTTCGGGCGGTCTTGGAGGTCCTCGGTGTCCAAGACGTGCTGGCGAAAGTAATCGGCTCTTCTAATCCCCATAATGTCGTGCGGGCGACCTTCAAGGCGTTGATGGAGCTGGAAGATGCTGCTGCCGTAGCGCAGCGGAGAACTATCCCTTTGAAAAAGGTTTTCCATGGAACTTATGAAACCGGCGATACGAGTCAAGATTACGCAGGTGCGCAGTAGCATAGATTGTCCTCGTCGGCAGCGAGATACTTTGCGGGCTTTAGGGCTGCGTAGGCGTATGCATGTTGTAGAGAAGGAGGTCAATCCGGCTATTTTGGGGATGCTTCGGGTAGTAAGTCACTTGGTCAAAATAGAACGCGTATCATGAGTAGCCTTCTGGACAAGCTAAGCCCTCGTCCAGGGGCCACCCGGCCCAGGAAACGAATCGGCCGAGGCGAAGGGAGTGGGCATGGGGGCACCGCCACCCGAGGGCATAAGGGCGATAAGTCCCGTTCAGGCTATCGCGTCAAGCGAGGATTTGAGGGCGGACAAATGCCCTATCAGCGCCGTATCCCTAAGTTCGGCTTCCAAAACCCTTTCCGTACCGAGTACTTCCCCCTCAATCTGGATACGCTATCCCAGATTTTGGAAAAGCATCCCGATGTAGGGGAGATTACCCCGGAATGGCTCAAAGCCCAAGGTATTGTGAAAAAGGATTTGCCTATCAAAGTGCTGGGACGGGGAGAGCTTATCCGTGCTGTCACCATAAGAGCCCATAAGTTCAGTGCGGCTGCCCAAGCCGCCATAGAAAAGGCCGGGGGAAAAGCCGTATCTTTACAAGCATGAAAGAGCTTTTTCAGACCCTACGCAATATATTTAGTATTCCCGAGCTACGGGAGCGAATCCTTTATACGCTCTTTCTTTTGGCGGTATATCGGGCCGCCTCCTTCATTATACTGCCGGGGATAGACTCCCAGGTGCTGTCGGAGGAGTTTGCCCGCACGCAAGGCATGGGCATCTTAGGGATGCTTAATGCTTTTGTGGGGGGGGCTTTTTCCCGAGGGGCTATCTTGGCGCTGGGTATTATGCCCTATATCTCTGCTTCTATCATCATACAGCTTTTGGCTACGGCTGTGCCCTCGTTGCAGAAGCTGCAAAAAGAAGGGGAGAGCGGTACCCGGCGCCTTAATCAATATACCAAGCTCCTTACGGTGGCGGTGGTTTTGGTGCAGGGTACGGGCTATTTGGTCAACCTCCGTACCCAGTACCAATCGGCCATCACGATGTCGCCTACCACTTTTACGATAACTTCCCTCTTATGCATGTTGGCGGGGACCATGTTTTTGGTGTGGATGGCCGACAAAATCACCGATAAGGGGTTGGGGAATGGGAGTTCGTTAATTATTGCCATAGGGATTGTAGCCGAGCTTCCCCCCGCTTTGATGAATGAGGCGACTTCTAATCCCCCGATGCTCTTCTTTTTGGAGGTTTTGGCGCTTATCGTGGTGATTATGGGGGTAGTTCTTTTACAACAAGCTGTGCGCAAGATACCCGTGCATTATGCCCGGCAGATGGCGGGGGGGCGCTATCCGATGGCTATGGGGGGGGTAGCCTCTACCAGTCATATTCCTCTCAAGCTTACCGCTGCCGGGGTAATGCCTATCATCTTTGCCCAATCCCTTATGTTCCTTCCGGCTACGATTGCTCAGTATTTTCCGGAAAGTGATTTTTGGCTCTCCACCGGAAGCTGGTTTGCCGATTATACCAGCTTTGCGTATAACTTCCTTTTCGTAATCCTGATTGTGCTTTTTACCTATTTCTACACGGCGATAGCGATAAATCCACGAGATATTGCCGAGCAGCTTAAGCGGGCAGGTGGGTATATCCCCGGTATCAAGCCGGGTAAGCCGACCGCTGACTATATAGATACGGTTCTGACTCGTATTACTTTGCCGGGGGCTTTAGCGTTGGCCATAGTCGCTATTTTGCCGGCTTTTGTGCGTTTGGCAGGGGTATCTAATCAGTTTGCGCAGTTTTTTGGGGGAACCACCATTTTGATTATGATAGGGGTGGTCTTGGATACGTTACAGCAGATAGAGAGTTTCCTCCTTATGCGTCATTACGAGGGGCTGATTAAGTCCGGTCGCATACGGGGGCGTTCCGTGGTCAGCCCTGCTTTATGAAGTACGAAGGGTGGGCTATATACGATGAAGCGGGGATACAGCGGATTGCGGCGGCAGCCGATATCCTCAGTCGGCTTTTTGGGTATCTGACCCCACTCATTCGTCCGGGGGTAAGTACTGCGGAGTTGGATGCTCGGGCAGAAGAGTTTATCCGAGCGGAGGGCGGGGAGCCTGCCTTTAAAGGCTATAAGCCTCCCTTTGAAGATGCTGCCTATCCGTACACGTTGTGTGTGTCTATCAATCATGAGGTGGTGCATGGCTTGCCCTCCCCTACGCGTATTTTGCAGGAGGGGCAAATTGTGAGTATAGATTGCGGGGTGCGGGTAGACGGCTTTCATGCCGATATGGCCTATACCTTTGCGGTAGGAGAGGTACCTCCACCCGTACAGAAGCTTTTATGGGTCACTCGTACGGCGTTGGAACGCGCTATAGCGCAGGTGCGGGCGGGGGTGGCCTTGGGGACTATTGGGCACACTATTCATAATTTCGTCAAAGGTTATACCTTTGCGGTCGCAGAAAACTTAACTGGACACGGTGTGGGAGTTGCTATGCACATGGAACCCGATGTGCCTAATGTAGGCAAACCGGGGCAAGGCCCTCGCTTGCCCGCCAATCTCGTCATAGCGATTGAGCCCATGGTGCACATGGGCGGTAAGCGCATTAAGAAGGGCGCAGATGGTTGGGCGGTGGAGACAAGTGATGGTTCTTTGGCAGCCCATTTTGAACATACGGTGGTCGTACGGCCCGGCGGTGCTCAAGTACTTACCTCGTTTGAACCCATTTATCAAGCGCTCGCCCATGTCTAAGGAAGATTTTATTCGGCTGGATGGGACGATAGAGGAATCGCTTCCTAACGCCATGTTCCGCGTGCGTCTGGAAAATGGGCATCTTATCTTAGCCCATATCTCAGGGAAGATGCGTAAGCATTTTATTCGGATCTTTCCGGGGGATAAGGTTACTGTGGAGATTTCGCCGTATGACCTGAGTAAGGGGCGGATTATTTACCGTTACAAATGAAAACCTTTTTATGAGATAGCCTATGAAAGTCAAGTCGTCGGTTCGTAAGCGAAGCAGTGATTGCATCGTAGTGCGCAGGAAAGGGCGCATATATATTCTAAACAAGAAGAATCCTAAGTTCAAACAGCGACAAGGGTAATATGGCACGGGTAGCAGGGGTAGATTTGCCACGCAATAAGCCGGGGTTCATAGCGCTGCGGTATCTGTATGGGATAGGGCGTACTACGGCGTGGGAGGTATTAGCCCAAGCACAGGTAGATCCGCACAAGCGGGTCTCGGAATGGACAGAAGATGAAATCGCTCGGATACGCGCAGTGATTGAGCAGGGCTATACGGTGGAGGGGCAGCTGCGGGCCGAGGTGCAGATGAATATTCGGCGGCTGATAGAGATTGGCTGTTATCGGGGAATACGGCATAAGCTGGGCTTGCCCGTACGCGGGCAACGCACCCGAACTAACGCCCGTACCCGCAAGGGTAAGCGTAAAACCGTCGCAGGAAAGAAAAAAGCTCCTAAGAAATAATAACTTATGGCATCTACCGAGAAAAAAGGTCGTGCGCGTAAAAAAATCAAAGTCGCACCAGAAGGTCGTGTATATATTCAAGCGACCTTTAATAATATTATCATTACCTTTACCGATGCGGCAGGCAATGTGATTTCGTGGAGCTCTGCGGGCAAGGTCGGCTTCCGCGGGTCAAAGAAGAATACCCCCTATGCGGGACAAGTCGCCGCCCAAGATGCAGCTGCAGCGGCTTATGAGGCTGGCTTGCGTGTAGTGGATGCTTACCTCAAAGGGACAGGCTCTGGGCGGGAAGCTGCTCTCCTTGCCATAGAGGCTGCCGGCATTCAAGTGCGGAGTATCAAGGATATCACGCCTATGCCGCATAATGGTTGTCGCCCTCCAAAACCCAGACGCGTATAACCTATGGCACGCTATACAGGACCACGGCAGAGAATAGCTCGGCGCTTCGGAGAGCCGATTTTTGGGCCTTCACGGGTGCTGAGCCGTAAAAACTATGCCCCGGGCATACATGGGCGCTTTAAGCGAGCTAATAAGCTCAGCGAATATGGACGCCAATTGATGGAGAAGCAAAAAGCCAAGTATATCTATGGGGTGTTAGAGCGGCAGTTCCGTCGCTTTTTTGAAAAAGCTTCTCGCATGAAGGGCAATACTGGCGAAAACCTCCTGCAGCTTTTGGAACGTCGCTTGGATACGGTCGTATATAGAATGGGTTTTGCTCGTACTCGCCCGGGAGCCCGTCAGCTCGTCAATCATGGGCATATCTACGTAAATGGTCGTTCGGTGACTATACCTTCCTACCTGGTTGCCCCAGGGGATGTCATTAGTTTCTCTCCGAAAGCCCGGCAGCGCGAGGCTCTCTGTAAGGTCTTTGATGAACAAAGTGGGCGCCAAAAGTACCCCTGGATAGAAATCCGTAAGGCAGAGTATGCCGGGACTTTCTTGTATGTGCCGTCTCGGTCAGAAATCCCAGAAAATATCCAAGAGCGTCTGATAGTTGAGCTTTATTCCAAATAATCGGTTATGGCGATACTCTTGTCCTCACCTTTGGTTTTGCCGACTACGTTTGAAGTCGTAGAAGAAAATCGTTACTTAGGGAAGTATCTTTTCAAGCCCTTAGAGCCAGGGTACGGGGTTACTGTGGGGAATGCCCTGCGTAGGGTGCTGCTTTCTTCTATTGAAGGGTATGCCATAGTATCCCTGAAGGTGCCGGGGATTTTGCATGAATTTAGCGCTATCCCCGGCGTAATAGAAGATGTGGTGGATATCGTGCTGAACCTCAAACAAGTAGCTTTGCGGCCCGTAGTAGAAGATCCCCCCAGTCGTATCTTTGTAGAAGTACGCGGGCAAAAAGTCTTTACAGCCAAAGATTTGGTAGCGGCAGCCCCAGGGTACGAAGTAGCTAATCCAGAGCTTGTTATTATGCATTTAGACTCCAAAGCTACTGTCCAGATGGAGTTGCGTATCGCCAAAGGCCGAGGCTACCATTTGGCTGAGGAAAATAAACCCCTCCTAAAGGAACGAGAGCTCCATGAAATTGTCTTAGATACCAGCTTCTCGCCTGTCATTCGTGTCGTCCCTCGGGTAGAGACTATCCTCTATCGCGAACGAGCCGATTATGAACAGCTCCTTCTGGAAATAGAAACCAAAGGTAATATTTCGCCGCGCGAAGCCCTGCAAGCCGCTATGCAGATACTGGTGGACCACTTCACCGTGCTTCTACAAGCGCAGGCTTCCGGGGCAAGTGCACTTTCCGCTTTGGACCCTAAGCTCCTGGAAATCCTCAAGCAGGATATCACAGACGCTGAACTGGGCCTTACCGCTACCGCCTACAGCTCTCTACGCAACGCAGGCATTACCCACCTCATCCATCTGGTGCCTCTCAAGCCGAAGGATTTAGAAAAGTTTCGCGGTATAGGTAAAGAAAGCGTAGAGAAAATAGAAAATGCCCTGCATAAGTTAGGCCTAAAGCTGGGCATGGATGTATCCGCTTATAAAGCACACCTATCTCTCTAAAAAGAGCTATGCGGCACGGAGATACCATAAATAACCTGGGGCGGAAAGCTTCGCATCGAAAAGCCCTTTTACGAAACTTAGCCCTTTCTCTGATACAACACAAGCGTATCATCACTACGTTGGCTAAAGCCAAAGCTTTGCGTCGTTACATTGAACCGCTGCTCACCCGGGCTAAGGTAGATACGCAAGCCAATAGGCGCCTGCTTTTCTCTTACCTCCAAAATAAAGAAGCCATCAAAGAACTGTATAGCACTATCGCCCCGGCGATTATGAATCGGCCAGGCGGCTATACCCGAGTCCTCAAACTGGGCCCCCGGCATGGGGATGGCGCCGAAATGGCGCTTATTGAGTTGGTCGACTTCAATCCGTACCTGGCGGGCGAGTCTCTCTCCCATACCAAAGGGAAGCGTCGCCGCCGCAAGGGGAAATCTGCCTGAACTTGTGTATTTTTGTAATCCCAGCCCCCTTAGCTCAGCGGTAGAGCAACTGATTTGTAATCAGTAGGTCGGCGGTTCGAATCCGTCAGGGGGCTCTCGCGCCCTCCTAAAAATCTCATCCCACCAGCGTACCGCCACCCCATAGTACGTATCTGGCGTTCGGAAGTGACGCCAATAATGATGTTGCCATAGCTTCCGCAAAAACCGAAAAGGGTGGCGCCGGTCGAATATGCATGTAAAGGGGTAGGGTTTCATAGAAGAGATAGCCTATCCCCAGTCCGCCATAGGCTGCGTCTACCAGCGGACTGCCCTGGCCCACTACCCAAAAGATGCTCCACAATATGCAGCTAAGGGCAGCGTAAGCCTAAGGGAGGTACCAATATGCGAAGGATCGTGCGGCTCTCGGTGGTGTATCCAGTGCATGTCGTGCTTCTGTGCGAGGGGTTTGTCCGGCTCTTCATGAAAGCCAAAGGCAGAAGATACGCTATGAGGGTCCAAATCTCCCATCCTACGCCGTGCACACGCCTACTTTCCCGAAAGGAGCATGCTTGAGTGCCCAAAACTCTCCCGTCCTATGATAATCCCATATACGACATAAGGCGGAAGGAGATAACGCAGAGCCTCCCTAAGAGAAGCCATAGACAAAATTACGCGAACGGGGTATGAGTACGCTGGCTATGGCCATCCCTCCTAACTTTGCGGCCCGATGCAGGTACAGCTTCAAGAGACGCTGAGTGGTCAGCGTCCTGTGCTCTGGGTAGTCTCGCCCAAAGCCGAAAAAGAATGGGCCCAGGCCTTGAAAGATTGGGGTATTTCGCCCGAAGCCTTCCCTTTATCCGATAAACTCGCTTTCTTCAACGATGGCCAGCGACAAGGTCTCCTGGTCAAACTGCCCCAAGAAACCTTAGAACACTTCCGACGAGGCGTGTATTACGCCCTACGTAAAGCCGAAGAAGTAGGATGGAAAGAAGTGGAACTTTTCTGGGTGCATGCGCCAGGCTTGCCCGACGCAGCCGACTACTACCAGGCCCTGGGCGAAATGGCCCTCATGAGCCTGTATCGCTTCACCAAATATGCCGTAGATATTCCAGCTTCGGTGGAGAAGATATTTTTGGTAGCTTCGGATCCTTCGCTACGTCCTGCTATACAACGAGGGCTTATTATAGGGGAAAGTGTCAATCTGGTGCGTGACTGGGTCAATGAACCCCCAAATGTGCTCACGGCGGAGGAACTGGCTCAGCGCATCGCTGCTGAGGGAAAAGAAGTCGGCTTCTCGGTAGAGATATGGGATAAAGCCCGCATTACCCAAGAAGGCATGGGCGGGATCCTCGCCGTGAATAGAGGGAGTCCAAATCCCCCTACCTTCACTATCGCTACGTATAAACCACCTCAGCCTATCAATAGCCGTCCTATTGTGCTGGTGGGAAAAGGGTTAGTCTTTGATACGGGGGGCCTTAGCCTCAAGCCTACGCCGGACAGTATGGACTATATGAAGTGTGACATGGCGGGTGGTGCTGCCGTTATTGGCGTACTACGGGCTATAGCCAAACTCCAACTGCCTTTTTATGTGGTAGCGCTGGTTCCCGCTACCGATAACCGTCCCGGCGAGAATGCCTATACGCCTAACGACATTATTCACATCTATGACGGCACGCCGGTGGAAATACGCAACACCGATGCCGAAGGCCGACTTATTTTAGCCGATGCGCTCGTCTATGCACGCAAGCTCAATCCGGCGTTTGTAATAGACTTTGCGACCCTTACGGGGGCAGCGGCAATGGCTGTCGGCCCCTATGCCTCGGTGCTCTTTACCAATGCGGGGGCTGCTATACGAGAGGCTCTACTGGATGCAGCTACTTATACCTATGAGCGGCTGGTAGAGTTTCCGCTGTGGGAAGAGTACGGCTATCTCATCAAGAGCGATATCGCTGCTATCAAAAACTCCGCCGGCCGTGAAGCCGGCGCTATCACCGCTGCTAAGTTTTTAGAGTACTTTGTGCGCTACCCCTGGGCCCACATAGATATTGCCGGCACCGCTTTTTATAACAAACCCATGCCGCCGGATAGGGGCTTCCCGCGTCATTATCAAGTGAAGTATGCCTCAGGGGTAGGGGTACGCCTCACGCTTGCTTTCCTTATGCGTCATGGAGAAAGGCTCTTTGGATAAGCTCCCTCGTGTAGCCTTCACCATAGGAGAACCTGGAGGGATTGGCCCCCAACTCCTCTTCCATTTCTTGCAGGGAGAAGGCTGGGCCGAATCTTTTATTCCCATCGTGTTAGCTCATCGGCGGGTGATAGAACGATGGCGGAGTTTCTTAGGCTTGTCCGGCGGACTTCGGTATCACGCTATACGTCATGTTCGGGACGCTAAACCCGCCCAGCTAAACCTCATAGAGTGTGGGAGCCTAAATGATTTCGTTATTGGAAGCGCTTCCCCAGAAGGAGGCCGCCTGGCTCGCACCGCCTTCATAGAGGGCGTTAAGCTGGCCCAGACGGGCGAACTGGACCTCCTCGTGACCCTCCCCGTGGATAAGGCTACTTTCTACGATGAGGCTACCTTCCCGTATCGGGGACATACCGAATACTTGCGTGCTCACTCCCCGAATACTCCCCCCCTCATGCTCATGGTCAGTGATACCCTGCGCATAGCGGTTCTGACAGAGCATATTCCCCTACGGGAAGTAGCGCACCATATCACAGCGCAAAACCTCCGCCAAGCTATCCTTACTTTACATCAAACGCTCAAGCAGGACTTTGGCGTGCCTACCCCGCGCATAGCCATCTTAGGACTCAATCCTCACGCTGGCGATGACGGGATTATCGGAGCCGAAGAAAAAGAAGTTATTCAGCCGCTCATCGCTGCTTTGGGGGAAGAAAGCCTATGGGTAGGCGGACCGTTTTCCCCAGACGGCTTTTTTGCTGCACGAGGTTATCAAAGAGTGGATGCAGTTTTAGCGCTATATCATGACCAAGGGCTTATTCCATTCAAACTTTTAGTAGGATGGGAAGGCTTCCAATATAGTTCTGGGCTGCCTTTTGTGCGTACCGCGCCGGACCATGGTGTAGCGTATGACCAAGTGGGCAAAGACACAGCGGATATTTCCAGCTTGAGTCTGGCAGTGTGGGAAGGGTTAGCTATTGTGCGGCGGCGCCAGGCCTGGCAAGAAAGTCAGGGGGAGAGCGGCGCCCCATCATGACTGGTATCGTCTGGTTCCTGCCTGCGCATGCTTCTACCCATTATGGCTTGCTGGCAGAAGCCTATGCCCACGCCCTCTCTGTATTGTCTAAAACCGCCCCCGTATGGGGCATTAGCTGGAATCCCTATTGGCCTGCGGGCCGGCGGGGGTTTGCCCTCTCCATAGAAAATGCCTTGGGCCGGCATATAGGGTTTTATGGGCCTTGGTCGCTCCGGGCCTTGCGCCATACGATAGAAGGGCTCTGGAAAGAAGAGGGCTTTACGCCCCAGCTCCTCCAACTGGGCCCCTCATGGGCCTACCCATTGGCCCGCCGATGGAAGCAACGCTATGCGGCTACCATTCGTCGGCCCTTGCCCTTCCTTGCGGAAGGGGCAGCCTTAGGTCTCCCTACGACAGGCCTCCCTTTTGAGGAAGAAAAGGAACCGACTACGATATGTTGCGTCCTTTCTCCTGACGCTGGCTCGGAAGCGGCCTTCCTCGCCGAACTCTTAGCCTTAGCCAAATTCCAGATCTTTCTCGTAGGGTATCCCCTCGATCCTACGCCTTTGCGCAGTGCGGCGGCGCGCTTCCCCACGCGTATCCACTTGCGTTTAGGCCTGCCCTGGGAAGAAACCGAATACTATGCCCTGCGCTCCGCAGCCCTCCTCCTTCTCGGCAAAGGCGAAGAGCTCCTGCTGCGCTGGGGGCGTCCTTGGATATGCCAGCCGAAACACCCCTTGGCGTCTTTTGCCGAGGCTACTTACGCTTTGCCCCAAGAGCTGCCGGGCCTGGTCTCCCAAGTCGCTGCTCAGCCGGTCTCAGCGCTTACGCCAGAGGCGTTTGTTCAAGCGTTTATACTTGGATAGCAAAGGCTAACTGATTGTGGCGGAACATTTCCTTCCGCAGAAGCTTCGGGTAGGTGGCGCTGTGTAAGAAAGGCAGAGTCGCCTTCAGCTTTTCCCATAGGGGAAGGTGCTCCTGGGGAAGGCCTAAGTTGAGCTTCATTTCCTCAGCTATGCGCACCAGCATCTTATAACTTGGCAGGCAATCCGGGATGTTTTCGGGATGGCGCCATTTATCTACGGCCTGACCTGCAGCGTCTAAGCGGCTCTTAGACATATAAAACCAATCCTGGGGCGTCATCTGGCGCCACTGACGTGCCGGCTGGACCGTCTGAGCTACGCCTTGGAAGTTTAGGTAAGTCCCGAAGCTCTCTAAATGGGTAGCCGCAGGCAGTACCCAAGTCAGCTGTTCATATCCCGGGATGAGCTGGTACAGATGCGCCACTACCGGCAGCCCTGCTGGCAGCTGCGGGAGGATCTGCTGGAGGGTCACATCATCTTCTACCCAGTAGAGGAGGGTATAAGCGCCCGTGCGTAAGTTCTCTAAGAGGGTTTCTGGAGAGACGGCTTGATAGCCTAAGGCTTCTGCGCCGGCGGCATTAGGGGTTCTGTCGTCCCGCCGTAAGAGATCGTCTCCCCAACCGGGCTGAATATGAGGCACATACACCAGCGGAGCCCCGGGCGAAAGCTTCTCGGCAAAAGCTTTGAGCCCATACAGCGTTTCCACACTGGCATAAGCCGAGCCTACAAAGAAAATCTTTCCTGTATGGGCTTGTAGGAGAGCAGTGATCGCCTTAAGGCCTTCTTCCCACGGTACGGGGATGTCACCGGCTTTTCGAAGGCCGGAGGCGCGCCGCTCGTTGTACTTAGCGTAGTCTAATCGCCCTTCGTCGCAAAGCCAGTATTGATTGACTTGGAGGTTTTTCCGAGGGGTAAAGCGCATGACTTGATTGTCCCGCACCCACACGTAGGTATTGCAGCCGCGGGCACAGCCTGTGCAGATGGTAGGGGTGTAGTTCATCTCCCAGGGACGCGCTTTGAAGCGGTGGTCCGCACTCGTGAGCGCTCCCACCGGGCAAATGTCTACAGTATTGAGCGAGTACGGGTCATCGAAAGGCTGGCCGTCCGCGGTAGCGGGGTAGTTTAGGTTGCCACGGTTGATGATAGTGAGCTGGCGCGTTTTGGAGACTTCTTCGGTGAAGCGCACGCACCGCGTGCAGTTGATACACCGCTCGGCATCTAAAACCACGCGCGGCCCTAACCGCATGCGCTTGGGCTTATGGACTTTTTCTTCTTCGAAGCGGGAGCCTTCGGGGCCGTACTTGTAGGTCCATATTTGGAGGGGGCATTCTCCCGCTTGGTCGCAGATAGGACAATCCAGTGGATGATTGATGAGGATGAACTCTAATACGGCTTGTTGGGTTTGGCGGATAGTTTCGGAGGTGCGGTGGGTACGGACGTGCAGGTCGGGGACGAGGTCGGTGGTGCAGGCAGGGGTAGGCTTGGGCCCCCACGCAATCTTGAGGGAGCCGTCGGCTTCTCGTACGTATTCGCCGGTTTGGCGGTCTTTGACGGGGAGGCCCGTCTCTATCAGGCACATACGGCAGTTGGCGGGGATGCTCAGGGCTGGGTGATAGCAGAAAAACGGTATCTCAATCCCGTGGTCTAAGCAGTATTGGAGGAGCTTGCCGGGCGTTTCATACGTATAGGCCTGCCCGTCTATGTATATCGTCGGCATGCGGCAAACATAACTTTTTTACCGCGGCGAGAAG
This sequence comes from Bacteroidia bacterium, assembly GCA_026003215.1. Taxonomy (GTDB): domain Bacteria; phylum Bacteroidota; class Bacteroidia; order SpSt-205; family SpSt-205; genus SpSt-205. The sequence goes on along the minus strand of BPGV01000001.1, from coordinate 749,809 downwards.
ATATACATTTGGCCACGGAGCTAATGTCCTTCTCTTTGGCTAATTCTTGGGGATTCCGAACTGGACTGGCTGGCTTATCCATAGAGCTATGCGTTGTAAAGGCTTATGAGTTATGGAGAAGGAGAGGAGTTTAGCCGAGATAGTACTTTTGCGTTTGCACTCTGGAAAGATTGAGGGGAGAGGTCTGGGCATAGTCAGGTTGCGTTAAGCCAGCGTTTCCAGCGCAGGAGGCGGCGGCTCCAGGTGAGGGTGCCCACATGTAGGAGGTAATACAGCACAGGCACCACCACCAGCGTAATCGTTGTCGCAAAACTAAGGCCGAAGATGATCGCGCTGGCGAGCGGCAGCCAGAAAAACGCCGTATCCCCCCCTAAAAATATCTTCGGGTCCCACTCCGTAAATAGCGACACAAAATCAATATTGAATCCTATGGCCAGCGGGATCAGCCCAAGGACCGTAGCTGTCGCCGTAAGGAGTACGGGTTTGAGCCGGATAGAGGCGCCTTCTACGATGGCCTCACGGGTGCGATACCCCCTATGCTTTAGTTCCTCTATAAACTCAATCAGCAGAATGCCGTTCTTGATGACTACCCCTAAGAGGGCGACGGTGCCTACCCCAGCCAATACCACCGAAAACTCTATTCTCGTGAGCGCAAAGCCCCATATGACGCCAATCAAGCTAAAAAATACCTGCGACAAAATAACGAGAGGCACGCCTATGGAGTTGAACTGAGCCACCAGGATGAGAAAAATCCCCCCTACAGCTATGAGGAAGGCGCGTTGGAGGAAGCGGGCGGCTTTGGCTTGTTCTTCTTGTTCGCCACCGATGGTGATACTTACCTCTTTGGGGATAGGCAGGGCTTCTAAGGCTTGGCGGATTTGGGCATTTACCTCGGTGGCGTTGTAGCCGGGCAGCACATCGGAGGAAAGGGTGATGGTGCGTTTGAGGTTTTTCCGGCGGATAAGGCCGGGTCCCGAGCTGTAGGAAAAGCTGGCAAAACTGGCTAAGGGATACTGCTTTATTCGGCCGTCACTTAGGTCCCGAAAGACTATCCGATGGGCAAGCAGTTGCTCCGGGTTTCGGGCGTAATCTTCGGCGTAGCGTATCTGGATAGGGTATTCGTCTTCTCCTTCGCGAAACTTGGAGGCTTCTTTACCGTAGATAGCGGTGCGTAGTTCGCCCCCAAGCTGGGCCGAGGAGAGGCCCGCACGTTGGGTGCGTTCTCTGTCTACCAGCAATCGTATTTCTGGGCGGCCGAGCACCAAGTCACTGCTTAGATCTTGAATGCCCGGGATTTGGAGGGAGTCTAAGTACTTTTTGACCTGCTGAGCCGTGCGAATAGCCAAAGCCGGGTCTTCGCTGGCGATCTCTATTTGGATGGGTTTGCCTGCGGGCGGGCCGGCTCTGTCCCCTTCTACTAAGAGCGTGACCCCCGGCAGGTCTTTTAGCGAATTATATACCTTGTCCAAGTACGGCTGAGTAGATTGACCTTTCCGCTTGCGAAACTCCACAAAGGCAATAGTTATCTTGGCTCTATTAGGGGCATTATTGCTGGTTCGGTCAAACTGGTCGCCGGCCCCTACACCTACATTGACCAGGACGGAGCTGACGAGAGGATTGTTGGGGCCCAGCACTTTCTGGACGCGTTCGTAGGCGACTTGGGCTATCTGGAAGGTATAATCGGCGGAGGTACCTTCGGGGAGCTTGAGGTAAGCGTAAATGTAGTTCGGATCTCGGGAGGGGAAGAAAGACACTTTCGGCGGGCGGATCGCGAAAAGCCCTATGCCTATCACAAAAAGCCCTACTGTACCTAAGAGGACCCATTTAGGGTGGCCCCGTTGGATAGCCCAGCGCAGGATAGCCTTATGCGCAGCCATAAATCGGGGGAGGAGCCGTTCTTGGAAGCCTTGGATCATTTTGCGCAGGAGCGTGCGGGCTAAAAGGAATATTACAGCCAAGGTGAGGGCCAAGTTGCCTAAGCCGCGGTTGCCGAAAAGATAGAAGAGCCCCCCTAAGGCCAGCGTAAGCCCAAAGCTTACTATGAAGCCGCGAGTCCATACTTTGTAGGGGCCTTTTCGTTCAGGGCGCATGAAATCCACCGCGAAAACGGGATTGATAATATAGGCGACAAAAAGCGAAGCAAAAAGGGTAATCAAAAAGGTGACGGGGAGATAATGGAGAAACTTACCCGGGATGCTTTCCCAGAAAAGGAGGGGTACGAAGGGGGCTGCGGTGACGAGGGTTCCGGAGAGCACAGGAATAAATACCTCTGTGGCAGCGAATTGGGTAGCTTGGAGGATGGGAACTCGTCCGTTATCAAAGATTCGGTAGGTGTTTTCTATGACGACAATGGCATCATCCACCACTATACCTAAGCCCAGTAGGAAAGAGAATAAAACCACCAGGTTCAAGCTGTATCCTAAGGTAGGAAAAAGGAGAAATGCCACGAAAGAAGAGAGCGGTACCGACAAGCCTACAAAGAGGGCATTTTCCAGGCCGATAAAAAACATCAATACCACAGTCACTAAGAGGAAGCCGATGATAATGGTATTCACGAGGTCATCCAGTTGGACGCGGGTACGCTGGGACTGGTCATTCGTGACGACGATACGCAGGTCAGCGGGAAGGAGGTCTTTTTCTGCTTGAGCAAGGAGGGCAAAAATAGCATCGGCCGACTCTACGAGGTTTTCTCCGGCTTTTTTGATGACGTTGAGGGTGATGACGGGCTTCCCGTCTAAGAGTGCATAACTTTCGCGTTTTTTGTAGCCATCATAGACGCGTGCTACGTCCCGCAGATACACCGGCGCGCCGAAGCTGGAGCGCACCACCAAATTCTGGAGTTCCTCTACGGAGCGGAAACGCGCATCTAACCGAAGGGTCCGCTTTTGTCGGCCTAAGTCGGCTTCGCCGGCGGAGATAAGTACATTTTCGCGGGCGATGGCGTTTTCTACATCGCTAAAAGCGAGGTTGTAGGCTTGGAGCTTCGTCATATCCACATCTATGCGGATTTCGCGCTCCAAAGCACCTACAATATCTACTCGGCGTATTTGCGGGAGGGCTTCTATACGGTCTTTGAGTTCATCGGCGTATTTTTTGAGCTGGGTGGGGGAGTAGTTGCCCGCTAAGTTTATAGACATGATGGGTATTTCGGAAAAATCTACATCGGTCACGGTAGGCTCTTGCGGAAGGTCGTTGGGGAGATCCGGGCGGGCCTTATCTACGGCATCTTTGACTTTATCTTTACATTCCTTGGGGTCCAAACTGACGGAAAACTCTACCACGATGGTGGAGACGTCTTGCTGGGAATAGCTATTGATTTTTTCTATACCCGTGATGCCTTTGAGACGCTTTTCGATGGGGCGAGTAACGAGGTTTTCAATATCGCTGGGCGAGGAGCCGGGATACACAGTGTTGACGACGATAGTAGGGATGACGAGGTCGGGAAAAAGCTCCTTGGGGAGGGAGATATACGACGTGATGCCAAAGAGGGTAATCAACACGGTGAGGACATACACGGTGACGCGATTGTGGGTCGCCCAGCGGGTGGGGCCAAATAACCGCATGCCCTAAGAAACGCAAAAAACTCTGGAAAAGTTCCGGGTTTCCTGAGGCTAAAGGGGGGAAGCAGAAAAGCCGTATTTTTGAAGCAACTATGCGTCTGTGGCTGTCGGTAGGGCTTGCAGGGATTGTGCTGGCACAAGGATATGAGTATGGGAATGGGTGGATTACCTCTGGAGCCCCTTATCTAAAGCTTCTGGTAGGCCGGGATGGGGTGTATCGGGTGAGTGCAGCCCAGCTGGGGCTGGGTGGTGTACCCTCGGCTTCGCTGCGGCTCTTTTGGCGGGGGCAGGAAGTGCCTATCTATGTGGCGGATGGGGGAGATGGTTCTTTTGAGGGAGCCGATTATATAGAGTTTATGGGGCAGCGCAATGATGGGGAGCCGGACTCAGTGGCCTATCGGCATGCGCATCAACTGCGGCGGCTGCCCGGCTTACACGGGAATCCCCTCATGCCGCTGAATCAGAACGATACGTCGGCGTATTTTTTGACGTGGGGGGGCGGGGCAGGGCAACGGTATGCGCCCTATAGTGAGCCCAATCCGCTGAGTTTGCCCACACAAGATTGGGTGTGGAGCCGTTATGTAGAGAGCTTTCATATGTGGGGCTACTGGGCGGGAGCGGGCGGGCTTTTTGTTGGGGGATATGAGCAGCACAATAACCCTATGTACATCGGCGGCGAAGGCCGAGGCGCCAGTATGAATCCCCTCAGCCGTAGCTATACCTTACCCGCTCCCCGGCCTACGGCGGCTCCACTTTTTACGGTAGAGCTTTCCCACGCAAGCCTAACCATAAGTGGCACGATGGCCTTAGAATGGAAAGTAAATGGCTTCTCGGCTTATACGGCTACCAATACCGCTCCCTACTATTTCCGTTTGCGATTAGCGGTACCCACGACGTATCTCACTAACCCTGTTTCGCTGACTTGCCAAAGTAGTACGCCGGGATATGCGGGAGAGCTGCTGCATTATGTGGCAGTGACCTATCCCCGAGGGACGAGTTTTGGGGTCTCGGATACCTTTTTGCAGATAGGGGTGCGCAATCCTTCAGCTACGGCTTTTTCTGTGGTGCTTACAGGGATGCCGGTGGCCAGTGGCGACTCCCTCGTGGTGTACGACCCGAGGCATAAGCTCCGTTGGCAGGCCGTTTATAATGGGGGAAGCTGGTATATTCCTATTCCTGCGGTAGCAGACACTTTTCCGTTGTATGTCATTCGCGGCGCCAGTGTGCAGATACCGCAGATTCAACCAGCGGTACTGGAAGGGTACTCTTCTGCCCAAGGGGCCGATATTCTTTTAGTAACGCATCGGAGCCTTAGGGCCTCGGCGCAGGCCTATAAGCAATACCGGGAAACCCATCCTACCAATCCCCACTCCGTCTTTATTGCCTATACCGATGCGATATACGACGAGTTTGGCTGGGGGCGCGTCAATCATCCCTTAGCTATTCGAAACTTGGTGCGATGGGCCTTAGATAGATGGAACGTGCGGCCTCGCTATCTCCTTATTTGGGGCGATGGGGTCGGGCTCTATCGCTTGCCGTATAATGCCGCTTTGCCCCCTTACCATAAGGTGCCGGTATTTGGGGTGCCCGCCTCGGATTGGGGGTATGTATCGGACTTTTATGGGGATGGAACGATTATCCCGGAGATTCCTGTGGGGCGGGTTCCTGTGCAAAATGACGACCATGGATACACGTATTTAGACAAGCTGCGCACCTACGAGTCTATGGGGAATGTGCCCTGGCTCAAATGGGGTATTCACTTGGGCGGCGGCGCAGATGCCATAGAGCAAGCCCTCATTGGCGCCCAACTGGTGGCTTGTCAGCAAGTCTTTGAAGGTACTCCTTATCAGGGACAAATCGTGTATTACCAAAAACGCAGTGGAGGGATGCAGGCCCCACCTGGTAGCCCCACCGTCAAAGAACGCATAGATAGTGGGGTAGTCATTATACAGACTTTCGGACACACGGGCTCAGAAATATTTGATGTAGGCTTTTATGAACCTGTGGATTATGACAACTGGGGGCGTTATCCGCTCATTATTGTGAATGGCTGTTATCAAGGAAACTTTGATGAGATAAACGCGCTGTCACAGATCCATAGCGAACGTTTTCTTTTTGCCTCGGGGCGTGGGTGCCTATGGTATCTTTCTTTATCGGGCAGTGGGTTTATCGGTCCCTTGGGCAATCAAACCCGCAAAATGTATGAAGTGTGGTTTCGGGATTCATTGGACATTCCGGTAGGGAAGGGGATAGTAGAAGTGTTTCGTCGGCTTTTTGGGAGTGGTGCCTCCGCATTTGAGTACTATCACATGGCCGGGCAGCCCCTTTTAGGGGATCCGTGTGTAGCGTTGGCCGGGCCTCGGCAGCCCGATTTAGCTATTACGGCGGCGGATGTGCGCATTTCTCCTCCCGAGCCCTCTGCTGAGCAGGCAAGCTTCCAACTACTGGTGCGGTACAGGAACTTAGGGATTGCTTTTTCGGATAGCTTCTGGGTGCAAGTCACGCACAAAGTTGTCGGTACAGGCCAAACTTTTACCTATCTCTATCGGCGGGCTCCTTTCAGCCGTGAAGATAGCTTTACCGTAACTCTACCGGCTCCACCTGGCGAGTGGGCCGGCATTAACGAACTCACTGTATCTGTAGATGCTTACAATGAGATTATTGATGAGCTGCGGGAAGACAATAATGAGGTACGCATAGAGTTTTTTGTGCGTTCGCCGCGGCCGTTGCCCTTATATCCGTGGCCTTTTGCGGTGATTAATAAAGACTCCATTGCGCTTACGGCGGCTACCTATAATCAAAGTGTAGTACAGCCGCAGGGGTATTACTTTGAGATAGACACGAGTTATAGGTTTGATTCGCCGATGCTTCGGCAGAGTGGGCGGGTGCAGGGGACGACGGTTCTTGCGCGCTGGGAAGTGCCATATCGGCTGCGGGATAGTGTGGTGTATTACTGGCGGGTTCGGCTGGAAGGGAGTGGGCCGCAGGAATGGGCTACCCAGTCTTTTCAATATATCCAGGGTCCTAAGGAAGGGTGGGGCCAGTCGGCTCGGCCGCAGTTCATAGAAAATGAGTTACGCGGCCTCAAATACCCGGTGCCAGCGTTTCAGTGGAGTTATAGTTCTCAACAAGTGCAGATAGAAGCTCGGGATACCTATACGCCTTTGGGTTCTCGGCGTTTTCTTCAGCGGGATGGGGCTTTGCTTTCCACGGACAAGAGCCATACATTGCCGGTGGGGTGGTGGGATGGGGCGCGTCCTCCCGGCGTTTTTATAGCGGTTTTTGACCCGCTTTCATTTCATCCTTTGGAGAGGGATAGTGTTTTTGGGGGGTGGCGCTACTTCTGTGCGGGACTTTGCTACAAGCAGTATAGCCCCGTCTATTACGAGGTAACCATGACAGCGGAAGCGATGGCCGACTCGCTTTGGGCGGTAGTGCAGCGGGCGCCAGCTGGAGCACCGGTGGTACTGTTATTTACGGCTGGACATGACGGAGCTACTTTTTCCTCAAAGATGGCCCAAGTGCTTGCGCAAGTGGGGGCTACCACTACAGCCTTAGCCCTTACCCCGCAGCAAAAGGGCGTTATCGTCGGCCGCAAAGGCGCTTCGCCTGGCACTGCGCGGGAGTCCTTCTGTCCGGATACGCTCTCCTGTGCCCTGCAAGACACTTTTACGGTCTTGGCCCCAGTAGGATGGATGGTATCCCCCCGTATACCGCGGCCCGTGGCTTGGGAGGACGCGTTTTTTGCTTTCAGGCCCCAAGGGAGTACCGATACTATCCGCATGAGCATCTATGGGGTGCGTTCCGATGGCAGCCGAGATACCCTCTATTGGGAGGTGCCCTCTGCTGGCGTGTATAATCTGCGTCCGTATAACGGCTCTGCTTACACAGACCTTCAGCTGGAAGGGCGCTTTTATGACTTTGTAAGTTCGCTAACGCCACAGCTCGGCTATTGGTATGTGTTGTTTAGGCCTTTTCCGGATATAGCGGTGGACCCGTCGCTGCGCTGGGTACTATTAAGGGATACGATAGCGGAGGGCGAAGCTATTCATATAGAGTTAGGGTTACGCAATCTCCTTTCCTCGCCTACGCCGGATAGCGTAGAAGTGGTCTTTTTAGTGCAAAAAGCTTCGGGAGATTGGGATACCCTCGGCTGGCAAAAGTATCCACCGCTTCCTGGGTTAGATACCGCTATCATTCGGTATGCGTTTTCATCGGAAGGGTTAGGAGGCGCTAACCTCCTGCGCATCATTGCTAATCCTCGACCGCTTTTTGGGGAGCGTACCTACCTAAATAACCGTTGGGAAGCCCGCTTTTATGTGAGCATTGACCGAATAAATCCGGTGGTGGATGTACTTTTTGATGGCTATCGCATACAAAACGGGGATATTGTCCGGCCGGCCCCTGTCATCACTATTGAGGTCAAAGATGAAAATCGGTACTTGGCGCTGGATGATACCGGTGCGGTAGTCGTGCGTTTGCGGAAAGCCGACGACCGAGGCTTAGGGGAGCGCATTTGGTATGCCTCGGGTAAGCTGCAGTTTTTCCCGGCCCAGCTGCCTGATAATCGAGCTAAGGTAGAGTTTCGCCCCGGTACGTTAGAGAATGGGGAATACATCCTCGGCGTAGAGGCCTTTGACAAGAAACGTAACCGTTCAGGGAGTGTGCCGTATGAGGTGCGTTTCCGGATTATCAACGAAAGTACCATTAGCTATGTGGTGAACTACCCTAATCCTTTCTCCACTTCTACGCGGTTTTATTATGAGCTGACGGGGTCGGTGCTGCCTGAGGTGTTTCAGATACATATTTACACGGTGACGGGGCGGCTGGTCAAGGTAATAGACCTCAAAGCACTGGGAGAAGTGCGGATTGGGCGGCATCTTACGAGCTATGCTTGGGATGGAACGGATGAGTATGGGGATCGGTTGGCCAATGGGGTGTATCTGTATAGGGTGATTCTGCGCATGCCGGGGGAGCAAGCTATGGAGCGGCGGGAGGAAGGGCTTTCTTCGTACTTCAAAGGGGGGTGGGGGAAAATGGTGCTTATGCGGTAGGGCTTGCATGTGGGAAAAAGTTTATACCTTTGCGGCACTGCGGCAGTAGCTCAGCTGGTAGAGCGCAACCTTGCCAAGGTTGAGGTCGCGGGTTCGAGTCCCGTCTGCCGCTCGTTTCTTCTTGCCGAGGTGGTGGAATCGGTAGACACGCAGGACTTAAAATCCTGTCGCCTGAAAAAGGCGGTACGGGTTCGAGTCCCGTCCTCGGCATGCGATGGTAGAGGAGGCTTTCGCCGTTTTTTTGCGGGAGAAGCGGGTAGACCCTCAAAAGTGGGAGGCTGAAGTGCCAAATACTGAGCGGCGCATTCATATAACTTCTTTTCAGGTGCTGGGGCGTCAAGCCTACGAGCAGCGGTATTTGTTTTACTTCAATCGGTGGAGAAAGTTATATCCGCTTTCCGAGCCTTCTTCGGCTTAGGGACGCTTGCAGCCAAGCTCCTCATGGGGCAAGGGCTGCGTCGGCAGCGGCTGATATTCCTCATTCAGATAGGGGTAGTGGCTTTGGCGACGGCCTCTGCCCTGCTAATCCTCACGGCGTCCTATTCCTTTCGGCAGGCGATCACCCAGCGCCTACATAGTTACTTAGGGCAGTTCTGGCTGCGCTACTATGGAGAGGAACAGGAGAATCGGCCTCTGCCGATAGATAGGGCTTATGTAGAGAACCTTCGCCGTGCGGGGTGTAGGATAGAGTCAGCCATTCACCTGCCGATGCTCATAGAGAGTGGAACAGGGCGGTATGAAGGGCTAAACTTAGTAGGCGTGGAGGCTTCCTGGTGGCATACTGCTTGGGGAGAGGCCCTTTCCCAGCCGATGTCTGCGTGGGGGGGGGATACGATGGTAGTGTTATCCCGCACGCTTGCAGAGCAGTTAGGCGTAAAAGTAGGGGATAAGATTACATCGATATGGCTGGCCGACCCTCCGCGTCTGCGCCGTTTGCGCATAGGGGCCTTGTATCAAGTGGGGTTGGATGAGATTGATAGGTATATAGGATTTATCCCGATAGAGATGGCCCAGCGGCTTTTAGGATGGGACTCTACCCAAGTGCAAGTGGCTCATATTTTCCCCAGCCGGCCGGTCTCTGATTCGCTCATACAAGCGGTGACCTTGAAACTGCCTTATTTGTATGAGCTTATCCCTGTGGAAGCTATTTTCCCCGATATTTTTGATTGGCTTGGTCTTATTGATCAAAATGTGCAGGTGATATTGGGGATTGTGTTGGGACTGAGTTTTTTCTCTGGGGCGTCGGCCTTTTTGGTCCTACAATTTGCGCAGCGTCTGCGGTATGAGTTATGTTGGGCTTTGGGGGCTTCGGCTCGTCGGCTCTGGAGTCTCACTTTCTTTCAAGCTTGTATGGTCACAGGGATAGGCATGGGCGCAGGAACCCTCATAGCTTTGGGGTTTTTAGGCAGTCAGGCCCTGTGGGGCTGGATTCGCCTGGATCCAGAAAACTATCTCATTCCTACCTTGCCCGTTTATTGGCATAATGGGTATTTGTGGGCAGTAATAGGGGTAGGGGGCGTAGGAGCGTTTCTACTCACGCTTATGGCCTACCCACGGCGGCGGTGGGTACGACTTCTTACTCAGACCGAGTAGTCAGGATATTTTTGCGGGGCATGCGGTGGGCATGGCTAAGCGTTTGGATGCTGATATGGGCACAGCGTGTCCCCTTAGGCCCCACTATTAATACGGCCTTGCATGAGAGTGCCCCTGTGCTTTCCGCTGATGGAAGGCAGCTTTTTTTCTGGCGTTTGGATGACCCCGTCGGGTATGGGGCGCAGGATATTTTTTATGCGCAGTGGGTAGATACCTTAGGCGGTTTTGGGCCGGCCTTGCATTTAGGGGGTGCGGTAAATGACCCTCGCGGCAATATTCCTTTTGGAATTACTCCGGATGGGCAATATCTCTTGGTGTATAAAGAGTTTCGCAATCCGCAGAACAAGTGTGAGTTAGGCCTGTCTCGGCGGCTTTCGGGCGATTTGTGGGCGGCGTCGGTACAGCTTCGTATTCAGAACTTTCAGAGTGAGAGTGGGTCTTCGCTCACGGCAGGCTTAGGGTGGGATGGACGCACGCTCCTTTTATCTATGAAAGGCCCTGAAAGTCTTGGGGGCGAAGATATTTATGTTAGTTTCTTTGACCCTGAAAAAAAACTCTGGAGTGAGCCTTTACACTTAGGTTCGCAAATAAATACAAAAGGTGATGAAATAACGCCTTTCTTGGCACCGGATGGGGTAAGCTTATACTTTTCCAGTAATGGACGGCAGGATTCCAAGGGTTTTGACATTTACCTTGCTCGGCGGTTGGATGACTCTTGGCAGCGTTGGTCTCCTCCGCAACGGCTTCCTGTCCCTATAAACTCGGATGCGGATGACTATTACTTTAAGTTTGCGGCGCTGCGCCCGGATACGGCTTTCTTTGTTTCGACTGACTCTATAACGATGTGGGGTAGGCAGATTTACAAAGCGTATCTTCCTCCGGCGTTTCAGCCCCGTCCCTCAGCCATCGTTCAAGGGTATGTGCGGGATAAAAACACTAAGCGGCCCATCGGCGGCGCAGAGATACGCTACTACGACCTCTTGGCGGGGAAGCTGGAAGGTACTGCCCTTTCCGAAGAAGGGACCGGCGCTTACCGTATCTTACTTCCGTTGGGCACGCTGTATGGTGTCTTCGTATTGAATCCGGGGTATTTCAGCATAAGTGAGCAAATAGATCTGCGGCAGCCTCCTAAGCAAGGGGCCGTATTTGAAAAAGAAATTTTGGTAGCTCCGCTTACGGTAGGGGAGGTGATACGGCTAAGTGGGCTTTTCTTTGCGGTGGGGGATAGTACCCTCCAGCCCGAGAGTCATCTGGAACTGGAACGGCTTACCTGGCTCCTCAGCGAGCGGCCTACCATGCATATAGAAATCGTGGGGCATACCGACAGCACCGGTTCGTTGGAAAAGAATATGGCGCTTTCTTGGCGGCGGGCAAACGCCGTAGCTCAGTATCTCAAAAGCCGGGGTATTCCGGAGGCACGCCTCCGTGTCGTGGGCGTGGGGCCTACCCAACCCATAGCCGATAATCGCACACCCGAAGGGCGTGCACTCAATCGTCGAGTAGAGTTTCGTATCCTTTCTCTCTAATGAGCATAGCTAAAAATCCTTGGAAGGTTCTCGCTTCTCGGGTGGTGTATGAAAACCCTTGGATTTTGGTGCGAGAAGATTCGGTTATTCATCCTTCGGGTCAGTCTGGTATTTATGGGGTGGTCCATTACAAGCATAGGGCTCTGGGGGTTATCCCGATAGATGCCGAGGGGTACATCTACTTGGTAGGGCAATATCGGTACCCTTTGGAGGCATATAGTTGGGAGATTCCAGAAGGGGGAGGCAAGCTCACCGAAGACCCTATAAAAGAGATCCAACGCGAACTGTTAGAAGAAACGGGGCTTTCGGCGCGGTATTGGCAGCTTATTTTGCGCATGCATCTCTCTAATAGCGTATCGGATGAAGAAGCCCTTGTCTATCTCGCTTGGGAGCTCTCTGGGGGAGAGGCTCGGCCTGACCCTTCTGAAGCACTCCAAGTGAAACGGCTCCCCCTCTCGGAGGCCATAGAAATGGTGCATCGGGGGGAGATTACGGATTCCCTCTCGGTAGCAGGCCTTCTGCGGGTGGAATGTCTCCTTCATCGGAAAGCCCTAACTTTGCCGCCTCATGCTGCGCCATAAGGCTTTCATCCTGACCCTACTGGGGATATTTTATGCGATTGTCTTGTATAACTTGTATTGGGTCGTAGAACGTTTCCGGATGGAGGCGAAACTCAGTAGTTTCACGCCAGAAGCCCGCGCTACTTGGCTCAAAGACCCCGATAACTATAAATATTACCGTAGAGCGGTAGAAAATGCTTTTACCTTAGGACTGGACCTCCAAGGTGGGATGTACGTAACGCTGGAAGTAGGGGTAGAGGATATTCTCCGTGGCCTGAGTGAAGTACCCAACGATACACTTTTCCAACAAGTGCTGAGTGAAGCCGTACGCCGATACCGACGCGGAGAAGGGAATCTGGTTGATCTTTTTGCCCAGCTGCTTCGGGAGAAAAGTCCGGAGACACGGCTGGCCCAGTTTTTTGCGGGGCCTAAGCTGGGGTTATCCTACGATGCTTCTGACTCTGAAGTGCTGGCTAAGCTTCAGAAGGAGGTAGAGGATGCCGTGGACCGCACCTATAAGATTCTGCGGGTGCGCATAGACCAGTTTGGGGTAGTGTCGCCCAATATTCAGCGGCAGCCGGGGACTGGGCGTATTCTGTTAGAGCTGCCGGGGGTCAAAGACAGCGAACGCGTTCGGCGTCTCCTCCGGACCACGGCTCAGCTGGAGTTCTGGCCTACCTATACGATAAAAGAAGTCTTTCCCCTGCTCCAACGAGCCAATGGGAAGCTTGCGGCGCTCCAAGCCGGCAAGGCTACGGATACCACCACAGCGCCTGCGGATACGGTGCAGAAAGACACTACGCAGACCGCACCTGCCTCTACAGAGGAGCTTCTTTTAGGTCAAAAGGCTGACAAAAAAGCCGAAAAAGACACGACTAAAAAAGACACAACCCTCTCAGAAGCCGAGAAAAAAGCTAAGTTTGAAAAAGAAAACCCGCTTTTTGCCGTTTTGGTTCCTCCGCAAAACCCCTCCGAAAATAGCCCTGTAGTGGGGTATGCGCGTATTACGGATACCGCTACGGTGAATGCCTACTTAGGACATCCGGAGGTGCGGTTGCTCTTTCCCGATAACTTGGCTTTTGCTTGGACGGTGAAACCCGAGCAGGAGGGCTCCGATGTGCTTACCCTTATTGCCTTGAAAGTAAATCCCACACGACAGGCCCCTCTCACAGGCGAAGCCATAGAAGATGCACGCCAGGACTTCAATCCGGATGATGGGCAGCCGATGGTCACCATGCGCATGAACGCCGAAGGAGCCCGTATCTGGAAACGTCTCACCACCGACTACTTAGGCAAGTCCATAGCTGTAGTGCTGGATGGATATGTCTATACCTACCCTGTGGTCCAGAGTGTGATTGCGAATGGCAACTCTCAGATTACGGGAAACTTCACTGTAGAAGAAGCCAAAGACTTAGCGAATGTGCTCAAAGCAGGACGACTACCCGCGACGATTCGCATAGAAGCCGAAGAAATTGTAGGGCCTTCCTTAGGAGAAGAAACTATCCGACAAGGGGTTCTCGCCCTCGTGCTGGCTTTTGTCAGTATTTTACTGGTGATGTGGGTCTTTTATAGTACAGCGGGGATTTTGGCGGATTTAGCGCTTATCTTGCTTTTACTTTTCATTACGGGGGTAATGGCGGCCATGAATGTGGTGCTTACCCTGCCGGGGATTGCGGGGATAGTGCTCACCTTGGGGATGGCGGTGGATGCCAATATCCTCATCTACGAGCGCGTATTGGAGGAGCTGCGCGCAGGAAAGTCCTTGAAGGGGGCGATTGAAAATGGTTTCAATAATGCGCTTTCGGCCATCGTAGACTCTAATTTGACTACTTTGCTGGCAGGGGTAGTGTTGTATATTTTTGGAATTGGACCCATCCGGGGTTTTGCGGTGACCCTGATTATAGGCATAGTAGGTACATTGCTCACGGGCGTATTAATCACCCGGCTTTTGGTAGAGGGGATGTATGCCTCTAAACGATGGGGGCCAAAGTTGCGGTTTCGTTCGAGCAGGATGGAGAAGTTTATGGGTCGGGTGCCTACAATAGCATTTGATAAACACTATAAAGTCTCTCGCTGGGTGGTATTAGGTCTTTTGGTGCTGAGTGCGGGGGCACTTTTGGGGTTAGGTATTCGGCCGGGGCTTGAGTTTACGGGGGGCTATCAGTTTCAAGTGGCGCTTACGCGTCCACCCAACTTAGACCAGCTTCAGCGGGACCTCACCGAGGCTTTCCAAGGCAGTGTGCCCATCATCAAGACGGTAGGGGCCAAAAACGATGTGCTCATAAGCACGAGTTATCTGTATGACCAACCGGGCATGCAAGCCAAAGTAGAGGAAGCCCTTTTAGCGGGCCTGCGGAAGAATCATGCAGATGCCCAGCCCACGATTATTCGCTCAGCCCTGATTGGTCCCAGCATAGCCGAAGATATACGCAGCAGCGCTATTACTTCAGTTTTGTTCGGGATTATAGGGATTGCGTTGTATATTTTATTGCGTTTCCGCAGTATAGCGTATTCTGTTGGGAGTGCTGCTTCTTTAGCCGCTACGACCATAGTACTTCTGGGGCTTTATGCTTTCCTTAGTCATTCTAACCTCCTACCTTTCCCGATAGAGGCTAATCAGGATACCATAGCGGCCATCCTAACGGTGATAGGGTTTATCATCAATGATGCTGTGATTTTATTTGACAGGATTAGAGAGGAACGCGCTCGGCCGGGTTCCGAGGCGGTACCGATTGTCCAGCTCCATAGCCGCAGTATTAACTTGGTACTTTCTCGGACGATCCTAACAACCTTTACGGCGGCCTTGGTGGTATTTATTTTGCTCCTCGTAGGTGGTGAAAACACGAAAGGTTTTTCGCTGCTGCTCCTCTTAGGGTTTGTTTTGGGGATATTTTCGACGATTTATGTGGCGAGTGATATTGCAGCGCTTATTTGGGCGCGACTTTCTCGGCGCAAGGCCTCTACAGCGGCGGTGGCTGCTCGTCGGTAAGCTGGTCCTCCTAAGTGTAGGCGGGTGTAGTTCGCCTTCGGCTTCTGAGCCCGCGGATACACCGACCAGTGGCCATATTCGGATAGCGGCAGATATGAGCCTACGCCCAGCGCTGGAGGCCGTCGTAGAACAGTTTCATCGTACCTATCCCAAGGCACGGGTGGATATCGTCTATACCACCGAAGCACAGGCAGTGGAAGGCCTTTTGCAAGATAGCTTTCGGGTAGCGATAGTCTCACGGCCTTTTACGGCGGCGGAGTCGCTCGCCCTTACCGAACAGCGCATCCGTCCCAAACAAGTGCGCCTCGCCCGAGAAGGCATCGCCGTGATTGGCCATCCTGCTCGCAAGGATAGCTTGCTCCACGTGGATACGCTTATAGCTTGGCTTCGTAATCCTCGCTCGCCTTATGTCTTCGTCATAGAAGGCGGGGCAGGGTCAGGCATATTTCGTTATATACGGGATACGCTTTTGAAGGGGGAGTCCCCTGCGGCTCGCCTATACCGAGCCGACTCCCTGCCGGCGGTCATCTCCTATGTGCAGCAAGAACCTCGCGCTATAGGCCTGATCGGGGTGGCTTGGGTGTGCGATAGGGATGATTCTACCACGCAAAAGTTTCTGCGTTCCGTGCGGCTTTTTGCTTTGTCTTCTGATGGAGAGAGCTATTATTATCCCTATGCAGGGTATCTCCGGCCGGGTTTTTATCCCCTTTCGCGGGATGTGTATGCCCTCAGCCGAGAACCTCGCATGGGGTTAGGTACGGGCTTTATCAGTTATGCTGCGGGGCCTAATGGCCAGCGCATCCTCCTTAAGTCCGAGCTCCTCCCCGCAGTAGCACCTGTGCGCATCATAGAGCTCAAAGAGCAGCCGCTTACCCCTGAGTAAGGAAGTGTATTTATTTTTTGTATATTTGTTGTATGGCGCTCCCCGTGCCGCCTTCTGAGGCTAAGAAGCTGATAGAGGCTTTTTTAGCTGACCCGGAGCTGCGTTCCTATATAGAGGTACGCTTGGGAGAGCTGTTTGCTTCTAAGAGCGAGACCGACAAGCACATAGCCGCACTAAATCAACAACACCGAGAACTGTTAGAGGAGCTGCGCCGCGAAATGGCGGCAGTGATGAAGCGATTAGAAGAAGGAGACAAAGAAAGACAAGCCCTCCTGGCGCGTATAGACGAACTACTGAAGCGCCTGGCTGAACATGACAAGAAGTTTGAGGAGACGATGGCAGAGCTGCGGGCGCATGACAAGAAGTTTGAGGAGATGCTGGCGGAGCTGCGGGCGCAGCGGGAGCAAACAGACGCTCGGCTGAAGCAGCATGATAGCGACATAGAGGCCCTCTCTCGGCGTATGGACTCTACGCTGGGTGCCTTAGGGGCCCGCTGGGGGGTAGCTTCTGAGGCTTCCTTCCGAGATGCGATGCAGGCCCTCTTAGAAGAATCCTTCCCTGTCAAAGTAGAACGCTACCAAGCCTTCGATACCGAGGGCCTGGTCTTTGGCGACCCCGACCAAGTGGAGCTGGACCTCATCATACGTAATGGCGAAGTTATCGCCGTAGAAATAAAATCCTCCATGAGTAAGGGCGACATGTACACCTTCCTCCGCAAGGTTAGGTTTTATGAGCGGAAAGAAAATAGAAAAGTTACTCGCAAAATAGTCGTTTCTCCCATGGTGGACTACCGGGCTAAACCCGTGGCTCAGCGCTACCAGATAGAGGTATATTCTTTCCCCGACAATATCCCTTTGCCTGAGGAGAAGAGGGGTTAATCTTCCTCTTCTTCGTCTTCGTCCTCTCTGCGGCTGAGGAGATCGCCTAAGATATCGCGGAAAGAAAGTTCTTTTTCAGAGAGCGTCCGTCCAATCAAGGATGTCTCGGCCAAGCCATGGAGGACAAGCTCCATCCAGGGGTAGGGGTCGCCGGGGAGGTTGAGGCTTTCCACCAGTCGGCTTAAGTGCGGGACCCGCCGAAGCTCCTGTCGGTAAGCAGCATCCGACATGGTGCGATCCAGTAAGAGTTGGTTCCCGCCCGAAAACCAATCAATAATGGGCTGATAGGGATTGGGCTGGGTACCTCGGCGAAACTTATCCGGGGCGGGGAAGTGCGCCAAAAACTCCTCCTTAAGCGCCCGGTGGCAGAGATACAGCGCTACGGCTTGAATGCCTTCTTTCTCCCCTTCATAGACGAGCTCTACTTTGCCTGTGATGGCGGGCACTGCGGCGTAGATATCCATGGGGCGGAGCAGGGTTTCTTCCTCCCGGTTGAGGATCATGCGCTGTTCGGCCCAAGCTACCACACACTCATAGGCCGAGATGGTCAGTCGGGCAGAAACCCCACTCTTGGTGTCTATGTGTTCGCTTTCCCGGGCTAAGAAGCCCAAGCGCTCCACGGCGTTTTTGAGCATTTCGGGGACATGCACGCGGGCTTTTTGCTGCGGGGTGAGGGCGGCTTCTTGTTCGGTAATGCGGCGGCTGGCCTCGATCGTGCGCGGGTAGTGCGTGAGAATCTGGCTGCCAATACGGTCCTTAAGCGGCGTAACAATCGTTCCTCGCTGGGTATAATCTTCCGGATTGGCCGTAAAGACAAACTGTATGTCCAGCGGCAGCCGTATCTTGTACCCGCGTATCTGCACATCGCGTTCTTGGAGGAGGTTGAAAAGGGCTACCTGGATGCGCGGTTGAAGGTCCGGTAGCTCGTTGATGACGAAAATCCCCCGATGCGACCGAGGGATAAGCCCATAATGAATCACCCGGGGGTCGGCATAGGGGAGCTTCAGCGTGGCGGCCTTGATAGGGTCAATATCGCCAATCAAATCCGCCACAGATACATCGGGCGTGGCTAACTTCTCGGTGTAACGCTCTTCGCGGGGTATCCAGCGGATAGGGGTATCGTCGTCGGCTTCGGCTATCAGAGCTTGCGCTTCAGGCGTAATAGGATGAAAAGGGTCCTCCGGTAGCTCTACCCCTTCAATCGCAGGAATGTAAGGATCTAAGAGTTCCACCAGCTGGCGGGCCAGACGCGTCTTGGCTTGGCCGCGCAGCCCCAGAAAAAGGATATTATGGCGCGCCAAAATAGCTGTGCGTAGCTGCGGCAGCACTGTGTCTTCGTAATCGTAAATCCCTTGGAAGATTGGCCGGCCACTGCGCAGCGCCTCTATGAGGTTTTCCCGCAGTTCTTCTTTGACCGAACGGCTACGGTAGCCGGCGCGCCGCAGCTCCCCTAAATGCCGCACCCGAGTCCAATCCTGCATACTCACAGAGAACAAATATACGAGGGCTTACGCACGAGGTGGGGGGACCCCTTGCTTGGTTCCAGAAAAAGGTTTGTATCTTTGTCACAATATGTGGTACGCCGGCGTACTTATAGCTTTTGGCTTGCTGAGTGGGCTATATGCCCAGAATGTGGGTATTGGTACGGCTACGCCGACGGAGCGCCTCCATGTAGCGGGGAACCTCCGTCTGGATAATGCCTTTATGCCAGGTAACCAGCCTGGGGCGGTGGGGAATCTCCTCCTTTCGCAAGGTGCAGGAGTAGCCCCTGTGTGGCTGCCCAACGGCGCTGCCGGCTCTATCCTCATGTCTATGGGCCCTGGCGCTAATCCCGTATGGGCCCCTAACCCTATCTGTCCTACCCCTACCGTCAACCGCTTCCTCAAGTTTACGGCTACTGCACCGACGGTGCAGACCTGTAATACCACCTTAGCGGAGCTGGCCGCTGCCCCCAATAATATCTGGAACGCCGACGGCGCCACGAACCCGTTTGGAACAGATAAGTTTTCTATTTATGCTGTCGGGACAGCCACTTATGCTATTAATGGCTATGCTACCACAGGGGCAGGCGTCTATGGGCAAGCTACTTCTGGGAGGGGTGTATGGGGGGTAGCGACTACCGGTATAGGTGTCCAGGGGTCCGCCACAGGTGCAAATGGATGGGGTGTATATGGCCTTACTGATCAAGCCTCAGGTGTCGGCGTAGTGGGTATTAATACGAACGGCGGTGGCCCGGCAGGCTATTTTCAAAATAGCGCTGCTGCAGGAAATAATGTAGGTGATGCAGTGTATGCCCAAACAGCCCAGCAGCAAGGGGGGGCTCTCTTCGCTGCTAATGTCAATACGAGTGGTACGGCTGTCTGGGCAGGAGGGAATAACGTGGCTAATTTTGTGGCACCCACCGGAGGGGGAGGAGGAGGATTTACAGGTACGGCCACAGGGGTGGGTGGTTTCTCGCTAAATACCACCGGAGATAGGCGGGGAGGAACATTCAGTACCACTCCTGTTTCCCTAACACCTCCTATTACTTTTACTCACTGGGCAGAGGTGGCCGCTGTTTCGGGGGGCACTAACTATAAAATTAGAGGTACAGGAAATGTCTCCACCGTAGTGTGGTCTCATGATAACCAAAAGCGCATTACTTTCTTTGCGCCGGAAGCTCCTGAGATTCTTTTTATGGACTATGGGGTAGGGCAGCTTCAAAATGGGCGCGCTTATATTACGCTGGATCCCGATTTCACGCATAATATTTATGTGGATGAGCAACATCCGCTACGAGTCTTTATTCAGTTGGAAGATGATTGTCAGGGGGTATATGTGACTAATAAATCTGAGAGAGGATTTGAAGTGCGCGAGCTAAATGGGGGCCAGTCCAATGCTCGATTCGTATGGCAGGTAGTAGCCAATCGTCGGGATGAGTATGACCCACAGACAGGG
The DNA here is from genome assembly GCA_026003215.1 of Bacteroidia bacterium. Classification (GTDB taxonomy): domain Bacteria; phylum Bacteroidota; class Bacteroidia; order SpSt-205; family SpSt-205; genus SpSt-205. Next base: position 729,829 of record BPGV01000001.1, on the reverse strand, counting down.
CAGCTGGTGTCTAAGCATCAGGGGGTGCGTAAGCCGGTGTGTGAGCCGCCTACATTTGTGGCGCGTTCAGTGGGAGAGAAGCAGCGGGTGATACCTCGTGGGAAGGAAGTATTAGAGAAGGTACCCTCTCGTAAGGAGTAGATGCTTTAGTAGAGCGCTGGGGTGGGGGGCGGGCGGGGCCGCAGGCCCCGCCCGCCCCCTTTTATGGCGCCAGCCGCACCTTATGCCAGTGGCCTCCCTCCCGCCAATACACTATCCTATCGTGTAGCCGGCTGGGTCGCCCCTGCCAAAACTCTATGCGTTCTACCCGTATGCGGTATCCGCCCCAGTAGGGAGGACGCGGCACGCGTCCCTCAGGATATTGAGCTGCGTAGGTGGCCCACCGCTGTTCTAAGGCTTCGCGAGAGATAGGGCGGCTCTGCGGGGAAGCCCAAGCCCCTATCTGGCTACCATAGGGTCGCCGGGCAAAGTACGCATCCGACACCGCAGGCGGGGCTTTTTCGGCTATGCCTTCCACCCGCAGCTGCCGCTCCAGCGGCTCCCACCAAAAAGTCGCAGCTACTCGGGGATTTTGGGCTATCTCCTGACCTTTGGCGCTCTCGTAGTTGGTGTAAAAGTACAGATAGGGTGGCTCTACGCCTTTGAGGAGGACGACACGGGCATGGGGCTGGCCCGTAGCGTCTGCTGTGGCCAAGACAAAGGCATTGGGTTCGGGGACTTGGGCGTGGACAGCCTCCTCCAGCCAGCGCAAAAGGAGCGGAAAGGGTTCTGCGGGGGTATCAGCCTCCGACAGAGTCGCTTGTTTATACTCGCGTCGGAGGGCTTGCCAGTCTATACGCGATGTATCCATCCGGCTGGTGCTGGGATATCCCCGCTGAGAAGGGCTCGGTAGGCCTGCGCCAGCTTTTGGGCCACGGGGTTCTCTGAGGGGAGAGTCCAAAACTTCCCCGCAAAGTATAGGGCGCGCACAGGCATGATAGTAGCTGCGGTACCCGTGCCGAAGACCTCTGTGATGCGTCCTTGGGCGATCCCCTCCGTGATCTCGTAGATAGATAGCTCGCGCTCCTCCACCTCAAGGCCGACTTTAGCAGCCAAGAATAGTATCGTGTCTCGGGTGATTCCCGCCAAGATAGTACCCCGCTCTAAGGGGGGGGTGAGGAGCCGCCCTCCCTTTTCTACAAAGAAGGCGTTCATGGTGCTGAACTCTTCTATGAGTTCTCGGTGGGTAGCATCCAGCCAGAGGGAGACGGAGCAGCCGACGGCTTGGGCTTTTTTAGTGCTGAGCAGGGCAGCGGCGTAGTTACCGGCGGCTTTGATAGCGCCGGTGCCTCCTATTGCTGCGCGAGTAAGCTCAGGTTCTACGAAGGCGCGCACTTCTCCGCTGTAGTAGGGGCCTACGGGGGTAACATAGATAAGGAGGAGGTAGGTCTCTGAGGGGCGCACGCCCAGCCAGGGGTCCGTAGCAAAGTAGACGGGGCGAATGTAGAGGGCTTGCTGGAGCGAGGGAGGGAAAAAGTTTTCTTCTCGGTGTAGGAGGGTTTGGAGCAGCTCAGAGAAAAGCTCGTACGGGACCTCCGGCATGGTGAGGCGGGCGGCAGAGCGGTTAAGGCGCTCCCAGTGATCGCGCAGCCGGAAGACAAAGCGCGTCCCATCGGTACGCCTGTAGGCCTTCATCCCCTCAAAGAGGGCCTGACCATAATGCAGAGCAGAAGTACCTGGGGGTAGTGTAAGGTCATGGAAGGGTTCTATGCGGGCCTGTTGCCAGCGCCCTTCTCGGTACTCGGCCAGGGCCATGTGCTGCCCGAAAATCCGGCCGAAGGGGAGACTTTCCCAAGGAATAGGCGTCTCACGTGGAGGCGCTGGATGAATGGCTATTTCCCACGCCATAGGCGGTCGGTTGGATTTCAGAACGAGGAAGCCTTTGCCACACTTGAAGCGGGTCAGCGCCCGTGAGAAACTTCCACAGGCCGGCAAGCTGGGCCCAGTGCGCTATGACAAAGTACGCCGGCAAGGCTATGGGCCGGGGGAACCGGAGAGCCGGCCAGCTTAGGAGCAGAATAGCTTCGCTCCAAACTAAGGTTTGCAAAAGTGCAGCTAACGCATATAGGGGCCAGAGGGGAGCCAGGTACAAGCTACTCCCATAGGCTAAGCATAGACCTAATGGCGCAAAAAGGTATCTAAAAACCTTGTGCGACAGAAAAAAGAAGCTGAAAAGGGGGACCCGTAAAGCTTCTTTCCAGCGAAACCTTTTATGGATTACATGGAAGGCTGTATACGCTATGCGGCTTTTTCGTCGGAACTCTATGGAGGGGGTCGGGGAGAGAGTTTCATATCCTTGGGCCTGGGGACATATGAACACTTTGCCGCCGGAGAGGATGGCGTGAAGGTTTAGATAGAGGTCATCAACGACTCCATCGGGCATTTCTGGCCAGAAGGGGGTTTTTAAGAGGAGGAGACCCCCCCACAGTCCTAAGGCATATCCCCAGAGGCTTTCCCATGTACCCAGTCGTTCATCAAAGCGGAGGTAGGGGATTTCTGTTTTCTCTACAAGGGTAGGAGACGGATGTGAGAGAACCCGGCGCCCCCCCCCGACAATAGCAGTAGCGGGATGACTTTCTGCGACGCGAATGAGCTCCTTCAAGGCCTGAGGAGAGAGAAGCACATCCGCATCTGTAATCAGCGCGTAAGGTGTGGTGATATGTTTCCGAGCTTCATTGAGGGAGTAGATTTTGCCTCTATGCGGCACTACCAGTATCTCAGCTTCTGGATAAGCTTTGAGGGCTTCCATGGTGGGGGTAAAAGACTCATCGCCTTCGTGGGTAGCAATAACCCACAGAATGCGCATTTTGTCGGAAGGATATGCCTGGCGAAGGGACTCCATCTTGGGCTTGACGGAGTCGGCCTCTTTGTATGCGGGTATTACGATAGTTACTTCTGGCCAATGAGATAGGGAACGGTCGGCAGGAGAACGTCGCCATCCCCGCCTTATCCCATACACTATCCCCAACCCCAGCGGGTAAAGAACATAGGGATAGACTATCAGGAAAACGCTTCCCCAGAAAATCCATTCGGCTACCTCCACTGGACAAAGATACGACGGGGTACCTTTGTGGGGTGATTTGGCCAGCGCCTTTACGACGAGGGGATACCGTGGCTTTGGTGGCGGCTTCGCGTCGAGTGACCCCCGCAGAAATGCGCCCCTTTATAGAGTTTGCGCGTCTGCAAGGCTGGCAGCTCCTGTATGAGGAGTCAGCTTTGTATGCAGCAGATGGTCTTTTGGCTGGCTCAGATGAAGAGCGGCTGCAGGTGCTCCAAGCGGCCTTGGATGCACCCGAGGTACGGGCTATCTGGTTTGCCCGAGGTGGGCATGGCAGCTCTCGGATATGGCCCCGCCTCCACTGGGAGGGTTTCCAGAAACACCCGAAGTGGCTTATTGGGTTTAGCGATGTGACGCCTTTTTTATGGGGGGCTGTGTGGGCAGGAGCAGTCGCCCTGCATGCGCCGGTGGCTGCGCTCGTGCCGCACCGCACCCAGATTGAAGCCGTAAATCGGTTGCTTGCGCTCCTACGAGGGGATATCACACTTTATCGTCTCTCGTGGAAGCGTAAGCCTCATTATGCTTGGCGGCCAGGACAAGCCAGCGGTACCCTACTGGGCGGCAACCTCACGCTCTTACAGACTTTGTGTGGTACCCTCTGGGATTTCCTCCGCTATCCGCAGCCAGCCCTCCTTTTCTGGGAAGAAGTGGGGGAATATTACTACCGCTTAGACCGCATGAGCTGGCACCTCCACAACGCAGGCTGGTATAAAAAAGCCCAGGGCCTTCTGATTGGCAGCATGTCTTTTATGCGGGAGGATGAAGACCTGCCCTTTGGCCGGCCTCCTGCGCAGATCGTCGCTGAAAGTACCGCTTCTCTGGCCCCACTGGCTATGGGATTACCCATAGGGCATACTTCTACCAACTGGCCTATGCCGGTGGGGGCTTCAGCCCGCTTGCTTGTAACTACCGATGAAGCCCACTTAGAAGTGCCGCTCGCTTACTGAGCTGGGCGCACTTCTACATATGTGCGGCCCTTGCGCTCCCGGAAGTGCACTACGCCTTCTATCAGGGCAAAAAGCGTATGGTCTTTGCCCATGCCTACGCCTTTTCCTGGCCAAAACTGCGTGCCGCGCTGGCGCACGAGGATATTCCCTGGCTGCGCTACTTGCCCGCCAAAAAGCTTTACCCCTAAGCGTTTGCTTTCCGACTCGCGACCGTTACGAGAGCTTCCTAAGCCTTTCTTATGCGCCATAGTTATGCGGATTGGATGGTTACAAGAGTCATTTCTTGGCGGTGACCTCTTTTACGCTTGTATCCTTTCCGGCGCTTTTTCTTGAAGACAATCACCTTAGGCCCGCGGAAGTGCTTTTCTATTTTAGCTTTGAGCGCTACGGGTACGTAAGGCGTGCCCACTTCGATGTGCCCGTCGTTTTCCACCAGGAGGGCTTGTTGGATAGCTAATTCGGTGCCTTCTTCGTAGGGGAGGCGATTGACAGCGAGGCGATCGCCGGGGGAGACCTTCCACTGCTGGCCGCCCAGTTCTATGATGGCATACATAGCGGCGGCAAAGGTAAAAAAAATGCGGGGAAGGGCTTTACCTTCCCCGCGCAGGACTGTCGTAGGAGGGTTTATTCCCGGATGAGCTTGAGGGTCTGGGTATAGCGTTTGCGTTCGGTATCTATGACTTCTACTTGGAGGAGGTACAAGCCGGTGGAGAGGGAAGGCGTATGCCAGGTGAGGGTGTGTTCGCCGGGGGGCAGCGAACGGGTGTAAGTTTGACCGCCTACCCGTCGGCCGTCTATGGTATAAAGCTGCCAGTGGATCTGTTCTGCACCGTTAGGGAGAGAGAGCTTGAGGGAGAGGGTGTGGCTGAAGGGATTAGGGTAAGCTTGCAGGGCTATGCCTTGGCCGGCAGGGGCACTGGTGAGTGCGGTAGCAGAACGGCTATTGAGTTTCCATACGCCTCGGCCCCATGTGGCAATGTAAATGGGCTTTTCTGGGTCAGGCAGCAGTCGCCCTTCGGTGAGGGGGTTATCAGGGTTGGTGTTGTCTACGGTGTCTTCTCGGTAGCTGTGGGGCTTCCATGTGATGGCGGTGACGGGGACTCGGCCTATGGCTTCGCCGGTCATCTCTTCCCAGGAGGGGTTATTCACATCTATGCAGCGCCAGAGCCCCCACTCTGTGCCCGCAAAGAGCAGGCCGGCGGAGTCAGGATAGAAGAATAAGCTATATACGGGGATATTCGGGAGGTTGGCATGGATAGAGACAAAGGTGGGATTGGGGGCGGTGGCGTTAGTGGAGAGGAAGATTCGGTCGGGGCTGCCGGCATAGCTACCCGTGGCGATAGCCAAGAGGTTGGGGTTGTTGGGGTGCACGGCGATAGCGCTTATCCACCGTCCATCTATCAGGCTACTAATCGTGCTGGTGAGGTTTTCTAAGGTATCGGCGGTGGTGGGGGCATCGCGGTCTATGGTGATATCGTGGGCATTGCGCAGGCGGTAGAGGCGGCCATTGGAGGTGCCCACCCATACTGTGTAGGCGCTATCTACGGCCAGAGCGGTAGGTATAGCGTTGGCAGCGTTAAGATAGTTACTGTAGGTATGGCTGGCGTTTAGTCCAAGGGGGCGAGTACGACCGCTTACGCGATTCCAGTTAGCTATGGAGTCAGGATTGGTGCTGATAGGATTAGAAATCCGCCATATAGCTTGGCTGGTGGCTATAAGTATAAAAGCGGTTCCTCGGCGTTTGTTGTCTGTGCCTTTTACAATCCTGTCAGCAGGCAACTTTTCTATCAAGGCAAATGGGGGATACAAAGGGCCATAGGCTTCAGGACGATCTTGAGTAGCAGAAGTAGAGGAAGACTGGATGAGCGTACTGTCAGTCGTGGGACCTATGGGGCCTGCATAGAAGGAGATGTAGTTCTGGCCTCTGTTTTGGGCCATGCGCAAGCGCCCATCCTGATACGAGAAAAACACTATCCCAGGGTCTATGACACTGGCGGCTATCCAACCCAGGGGCGCAGAGATCGGTGAAAAATCCGTAGTTATGCCGTTCACTAAACGGAAACTTCCGACAGGATCAGTGGGATAGGCAGAAGAGATATTGATAGGAGATGCGCCGGAAATATGCACATCTCCATTCGGCGAGACTGCCAGGGAGAGCACGCGTGTCGCTTGTATGCCTTTATTGGCGTCTTCTATGCGGGTGCGATTTTGCGTGATACGAACAAGCCGTCCATCTCCTATAACCAAAAGATCCCCTCCATTCAGAAAAACTACATCTCGTATAGGCTGGGGTAATCGCAAAATTAAGGGGTCTTGATTAGCGGGGTTTATCCGCTGCCAGCCAAAATCTGGGCTAAACTCCCAGAGTTGGTTGCCGCCTATCACGATGTGAGAAGGATCCGCAGGATCTACACGCAAAGCGAGGGCGGCTGTTCCCACCGTGCCCAGGACAGCAAAAGAGACATTTTCTTGGTTAGCTATGCGGGTCCATGTACTTCCGTTATCCGAGGAGGCCCACACCGCCACTAAGCTCCCATCGGATTTGGCCGAAGCTACGTATAGTACGGAGGGATTAGAGGGCGCTGAACGAATAACCACATTTCCTCCGCCAATACCGCTTACACCCGTGAGATTGGGAGGTAAAGCAAAGTCACTGGCTAATACTTGGGTAAAAGTAGCGCCCCCATCCGTAGACCGATAGACAGTAGTGCTCGTTGTCACAAAAAGCACATCATTACTACCCCAAGCGATACTTCGAAGGGAAGCTCCGCCCAGGCCAGAGATGCTACTCCCTTGTAGGGTAGCGAGATTGTCGGTAGAAATGAAAACGGAGTCCGGTGTTAGAATAGCGATTTTATTGCCGGAGATGGCTATATCTACCACATTGATTACGCCCGTATTGGCGTAATCATGGGCATAGGAGAGATTAGGATAAGCCAGTTTCCAAGTAGCGTTTTGGTTAGAGAAGGTCTGGCCGCCGTCAGTAGAGATGAAGACGCCCATACCTGGCCGGCCAAAGGCCCCTACAACCCCCCCCTTAGTGGTACTTACGGCAGAAAGGGCTATACCTGAGGGGTTATATTGGGTAATAGCACCAGTTCCTACATAAAGGTTAGTCCCGTCGGTGGCTAAAGCAGTGACAGCCGGGCAGCGATAGATAGCGTCTCCATTGGTATTGAGGTTGAAGCCCGGCACGACTTCCCAGCTGCGCCCCCCATCCGTAGAGCGATAAAGCCCTCCAAAGGCTGAACCTACATACAAGGTGTTTCCTATGCGTATGCCCCTAATAAGATTATGGCCAAGGTTATTAGGCCCTACCGGCTCCCAGGGGAAGTACGCAGAAGTACTTTGGAGCCGGGTGGGTAAGGGCCGCCACTGGAGCGCAAAAAGTGCCAGCGCCCCCGTAAAAGCCAGAAAGCGTCGCATGGGGCAAAGATAAAGGTTTTTAGAGGTTAGTTGCGCAAGCGAGCCACCGAGAGAAAAGGAGGCTTGAGAGGCGGGGGCGGAGGCCCTGAACCTATGTGGGGCAAAGCTTTTTCAGAGGGAGGTGGCGGCGGCTCGTATGCGCTCACAGGCGGAGGTATGGGCGGAGGTGGAGGCAGCTTTTGCCGAAGCCATCGGTAGTTTTGTTGCGCTACGGGATACTCGGGCCTATACCGAAGGGCCTGCTCCCACAAGCGAAGCGCTTCTGTACTATCGCCCTTATGCACCGCGATATACCCCAGCTGTTGGTATATCAGGCCCCGCCTCACCGAATCTCTTTCTATGCTGAGTAGGGTACGCCATACCAATATAGCGCTATCCCAGACACTTTGTTGGGTATAGCGCTGAGCTTTTTCATAGAGTCGGGTAGAGGACCCCCCTTGCGCAAAAACTACACTAACCCCAAGGCATACTCCTACTAAATACCTTACTTTTTGAACCATTTCCGTAGGCGTTGGCGTTGCATGGCTACCTGGGCCTTGCTTTGCTTTTTGCGCTGGACTTCTCTAATCTTCCGCACAAGCGCTTCTTTGTCAATAAATCGCCGCATTAGCAGTGTTTGCCCTACTGTCAGGAGGTTGAGTACGAAATAATACCAGCTTAGTGCCGCCGAGTAGTTATTCAAAAACAAAAAGAATATCACAGGACTGATATAGGGTAGCCACTTGAGCGAGGGATTAGCTGCGGCTTGCCCTTGTTGGGTGAAGTAAGTATAAGCAAAAAGCGATAAAGCGGTCAGCAGAGCAAAAAGGCTTAGATGATCCCCTAAAATCGGAATAGAAAAGCCCCAGTGTAGCACTGAATCGTATGAAGAGAGGTCTTTAGCCCAGAGAAAAGCTTTTTGGCGAAGCTCAAAAGCCGTAGGAAAAAAGCTGGTCATTGCAAAAAAGATGGGTATCTGTAGAAGGAGCGGCACACATCCACTCAAAGGGTTGATCCCGAGTTGCTGGTAGAGGAGGCTGCGTTCTATCATTAGCTTATCTGGCTGGCCTTTGTATTTCTCTTCTAAGGCTTTTACTTCGGGCAGCTCACTTATCACTTGCATGCGCACGCCCAGGAGATAGCTCCGCCAGGTGAGCGGTGATAGGATGATTTTGACCAGTAGGGCTAAAATCGTGATAATGATGCCATACGAACTAATAAACCTCTCCAAAAAAGCAAAAACAGGAATAATGAAGCCCGTGTTGATGTACCGAATAAAGCCCCAGCCTAAGTTGAGCTGTTTTTCATACATTTCCCCATAGGAACGCAAGAGGGTGTAGCGGGTAGGCCCAAAGTACCATGTTTCTGTAGCGATGCCTTGAGATAGGGGCACTTGAAGTTGTATCTCATATAGAGGCAAGTGTGTAAAAGGCTTACTTTGTAAATCTACGGCGGAAAACTCGTTTTCTCCTTGAAAAAGCGTGCAGAAAAACTGACCTTTTGCGGAGACCCAGCGGATGCGTCCCTGGAGGGCTTGGATTACAGGTTCATCCTCATCTGGCTGGATAGCTGCTGCCTCTTCGCCCTGGCGATAGTATAGGGCACAGTGTGGCTTCATAAGGTCAGCCGAAGCTTCGGTCTGGGGCGTCTGGTAGTGAATCGTATGCAGGATATACGGATTGCGCAAGCGATGAGATAGGTTGGCAAAGCGCACCTGCCAGTAGAGACGATAGTCTGCTGCGGGCAGAATGTACTTTACTTCTATAAAGGTGTCGGGGGCCAAAGTAACCCGAAAAACCACGCTGTCTTTTCCGGAGAGGATAGGTCCTTTTGGCAAATAATAGGGCGTAAAGTACAAATCGTTGGAGGAAAGAATATACCTTCCCTCGGCAAAGAGAAAAGCGCTTTTTTGGGAGGTATCCCATAGAGAAACGGGGAGGCTATCCGGGCGGACAAACCGCTTGAAGGCGTGATGGACTATTCGGGCGCCTTGGGTGCTAAAGGTCCATTGGGCGAAGGCGGTTTCTATGGTGATGAGGCTATCGGTTCCTCGGCTAAAGGGAAAATAGGGGCCCAATCGTTCGGCTTGCCTTGTGGAGTCTATGGAAGCGACCGATGGCGCCAGAAGTGAATCTTTTTTTACTGGCGGCCTTTGGATAAGGGTGTCAGGGGTAGGCGAGGGCGTGGGGGGACTTGTGCGGGCTATCCAGAGCGTCCAGAGAAACATCAGGAGCGTAATCAGAAATAGCCCTATCCAGGTTTGTCGAGACACGGCCGCAAAGATAGGAGAGCCTGTACCTTTGCTTGATGCGGCTCTCCTGGGTGGAAGGACAAGCCTGGATAGAAAGCCCCTTCTATGAAGGCCCCCATGACCTTTTGCTCTTTTTTGCGCAAAAGTCTCGCATTAGTTGGATGGATCTTTCGCTGAGGGAAATATTAGATGCTTCGGCTAAGCTCCTACCTGCCCTTTCTATGGAAGAGCGTATGGAACTTTTGGTCTTTCTATCGCATCTTTTGCGCTTAAAAGCGATTGCTTTACTACCCTATGGAGAGAAGCTACCTCAGGCAGAGGAAGGCTCTGAAACGTATCAAGCCCCCAATGGGAGCCAGGGCTTCTCCGCTTTTAGAGAGGGGCCGCTTTTGGCTGAGTGGGAGCGCCGTATAGCGAGGGCCCAATATTTTCTGGCTCGGCCTGCCTCTCCGGAGGAGCAGGGCGAAAAGGTCATCATCGGTTTGACCCAAATGCGGCTGGTGCGCGCTTACGAAGAAGTGCTCTTACGCTTGCGGAAAAGACACTCCGTTCATCGTGTTGCCCCTTTGCCTTTTGTGCCGGAAGAAGTTGAGCAGGAACTGCAAAACCGGTTTCTGGAGCGGGTTCAGTGGGTCTTACAAGAGCTATGGGAGACGCTGCGGCCTCACCCTTTATACCGGGCGATGGCTTTTTTATTTCTCCTGGCATGGATACAAGAGGGGCGTGTGGGCGTGGAAATCAGTACCCCATGGCAGGTCGTATTGTCTTGGCGGGCTTAGTTCTTGGACTTCATGCCCAGAAGCCCTATCGTCCTTGGCTTTTTGGGGTAGAAGCGTGTATCCCTCGTCAAAGCTGGGCTAATCACAGCCGCCCCTTTCCCCAAGCAGGCTATGCCTATTTTTCTCCAGGCATTTTTGTGGGAAAAGCCTACTATAATAAGAAAGGATGGTTGGGCGGGTTTTTCTTTTTCCGAGGTATCTCATGGCAAGTCAATAGCTCAGCTATCTGGCGAGACCTGCTTGGGCGGGATACGCTCGCAGCCCAAGGGAAGCGCCCTTCCTTAGCCCCGGAAACGATGAATACAGGTCTGGGCGTACTTTTTCGTTGGGAGAAAAACCGTTGGGAGCTGGTTTGTTCTATCTCTATGCATATCCTTGGGCTTACTTACCCTTTCCGGGAGGTATCTCTGAGCGATGGAACCGTATACCGGGTGCGGTTAGGTTCTAATACCTTTTTAGCAGGGGAGATAGGTTTTTTTCTTAGTCGTAAGTTTTTTTGGGCGCAAGAAGGATTTTTCGTAGGATTAGGACCTTGTATGCCCTTTTTTGCGGGTCATTCGGCCCCGTATTCTCTCCAGCATAGCTATCCAGATGGCAGTGAGACTACGCAGCAGGGAAGTTACCTACTGCGGCCTACTTTCTGGAGCGTCCGCCTCTTTATGGCATTTACGCCTTAAGGTAGGCAGTATCTCTACGTACCTTTGCGGTGTATGAAAAAGGTCCGCTGGGCAATAGCCCTTATTTGGGTAAGTAGGTTATGGGCTCAAATAGAGAGTCCCAATAGTTTTTTAGGCCTGTCGGTAGGTGTAGCTACGCCTACGGGTCCTACGAGCGCTACGGGCTTTACCTATCCTACCCATGGCTACGCTCGTGAGGGAGCGGCCATAGGCCTACACCTGAATACATTTATTGCACCTTACATAGGGATTAGCTTGCGGCTTTCCCAAAGCTTCCTACCTTTAGATGCAAAAGCTTTAGGAAAGCGCGGTGCCCTCTTCCCTGAGCCCGTCTCTATTGCCAAAGATCCCACCTTGTCGCATACCACAGTGGGCGTAGGTCTTGTCACAGGACTTCGCATGACAGATGTGGATTGGCTTAGCTTTTATGTGCCTTTACAGTTTGCGCTGGGTATCTACTCCTTGCCAGAGATCCAAGGCGTAAAAAGTAGCACGCAGACATGGGTCCAACCTAAGTTTTCTACGGTGCAAGCTGGTATTAGTACAGGTCTAATTATGAACTTCTCCCTAACGGATGATTTTTTTGTGGGAATATCCTTTCTCTATACGGGGGCATCCTCTGGGCAAAAGGACTTCAATCGGCAGCGATATACACTCTCTGTGGCGGATTGGACCTATATATATCGGGCGTCGGTACGGGCAGATTTAGCAGAAGTAGGTGTACTGCTCGGGCTTAATTTTTGAGATTTCCTTCGGGGTAGGTAGAGGAGGGGGAGGAGCCATAGGTTAAAAAGAGCGCCGCAAAGGAGACCACCTACGATAGTGGTAGCGAAGGGGCGTTGGACTTCGGCGCCAGCCTGCATAGAAAAGGCCATAGGGAAAAGCCCTGCCACAGCTACCAAGGTCGTAGCGATGATAGGCCGGGTTCTTTCCTCCAGGGCGTAGCGTAAGCTCCGCAGGGCGCCATATCCTGCGCGGCGCAATGCATAAAAGCGATTCAGCAGTACGGTACCATTTAAGGTAGCCAGCCCATACACGCTGATAAGTCCGATAGCTGCCGACAGGCTAAAGGGCATACCCCGCAAGGTAAGAGCCAGCATACCCCCCGCAGGCGCCGATAGAGATATGAGCAGAATAAAAATCAGGGCTTCGGTGTGGGATACGGTGGCATACAGGAGGGCGGCAATCAGGGCGATAGTGAGGGGTACTACCCATAGGAGTCGTTCTCGGGCGGCTTGGTAGTGGGTCCACTGCCCGCCATAACTGATGCGATAACCCGAAGGGAGGCTTAGGGTAGCTAAGCGTCTCTGAATATCCTGCACTACTGAGACGGCCCCTCGTCCGCGCACATTTATCCCGATAGCGTAGGTACGCTCGCTCTCGGCATGAGGTATCTCGTTATAAGCGGGGACGTAAGCGAGGGTAGCCACTTGACCAAGGGGTACCCATCCACTTTTTGGGGTAGGTAGGGTCAGTTGAGCTATATCGGTGGGGAGGCTTTGTTGAGCGAGGCGTAGTGCGGTAGGCACCCGCCGAGCTTCTTGATACAGGGGGCGCAAAGGAAGGCCAGCTTGATAAGCTTGTACCCAGCGTTGGGCTTCTGCTAAGCTCACCCCATAAAAGGCGAGGGCTTCGGGCCTCCAGCGGATGACAAGCTGACGTGCCCCAAAAAAGAGGGGCCGAGACAGGTCGGCCACGCCCGGTATCCCTTCACAAAGGTGGGCTATTCTTTCGCCCCATACAGCCAGTGTGTCTAAGTCTGGCCCCATCAAACGCAAAAGAATATCGGTTCTCGCCCCTGCTAAAAGTTCATTAAACCGCATCTGTATAGGCTGTTGCACACCGATAAAAACGCCGGGTAGATGGGCTTGGATGAGAGCCTTGAGGCTATCCGCCAAAATTGGCCGAGGAAGGGGATTTTGGGGATGCCATACGAGGATGAGGTCGGCGCTTTCTACAAACATGGGGTCCATGGGTATTTCGGAGGTGCCGATTTTGGCTACGGCTTGGGAAAAGCTCTTGGGAAAATGCTCAAGGAGGAGACGGTGGATTTCTTTGCAGGTATGTAAGGTTTGGGAGAGAGTACTGCCTAAGGGGAGGCGTGTTTCTACAGCAAAGGCGCCTTCATCCAGCTCAGGGAGGAATATCGTTTCGGCAGTAAAGAAGGCCCAGGTGCCGCCACCTACCAGGGCTGCCCATCCTAAGAAAGCCCATACGGGTTTTTGCGCGCTCCACCGGAAAAGCTGAGCTGTCCTAAAGCGTAGGGCCTCCGTAAACCGTTCCGAGAGCGGGAAAGTGCCGGGTCGCAGGAGTCGTGCGCTGGCCCACGGGACGAAAGTCAAGGAAAGGATAAGCGCTCCCAGCAAGGCAAACATCATCGTGAGCACCATTGGCCGAAACATGCGCCCTTCAATACCGCTCAGCAGCAGGAGGGGGAGATATACGGAGAGTACCACCAGTTCGCCGAAGAGGCTGGCCTTGCGGATATGGATGGCACCTTCTTCGGCGGCTTGGAGGCGGTCAGGGATATAAGGGAGCCGCACGAGTACGGCTTCTACCAAGATGACGGTTCCATCTACAATCAAGCCAAAGTCAATCGCGCCTAAGCTCATGAGGTTGGCTGAGACGCCAGTGAGGCTCATAAGACCCAGCGCAAACGCCATAGCCAGGGGTATGACAGCCCCTACGACCAGGCCGGCCCGCCAGCTCCCTAAAAGAAATGTCAGCAATGCAATCACAATAAGGGCGGCTTTGGCAAGGTTGGCCGTGACGGTATGGAGAAGCCGTGTAATCAGGTCTTCTCGGTCTAAAAAAGGTTGTATTCGGATGCCGTAGGGCAGGGTCGGTTCTAAGGTGGCGATTTTTTCTTTGAGACGGCGTACGACTTCGGCGGTATTTTCGCCTTTGCGTACGAGGACGATTCCGCCTACGGCTTCGCCGGTGGTGTCGCGCAGGAGGGCTCCGTAGCGAGGCAAATACCCCTCTTCCACGGTACCGAGGTCTGCGATACGGATGGGCCGGCCGTTGCGTTCTGCCACTACGGTCTCCAAGATATCTTGGGGTGAACGCCAAAGCCCCTCTGCTCGTAGCGCTAAGGTGCCGGCGCTTTTTTCTATGTACCCGCCGCCAATCAGCTGATTGGCGGTTTGCAGGGCTGTTTCTATATCGGTAAGGGTGAGCTGGTAGCGGGCTAGGGCTTCGAGTCTGAGATGGATTTCCCAGCGGCGAACATACCCGCCAAAACTACTAATGTCTGCCACCCCGGGGGTCTCTAAAAGCGCCCGCCGTACAAGCCAGTCTTGGATAGCCCTCAGCTCCATCAGAGAGACAGGTACCGCTGGCTTGAGGGTATATTGAAAAGCCTCGCTTAGTCCTGTACTGAGAGGCCCTATCTCTGGCTGAACCCCCGGCGGGAGCTGATTCTGCACAGCGAATAACCGCTCTAAAATCTGGGCGCGGGCCCGGTGGATATCCACTTCATCGCCAAAAACTATCGTGATCACACATAGCCCCATCCGCGAGATAGAACGCCACTCTATTCTTTCGGGCACAGTGGCCAGGGCTGCTTCTAAGGGGCGGGTGACTAAAAGCTCTACTTCGGCGGCTGAGTAGCCCGGGGCGTAGGCATACACTTGGACTTGGTTGTTGGTAATGTCAGGTACTGCATCAATCTGCACATGGAGCACACCGTACAACCCTATAAGGAGCAGTATGAGCAAAGTTCCTAAGCTAAAAGGGGTAGAACGGACACTCAGCCGCAGGAGCCTCTCCCACATGGGGTCAAAGGTAACGTGTTTCAAAAGAGGAGGCCTCTACACAAAATATTCCGTAGGTTTGCATTATGAGCGGGGATTTTGACCCGAATAAGACGCAGCCTTTTTCTCCGGCGGGGGGTGACCTGCAACGTACGCAGTTTATGGGGCCGACGCCTTCTCCTTCCTCAGGGGGGGGGGACTTTGACCCTAAGAAGACCCAAGTCATGGGGGGCATGAACCCACAAGGAGGGGGCTTTGACCCGCTGCGTACGCAGGTATATCAAGGGCATGGGGTTTCCCCGGCTGCCCGGCAGGCCCCCCAGAATCGTAAGCTGGTGGGATGGCTCGTGAGCTTTACCTTGCACCCGAATGGCGTGGATTTCCGCTTATACGAGGGGCGCAATCTCATAGGCTCTGGCCCAAATATGGATATCGTTTTGAATGACCCTGGCGTTTCAGCGCATCACCTTACTATTTTGTACCGAGCAGGGCAGTTTCTTTTTCGGGATGAGCTTTCTACGAATGGCACCTTCCTCAACGGGCAGATGGTCAACGAAGGCGAGCTGAAGGATGGCGACACTTTACGCATTGGAGAGACGGAACTGCGTTTTCGAACGGTGTAATCTATGCGGTGGCTACTGCTGAGCATAGTGTGGCTGTGGGCGCAAACCCGCCCGGATTTGGTGGTACTTGTAGAAACCAGTCACCTTACCTGTGGGCAACCGGTGGAGTTGGCCCGTTCGGCCCTCGCCGCTTTATGTGGCCAGGAACAAGGAGCTGTAGCCATCGGTACTTTTTCCCGCATACGGGGGGGCCGAACCATTTCTTGGCTTACTACTCCCACCGTACCCCTTGCTGAAATTGGCACCTGCCAAACACTCGTGAGAAACATTCGGTCTGTATGCGACTCTATCCATACGGTTCATCTGCTCTCTGCCATAGAAGAAGCTATTCAGCGCTATGAAGGCGTCCCTGTTTTAGTATTTGCTTCGGGGCGCCAAACCGGGAATAAGCCCTCTCTCCAAGAGATTCGCCGTTTGGCGGAAAACCAAGGGAGTACGCTCTACATCGTATCTGTCGGATGGCTTACAAATAACACAGAGGTACAGGGCTCCCTTAAGGAGTTAGTCGGGGTATATGAAGGGAAAAAACAGTATTTTTTAGCCGACCCTTCTCGGCCGTCTGAGTCGTTAGGGCCGTTGCGTGCATTTGTGCTGCGGGTTTGGCAGGAGGCTTTGCAGAATGGGGTTTCTGAGGCTTCTCCTAAGGAGGGCAAGGCTGCCGTTCAGAAGGAGGATTCGGTTACCCCTGAGCCCGCTAAGTCTACCGCTCAGGAAGAGATCCCTATATGGGTATGGTTTGTGGGAGGGGCGGTGTTGCTTTTAGGGGCCCTATGGCTATTTAGCGGAGGAAAGAAGACTCAGGCTGCGCAGACGACCGCAGATGCTGCTCCAGCTTCTGTCCCGACGAGTGCGCCGCCGCCTCCCCCCGCTCCACCTGCGCTTACCCTCAGCCGATTCGTGGTTTTTTACCCGCATACGCAGCAGGAAGTCCGTCTCTCTCCTTCCACAGCTCCTATTACGATAGGGCGCGCGCCAGATAATACCCTCGTGATACAAGACCCTACGGTCTCATCCAGACATGCGCGCCTCTTCCTGCAAGGTTCCCAGTGGTATGTGCAAGATTTAGGCAGTACCAACGGAACTTTTGTGAATGAGCAGCGAATCACCCAATATCCTATTCGGACAGGCGATAAAATACGATTGGGAGCTATTATTGTGCAGGTGGTAGGATGACCAAGCTGTATTCCTACGCGGCGGAGAGCCATGTAGGGCACCACCGCGCCCATAATGAAGATAGTTATGCGGTATTTTCTTGTGCGCTGGGGGAAGTCTTTGTGGTGTGCGATGGGATGGGAGGCCATGCTGCTGGCGATATCGCCGCTCAAATAGCGGTGGAACGCATAAAGGCGTTTTTAGCTGGGGCCGATAAGCGCTATAAGCCATCGTATTGGTTGCGTCGGGCTTTGCACTATGCCCATGCGGCTATTTTCCAGGCAGGCCATGGCCACTACGGGGCTCCGTCCATGGGCACCACAGCTGTAGTCCTCCTCCTTACTCCCGCCGGAGAAGCCTGGTGGGCCCATACGGGGGACTCCCGCCTATACCTCCTGCGTGAAGGCACCCTCTATCAGCTCACCCATGACCATAGTTATGTCTCGCTACTGGTGGATACTGGTCATATCTCTCCGGAGGCAGCCTTTGGTCACCCCCAGAGTAACCAGCTCCTTTTTTCCTTAGGAGTTACCCAAAGCTTTACCCTGGTAGAAGCTTCTACCTTCCCCCTTCCTGTGCAAAAAAATGACCTTTTCCTGCTATGTTCCGATGGCCTGAGTGGGTTGGTGCCCGAAGAAGAGATTAGGCAACGGCTTGCCGAAAGAAAGCCCCTGGCGGATAAGGTGCGTTTGCTCATCCAATCCGCATTAGATGCCGGAGGATACGATAATATCACGGCAGTGCTGGTTGCTTGTGAGCGTGCTGGAGCTAAGCTTGAGCCGTCCCTCCCTACCCCTAAGGTCATACTGGCAGGAATTCTCCTAATCTTGGCAGGGTTCTTGGCGGGATGGGCCATGCATATTGTAGTGGGGATGCCCTCGGTGTCTGTCCTTCCCCTTCCGCGGGATACCTTACTTCGACAGGACTCCTCGGTTGCTAACCCTTCTCCCAAAGGGCCTGCTCCCATAGAGGATATTTCCCCTGCGGAGGAAGTTCGTTTTTCATCGTCTGCCTCTCCTTCAGTCCGGCGCTCTCAGCCTAAACCCTCTCCGAAAAAAGATACCCTCCCCAAGGGTTCTGTGCGTGTAGATACGCTGGAGGTTCCTCCGGCCAGAGATACAGTTCGGGAGTAGGGTTGAACGTTTTTATGGCGATGGGGGCGGCTCACGCCGCAGGCGTGAGCCGCCCCCTTATCCATTTGACCCTACCCGCCGTCCTAACCCTTCTCTCCATGCTTGGCTACTTATCTATGATGGATTTGTAAAATCCAACTTTCTACCTTACCTTTGTCTTATGCGGCTCGTAAGTGCCCGTATATTCCTTGGCTTGCTTTCGTTGGGGATGGCCCAAGTACTGGTCTGGAAAGAAACCTTTGATGATGCCGGAGCTACTGCGCGCTGGACCTTCAGTCCTACGCCGGCCGGCCTACCGCTCGCCTATGTTACGAACGACCCTGCCTATAACTACTTCGTCATCAACGACGCCAATACCCCTGAGCTGGACGGCTCCGGTAACTTCGTCCGAGGGCATCGCGCCGAATGCAGTGCCCCAAACAACCTCCCCAACCCCTATACCGACGGCGGTCCCGTCAACCGGAGCCTACACATCACCGCCCGAGCCAATAGCGATGGGGCCGTCCTCGGCTACGTGAACCTCCCCGACTACGGCGATGAGTACTCCTGGTCTAACCAAGGCTTCGGAGCCGACGCCAATACCGACCAGACCGCTTTCCTCACCCAAAATATCAATACCACGGGCCGCACTTGCCTACGGCTCGTGGCCGACTTCTACCTCGGGGGCGACCGGGACCGTGTGCGCAGCTATGCCTCTATTTTATATAGCACCGACGGCGGCACCACCTGGCAAGTACTTGTGCCCAACATCCAGCAGACCATTCCCACGCCGGTTTGGCTTGCTTATCACTTCGCTGCCGGCACCTGCAATAACTGGATCCGGCTGACCTTCAATCTCCCGGCCAGCGCCGAAAATATTCCGAACCTCCGTATTGCCTTCCGCTGGCGGAACGAAAACAGCCTCCCCATGACCACGGCCGACTATACCCTTAGCGCGGGCTTCAACGTAGATAATATTCGGATTGAGGCGGCGGCCCCGCCTACCGCAGACTTTACCGCCAGCGCCACCACCGTCTGTAAAAACCAACCCGTCACCTTCACGAACCTTACCCAAATCCCCTGTAACCTCCCCACTTCATATAACTGGCAAATCACCCCCTCTACAGGCTGGAGCTTCACGGGGGGAACCAGCGCTACGAGTCCAAATCCCCAAGTTACCTTTACTGCAAACGGCACCTACACGGTGCAGCTCACCGCCACCAATGCCGCAGGTACCGATGTAGAAACCAAAACCGCCTATATCACCGTGCAAGCGTGTCCCCCCCAAGCCGCTTTCAATGCTACGCCGAAAGGGGTATGTGCACTCAGTCCTACCCCGCCCGCAGGTAGTCCTACCACGATTACCCTCACAGATGTAAGTAACCTCCAAGGACAGCCCCTCACCGCTCGTACCTGGTCCGCCTCCCCCGCCGCAGGCGTCACTTTTTCGCCCAATAATAGCGCCAATCCCGTCACCGTCACCTTCAGTACGCCGGGCACTTACACCATTACCCTTACGGTGCAGACGCCCGATGGCACCAGCTCCACCAGCCAAATCGTCTCCGCAGCCTCCTGCGCTTGCGGGGGGAGCGCCTCCGCCGCAGTGGATAGTACCGTATTCTATACGCAGAACTTTGACGCGATGCGCCGACGTACGACTTATTAGCTCAACTGGGGTCGTCTCACAAGCTGCGGCTGGAGAGTACCCAGTTTGGGCTACCAGGCGATCAGGTTCCTAATGCTTTGTCGGTATTAGCTCACTGGCGGATAGATGGCACATTACTCCGTTAGAAGCAGGAGTAACGCCGCCTAACTGCGGTTGTGGCACAAGTGGGGGGACAGATAAGAGCCTACACTGTGGTCTGTACTGATGGGAGCAACTGGCAGCTGTGTTCGTAGCGGCTGGATAGTGGTCTCGGGCGCATGCTATGATGACCCGACGGGGCTCGGTTTTGACTATTCAACGCACAAGCGCATCTACCTCATGACCAAGATATCAACGTTGCCGGCCGGGCCGCTTTGCATCCGTACGACTCGGTGGTCGTGCAGTTTGACCTATGATTGGGCAAGGATGGTGGAGACCTGAGTGGCTCCTTTTTAGCATTATGGCGCTTCCGAATACAGTCCACGGACGGGGGCGCAACACTGGGATCTACTCCTACGGACCAGCCATGGGTGGTGGCTTGGGAGCCCTCCACTACTGCCAGGCTAATACGATGAACCAGTTGGCTACTGAACAACTACTGCGTCCGTGTAGCCCGCAAGGGCGGTGGACTCGGCTGCGGTGGCGTGCCTGCCGACCAGCTGTCCTATGACCAGCACGCAGTTCCGGATAGCCTTTCCGTCTGGCGCAGAGTAGGGCAAGGGGGAGGCGGCTGATGGCATCAGACTCCCTCCTTCGCCGTCGATGACATCCGCATCGTCGGGTACAAGGGCGTATCCAGCTTTACGAGCAACCAATACATCGGTCCGAATGGCGGCTCCTGGCACTTGGCCGCAAACTGGAGCCTCGGTAATGTACCCGATACGCCCACCGAAGACGCCGAGATACCCGCCGGTAAAGAAGTCGTCGTCACCACGGCCGTCGACGTACGCCACGTGTGCAACTTCGGTAAAATCACCGTCAGCGACGCCCCCAATGTGCGCATAAACATCCATGGCAACCTGCTGAATGAGGGCCAGATTACCTCCGATGGCACAGCCGCCTCCGCGACAGCACCCGATGATGAAATACGGTTTGTCGGGGCCGACTCTCGCTATCGGGGCACCGGCACCAACTGGGACGCCGACTACGCTGTAGGCGGCGGTAAGCTCACCTTAGAAGCAGACCTCTCCTGCCGCAGCCTCCGCATCAGCGGCGACTTCGACTTCTCCAACCGTACCGTTACCCTCTATGGCCACCTCGCCTATACCACAGGCACGCTCACCTATGCTAACAGCCGACTCATCCTAAACGGACCCTGCCTCTCCTGCCTCTACACAAATAATATCCAGCAGATCAACGCCAACCTTACCCTCAACCTCTATGACCTCTGGGTAGATAAAACCTCGGGCAGTGTGCTCCAAAATGCCGCAGATGTGCGGATAAATGGCACGATGCGGATTTTGCAGGGCATTTATGATGCGCAGACCAATCAACTACGGGATGGGGCTTCGGTGAGCGCGCCGCTGGTGATGAGTGGGGGAGAGCTGCGCTTGGCCCGCCTTAATACGGTCCTTCCTCAGCTGAGCGGAACCTACACCCTTACCGGCGGCTGGATAACCCTCTATGGAGGTGCCGCCGCCACCGATGTCCAAATCCTGCGTCAGCGTACTAATTATTGGAACTTACGCTTCGCCGGCACAGGGATAAAACAGCTTCAAGCCGGCACCACCGCTCTCCAAAATCTCTTAGACTTATCCCTGAATGGCTATGTAGATGCGGTAACTAACGGGGCCGTTTTGTGGGTACAAAATCCGGCGCTTACGGCTGTCACCCGTACGGCTGGCCATGTGTATGGGTATCTACGCCGCAGCATTCAGGGCTTAGGCCAGTACCGCTTTGATGTGGGTTCTATGACCGACTATGAGCGCTTTGATGTGCTGATACGGCAGGCGCTCACCGGTGTGAGCTACCTTTCCACGCGCTTTATCCCGAATGACCCCACAGACCCCAGCCCAGCAGTGGTAGAGGGTACGGCGACCTGGCAAGTGGCGCTGGCCCCCGGCTACTGGGAAGTAACGCCCGATGTAGCGCCTACGGCAGGTTCGTATGATGGGATAGCGTATCCAGTGGGCTTTACGCTGCCGGCCGATCCTCGGCAAGTCACCTTGGGTAAGCGCCCGAACGGCAACGGGCCCGATTGGAGCCAAACCCTTACAGGTACCTACATAGCCCCCGCAGGCGGCATAGTGCGGCGGAACTATTTCTCGGCCTTTTCGGAGTTTGGGATCTTGACCAGTCCTACGCCGCTGCCGTCGGCGGGTATTGTGCTTTCGGCCCGCTGGGCCAGCCCCCAAGAAGCCGAGCTACGCTGGACTGCCCAAGCACCAGAACCCGTGCAGGTGTATCGGGTGTGGGCTTCCTCCGATGGGCAATCGTGGCAAAGCCTCGGCCAAACGGCCTCCCTTGCGTATCGGGAGCAGCTCGCCCGCCCGGCCCAGCGGTACTATCGGGTGGAGGGTGTGCTTACAAGCGGCGGAACGCTCCTCTCTAATACAGTGGAACTTTCACCCCTGGCCGAAGGCGTGCAGGTGGCAGTACAGCCGAATCCGGCTACCCACCAGGTGCGCTTCATGCTCATGGGCGCTGAAGGCCCCCTGCGGGTAACGGTATGGGATGCCGCCGGCCGCCAAGTGGCCGACCTGCAAGGGGAAAGCTGGGTAGAATGGGCTATTCCCGCAGACCTCTCGGGTGGCCTTTACTTCTATCAAGTAGAAGCGTTCGGGAAGCTCTACATGGGCCGCCTGGTCATCCAACGCTGAGAATCTTTTTGTACCTTTGCCCCGCCAAGCCATCGTAGCTCAGTGGTAGAGCACTTCCTTGGTAAGGAAGAGGTCGCCGGTTCAATCCCGGCCGATGGCTCACCCTTAGCCAGGCTGGAGCTTCCCGTACCCTGCCCAAGGTCAAAATCGCCCTGTGTCGGGAGTGCATAACGCACGCCGCCCCCCCAGCCATTCAACTCCCTATCTTTGGACGGAATATAAGCTTATCGTTCGTTAGGCTATGCACCCGTCTATTCCTTCTCCTCTTATAGATACGGTTTTTTTAGGGGATGTGTTTGACCTCATGCGTCAACTGCCGGATAAGAGCGTGGATATGGTGCTGAGTGATCCCGATTATAATGTAGGAGTGAAGTACAATGGCAAAAGTTATACCCGTTCTTTTGAGGAATACATAGAATGGTACATAGCGCTGGCCAAAGAATCTCTGCGCGTGCTCAAGGAAGATGGCAACATGTTTTTTATAAACTACCCTAAACAGAATGCTTATTTGCGGGTGCTCTTTTTAGATAAAGCTTGTTATGATGTCCATGAATATGTCTGGGTCTATAATACCAATGTAGGGCATAGCCCCAAACGCTTTACCACCGCTCATCGGAGCATTCTCCATGCTCGAAAAAGTCCAAACAATCGTTTTTACAAAGACCCAGGTAGCTCAGCCTTATCAGAATCCCACGGATAAACGCATTTTAGCTCGGATGGCCCAGGGGCACAAGGGAAGGATGCCGTATAGTTGGTTTTACTTTGATTTGGTAAAAAATGTGAGCCGAGAAAAGACCATACATGCTTGCCAGATACCGCAGAAGCTTTCGGAGCTGCTGGTGCTGAGTTGTACGCAGCCGGGGGATGTGGTGCTGGTGCATTTTGGGGGGAGTGGGGCGGAGCTGGAGGTCTGTCAGCGTCTGAAGCGGCATTTTCTGGCAGCGGAGATAGACCCGGCGTATCATGCCCTTATCGTGGAGCGCTTACATCAGGGCAGTATTCCGCCAAAGCACCGATGGCGGAGGAAAAGGCCCATATCCCCAGGCGAGGGGGCCCAGCTATCGCTTTGGGAAGAAGAAGGGCATTTGGAAATGTGATTTTTTTTGTACCTTTGCGGCGCCTGTAGCCACTGTGCTCGTGGGAGCCCCGCGCTAAGGGAGCCGGTTCGAGTCCGGAAGTGGCCCTATATGTCCAAAGAGGTTTTCGTCCGTGACAAAGAACACGTCAATGTGGGTACGATCGGCCACGTTGACCATGGGAAGACTACCCTGACAGCGGCTATTACAAAGGTACTGGCCAAAAAGGGGCTGGCTCAAGAGCGCAGCTATGACTCTATTGACAATGCGCCCGAGGAGAAAGAGCGGGGTATTACTATCAACACCGCGCATGTGGAGTATCAAACGGATAAACGCCATTATGCGCACATTGACTGTCCGGGCCATGCCGACTATGTAAAGAACATGGTTACGGGGGCGGCGCAGATGGATGGGGCTATCTTAGTTGTAGCGGCTACCGATGGCCCTAAGGCGCAGACACGCGAACATATCCTCTTGGCTCGGCAGGTCGGAGTGCCGTATATCGTGGTCTTCCTCAATAAAGTAGATATGGTGGATGATGAGGAGCTCTTAGAGCTGGCGGAAATGGAGATTCGGGACCTGCTTAACTTCTATGGGTACCCGGGGGATACGACACCGATTATTCGGGGGTCGGCTTTGGGGGCCCTCAATGGGGATCCCAAGTGGGAGGCTAAAATCTTGGAGTTGATGGAGGTATTGGATACGTACATTCCTACGCCGCAGCGGATTATTGATAAGCCCTTCTTGATGCCTGTGGAAGATGTGGTTTCTATTACGGGGCGGGGTACGGTAGTGACGGGGCGGATTGAGCGGGGCAAAATCAAGCTCAACGAGCCTGTGGATATTGTCGGGCTGCGGGAAGAAAAGCTTACCTCGGTCGTCACGGGTATAGAAATGTTCCGCAAGCTTCTGGATGAAGGTCAAGCGGGCGATAATGTGGGCCTTCTCTTGCGGGGGATAGATAAAGATCAGGTGCGTCGTGGGATGGTCGTGTGCGCGCCTAATAGTGTAACCCCGCATAAGAAGTTTAAGGCTGAAGTGTATATCCTGACCAAGGAAGAAGGAGGGCGCCACACACCCTTTACGAATAACTATCGTCCCCAGTTCTTTTTCCGTACGGCGGATGTGACGGGTACGATTAAGCTCCCGACGGATGTGCCGATGGTCATGCCGGGCGATAATGTGAGTATTGAAGTGGAGCTGATTTACCCGATAGCGATGGAAAAAGGGCTCCGCTTCGCTATCCGCGAAGGCGGACGCACGATAGGGGCGGGCCAGGTTACCGAAATTTTAGACTAACTTTGCCGCCCTGCACACGGGTGTAGCTCAACTGGTAGAGCAGCGGTCTCCAAAACCGCAGGTTGCGGGTTCGAGTCCTGCCACCCGTGCCATGAAACAGCGCCTTGCGCGGCTGTGGAAGGAGTATTATACTGAGTGGCGGGAAAAAGTAGAGTGGCCTCCTTTTGCACAGCTATTTAGTACTACGGTTGCGGTGCTGGTAGGTAGTCTCCTGCTGGCCATCGTAATAGGCGTAATAGATTTGCTCTTTAGTACCATTATGCGTGGGGTCTATTCGTTATTCTGAAAAGGTATTCGGTATGGCATGGTACGCGCTAAAAGTTCGGGCTTCCCAAGAACGAAAGGTGTCTCAGCGCATTCGGCAGGAATTAGATAGGCTGGGGCTGGGGCACCAAGTCGTAGATATTCTGGTTCCGGCTGAGCGCGTACTGGAGAGTCGTAAGGGAGGCAAAAAGCGGGAACGGGAGCGCGTATTCTTGCCGGGGTATGTGTTTTTAGACATTCCGGTAGAGGAATATGTGCCGGAGCTGATTCAGGTATTGCGGGGGGTCCCAGATGTGTTGTACTTTGTTTCCCCTTCGCGGGGGGCTAAGCCGCTTCCTTTGCCTGATTCGGAAGTAGGCCCGATTCTTTCGCGGGCGCGGGCCGCTTCCCTGCCGATGGAGGTGTCCCAGGATTTTGAGGTCGGCCAGCTCGTCCGTATCAGCGAGGGGCCTTTCGCCGGCTTTGAAGGATATATTGCAGAGGTATATCCCGAAAAGCAACGGGTGCAAGTACGAGTAAAGATTTTTAATCGGGAGACTCCGGTGGAGCTACCTTATCATCATGTAGAAAAACTATGAAAGAAGTAACCGCCATAGTCAAACTGCAAATAAAGGGGGGGCAAGCAAACCCAGCTCCTCCTATTGGCCCTGCCTTAGGTTCTAAGGGGGTCAATATCATGGAGTTTTGTAAGCAGTTTAATGCACGTACCCAGGATCGGCCAGGCGAAGTACTGCCTGTCGTAATCACCATATATAAAGACAAGAGTTTTGATTTTATCATCAAAACGCCCCCAGCGGCTGAGCTTCTCAAGAAGGCGGCCCGCATAGAAAAAGGGTCTGCTGAGCCTAATCGCAAGAAAGTAGGGACCGTAACGTGGGCGCAGGTACGTGAAATTGCAGAAAAGAAAATGCCCGACCTCAACTGCTATACCGTAGAGGCGGCTATGCGCATGATCGCGGGTACGGCTAAAAGTATGGGACTTGTTATACAAGAATAGTAGATTTATGGCTCGTCGTGGAAAAAAATATCTGAACGCCCTTAAGTCCATAGAAAAGCGTCCTTACGCGCTTGCAGAAGCCATAGAGACGCTAAAAAAGGTGCGGTATGAGCGTTTTGATGCTACTTTTGAGCTTTCTGTGGACCTCAATATAGACCCCCGTCAGGCGAATCAGTTGGTGCGAGGGGTGGTCACACTGCCCCATGGCACGGGGAAGACTGTGCGGGTTTTAGCGCTTGTTGCTCCCGACAAGCAAAAAGAAGCCGAAGCCGCAGGGGCAGACTATGCGGGACTGGACGAGTATATTTCCCGCATTGAACAAGGGTGGTTAGACTTTGATGCGGTGGTGTGTACCCCCGATGTTATGCCGAAGGTGGCCCGACTCGGGAAGGTTTTAGGTCCTCGCGGCCTCATGCCTAATCCCAAGAGTGGCACCGTAACCCCGGACATTGTACGGGCTATCCGTGAGTTAAAAGCTGGGAAGATTGAGATTCGCAACGACAAAACGGGGGTGGTGCATGTGCCGATAGGGAAAGCTTCCTTTGACACCCAAAAGCTTCGGGACAACGCCATGGAGGTGCTCAAGACGATAGAGTCCCTTCGTCCCTCTGGCGTAAAAGGAAACTATATCTTATCGGTGTACATGTCCACTACGATGAGCCCCTCCGTAGCTATTGATAGAAATCGCCTATGACCCAAGCCGAAAAAACAGCCCTTATACAAGAGTTAGCCGGCATTTTACGAGAGGCACCGGGATTTTATCTTATCAACCTGGGTCCGCTAAATGCAGAGCAAACGCAGCGGTTTCGTCGTACCATGTATGAGAAAGGCCTGCGTATTAGAGTGGTTAAGAACACTTTGGTAGCTAAGGCTCTGCAAAAAGCCGAGATCCCGCAAGCCGATTTGTTTGAGCCTGCTCTGCATTACAATACGGCACTTATTGTATGCGGTCCTGATCCTAAGGTGCCTGCGCAAATCTTAGAAGCTTTTCGTAAAGAGCTCCAGAAAGACTACCCTTCTCTTAAAGCCGCGTATGTAGAAGGTACGCACTTTATAGGCGAGCAGTATTTAGAAGCGCTTACTCGGCTTAAATCTAAACAGGACCTTCTGGGTGAGCTCATAGCTCGGCTGCAATCGCCTATACAACAGGTGGTCAGTGCCCTCCAAAGTGGTGGGCAAACCCTGGCCGGAGCCCTCAAAACCTTATCCGAGAAAAAATCCTAAAACTGTATACTACCTATGACTGACTTGAAAGCACTTGCAGAGACCCTGGTGAACCTCACCGTGAAAGAAGTGAATGAGCTGGCCGCTATCTTAGAGAATGACTATGGAATCAAACCAGCGGCGGCTGCACCTGTGATGGTTGCTGCTGCGGGCCCCGCGGCTGGAGCAGCCGAAGCCCAAGCCCCGACCAAAACAGAATTTGATGTTATTCTCAAGGCCCCCGGCGAACGCAAACTGGATGTCGTAAAGGTCGTCAAGAATATCACCGGACTGGGCTTGAAAGAAGCAAAAGAACTCGTGGATAAAGCCCCGCAGCCTATCAAAGAAAAGGTCTCCAAGGAAGAAGCAGAACAAATCCGTCAGCAACTTGCCGAACTCGGCGCTGAGGTTGAAGTTAAGTAAGTGCTTCTTTCCTCAGCCCTTTTCCTTTCCGTACTTAGCCTGCACCCGCTAAGTACGGCCTTTTTATTTCTCATCTCGGGTGAAAATCCCAGTATGTCTATATCTACTTTCCTATGAGTGAAGGTCGCATCCGTTTTTCTACGCATAGGTCGGCGGTATCCGTGCCGGACCTTCTGCAAATCCAGCTGGACTCCTTTCAGAAGTTTATGGACCTATATACCCCTCCTGAGCGCCAACAGGCGGAGGGGCTTTATCAAGTCTTCAGGGAGTTTTTCCCCATAGAAGACAATCGGGGGGAATATATCATGGATTTTGAAGGATATCTCTTAGATCCACCCAAGTATAGTCCAGCCGAGTGTAAGATTCGTGGCGTTACTTATGGAGTGCAACTCAAAGTCAAGTTTTCCCTTCGGCCGCTCAAGCCCGATAATACGGTATTCACCCCCAAAGAAGAATGGGTCTACTTAGGGGTTATCCCTTATATGACCCCCCAGGGTACTTTTATTGTCAATGGGGTAGAGCGTGTAGTGATCAATCAGCTCCACCGCTCGCCGGGTATTTTATTTTCGGCCACGCAACGGGCAGGTACTGCAGAAATGACCTATGGGGCGCGAGTAATCCCGCAACGAGGCACCTGGATCGAATTTGCTACGGACTCCGCTGGTTACACACGCATGTACTTTGACCGGAAAAAGTCGGTCGCTGTCACCCTCTTTCTGCGTGTCATGGGGCTAAGCTCCGATGCGGATATTGTCACCTACTTTGGTCTCGCCGAAGAAGTAAAGTTTAGCCAACTGCGCTCTGAGAAAAGCTTCGCCCCCTACGTCGGCCGTAAGCTGGCTACGCGCATCACCAAAGTCACCGAGCAGGCCGTCGTCTCTGACCCAGAAACCGGTGAAATGAGCTCTATCCGCCGCTTTGAGACCCTTTTTGATATTGGACACGTCTTACGCCCAGAAGACTGGCATACCCTCCGAGACCTGCATATAGACTCTCTCTACCTCATCAAGCCGGAATACGAAGATGAAAGGCACATTATATTTGCTTCCTTAGCTAAAGACACCAGCTATTCACATACTTCGGCCTGTGTGGAGATATTCAAGCTCCTGCGTGGCATGGAAAATATCTCCGACGAAGAAAGCGCCCGACAATATGTAGAAAAGGAAATCCTCACCGACAAAAGGTATTCCTTAGGGCGAGTAGGGCGTTTCCAACTCAATAGGAAACTGTACGGAGAGCAGCGGTATGAAGATATCATCCTCCGCTTAGAGGATGTAGCGGCTATTATCCTCCATTTACAGAAGCTCATGGAAGGCCAGGTAGAGCCAGATGAGGAAGACCACCTCAGTCACCGGCGCATCCGTACGGTAGGGGAGCAGATCTATGAGACCGTTTCGACAGGCTTGAGCCGCCTCGTGCGTACTATCCGAGAACGCATGAGTACGTATGAAGGCGAAGACTTTCGCCCCTCCGAAGTCATCAATCCTAAGGCCTTTACCAGCGTAATCAATCAGTTCTTCTCCCAAGGGCAGCTTAGTCAGCTTGTAGACCAAACCAATCCCCTCTCCGAGCTGGCCCATAAACGGCGTATCTCGGCTATTGGTCCTGGAGGACTTTCGCGCGAACATGCCGGCTTTGAAGCCAGAGATGTACATTATTCGCATTATGGCCGTATATGTCCCATAGAAACGCCAGAAGGGGCCAATATCGGCCTTATTAACTCCTTAGCTATCTATGCTCGAGTCAATGAACTTGGGTTCCTGGAAACCCCGTATCATCCCCTGCAGGGCGGAAAGCCTGACTTTAAGAAAGTCGTCTATCTCACCCCTGACCAGGAAGAAAAATACCCCATAGCCCCCCTAAAACCCTTTTTGAATGGGCATACGCCGCCTGAAATACAGGTGCGCTACGAAGGGGAATATCCTGAGCTTCCTTTTGACGAAGTGCGGTATGTGGATGTGGCCCCTGACCAGCTTTTGGGTCTTTCGGCCAGCTTGATACCTTTCTTAGAGCACGACGACGCTAACCGGGCACTCATGGGGTCTAACATGCAGCGGCAAGCGGTACCGCTCCTCCGGCCAGAAGCGCCTATCGTGGGTACAGGCATGGAAAAGCACGCTGCCCGCGATGCTCGTGTCCTCATTTATGCGGAGTATCCGGGGGTGGTGGAGTATGTAGATGCTACTCGTATAGACATCCGCTATGAGCGCCCCCTGGAGGAAGAGCTCATTTCGTTTGAACCGGAAGTGGTTTCTTATGCAATCCCTAAGTTTAGGCGCACTAACGAAAGTACCTGCTTAAACCTGCGTCCTATTGTACGCAAGGGGCAACGGGTAGAAAAAGGCCAGCCGCTGGTAGAAGGCTTCTCTATTGAGAATGGCGAACTGGCCCTTGGGAAAAATCTCTTGGTAGCCTTCATGCCTTGGCAAGGCTATAACTTCGAAGACGCTATCGTGATATCCCAACGGCTCGTACAAGATGATGCGCTCACCAGCATAAATATCCAAGAGTTTGAGGTAGAAGTGCGGGAGACAAAGGCCGGTCCGGAGGAGCTTACCCGAGAGCTGCCCAACGAGTCAGAAGAGCGCACCCGCTTTTTAGATGAAAATGGGATAGTAGTGGTAGGGACCGAAGTACGAGAAGGAGATATTTTAGTAGGGAAAGTAACCCCTAAGGGACAAAGCTCTGACCTTCTGCCGGAGGAGAAGCTCTTGCGCCAAATCTTTGGGGAGCGTAGCGCCGAGGTAAAAAGCACCTCGCTCACCATGCCCCCGGCTACGCATGGCTATGTCATAGAAACCTACTTATACACCAAAGATCGCAAGGCTGCCACATCAGAAGAGCGCAAGCAGCGCGAGCGCGAGATAGATATGCAGTTTGAGCAGCAGGTGCGTGAGCTCCGCAAGAAAATGGCTGAAAAGCTGCATAAGCTGCTGGAAGGGAAGGAACTAATTTCGGTCAAGAATAAATATGGGGAAGAGCAGCTCACCCCTAAGGCGAAAAAGAATCGCGCCGATTGGCTTGCAGTGCAACGATTTGAAGACCTTAATCCTACCGGCTGGACTTCCGATGCCCACACGAATCTTTTGATTGAGCGACTCTTCCAAAACTATATGGCCTTGTATTCCCGGTATCAGGCCGAAGCCCAACGGGCTAAATATCATGTGGTCTCGGGGGATGAGCTCCCGAATGGGGTGCTCAAGCTGGCCAAGGTCTATGTAGCTTCTAAGCGGAAGATAAAAGTAGGGGATAAGTTAGCCGGCCGCCATGGGAATAAGGGCGTGATAGCCAAGGTAGCGCCCGTAGAGGATATGCCTTATTTGGAAGACGGGACACCCGTGGATATTGTTCTTAACCCGCTGGGGGTGCCTTCGCGGATGAATATCGGTCAGATTTATGAGGCTATCTTGGGATGGGCCGGTAAGAAGTTAGGGGTGAAGTTTGAGGTGCCGCCATTTGCGGGGGCTTCCTATGAGCAGGTGAATGCATGGTTGGAAAAGGCGGGGTTGCCCCGAGACGGGCGGGTGTATTTGTATGATGGACAGACAGGGGAACGCTTTGACCAGCCGGCGACCGTGGGGGTGATATACATGCTTAAACTGGACCACATGGTAGATGATAAGATGCATGCCCGTTCCGTAGGGCCGTACGGGGTGGTGACCTCTCAGCCGCTGGGTGGCCGCTCGCACTTCGGTGGGCAACGGTTCGGTGAGATGGAAGTGTGGGCCTTAGAAGCTTTTGGCGCTTCTACTCTCCTCCAGGAGATGCTGACTATCAAGTCTGACGATGTGGAGGGGCGTATGAAAGCCCATGAAGCTATCATCAAGGGGGAAAATATCACCTACTTTGGGGTACCGGATTCCTTCCAGGTACTCGTGAATGAACTACGAGGATTAGCCTTGGATGTCCGATTTGACTAAGATTATCGCCAAAAGTATGGAGCAACAAACGAAAAATCAACTTACAGTTCGGCACTCCGTGGTAACTATACCGGTGCCGATTCGTCGGGTGACGCTGTTATTGGCTTCCCCGGATCGCATCTTAGAATGGAGCAAGGGAGAAGTCGTGCGCGCGGAAACGATTGACTACCGCACGCACAAACCAGAAATGGGGGGGCTTTTCTGCGAACGAATATTTGGTCCAGTCAAAGACTATGAATGTGCTTGCGGCAAATACAAAGGGGCCCGGTATCGCGGCATCCGGTGCGACCGCTGTGGCGTAGAAGTGATTGAGAAAAAGTGGCGGCGGGTACGAATGGGCCATATCTCCCTCCAAGAACCCGTCGTGCATCCTTGGTACTTCCGCCATAACCCCCCTAAGCTGGGCTCCCTCCTCGGCTATAACGCCAAGAAACTGGAACAGATTGTGTATTATGACCGCTATGTGGTCTTACAAGTAGGAGATGCCGCACATATCAACAAAAACTTACGTGAAGGGGACCTTCTGAGCGCGGATGAGTACACCAAGCTGACTCGGGCCTTGCAAAATGCGGCGAAGGAAAATCCGGCTATTCAACCGGCCACTTTCGTGGCGAAGATGGGGGCGCAGGCGCTGGATGAGCTTTTACGGAAGTTAGACTTAGATAAGCTGGCCGGCGAACTGCGGGCCCAGCTGGAAAATGAAGTATCTCAGCAGCGCCGTACAGAGATACTTCGGCGGTTAAAGGTCGTAGAAGAGTTTCGTACCGCCAATAGGCGCGTGGAGAATCGCCCAGAGTGGATGATTTTGCGTGTCATACCTGTGGTACCGCCGGAGCTGCGTCCGCTTATTCCGCTTGCAGGGGGGCGTTTTACCGCTTCTGATTTGAATGAGCTGTATCGACGCCTTATCCAGCGGAATAACCGTTTGCGGCGCATGATGGAGTCCCGTACGCCGGAGATACTCCTCAATAATGAACGCCGGATGCTGCAAGAAAGTGTAGATGCCCTCTTGGACAGTGCCCGCAAGCGTAATCAAACTCGGGCAGCCGCCGAAGGTCGCGGTGGCCATATCCTTCGCTCTCTTAGCGAAAACATCAAAGGCAAGCAAGGGCGCTTCCGGCAAAATCTCTTAGGGAAGCGGGTGGACTATTCTGGCCGTTCGGTCATTGTGGTCGGTCCTCATCTCAAGCTACACGAGTGCGGTCTGCCCAAAGACATGGCGGTGGAGCTATTCAAGCCCTTTATCATTCGGGATCTTCTGGCTCAGCGGATAGTACGTACCGAAAAGAGCGGGCGGCGGCTGGTGGAGCGCAAAGACCCGCGCATTTGGCCTATTTTAGAGAATGTACTCAAAGGCCACCCTGTCCTACTTAATCGGGCGCCGACGCTGCACCGGTTGGGTATTCAGGCTTTCCAACCGAAGCTTGTGGAAGGGAAGGCCATTCAGCTACACCCCTTGGTGTGTACAGGCTATAATGCCGATTTTGATGGGGATCAGATGGCGGTTCATGTACCGCTTAGCCAAGGCGCTATTGCTGAGGCACAGATACTCTTACTGGCCAGCCATAACATTTTACATCCTGCTAATGGGGCGCCTATAGCGGTGCCTTCGCAAGACATGGTGCTTGGTCTCTATTACCTTACCAAAGAACGGCCAGGGGCTCAGGGCGAAGGGGCTATGTTCGGTAGTCCCCAAGAAGTCTTGCAAGCCTATCATGCCGGCAAAGTCGCCTTGCATGCGCGGGTGACGGTGCGCCTCTCTACCGGCGAAAAAGTAATCACCACCCCGGGGCGCGTAATCTTTAACCAAACCCTGCCCCCTGAGATGCCCTTTGTCAATCAGGTCCTCACCAAAGGCGCTATCCGCGATGTTATCATGGAGGTTTTCCGCCGTACCGACCATCGCCGTACCGCCGAGTTTTTGGATCGTATCAAGGAACTCGGTTTTCAAACAGCCTTCAAGGGAGGCCTCTCCTTTACCTTGTATGATGTTATAGAGCCCTCTAACCGAGAAGAGCTTATCAAGAAAGCTTTTGAGCAGCGGGAGGAGATTCGGGAGGAGTATCGCATGGGGCTTATTAGCGATGGCGAAAGGTACAATAAGATTATAGACCTATGGACGCGCACCTCTAACGAGATTACAGAACGGCTTATACGGGAGTTGGAACAGCATCAGGAGGGTTTCAATCCGATTTATATGATGATGCACTCCGGGGCGCGTGGCTCTCGGGAGCAAGTGCGGCAGCTCTGTGCGTTGCGGGGGCTTATGAATAAGCCACAACGGCGTCTCGGGGCGCGGGAGATTATAGAGACACCGATTTTGTCCAGCTTACGGGAGGGGCTGAATGTGATAGAGTACTTTATTTCCACGCATGGGGCGCGGAAGGGGTTGGCTGATACAGCGCTCAAGACCGCTGATGCGGGCTACCTCACCCGCAAGCTGGTGGATGTTGCGCAAGATGTGGTGATTACGGAGGCCGATTGTGGGACACTTAGAGGCTTGCGATTGACGGCCTTGTATGACGAAAACGAGGAGTTGGTGGAGTCGTTAGCCAGCCGCATCGTGGGTCGTTTCGCCCTAAATGATATTCATCATCCGCTCACCGGCGAAAAACTCTGTTCGGCCAGCGAGGAGATTACCGATGAGGTGGCCAAAGCGATCGAAGCAGCGGGCATAGAAGCGGTAGAGGTACGTTCTCCTATCACTTGTGAGGCCGAACGCGGTATCTGTCAAAAATGCTATGGCCGGCACTTGGCTATTGGGCGTCTCGTAGAGATTGGGGAAGCTGTGGGTATTATCGCGGCGCAATCCATAGGGGAGCCGGGCACGCAGCTTACCCTACGAACCTTCCATACCGGCGGAGCTGCCCAGCGTATCACCGGGCAAAATGCCTTGAAAGCCAAGTATGAAGGGATAATCGCATTTAGTGAAGATCTCCGTACCGCTCGTAGAAAGTACCGGGGAGAGGATGAGACCGTAGTCCTTAGTCGCACTACGGAGGTGTTTATACAGCATCCTCAATCAGGACAGGTGCTGTGGCGAGCGGATGTGCCGTATGCCTCTGTGCTCCGAGTGAAGGAGGGTGATACCGTGCTCAAGGGGCAGGAGCTCTGCTCGTGGGACCCGTACGCGCGACATATCTTGGCTGGGGTAGAAGGCCGTCTCCGATGGGTAGACCTGGTGGAGGGCGATACCTACAGAAAAGAACACATAGAAGAATCGCAGCAGGACGAATACATCGTGGTGGAGTCCTCGGATCGGTTTAAATCGCCGGCCCTCCAGATCGTGAATGCGTATGATGAGCCGATAGAGACCTTTTCTTTGCCAGTGGGGGCTCGGATTATGGTCAGGGATGGAGAGACGGTACAGCCGGGTACGATCTTGGCGCGTACGCCCGTGCAGACGGCCCGCACCGCCGATATTACAGGGGGCCTGCCTCGGGTGACAGAACTCTTTGAGGCTCGTTCCCCGAATGGTGCGGCCGTTTTGGCCGAGATAGATGGTATCGTACGCATGCGTAAGCGCCGTACTAATCGCCAAGAGATTGAGATAGAGTCGCCGGATGGGCGCATGCGGGTGCTTCATGTGGTGCCTACCAGCCGCCTCTTGCTCGTACAAGACGGTGATAAAGTGCGGGCAGGCCAGCCGCTCTGTGATGGGCCGATAAGCCCTCATGACATCCTGCGCATCTTAGGGGTATCTGCCGTAGCAGAGTACCTTCTACGCAATATCCAGCTTATCTATGCGCCGCAAGCGGTGCGTATCAGTACGAAGCACCTGGAGATTATCTTACGCCAAATGCTTCAAAAAGTAGAAGTGGTAGAGCCAGGCGATACGATATTCTTACCGGAAGAGGTGGTAGATAAAGCTGAGTTTTTCCAGGAAAATGCGCTCTTGCAAGGAAAGTTAATCGTGACTGATCCGGGGGATGCCGAGGGTATCCAAATAGGTAGCCTTATTTCCCCCACGCAGTTAGAAGAAGTGAATCGGAGCTTGGGGGCGGCTGGGCGTAAGCTGGTCCAGGCGCGCTTAGCTCGGCTGGCGGTGGCCCAGCCCAAACTCTTGGGGATATCCCGTGCGGCTTCTACCACGCGTAGTTGGCTTTCGGCGGCTTCCTTCCAAGAAACTATCCGCGTCTTGATAGATGCAGCTGTCACGGCCAAGACCGATGAACTGGTAGGGCTGAAAGAGAATGTCATCACCGGCCAGAAAATACCGGCGGGTACGGGGTACTTTGAGCGTATGCGAGAATCAGAAAGCAAGGTGATCTTGCCTGTGCCAGAACTCTTGGATGTCACGCTCCCCGCAGCAGGAAGCGGTGCCGGGGCGCCGCCCACTAAGACGCGCAAGTCCAAAACAGACAGTTCGTCCTCTCGCAGCCGAGCGAAAAAGTCTGCCTCGTGACCCGCATACGGGATGTTATAGCGGCGGTGGAGGCGTGGGCTCCCCCCCAGTGGGCCGACTCCTACGATACCGTAGGACTCCTCTGGGGGGACCCTGAACGCCCCGTACAAGGGATACTCACGACGCTGGATGTCACCCCAGAACTCATAGAAGAAGCTCAGGCCGTAGGAGCAAATCTCATCTTAGCTCATCATCCTATCTGGTTTGGACCGCGTACGCGCTTGGTATGGGATACTTTCGCAGATAGGGTTATTTATCGCGGCATACAGGCAGACATAGCGGTATACGCTGTCCATACGAATGCAGACAAATCGCCCGAAGGCGTGAATTTTGTATTATGTCGGCACCTTAACCTCCGGCCCGTGCGGGTTTTGCAAACTGAAGGGCCTGGCTATGGAGGGGGCTATGTGGGAGAATGGGCCCATCCCTTGGAACCTCCAGACTTTTTACGGTTTCTCCAAAAAAGGCTGGATATACCGAGTTTGCGCTTTACCCCAGGACCTGATCGGCCTATAAGCCGTGTGGCGGTATGTGGCGGAGCTGGGAGCTTCCTCCTGCCTCAGGCCATAGAGGCCCAAGTAGAGGCCTTTTTGACGGCGGATATTCCGTATCATCGCTTTTTTGAAGCGCAGGGGCGTGTCTGGCTTGTGGATATCGGCCATTATGAGTCCGAGTGGATGATCGCTGGAGCCCTGGCAGACCTGCTGCGTCAGCGCTTCGCACACATTCCTATTTTTACTACTCGTCTTAGAACCAACCCTGTACACTATTGGATATGATAACCTTAGAGACCTCAGCTGTTCAAGACCGATTGGTAGAGCTTATCCAGCTACAGGTACTGTACAATCGTCTCCATGCTGTTCAGCAGAAAAAAGGAGACCTCCCGCGGCAAATAGAAGAGCTTCAAGATCAAGCCGCTGCGCTTGTACATTCTCTCCAAGAGCTTTCGCGCCAAATAGACCAGATAGAAGGCGAAATCCGTACCCTCCATGTCAGCAACGATAGCCTCCGAGACCATGAGTCCAAGCTCCAGAAAACCCTCATGGCTGTCCGAAATGAGCAGGAGTATTATAAGGTAGAAGCAGACCTCAAGGAGACGCAGCTGACCATAGAAAAAAACCTGAAAGACATCGCTCGCCTGAAGCACCGGTTAGAAGCGTTTCAGCAGCGTAAGGCCGCCGAGGAGGAGCGCCTCCGAGAAATACAAGCCCTCATGGCCGAAAAAGAAGAAGCCCTAAGCGCTATAAGCCGGGAAACTCATAAGCAGGAAACGGAGCTAAAAGAACGCATAGATAAACTGTCTGCCTATCTGGCACAGCAGGATGAACGGCTATTTCGGTTATTTGAGCGTCGGCGTCGGTCGCTGCGGGAAGGGCGGGCTTTAGTGCCCGTAGCCACTTTGACAGAAAAGGAAGAGCGCGTCGCTTGTGGGGGCTGCTATACCCTCCTTCCACGCCAGCTGCAGTGGCAGCTCACGCAGCGGAATACCATTTTTGTCTGTGAAAGCTGTGGGCGTATCCTGGTAGATGCGGCATTCTTTGAAGAGGTGGCTGCTGCTATGCCTTAGTAGCCTGTGGGCCCAACGGGCCGGCTTTCTCTACGCGTTATGGGACTTAGACTTTGAGGCGGCCGAGCGCGAAATCACCTTTGAATGGAACGGCTCCTATATCACCTGGGACCAGCACCGGATAGCTTTTTTCAAAGCGCTATTCCCCCAACACCCCAGCGAAAAAGAGGCCTTTTGGAACCTTACGACCTTATATGAACGGCAGTTTGAACGGCAAATAGCCCCCACTTTGCCAGAGCTGGTCGCAGATGCTTATGCCCAACGCGCTATTCTGTATGTGTTGGACAAAAACTGGGTAAATGCTGGATTAGCTGCCTGGAAAAGCTGGCGCTTCCTACAAAAAGCTCAAGAAAAAGACCCTCTCACCCACCAGTGGCGCGGACTGTGGCAGGTAGTGTTTGCTACGCTTCCCTCTACTTATAGCCGATGGCTTCCCGGTGATGTAACTCTACGCTGGGAAGCCGCTCAGGCTGCTTTACGCAAGGCTTCTGCCCCGGGGAGCTATACTACGTGGGAGAGTAGCCTGTTGTACTTTTTTATCTTGCGGAACTTGGATACCTTGGCTTCTCCGTGGCTGGATACCTGTCGGCAGCGTCTTTTTAGCCAGCGACCGCCGCCTTATCTCTGGCGATTTGCGTTAGCCCTCTATGCTACAGAGGAAGGCGAGTTTTTTCAAGCCGAAACCCTCCTCCAAGCACTTATTCGCAGTCCGAAGGTCAGGCGGTTTCCTTACCCCTACTACTGGTTGGGCAAGCTGTATCTCTACCAAGGACGGGGAGCCGAAGCTGAAAAACTGTGGAAAGAGTTTGTACTCCATCAGATAGGTTCTATGGGGCTGGCAGCCCAGTATGCTTGGCGTGGCTATATTGCTTGGCAACGGGGCGATAGCGCTGAGGCGCGTTCCCTTTGGAGGGCAGCTCTTTCGTATGACGGTCCGCTTTGGGAAGAAGACGCGTTGGGCCAAGCTTGGGCTAAAACTTGGCTGGAAGACCCCCCAGACGCTACAGAAAGCCGCTTATGGGCGGCACGTTGGCTCATCCAGGGAAAAAACTACACCCAAGCCCGAGACACCTTGGAAGAACTGCGTTTAAACCGGCACAGACTCACCGGGGACCAGCGAACAGCGCTGTATTATACTTTCGGTCGCCTGTACCATCGCTCTGGCAATGAAGAAGCGGCCCGCTTTGCCTATTACCAAGCCACGCGGGAAGTCGCCCAGAAAAACCGCTGGATGCAAGCGTATGCGGCTCTATACTTGGCCCAGCTCTATGAGAAAAGCGCTGATTGGCATAATGCGCGCTTGTATTATCAGGAGGCCCAGCGCTTAGGCGAAGCTTTAGGACGCTCCGGGGTCGTCCAAAAAGCCTTGGCTGGGTACATACGCGTGCGGGAGAAAAAGTATCCCGTGCCCGGCGAGGCCTCCCGCCGCTAAGCGTCGGAAATTTTGTTTCTTTGCGTATGCAAGTCACGCGCCCCGTTCGAGAGTGGCTTCCCCCTACGCTTTCCCTCACCGGCTGGGAGGCTATAGAACCCTATGTGGAGGAGCTGCGCACCGCCCGCTGGCAAACCTTTGGCGACTTTCACCAGTGGCTGCGCCGCCTGAACGAACTGGAAGCCGCCCTCAGCGAAGAAGCCGCCTGGGCTTTTATTCGCTTCACCCAAAATACCCAAGATGAAGAAAGTCGCAAAACCTACGAGCGGTACATAGAAGAGATTCAGCCCCGCCTCACCGAAGCTCGCTACGAGCTATACCGGCGATACTGGGAGTCCCCGTGGCGTAAGCTTCTCCCCGAGAACGATTTCTTAAACTTTGACCGAAGTGTTCAAAACTACCTTACGCTGTATCGCCCCGAGAATATTCCCTTAGAAACCCGAGCCGAACTTTTAGCCAAAGAATACAACGAGATTATTGGGCAGCTTTCCGTGGAGATAGATGGGAAGCCTTTTACGCTTCCGCAAGCGAGTTTGTTTTTAGAGTCGCCTGACCGTTCCCGCCGTGAAGAAGTATGGTGGAAAATCCACCGGGCGCGCGCAGCCCACGCCGACCGCATAGAAGCCTTATTTTCTGAGTTGGTAGCGCTGCGTACCCAGATTGCGCACAATGCCGGTTTTGAAAACTATTACGACTATCGCTTCCGCCAGCTTGGGAGGTTTGATTGGACAGTGCAGCTTTGTCATGATTTCCATGCGCTGGTAGAGACTTCTATACGGCGTCTTTATCGCCGTCTTCTTACCTACCGCAAAAACCGTTTAGGGGTAGAGGTTCTGCGTCCTTGGGATACAGCCGTGGAAGTATGCATGCCCGAGAAGCCCTTGCGTCCCTTTGAGACAGAAGATGAGCTTATTTCTAAGGGATTGGCTCTTTTCCAGCAAGTACACCCTAAGATTGCGGAGATGGTTAAATACATGTGGGATATAGGCCATTTAGACCTATTTTCTCGGCCAGGCAAAGCCCCCGGCGGCTATAACTACTCCCTGCAGGAGTCAGGGCTTCCGTTTATCTTTATGAATGCGGCAGGTTCGCATGCAGATTTAGTGACCTTGGTGCATGAAGTAGGCCATGCGGTGCATACTTTCCAAAGTAGGCATATTCCTTTTGTATGGTTGCGGGATTATCCGGCGGAGGTAGCGGAGTTGGCTTCCATGAGTATGGAGCTGATGGCCCTTTATCCTACGGCTTTTTATACCGACCCGCCGGACCATGCCCGGGCGTGGTTCCAGCAAGTGAGCCGAATCATCACGATTTTTCCCTGGATAGCTACGGTAGATGCTTTCCAAGAGTGGGTATACCGTAACCCCAAACATACGCCTGAAGAGCGCCGCAAAAAATGGGTAGAACTTTATACGCGTTTTCATGGGCGGGACATAGCGTGGCCGGAGGGCACCTTAGAAACTTTATGGCATCGTCAGCTCCATATTTTTGACTATCCGCTCTATTATATTGAGTATGGGATTGCCCAAATAGGGGCGCTGCAGGTGTGGTATCATTACGACAAAGCTCCTGAGGATACGGTAGAAAAGTATTTGTATGCGCTTTCTTTGGGGTATTTGCGCACGGTGACGGAGATTTATGCTGCTGCGGGGGTGAAGTTCTTTTTTGATAAAAGGGAGCTGGAAGGGATATTCCGTTTCATCGTGCGCCATCTGAAGAAAGTAAGGGCTGTATTCAAGCGGTAGTTTTTTTTAGAGATATGGCAGCTGTGGATACAGCTTTTTCTGAGGTGCAGAATTCGGCTATTTATCCGGATGGTGTTGAGCGCAACTTTTGGCACAAGGCCCGCAATAGCATAGTACACCATTACCTCAGTAAGTGGCGTGCTGAACCTCTTTTGGAAATAGGGGCAGGAAGAGGCTTTGTACTTGCTGAATTGCTAAAAGAGGGCTGGCAGGTAGAAGGCGTAGACCTGACCCAAGCAACGCCTCGGTGGCGGCACTTACCTATCCGGTATGGCATAGATGCTTTTTCCTTGCCTGCCCCAGAAAGAGAGAAATACCTCTCAGTGGCCCTCTTTGATGTGTTAGAGCACTTGCCAGAGAGAATAGATTTTCTACGGCAGATTAGGGAAAAGTTCCCACGAGTATGCTACTTATATCTGACGGTACCTGCGGGCGAGGCTATTTGGTCAAACTACGATGGGTTTTGTGGGCATTATCTCAGGTATGAGTTTGATAGTCTTAGGGGCGATTTGGAAAAAGCGGGCTATGAAGTGGTCTATATGCGGTATTTTTTCCATGCGTTGTATTGGATAATCTGGCTTGCGTTGCGCTGGCAAAAGAAGCGGGCGGAAGGTTTTACGCCGCCATCGGGGCTAAAGGCTTTTCTCCATGGCCTAATAGGGGAGTACTTTTATGCGGAGGCGCGGCTTTTGCCGGCTCGGTGGCGGGGCAGTTCGCTCTTGGCGGTGGCGCGCCCCCGAAGATGATTTTATACCTTTGTGGCGCGGGAACTTAGCTCAGGGGTTTAGAGCGCCTGCCTTACAAGCAGGAGGTCGGTGGTTCGAATCCACCAGTTCCCACGCCATCTTAGCTCAGCGGTAGAGCAGCTGATTCGTAATCAGCAGGTCGGCGGTTCGAATCCGCCAGATGGCTCGTGCGCTGGGGCATGGCCATCCTCGCTTTGGGCCTGGCCCTGTATGTCTCTTGCCAAAAAGGTGCCTCCTCTGCGCTCACCCCTACGTATGTCGGGGACTCTGCCTGCATGCGTTGCCATGCCGATATAACGCGAGCGTACGCTTCTACCTGGAAGGCCCACTCTCTTTTGTCGGTTACTTCAGGCCTACGCCGGATAGAAAACTTTTCTCAGGCCCCTGTATATGATCCCTATAAAGACTTTTACTACCGAGCCAGATGGGAAAGGGACACTTTATATTTTTATGAGTATCGCCTTCGAGAGTCAGACACAGTTTTCCTCCGAAAGGAGCGCATAGACTTTGTAGTGGGTTCGGGGCACCAGACGCGTTCGTATCTGCTCTGGCGCAATGGGTTTCTCTACGAAGCGCCAATCACCTGGTATGTGCGGGCGGGGCGGTGGGACCTCTCGCCCGGCTATGCGGAGGGTAGGAATAGCCGGTTTTCGCGGGAGATTCAGCCTGCCTGTTTGGCGTGCCATGCCAGTGGGTGGGTAGCCGTACCTTATACCTACAATCGCTATGAAAAAGTAGGCGGCCCTCTGGGGTGTGAGTCTTGTCATGGCCCCGGCAGCCTGCACGTAGCTAATCCCCAAGACCCGGCCTACCACTGGCGTAAGTGGAGTCCGCTGCGCCAGATGGATGTATGCAGTCGCTGCCATCTGGAGGGGATAGCCGTGGAGAAACGCACCGGATGGCGGCCGGGGGATAGCTTGGCGGCTTATTGGGCCATTTTTTTACCCGAGCGGCCAGAACTCGGGCAGTTTGGTATAGCTTCGCATGCGGAGCGGCTGATGCGTTCCGCCTGCTATCAAAAGGGCGGTCTCACCTGTACGGGCTGCCATAATCCCCATCCTACCGGTTCTGTGCCCGCTTATGAGGGGCGCTGCTTGGGGTGTCATACGCAAGGTTGTGCTTCACCTAAACATCCCTCTGACGGATGTGTGGGCTGTCACATGCCCAAAGGGCCTACCAGCGATATTCCGCATACGCAGTTTACGGACCATTACATACGGGTGGTTCGGTCCGCGCCCGTAGCTCCGGGATTTAGCCCCAAGCTGGTCTGTGCTACAGAAGCCTATCCGGCGCCTGCCCTGGTGGGAGAAGCGTATCTCAAGTGGTACATTGAGGAGCGGCCAGAAGGGTGGGTATTAGATACGGCGGTGGCGCTTTTACGGGGAGGGGAACGGCCCGCAGCTTTCGCGCGAGCGCTCCTGCTGAAAAACCGTCCCCAACAAGCCCTAACCGCAGCGGAGAAGGCCCTCCATGGGGATAGTACTTTGCCTGTGCTGGAGCTGTATGCGTATTGCTTGGAGGGGGCGGGGCTCGTAGAGAAAGCCCTTCAGGTATGGGCTGAGATCGTGCGCAAGGCACCGGCTTATCCCGAGGCCCGATTTAGGTATGCTACGCTGGCCTACCTGACAGGCAAGCTACCCCCCGTAGAGGCCTATAAAATCCTACAGGCCGTATGGGCCGAGTGGCCTTGGGAGCCGCAGGTGGCCTATAATGCGGGTATAGTGGCGGCTGGACTCGGGCGTAATGTGGAGGCCCGAAGGTATTTCTCTGCGGCGTTGGCCTTGGACCCCGACTATAAACCCGCCCAACAAGCGCTGGCCCGCTTGCCATAGGAACCATACCAGAGGGATTTTGCTTAATATTGCCGCCATGGCTTCCGGTGCCGTAGCTTCAGAGAAGATAGGCTTTTCTTCAGACCTTCCGGAGAGTGTGCGTCAAGTACAAGAAATCGTGCGAAAGTTTGCCGAGGAGCGGCTGCGACCGCAGGTGCGAACCTTAGATGAAACCCAAACCTTCCCTATTGACCTTTTCCGGGAAGCCGGACAACTCGGACTACTCGGGATATTTATCCCACCAGAATATGGCGGCGCCGGGCTTAGCTACTACGAATATGTAGCCGCTCTCATAGAGCTCGGAGCGGTGGATGGGGCCTTTGGTTTATCTGTGGCAGCGCATAACTCCCTTTGTACAGGCCATATTTACTACCACGGCAGCGAAGAGCAAAAGCATAAATACCTCCCTAAGCTGGCTACTGGCGAGTGGATAGGCGCTTGGGCCCTCACCGAGCCTAATACCGGCTCGGATGCCTCCAATATGGACACGGTGGCGGTGCGCGAAGGAGAGGGTTGGCGTATCACAGGGCAAAAAAACTTCATCACGCATGGGATTTCGGCAGATGTGTATGTAGTTATTGCGCGCACCGGCGAACGCCGAGCCCATCAGAACGCCACCGCGTTTATCATTGAAAAAGGCACGCCCGGCCTTCTGCCTGGAAAAAAAGAGGACAAACTGGGCATGCGCGCCAGTGAGACGGCTTGGGTGGGGCTGGATGGCGTGTGGGTTCCAGATGACCAACGCATCGGCGAGGTAGGCGAAGGCTTCCATCAAGCCATGCAAGTGCTGGATGGGGGGCGTATCTCTATCGCAGCGCTGGCGCTGGGGATTGCGCGGGGGGCATACGAAGCGG
The DNA here is from genome assembly GCA_026003215.1 of Bacteroidia bacterium. Taxonomy (GTDB): domain Bacteria; phylum Bacteroidota; class Bacteroidia; order SpSt-205; family SpSt-205; genus SpSt-205. The sequence goes on along the minus strand of BPGV01000001.1, from coordinate 685,804 downwards.
CCTTAGCGTATGCCCAGCAGCGGCAGCAGTTTGGGAAGCCGCTCTCAGAGCACCAAGCCATAGCCTTCAAGCTGGCCGATATGGCCCTGGAACTCGCCGCAGCCGAACTCCTCACTTACCGCGCAGCCTTCCTCAAAAACACGGGTCAGCCGGTCACCCGCTACTCCGCCATGGCTAAATATTACGCCAGCGAAGTAGGTGTCAAAATCTGCAACGAAGCCGTACAAATCTTCGGCGGATACGGCTACATCAAAGACTATCCCGTTGAGAAGTACTACCGAGATATAAAACTCTGCACAATAGGAGAGGGTACTTCGGAAATACAGCAGTTGGTTATCTCGCGGGATATCCTTCGGGAGGCAGGGCTGTCCTAAAAAACGAAAACTTTTTTCTTTTTCATACCCACAGCCGGGGTGAACGTATATTTGAAGCATGTGGCACGGCAGGTGGATAGGGGTAGTTTCTTTTCTGTGGGCGCAGCTTTCTGGGGTGTATTGGATAAATGGCACGACGGATCCGGCAGCCCGTAGTTTTGTTACATTGCAAGCGGCGCTGGATGAGCTATCGCTGCAAGGGGCCCAGGATACGGTGCTTTTTCGGATAGTATCGCCGTATGACCCTGCTGCAGAGCCTTCTACCATCCAGGTCAAGGGCTATACCTGTACCAACTGTGAAGTAATCGTTCGGGTAGATACGCCCATCACCATAGCAAAGGCGCCCGCAGCTACTTGGCAGAATGGTGGCCAGTTTGTGCTGCGCATACAAGGCGGAGTACAGCGCTTCACCTTGAATGGCCGAGGCAATTTACGGCTCAAAAGTCTGAGCGATACTTCGGCCTTTACGGGGGTAGTGGGGATTGTACCTCGTCAAGGAGCGGTTGCGGCTTATATCCGGATAGACAGCTGTATTTTGGAGGGGGCCTCTCGTACAGGCACATGGGCAGCGTTTTATATCGGAGATAGTGCCAGTTATACGCTCCAGCCTGCCGTCTATGGCGTAAATCAAATAGTTCTCCATGCTTGTACCCTTCGACGGGCCCGGTATAGTGCAGCGATTTTATCCAGCGGCTGGGGGTCTCAAGTGACCAATATCACGCTTAGCCAAAATGTCTTTGGCTTCCCTACCACCACTTTAGCCGAAGCGGAAGAAACTTGGGCCGGTAGTGGCGCGGCCCTTTATGCGCGGTATGTGTATGGCTTTACCGTAGAAGACAACACCTTTGAAGGGTGCTGGGAAACGGGAGCTTTTTCCCCAGTGGGGGTGCAGCTGGAGTACTGCCACACTGTGACTTTCCGCCGCAACCGCATCGCTAATATCCAAAGTCTATCGCCGGAGGGCTATGGCGCGGTAGGCTTGCGCATAATCCGAGAAACTCGCTATGGAGCTTCCCCCCACCTGATAGAAAATAACTTTATTGGCGATATCTCGGGCAGCGCCGATGAAAGTCTACCGGGCAGTAGCAGCTACCTCGTGGCCGGCGTGCTCTTAGAAAGTGCGTTTCAGCCGGACCCAGCCGCTTCTATAACCCTGCAGCATAACACTATCGTGCTTTCGGGTGCAGCTGTGCCCAGTGCGGCTCCTTGGGCTAAGGATGGCCTTGCCGCTGGCGTGGTATTCGGAAAAAATGTGCGTGGGGGGGTGGAACTTTCGGGGAACCTCATACAAAATACCCTGGCCTTAGAAAGTCTTATACTCCCAGATGCCAAGCAAAACTGTGCCCTTCTTTTTTGGGAAAATCCCGGCGTAATCCAGTGGAGTGCTTTTACTTTCCGCCATAACTTTTATTATGTGCGTGGGCAGGTATTGGAGCGGAGTTACCTTGTGCGGGTGGGGTGGGGCGATAGTGTGCGCTACTTCGGCAGCTTGGGGGAATGGGAAGCCTTCTCTGGCCAGGAAAGCGGCTCTGTGTGGGGGGTAAATGGCGGAGCACCATTTGTAGGGGCCATAGACTGGCATATAGACGCTTCGCAGCCTTGGATAGGGATAAACGCGGGTCCCACGCCTCTGCTTACTTCCGAAGATTACGACAGGGAAGCGCGTCCCATAGGCGGTCCTAATGACCCAGGTACTGCCCCAGATATCGGGGCAGACGAAGTAGCCGGGGCTACTTATCCCTGCACGCCGCCGGCCAGTGCCCCGCTCACCGCTTCGGTCTCTACAGGGCAGGTGGGGCAGCCCGTTACTCTCTCGGTAAGTACCCCCGCTGCCTTAGCTGGCGAACTTTCCCTGCTATGGAGTGTAGATGGCGGCCTGAGCTGGAGTACGCTTGGTTGTACCGCAGGGGATTTTCCGATTACAGTCTCGTTACCGCAGCCCGCTTCTTGGCCGGGGACAGTGGTCTATCGGCTGGCAGCTGCGCCGCCTGCCGTTTGTCCAGGCAGCCCCGATACCTCGGCCCCCCTCCCTATCCAAATAACCGATCGCCCCGGTAACCGCCTCCAAAATGCTTTACCCCTCTCCCTTTCCGCTTCGGCCCCGGGTGTATGGGAAGTTTCGCTTTCCGACTCCCTCTTGGGGTGGGGGCTTTCTGACGAGTTTTCCCCGCGCCGCGGCGCATCCATGGCCAGCCGAAGCCCTGACTTGTTTTACACGCTTACGCTCCCCGCCTGCCTGGACTCGCTTGAGATAGACCTGTGTGGGCCCTCTACCGACTTTGATACGCGCCTGCATGTGCTTATCGGAACCGACACCCTCACCGATAGAGACCAAGGCTATCGGAGTGACTGTGTTCCTTTTGCCCCAGCAGCCTACACTTCCCGAATAGTGCTGATAGGTTCAGGTACTTCCAGCTTTCCTGCCGGGGAGAATTATGCTTTGCCTGCCCGAGGATACGCGCCGTTGCCTGCGGGTACGCCAGTGTATATCATAGCAGAGGGCGAAACTGCCCTGGAAGTAGGGCGCTTCACCCTCACAGTACGCGGCTATGCCTTGCCGCTCCCCAAGCCCGACTTGGGCCCGGACCGCAACATATGCTTAGGGCCTAACGGTATTACTGTTTCTGCGCCGGTGGAGGGGGCGCTTACTTACGCTTGGTGGGTAGATGGCCAGCCGGTAAGTGGGACTTCAGGGCCCGAGCTGACCTTTCAGCCTGCGCTCGGCACGCATACAGTGGTCATAGAAGCCAGTCGCCCGCCTGTACAACCGTGTGCTGTGCCGCAAAACACACGCGATACGGTGGTCCTGACGGTGCTCTCCGCTATTGAGGCCGCTATCGTGTATAATGGCCTTCCCCAGACTAGCGGCGATACGCTATCGCTATCGTTTGGTACATATACTTTCTCGGCGCAGGCCCAGAGTGCCGGTGCCTCGTTTGCCTGGCGCTTGTGGGATGCGCAAGGCATACTCATAGATTGGACCGCAGGCAGCAGCTATACCCGAGAATGGGGCGTACGCGGCGTATATCTCTTGGAACTGACCGCTTCTACCGCGGATTGTGAAGAAAAAGATACGCTCTATGTGCATATTCGGCCGGAGGAACCCACCAGCCTTGCCACCCGTGTGGAGGGATTTGCTTGTGGACCTAACCCCTCCTCGGGGCAGGTTTTCTTACGCGTGCCCTCACCCCAGCGCTATGAGGTGGAAGTATATGATGCCCTGGGGCGCTGTGTGCAGCGGTGGTTCCTCTCAGGCAGCACAGCGTACTATCAATCTTTGCCCTTGCCGGCAGGCCTCTACCGAATAGTGCTGCGGGGACAGGCAGGTGAAATGTGGGGGGGCCTCCCTCCTCCGAATAGACCCCTAAAAAATACATGCCAGAAGTTGCTATCCTTCTTAAGTCACTCGTGCTCAGTGAGTTTTTAGGAGGAGCTGATACAGACAAGCAAATGCGATGAGGAAAAATACCTACCTTTGCTCCTTGCGTATGTGTTACCTAAGGCTAACTATTTTTGGCTTGCTGGTAGGGTGGGTTAGTGCCCAGCCGCTAAGTGGTATCTACACTATCAATGGAACCAGCAACTTTGGGGCGAATTCCTTCGCCACTATTCAGGAAGCGTTTGACTCTCTCAATCAACGGGGTGCGTCCGGCACAGTGACGATCCAGCTTCCCCCTGGTACAAGCTGGAATCCGGCCAATGAGCCTAATGTCATTACCTTGGCTGGTTATGCTTGTACAAGCTGCCGTGTGACCGTGGAAATAGATACGGCGCTCATCCTGCAAAAATCCCCGGGTACAACGGCGGGTAGTCGCTTTGTTTTCCGCTTCGGAGGCAATACCCAGAGCACATTGACTACCGTGAATAACCCAGGCCAGCTCCAAAACTTCACGTTGGATGGTAAAGGAAAGCTCATCGTAAAGAATAATCCTACGGCAGGGGCTACTACTACTGGCCTGATAGGGATAGTATCCACTGCTACCGCTCCTCTCCAGCTACAAGGATTCACTATAAAAGGACTTAATCTTGTGGGGGAACATCGCGATAGCACTTTTGCAGCGATTTACCTGGGGCCGGATGCTTCGCTGACCACAGGCACTCTCGCCACGGGCAGTTCGGTGTCCAATATTTTCATAGAAAACTGTACTATAGACTCGGTCAGCCGGCCTATCCATTTGCGTGGAGCCAGGACCCTGGTGCAAAATATCACTGTGCGTAATAACCGTATCGGTACGGCTTCTGCGCAATCTTGGGCCGCAGCCAATAACATAGGAGGGATTCATATTTTGGGGGTGAGGAACATCCAAGTGCTTTCTAATACGGTTACAGGCGCTGAGCGTAATAACAACTTTCAAAAGGCTGGCATTCGCTTGGATAGCTGCGAAAACTTTACGATTGCCCGAAACTGGATATACGGCATCCGCTATACGGGGAATGGCGGCTGGGGCGAATATGGCATCGCCGTGCTACTGCCTGCTTCTTTTATCACTACCCCACAGCCCATCCATGAGATCTCCAACAATATGATTGCCGATATTTTAGGAGATGCTTACCCTACCACCTCTGGGGTTTACAATGTAAGTGGTATATATGTGAATACTTCAGGAACCTTGAGCAATGCGTATCTCGCCATAGTGCATAACTCTATACACCTTTTTGGGAATAATACCCTCTCCTCTGTTAGTGGTGGTGGAAGCGCCGCTATAACGATTGGCTCTGGAATTACAGGGGGGGTAGCTATTCAAGGAAATATCTTGCAGAATACCCTCAGGGCCTCCCAGGCTACAAACAAGGTGGCCTATGGAGTGGCTTTCTATGCGGGGGGTACCCTTTCTAATGTGACTGTCAACTACAATGCATACTACATCCAAGCTTCTGGGGCTACGAATAACATGGGGCGGCTTGGTAGCACTGACTACGCTACCTTTACGGCATGGCAAGGTTCTCCTATAAATCCTGAAGCCAACGGGATAGCGTTATTTACGGCAGCGCCTTTTGTGAGTAATACCAATCTACATCTCGTAGCTACTGCGTCTACCCCGCTCATAAATGCATCTAATACCACTTTCAATGGGACGCAGGATTTTGATGGAGAGACTCGTCCTATTCCTAACCCGGGACCTGGGACTTATGGAGATCCGGGTACGGCGCCAGACATCGGGGCTGATGAGTTAGATGGGACGCCTCTTGTGTGTCCTACGGCCCTTGCCGCGCCCAATCTGATAACTACTACATCACCTAATGCCGGTTCTGATTACCTCTGGGGCACCCCTATTACGTTAGACACCACGGGTACTAACTCTCCTACAGCCAGTGGGGTGCTGAAGGTTTTATACTCACTGGATGGGGGAGCCACCTGGACAGCTGGGCCGAATATCTCGGCTTTTCCGGCCAGCTTTACCTTGCCACTGCTGACCCCTCCTACCTATACAGGCACTATCCATATCGTAGTAGAAGCAACCCAAATTCCAGGTTGTCCTTCGCTCGCGCCGGATACCTCTAATGCTCCGCTAATACTCAACCTCACCGACAGACCCGGTAACCGTGCCGCCACAGCTATACCTCTTACGCTCACCAACAACGGTAATGGTACCTGGAGCCTTGCTTATGCCGATAGTACCAATGGCCCCGGCACAAGTAACGAATTCAATACGGCTAATGGAAACCGCTACGGTAGTGCATCCAATGATCTCTTTTTCAAAATAGTCCTTCCTGCTTGTTTCGACTCCCTAAGGGTCACTACCTGCACACCAAGTACAAACTACGACACCCGCATTCACTTGATCCATCCCGCTTTTCAAGACAGCTTATCTAACGATGACCATGGAACGGGGATTTGTACCAATACAAGTTATACTTATCCAGATTATCTTTCAACGATTATAGCTCTGGATGGAAATGTGAGTGGTAAGGTCGCTCCTACTCCAGCAGGAACCTTATATTCCCTTTTGCGGGATAGTCTACCTCTGCGGATGGGTGATACGCTATACCTTGTGGTGGAAGGCTATTCATCTAATGGTCCTTTTGGCATAGAGATTACCGGCTATGAGCATCGTCCGTCCGCCTTTGTTTGGATTCAAGCCGATACCAGTGTGTGCGTCACCGTAGATTCCCTGCCTCTCCCAGATATCGCCGATCCTAATGCCGTGGGCTACGAATGGCTGGTGAACGGCACACAAGCCGCTACCACCTCTTCGTTCACGCTGAACTTTACTACGGCAGGTACATACCAAGTGATAGGGCGGGTGTATTTTGCCCATCCGATTTGGCCTGCGAGTATATGCCCAGTATATGTGGCCGATACGGTGGTGGTGACCGTGTACCCTGAGCCGCAAGCTTCCATCCAAGTGGGCGCTACTACCTACACCAGTGGACAGACCCACCCTATTTCTGCTTCTACGCTTCCTGTGAGTGAGACCTTTACGGCTGCCAGCGCAGTCTCTGGCAACCAATACCGCTGGGCGCTTTATAACCCCGGCAATAGTGGGCCTACTCCAGATGCCAGTGGTACGGGTAGCTCTTTTACCCACAACTTTGGCAGTACGGGTATCTACACGCTTGTCCTTGCATCTCTGAATGGCGATACCACAGGGGGTATGACGGGTGTCTGCTGGGAATACGACACGCTGTATGTGAATGTGTCCCAGACTACGGCTCTGGTAAGCCTGGAAGGGACCTTCACGGTACGTCCGAACCCGTCCCAAGGCACCTTTACGGTGGTGGCGCCGGCTGCTGGCCGGTATGAGCTGCGCCTGATGGACATAGCGGGTAAGGTGGTGTATGCGGGTCACATGGAAGGCCTATCCCAAGAGCTGCGGGTGTCGGTGCCTGCGGGTACCTATCAGCTTCTAATCAGAGGGGCGGATGGGCGAGCGCAGGTGCTGCGGGTGATGATTACGGAGTAAGAAGGGGAGTGTAAGGATAAGCGGCGCGGCCTTACGGCCGCGCCGCTTTTTTTTGGGGGGCGGCGGGCCTACGGCCCGCCGCCCCCCTCGGGGCCGCCGCCTTAGGCGGCGGCCCCTAACCTAAAAAGGGGCGCCGCTGGCGCCCCTTCCCTACCCCATAAAAGGATACCGATAATCCCCCGGCGGCAAAAAGCTCTCCTTGATAGCTCTCGGGCTTACCCACCGAATCAGATTCCACGGCGAACCCGCCTTGTCGTTCGTGCCTGAAGCCCGCGCGCCGCCAAATGGCTGCTGATTTACCACTGCACCCGTGGGCTTGTCATTTACATAGAGGTTTCCTGCCGCAAACCGCAGCTCCTCCAAGGCCTTGTGTATCACTGCTCGGTCCTGGGCCCAGATCGCCCCCGTCAGACCATACGGCGAAGTCTCATCTACCAGCCGCAGCGAGCTTTCCCACTGTGCATCCGGATACACATACACCGTCAGTACAGGTCCGAAAATCTCCTCTTCCATGAGACGATGCTTGGGGTTCTGTGTGAGGAATAGCGTGGGCTGGATAAAGTAACCTTCTGAGTCGTCGTATTGCCCCCCATACAGCAGGGTAATCTCAGGGTCGTTTTTGCCCAGTTCTATGTAGGAGGTGATTTTGTCAAAGGCTTTTTTATCAATCACGGCGGTGATAAAGTTTCTAAAGTCTTCTGGGGGGCCCATGCGGAAATCAGCCATCATTTGGGTGAGGCGCTGGAGGATATCATCGGCGAGGGAGGCGGGCAGGTAAGCGCGGGAAGCCGCCGAACATTTTTGGCCTTGGTATTCGTAGGCGCCCCGGGCTAAGGCTACCGCTATGCCTTGGGGGTCAGCGCTGGCATGGACCCATACAAAGTCCTTTCCGCCAGTCTCGGCGACGATGCGGGGGTAGCTGCGGTAGCGCGGGAGGTTCTCTCCGATGCGTTGCCATAGGTGGTTGAGGGTGCCTGTAGAGCCCGTGAAGTGCAGACCCGCAAAGGCCGAATGGGCCAGGGCCACCTCGCCTACCACAGGACCGCTGGCCACTACCATATTGATGACCCCCTCGGGTAGCCCTGCTTCTAAGAGCACTTCTAAAATGACTCGGGCAGAGTACAGCTGGGTCTCGGCAGGCTTCCATACCACGGTGTTGCCCATAAGGGCGGGCGCCGTGGGGAGATTCCCGGCAATAGAAGCAAAGTTGAAAGGGGTAATAGCCAAGACAAACCCTTCCAACGGGCGGTAATCCAGTCGGTTGCGGGTCAGTGGGGGGCTATACGGCTGCCACCGCATCAACCACTCCGCATAATGCACATTAAACCGCCAGAAGTCGGCCAGTTCTGCGATAATATCTATCTCGGATTGGAAGACCGTCTTGGATTGGCCAATCATGCAAGCAGCGTTGGCGTAGGCGCGGTATTTTTGCGAGAGGAGGTCTGCGGCTTTGAGGAAGATTTCGGCGCGTTTTTCAAAGGGCCACCGGCTCCAGGAGGCGTGGGCTTTGAGGGCCGCTTCGATCGCGGCTGCTACGCCTTGGGCATCGGTGCGATAGGCCATGCCTAAACGGTGCTTTTTACGATGGGGCGGGATGAGAGGAAAAGGTTCTCCCTCCCAAAACTGCCCGCCAATGTAACTTTTGACCGCTACTTCACTCTGATAGGCAGTTTGCAAGGCTTTTTCTAAGGCTTGTCTTTCAGGGCTGCTCGGCGCATGGGGAAGTACGGGTTCATTCGCCGGCAGCGGAAACTCCCACATCATGCAGCAAAAGTACAAAAGCTTAGGGGCTGGGCTCTGCTGGATATATGCCCAACTCGCCGTAAGTTTGCACCGCTGTATGGAACTCATCCTGCCTCAGTTCGGGCTATTTTTTTGGAGCGCCCTTATTTTTCTCATTTTTGTGTGGCTGCTCGCTAAATATGCGTGGAAGCCGATATTAGCCGCTTTGGATGCTCGAGAAAAGCGTATAGCCGAGGCATTAGCTGCCGCAGAAAAGGCCCGTGCCGAAATGGAGGCTCTCAAAGCCCAGCAAGAGAAGCTTCAGATGGAAGCGGCCCAAGAGCGCGAAAAAATCTTGGCCCAGGCGCAGAAAATGCGCGATGAGATTATAGAGCAAGCTCGGGCCGAAGCCCGCAAGCAAGCCGAAGGCATCCTCTGGGCAGCCCAACAGCAAATCAACCAACAGCGTGAGCGTTTCCTCCAAGAAATGCGGGCGTATGCTGTGCGCCTTTCTATTGAAATAGCCCAAAAAATCTTAGAAGACCACTTCCAATCCTCAGAAAAAGCTCAAGCCTACGCCGAAAAACTCGTAGCCGAACTCCGTTTAAACTGATATGAGTCCGCGTGTAATTGCCCAACGCTATGCCCAAGCCCTTTTTGATTTGGCATTGAAGAGAAACGAGGTAGATACTTTGGCCGGGGAGATACAGACTCTCCTGGCTTTTTATAAAGAGTCCTGGCTTTTGCGGGCTCTTTTGGAGAATCCCATTTATCGCAGTCAGCAAAAGCTTCAGTGGCTGCGGCCGGTCTTGGCGGATAAGGTCTCGGTGTTGCTTTGGACTTTTATAGAACTCCTTACGCGCCGAGGACGCGAGTACCTTCTCAATGAAACGTGCGAGGCCTTTTTAGCGCTGTACGATACGCATAAGAAGCGTTTGCGCGTACAGGTACGATCGGCCCAGCCCCTGGGTGATTCTGTGCGTGCTCGTCTTGCCGAACGCTTGCGGTCGGCTTTTGGTGTGCGGGAGGTGATTTTAACAGAGAGCATAGAGCCTTCTCTGATAGGTGGCCTTATTGTGGAAATGGGCACTCGGGCTGCAGACCTGAGCGTGCGCGGACGCTTGCAAGAGATTCGTAAAAAACTTTTACAGGGACATACACTATGAGCACCATAACGGACCTTCGGCCGGATGAAGTGACGGCCCTCTTAGAACAGCAGTTGGCGGGCGAACTCAGCCCTAAAGAACTGGAAGAAGTCGGTGTCGTCCTCCAAGTAGGGGATGGTATCGCCCGCATCTATGGCCTAACCGAAGTAGAAGCGGGGGAAATGATAGAGTTTGCCAGCGGCGAAAAAGGCATCGTACTCAACTTGGAGGAGGATAATGTCGGGGTGGTAATCATGGGTAGCTCCAGTCACGTGCATGAGGGCGATAAAGTAAAGCGTCTACACCGCACCGCTTCTATCCTGGTGAGCGAGACAATGTTGGGGCGGGTCATCAATCCCTTGGGCGAACCCTTGGATGGAAAGGGTCCGATTGAGGGTCCCTTCTTTGAGTCGCCGTATGAGCGTAAAGCGCCGGGGGTCATCTTCCGCCGCCCCGTGAATCAGCCCCTCCAAACCGGCATAAAGGCCATAGATGCCATGATCCCGATTGGGCGAGGGCAACGTGAACTGATTATTGGCGACCGTTCTACGGGGAAGACCGCTATCGCCATAGATACCATCATCAACCAGCGGGAAAACTACGAACGGGGCCAGCCGGTGTATTGCATATATGTAGCCTGTGGCCAGAAGGCTTCCACCATAGCGCAGACCGTAGCTACGCTGGAGAAATACGGCGCCATGCCTTATACGATTGTAGTCGCGGCCTCGGCCTCGGACCCGGCCCCGCTGGTGTTTTTGGCTCCTTATGCGGGGGCAGCTATTGGGGAATACTTCCGGGATAGTGGGCGCCATGCACTGATTATCTACGACGACCTCTCCAAGCAAGCCGCCGCTTACCGCGAAGTATCTCTGCTTTTGCGTCGCCCGCCCGGCCGAGAAGCCTACCCCGGCGATATCTTTTACCTCCATTCCCGCCTCCTGGAACGTGCCGCTAAGATTATAGACGACGACACGGTAGCTGCCCAAATGAATAACCTCCCCGAGAGCTTCAAGCCTATTGTGAAAGGGGGCGGGTCCCTGACGGCCCTTCCAATTATTGAGACCCAAGCGGGCGACGTAGCGGCTTATATCCCTACCAATGTGATTTCCATCACCGATGGCCAGATATACTTGGAACCGAACCTTTTCAACGCGGGGGTGCGTCCCGCTATCAATGTGGGTATCTCGGTATCTCGGGTAGGGGGGGCCGCGCAAATCAAACCTATGAAGCGTGTGGCCGGCCGCCTCAAACTGGAACTGGCCCAATACCGCGAGCTGGAGGCCTTCGCTAAGTTTGGTTCAGACTTAGATCCGGCTACCCTCCGCCAAATAGAGCGGGGCCGTCGCCTGGTAGAGCTGCTCAAACAGCCCCAGTACCAAACCGTCAAAGTAGAGCACCAGGTCGCCGTCATCTTCGCAGGTACTCGAGGGCTTCTGGATAAGCTTCCCGTAGAAAAAGTACGGGAGTTTGAGGCCCAGTATATTCGGCTCTTGGAAGCGGCCCATAAACCCCTCTTGGAAAAGATTCGGCAAGGACAGTTGGATGAAGCCATGGAAGCTGAGCTGGAAAAAGCCGCGAGAGAGGTCCTTGCGGCCTTCGGCGTAAAAGCCTAAAAAAGTATGTCTTCGGGTAAGCTGCGGGAGCTTCGGGGCCGCATCCGAAGTATCATCTCTATTCAGCAGACCACGCGGGCTATGCGCATGATTGCGGCCGTGAAGCTGCGCAAAGCCCAAGAACGTCTCACCCGCTTGCGTCCCTATCGGCAACAGTCGGAGACCCTCTTGCAGACACTCCTCACCCAGTTAGAAGAACCTCATCTCTACCAGCAGACCCCTCCTGCTCCCAAGGCGTTGTATGTGATTCTTTCTTCCAGTCGGGGGTTGTGTGGGGCTTTCAATAGCGGCCTCGTGCGTTGGGTACTACCGCAACTTCCCCCTCCGCAAGAAGCAGATTTGCTCATCTTAGGGAAGAAAGCCTACGAGATACTCAGACGGAGTGGGTATGCGATAGAGTATCAAGACCTTTTTGGTGCAAAGGATATCGCTTTGGGGGCCGTGCAGGAATGGAGCCACTGGCTTTACGAAGCCTTCCGAGCCCAAAAGTATCAGGCTATTTACCTGGTCTATAATCGTTTTGGCGGGGTGGGGCGTTCTATTCCTACGAAAGAGCGGCTTTTTCCCCTACTTGAGGTTTCTGTGGAGCAGCAGGATAGGCGCTTGTGGATACATGAGCCGGCCCTCCCGCTACTCATAGAGCATTTTGTGCCGCTATATGTAGAGGCTGTGTTGTGGAGTGCGGTACAAGAGTCGGTCACTGCAGAACACGCTGCGCGGATGGTCGCCATGCAAGCCGCTACCGATAATGCCGAAGAACTCTTGCGTACCCTCCGCCTGCAATATAACAAGGCCCGGCAGGCTTCTATTACCAAAGAACTTTTAGAAATTGTAGCTGGCGCCGAAGCCCTGAAAGGGTAAAAAACAAAGGGGCGGCCCAACTTATAAGAAGGGGCCGCCCCTTTTTTATGCGCGATTTAGAGGGCCTTTTGACTTACCAAGCTGTGGGGGTCTTCGGAAAGGCTGCGCCGAATCGCATCTAACAGGCCATTCACGAAGTTAGAGCTTCGGGGGGTGCCATAAGCCTTGGCTATTTCTATCCATTCATTTAGGGTCACGCGGAGGGGAATATCGGCAAAATGCGTAAGTTCGTAAGCGCCACATAACAAAATGCATTTATCCACCAAAAAAAGCCTATCCCAGGTCCATCCGCGCAGATGCTTCTCAATAAGCTCGCGTAGCTTAGGCATTTCGTTGATAGTACCCCAGTAGAGTTCTTTGAGAAACTCTGCATTATGGGGAGCCTCCGCTTGTGCGGCTTCATACATCTCTTCTAAGAGGTGGGCGAATACTTCTTCTGGAGGGGTCTCGCTCACGATATAGGCATATATGGCCTGCATAACCCGCGTGCGAATGCGATGACGCGGGATGATAAGGGGCGTGGAAGTCTCGTGGGATGAATGACTGCTTTCTGGCTCAAAGGCGCTGGCATTTGTCATAGGTGTCTGGGTTTGGATTTTCATGCGGTAGTAAGGGAGATCGCAGGAAGGAGAGAGCGGGTTTTTAGGGCAGAAATGCTACGGATGCGCTCTTCCGCCAGTTGCATGGCGGCTTCATGGGGGGTAATCCCTCGCTGTTCTGCTGCAGCTAACACGCGCAGGGTAGCTTCATAAATGTATTCTGTGCGGGCTAAGGCCCGGCTTCGGCTATAGCCTTCCAGCTCGGTATAGACATTGATAAGGCCACCGGCGTTTATAAGAAAGTCCGGCGCATAGAGGATGCCCCGCTCAGCTAAGCGTAGGCTATCTTCTATTTCGTCGGCGAGTTGGTTATTAGCGGAGCCGGCCACGACAGCACAACGCAAATGCGGGATAGTTTCTGCATTCAAGATACCTCCCCGTGCACAGGGAGCTAAAATATCTACGGGTTGGCGATACCAATCATCTGGCGATACGGGTTGTACGCCATAAGAGCGTTCTGCATGGTCTAACTGCTGAGCGGAAAGATCGGTGGCATAAATAATGGCCCCTTCTTTATGCAAGAGTTCCACTAAAGCCATGCCTACCTTGCCTAATCCTTGCACGAGCACTTTTACCCCTTTGAGGGACTCAGTGCCCGTAACTTTTTTCCAGGCGGCCTTCATGCCCAGATAGACGCCGTAGGCGGTCACGGGGGAGGGGTCGCCACTTCCGCTCATTTCTTCGGGCAGGCCCGTCACATAGCGCGTCTCCATGCGCACATATTCCATGTCTTTGACGGAGACGCCCATATCTTCGGCGGTGATGTATTGTCCGCCTAAGCTTTCCACAAACTGACCAAACCGACGCAAGAGCGCTTCTGATTTTATTTGGAGAGGGTCACCGATTATGACCGCTTTTCCTCCGCCGAGGTTTAACCCACTGATAGCGGCCTTGTAGGTCATGCCCCGGGAGAGCCGTAGTACGTCAGTAAGCGCCTCTGCTTCGGAGGCGTAGGGCCAGAATCGTACTCCTCCCAGTGCAGGACCTAAAGTAGTGTCGTGGATGGCAATAATGCTTTTTAATCCTACGCTTCCATCATAGCAGAAGACCACCTGCTGATGACCCCGCGTACTGAGCTCCTCAAAGATGTTCATACGGGTTGAGGAAAGGTAGATTGGACAGGGATAAGCTCAGCTTCGCTGAAAAAGAAAGCAATCTCCCGCCGAGCATTTTCAGGGCTGTCCGAGCCATGTACAGCGTTTTTTTCTACATTTTGACCAAAGAGAGCACGCAAAGTACCGGGCGCAGCTTTCGCAGGGTCGGTGGCTCCCATCAGGTCACGGTACGCTTGGATGGCGTTTTCTTTTTCCAGCACAAAGGCTATCACCGGCCCAGAAGTCATGAACTCTATCAGCGAGGGGAAAAAAGGCCGCTCCCGGTGCATATAATAAAAAGCTTCGGCCTGCGTGCGGCTGAGGAAGACCATACGCAGCCCTATTATCTGAAAGCCTGCCGAGGTGATGTGGTCCAAAATCTTGCCGGTGTGGCCTGCAGCGATAGCATCAGGTTTTATAAGGCTAAGGGTGCGTTCTCGTCGGGTCATGACGGCCACAAAGCTACAAGTTTTTCGGCGGCTGCTTCGTAGGTTTGCCCCATGGCTTGGATAGTAGATATTCGGGCACGAGAGATTTTGGACTCCCGCGGTTTCCCTACGGTAGAGGCAGAAGTGGTGTTGGATACCGACCAGGTAGGGCGAGCAGCGGTGCCTTCTGGGGCTTCGCGCGGCTCGCATGAAGCTTGGGAGCTACGCGATGAAGAGACCGGCCGTTTCGGCGGGAAAGGCGTCCAAAAAGCCGTGGAACATATCCACGAAGTGATTCGGCCTGCGCTGGTGGATATGTCGGCCTTGGACCAACGGGCTATTGATGCTCGTCTCATAGAGTTAGACGGCACCCCTAATAAATCCCATCTGGGCGCTAATGCCCTACTGGCTGTGTCTTTAGCCGTAGCGCGGGCGGCTGCGCAGGCTACGGGTCTCCCCCTCTATCGGTATCTGGGCGGGGTGGCAGCGCATCGCTTGCCCGTGCCCCTGATGAATATCCTCAACGGCGGCAAGCACGCCGATAATCCTTTGGATGTGCAGGAGTTTATGATTATGCCGTTGGGGGCCAAGAGTTTTGCTCAAGCGATGGAGTGGGCCAGTGCCGTCACCCTCGCCCTCAAAAACCTCCTCAAAAGCCAAGGCCTCTCTACGAATGTAGGCGATGAGGGCGGCTTTGCTCCGCCTCTGCGAGACAATACCGAAGCCATAGAGCTTATTCTACTGGCCATAGAAAAGGCCGGCTTCACCCCGGGGAAAGAAGTAGCTTTAGCCTTGGATGTGGCGGCTACGGAGTGGTATGATGCCCAGACCCACCGGTATCGCCGCTTCAAATCTACGGGGGAGCAGCTCTCCTCCGACCAGATGGTAGAGCTCTGGGTGCGCTGGTGCCGGCAATACCCCATCCTCTCCATAGAAGACCCCTTGGCCGAAGAAGATTGGGAAGGGTGGGCAGCGCTCACTAAGGCCCTCGGCGATCGGGTACAGTTGGTAGGGGATGACCTTTTCGTGACGAATCCCGGCCGCCTCCAACAAGGCATCCGCAGCGGCGTCGCCAACGCTATCCTCATCAAGCTCAATCAAATAGGCACGCTCACCGAGACGCTGGATGTGATCCAACTGGCGCATCGGGCCGGCTATAAATGCATCATCAGCCACCGCAGCGGAGAAACCGAAGATACCTTCATTGCGGACTTAGCTGTAGCTACCAACGCCGGCCAAATCAAAACGGGGGCCCTTGCCCGTACCGACCGTGTCACTAAATACAATCAGCTCCTCCGCATAGAAGAAGAACTGGGTTCCGTGGCCGTGTATGGCTTGGCGTAAGGTACCCCGCTTTTGGCTCAGCCCCTATTTTTGGATTACGGTTGTGGCGCTTTTATGGCTGGGCTTCTTAGATAACTATAACTGGATAGAGCAATACCGCTTCCGCAGGCGGATTGAACAAATGCGTGCCCAGCTGCGCTTTTATGAAAATGAAATACAGCTTTTGCAAGAGGAAGAGAAAGCTCTCCTCACCGACCCTTATACCCAAGAATATCACGCTCGCAAACACTACTGGGTAAAGCGCCCTAATGAGACTTTGTATATCCTTCAAAAGAGCGAGCCGCCTACAAAGTAAAGTCCCTAAGGCTGAATAGCTAAGGGTCTTACTTGCCCAGAGGAGCTTTCGCGCACCCAGTACCATCCCACCGGCAGGGGTATCGGCCTTAGCGAATGTCCAGCTGGTACCTCCCATCGTAAGAGTAGGCGTCCTGTTATATCTAACACTTCCAGTTGGGTAGGCTTGTCGGTCTGAATCTGTACCCATTCGCGGGTAGGGTTAGGGAAAATACGCCACTCAGCTAAGGGCGCCTCGAGCGAGGTAGTACCCCAAAAGACGCACGCGGACGTATCATAACAAGCGCCATGTCCCACTATGACCGCATATAGGCCCGCAGAGGTAGGTGTGAAAGAAGGGGCATTTGCATTAGGAATAGCGGTGTATCCTGCGGAACAGTCCAACCACTGATAGACAGCGTTTGCCTGAAGAGAAGTAAGCCCACTGGGAGAAACATTGACACGCAAATCTATAGTATCTACCTCTAAGCTTCCTGATGCTATGGGCGTTTGGCAGCCGTTTGCTAAAACTTGATAAGGGAAAACACCTGCTGCTTGTGGTGTACCGCTTAAGGTGAGGGTATTACCAGAGAGGGTATAGGATACCCCTACCGGTAGTCCTACCACATTAAGGGAAGTGTGCCCGCTCAGGCTATATTGTATGGGAAACATAGCCGAGCCTATGCAGAGGGATTGGGTTTCACTACCAGAAATCCAGGAAGCGTAAGCAGGGGTATTGACGGTGATGGTACCTGAGGTGGAAACATTTCCGCAAGGGGTATAAACTGTCACTGTGTATGTATAGGAACCTGGATTAGAGGGCGTACCGAGGATGGTGACAGAAGAGCTGCTTGAACCATAACCTACACCTTGGGGAAGGTTAGACACCACTACCGTACTGTTTATGGGGAAGCTGTACGAGATAGGAATAAGTTGTTCATTCGCGCATAGGGTTTGGTTGTCTGTGCCGGAAGGAGAAATGAGGGTGATAGTAGGGGCAGAGATTACCTCTATGGTGCCTGAAACGGAAACAGAGCCGCAAGCACTATCTACGGTCAGGACATAAGAAAAGCTACCGGTGGTTGTAGGAGTGCCGCTTATGGTGATGCGGTTTCCTGAGACGGTGTAACTTACCCCAGGGGGTAACCCCGTGAGAGAAAAGGAGGGTGTGCCATAAATCTGATATTGAATAGAGGTTATAGGAGAACCTATGCAGGCGGTTTGATTGGCTGTGGAAGGGGCAGAGGTTAGGGCCACTCCAATGGGACAAAGTTTGCTTACGAAGGCTTCGGTGTGGTAGGTGGTAGCGGGGGTAAATGTGGTTTGGTAAGCGTTAGGAGTGACAGGATAGTTAAGGGAGTATGTCTCTCCTGCGAGAAGCGCCGCACCGGTTGCATCCACTGCTATGTCATACGCCTCGTCTGAATTAGAGCCGCCTATATAAGTAGAGTAGAGTATAGCCGAAGCAGAAGGATTAAGCTTGGTTAGAAAGCCATCCTTGGAGCCTGCATATAATCGTTGGTATGTGCCCGGAGTTGTAGGATAGTTAGTGGAATTGGTCTGCCCTGCGACATAAATATCTCCGTTGGGACCTAAATCTATGCCGAAAACCACATCAATATTGTTGCCTCCCAAATAAGTAGAGAAAACCAATCCGCTTCCGCTGGTGTTGAGCTTAGTGATGAAGCCATCTGCCCCTCCTCCTCTATAGGTGTTCTGTACTACACCGCTCGTAGTGGGAAAGTTGCCTTCAGTATTGCCTGCAACGTAGACCTCTCCGGCAGAGTTTATTTGCAGGTCTCTGATATAATCATCGGTATTTCCCCCTAAGTAAGTAGCGTAGACAAGCCCACCGCTTGTGGGGGTGATTTTGGCGATGAATACATCTACAGAGTTGAGCCCTCCCGGGATATTTTGAAAACAGCCCGGCGTGACGGGGAAGTTAGGCGAATCGGTTTCTCCTCCTACATACACAGTACCTGTGGCATCTACCTGCAGAGCCCTGCCGATATCTGTTCTGTTTCCGCCTAAGTAGGTGGCATAACTCCATGTACTTCCTCCACTATTCATTTTTACCACAAAGGCATCGTATGCTCCTCCGCCATAAGTGGCCTGAAGAGCGCCTGTTGTAGTGGGAAAGTCAGAAGAAGAGGTAAAACCCGTGGCATACACAGCTGAGTTTCCATCCACAGCGATGCCATAGGCCCGGTCAGCATCACTACCCCCTACATAGGTAGAGTGCAGGAGGGTATTTCCCGTGGGGGAGAGTTTGGTAATAAAAGCATCTGCAGGTCCTCCCCCATAGGTAGGCTGGGGGGCATTCAGTACGGGCCAATTCAGCGAAGAGGTGCGACCTGCGACATAAATGGCTCCTGTGCCATCTATGGTAAGGTCATCCGCCTGGTCAATATCGGTGCCCCCTAAGTAAGTGGAAAATATCAAGCTGCTCCCATCGGGGGAAAGCTTGGTAATAAAAACATCATAGCCGGCATTGGTGGTCTGATAGGCACCGGGGGTGGTATCAAACTGCTGAGACATAGTCCATCCCGTGATGATGGCTTCGCCAGTAGGAGTTACTGCGATAGCTGTGGCTGCATCATAGTTTTCTGCTCCTAAGAAAGTAGAGTAAATAAGGGGGTCAATCCATAAAGACTTTTGGGGATTGTAGTGCGCGACTTGAATGGTGTAAGTGTCGTTTTGACGAACGAAGGTAGTAGGAAGAGCTTTGCCCTCTTGGAAGGTCCTAAGCTCACACACATATACTTCTCCGAAAACGGTTTGAAGGTGGAGCCCTTTTTCTGTGAGTTGGGTTCGTTCGGTTCCGTTTAGAGTAAAGCGCACTTGGCTTAGATCGGCTCCGGGGTCTACCACAAAGTCATACCGTAACTGTTTCCCTTCTGTATAATAGCGAAGGTGTATGCCTGGGTAAACCTCGCGAAGCCAGACCTCTTCATACGCCCTTACAAAAGAAACCCAGCGATCGGGGTTGTTTCCGATGAAAAAGTTATAATAATGGGGCTTTTGCGTTTTAGGCTCTACTTGGGGGTGAGGGGAAGCACCTATCAGGCGCATGTATATCCTGTGCCCTTTGCATAAGGAGCTGGGCATAGAGGTGTCAGAGATACGGGAAAGAGGTTCTATCCGCTGGAAGTCTATCAAGAGTCCTTTGCGAGTAATCCACGCTGTATGGCCCGAAAGGCGACACATATACAGGACTTCAGGAGGCCACTGGCCGCGGTTTTCTATGAAGACGGGCTGCCTTTCCCGTAGAGGGGTGGGCGTAACTTTTTGTCCAAAAAGAAGTGCCCCCATAACCATTACACAGGCTTGGATACCAAGAGGTAGCATAGACAAAAGTATGTTTTTTACGGCATTAGTCGCAAGAGCTTTAGGGTTTTTTCTTGGCCGTCTTTTTGGACTTGGAGGGTGTAGATGCCTGTGGCCCAGCTGCGCACATCAAAGACAACCTCATGGAAGCCTGCTGGGCGTCGGCCTGGGGTGAGATAACCCACCAAGGCCCCCTTGGCGTCGTAGACACGCATCTCTATCGTGCGCTCCTGGGCGAGGTAAAGCTGTACAGTGAGCAGCTCCGTCATGGGGTTAGGGAAGGCCCGAATAAACTCCTCTAAGCCTTCCTGCGTAGGGTCAAAGCGAGCCTCGGCGATGTTGCTATACACGAGGGCCCCCAAACCATGCTCGCTCATCACCCGATAGAAGTTGATTTGGGTGAGGGAGGGGAAGCTATCTATGTAGGAGAAAGCGGTGGCTCCCGGGACTTCATAACGATACAGGGTGACCCAGCCGGTGTCGGCTTTGCGTTGGAGGATGGCGTACTGGATGGGATAGTTGGTACGCCAGGAGAGCTGAACATGGGCTTGGGGAGTGGGGGTAGCAGCTAAGACGCTTTGGACCGTAGGGAGAGGCCCGCAAGGGTTAACGGTGACTTGTATAGCAACAGTATCGGGGCAGGTGCCCGGGGCAGTAGCGACCTGGGTGACGGTATAAGAACCTGCGGTAGCCCAGGAGCAAGAGGCACTGCTACCTGAGGTCCATGTGACACCGCCGTCACAGCTCCACTGGATGTTACCGCCGATGACCGGGGAGCTGGAATAGACCTGGAACTCGCCAAAGGAGGGGGCGTTAGCGGCATTCACATCAAACTCGAGTTTCCAGAGCTGAGCGAAGAGCGTTTGGGTTTCGGTGAAGGTGCCGCTATCATAGACGAAGGTACCGGGGGGTATGCGGAAGACTTTGGCGAGTTTCCAGCCGGAGCCGTCGTTGTAGTAGAGGCGAGCGCGCAGGGGTAAGCGTTGGGCGGCGTTAGGGCAGGATTGGCAAGCCCAGAAGACGATGCGATTGACGCTTCTGGGGATGGGATAGTTCCACATGGCCCATTCGGTGCTGGGGCCCGCGTTATTGGCGGTCCATGCGGTGCCGTTTTGATAGATGCCATCCCCCAGCTGGGAGAAGTTAGCGGTTTGTACGGAGGAGAAGGTAAGGCGGCTGAGGGGAGGCACGGTGCCGTGGGTTCCAAAGGCGGTGATGAGCGAACCGAAGGAAGGTTGGCTCGGGCCGGAGACGAGGGTTTGGTTGGTGAAGGTAACGGGTTGATTGACGCAATGGGGGCCCGGACTGACGGAGTAGGCTGCGGTAATGGGGGGTAGGGCTGTGGCAATAACTTCTGTGCGGGTGGAGAGGCAGCCGTTTTCCACATAGTAAACGGCGGTTTGCGTGAGGGGAGGGGTGAGAAGGGAAGAGACATTAGAGGCTACGGGTGTACCGCCGGAGGGGGTAGTGTACCAGTTGGCTGGGGCGGTAGCTTGGAGGAGGGCGGGTTCTCCCATGCATACGACGGTGTCTTTGACGGAGAAAGCACTCCAGTAGGCCGTAGCGAATCCATCATAGGGTCCGCCTGCGATGGGTAGAGGGCACCCGCCCAAAACTACCTGTGTGGCGGCGCCGTCGTAGGGTCCGCCGGGGTAAGTTGCTACGGCACAAGTAGCGGTAATGAGCTGGGTAGCGGAGCCATCATACGGCCCGCCCGCGAAAGGCAAAGTACAAGTGCTTCCCAGGAAGGCGGTAGCGGCGCCGTCGTAGGGTCCGCCGGGGTAAGTCGCTACGGCACAAGTAGCGGTAATGAGCTGGGTAGCGGAGCCATCATACGGCCCGCCGGCTACTGGGAAGGTACAAGTGCTTCCCAGGAAGGCGGTGGCAGCGCCGTCGTAGGGTCCGCCGGGGTAGGTGGCTACGGCACAAGTGGCGGTAATGAGCTGCGTTGCGGCCCCATCGTAAGGTCCGCCCGCGAAAGGCAAAGTACAAGTACTTCCCAGGAAGGCGGTAGCTGCACCGTCGTAAGGGCCGCCGGGATAGGTGGCCACAGCACAGGTGGCCGTAATAAGCTGCGTTGCGGCCCCATCAAAAGGTCCTCCTGCATAGGGGTGAATAGGGGGTGGGCAGTTGATAAGCGCTGCGGTAGCCGCCCCATCGTAAGGCCCTCCGGTGTATTCTGTGATAGGCCAGCATATAGCCCCCAGGAAGGCGGTAGCGGCGCCATCGTATGGCCCACCGGGATAAGTAGCTATGGCACAGGCAGCGGCGATGAGCTGGGTAGCGGCGCCATCATAGGGCCCGCCAGCTATCGGTAAGCTACAAGCGCTGCCTACGAAGGCGGTAGCGGCGCCATCGTAAGGGCCGCCGGGATAAGTAGCTATGGCACAGGTGGCGGCGATGAGCTGGGTAGCGGCGCCATCATAGGGCCCGCCGGCCACTGGTAAGTTGCAAGTACTTCCTACGAAGGCGGTAGCGGCGCCATCGTAAGGGCCGCCGGGATAGGTGGCTACGGCGCAGGCAGCGGCGATGAGCTGGGTAGCGGCGCCATCATACGGCCCGCCACTCGTGGGCCAAGGACAGCTTGCCCCCAGGAAGGCGGTAGCGGCGCCGTCGTAAGGGCCACCGGGATAGGTGGCTGTGGGACACCCTCCACTGAGGAGCACTGTGGCGGCGCCATCATAAGGTCCGCCCGGCCGCGGCGGCCATATCACATCAAACTCTATACAAAAAGTAGAGTCGCACAGGGTACCGTTTGTGACGGTCACACATACGCGTTTGCGGCCGGGCAGGGTATACCATACAGGTGGCGGCGTAGGGCCTATGTAGTCGTTCTGGGAAGCGTCACAAGCCCCACCGCCCGCACAGAAGTTCCAATAAATGGTGGCGCCTGTCCCTGCTACCGTATCTGTGTAAGTAGGGGTAAAGGTGATAGGTACGCCCAGCCACACGGGAGCAGGCGGATTCATGCTCACATTTACGCCCGGGACGGGGTAGATGATGACATACCTGCAAGCGGTGTCGGATTGCGTGCCGTTGCTCACGCCGAGACAGACGAGGTAGGTATCTGGTGCGGAGAAGGTATGCTGAGGCTGAAAGAGCGTAGAAGTAGTACCGTCGCCAAAGTTCCAGTAATAGGTAATTCCTGGGCCTACGGAGGAGTAGTTGAGGAACTGGGTAGTTTGCCCAAAGCAAGTGTTTATGAAGTCGAAGTTAGCTCGGGGGCGGTCTGGGTCTGGGGGGATACAGGTTTGGGTGATAGGAGTAGCCGTTACCTCTACGGTAATGTCCCCTGTAGCCCAGTCTGGCATGACGATTTGGATCCAGAAGCTTTTGAGGGGAGGCCGGCATTTGAGGTGGAGGGTGACGTAGGTGCCTTCGGCGACACATTCTTCCTGGTTCATGGTGCTACAATCGCCGGTGAGGACGCGATAGAGCACTTGGCTACCAAGGGCAGTCGTGTTTTCAAGGATTTGAACATCGAAGTCCATGGTGTCGGGGGTGAGATTTTCTACGAGAACCCAAGCGGATTTTTTACCGATGGGGGTACCGAAACAAGCCATGAGGGTGTCCGACTCGCCGGCCCCTTCGCCGATAGTGAAACAGTTGATGAAGAGATTGGTGGAGTACGGGCCGCCGGCAGCGGAGACAGTAATGGTGACCGAGTCTTTACAGAAGTCCCCTTTATGTTCTTGGAGCCAGATGCGGGGCACGACGAGGCCCAGGTGATTACAGCCAGTAAACATGATGTAGTATCGCCCTGGGCGTATGCATCCCCTACCCCAATATTGATAGCCTAAGGTAGGGTGCGTTTGATACACCCCTGTGAGGGGTACAGGCACGAGGCCCGTGGAAGAAGAGTCCCCGGGTACAGCTTGGTAATAGAGCTGGATATCGTTGGGATTGTAGTTGTACTGGCCTACCCCGGGACGGTCATAGTTGAGAAAGATGTAGCCTGTGATGGCGGACTCAAAGGCGTACCATATCGTACGGGTACCGCAGGAGTTTTGGTCAGTAGGGTCTTTAGTAGCGCAAGTGAGGTCTCCTTGGCAGCCGGTGTAGGTACCCTGGCCCAGAGGTACCCAAGTATACGGGAGGTCACAGGTAGTGGTAGGGTTGCCTGTGATAACGTTGGCTTGGGAGTAGTGGTCGTAGTTCACCCCTCCCCCCGGCAGGGGTTCTAAGCGAACGCCCACCTCTACTTGGATGTTGGGTTCTTTGCCGCAGGTATTGCGATAGACGACGATGTAGTAGCGTTTAGGTGGCTTACACCCGTCTCGCATGAAGCTGATGGTTTGATACTGGTCACAGCACCACCACCATGACTGAGAAGAGGCCATGAGGGTAAGCCCATCGGGGATAGTAGAGTCTACGCTGGCGGGGAAAGCTCCCGGCGGGTCATTACTTTCATATACGGCGAAGGCGGGCTGGGCTCCGGTGCCGGGGGTTTGGGGATAGACACTGACATGCACGCGTACATTTCCCCCCGCCACGAAGGTATACCAGAGGTTTCGGCGTCTATCGGGTAATACGGTCGGTGGGTTATCAGAAGGGGTAGCGTTATTGATGGTGCCCAAGGGGCAGTTGTTGGCCGGGTCGGTATTGAAAGCATCTGTGGTGCAAAAGATAAAGTCGGTACTGCCTGGGCGGCCATAGGGCCCTAAGGGGTCTCCGGGCTTAGTACGGTATTCGGTATTGTCTGCAGGCAAAGTACCGAAGTCATAGGCGTTTCGGGCATAGTTATGGAGGGAATAGCCCACGGAGTCTACGTAGAGGGTAGGGGTATAGGTGTCCCCTATACAGCCATCTCCTGCAAAGGTGACCAGGGTATAAGTACCTGGGGGAAGCCAGCATATGCGGCCTGTGCCGGAGAAGCAATCATGGATAATGGTATAGGGCGGCGCAAGAGCAGTAATATCCCCTTGATAGAGCCGAGAAGAGCTATAACAGCCGTTTTGGTATATCACGAGGTAGCTGGGACGGGTAATAGAAAAGACTCGGTAGCTGATGCGGTTTTGGCCGGCACCGCAGGGGGTGATGCCCGAAGGGAAGGGGAGATTGTTGCTGCAAGGCCAGAACTCCCAATCTAAGGTATAGCTGCGGTGTTGGTTTGGGGCATACACATAGTGAGGTACCCAATCTAAGTTGCCGGGGCGGTCAGCAGTAGCGAAGGTGCCAAACTTTTGGGAGCGGGGGTCTCGGCTGATAGTGAACCAGATTTGGTTGCCAATCGCTCCGCCTCGTCCGCTACTATAGGAGGGGTTAGTATAGGTACCCCCCACAGCATAGACCACGAAGGTATACCAGCCGGGTTCCATACAAGCGGTATAGCCGCCGTGGCAATCCCGGTAGAGGGCGTAGATAGAGCCATCGCTGATGCGCCCGCGGAAGGTGCGCCAGCCCGTCACGCCCAGCTCTGGCCAGGCAATATAGGTGTATTGGGGGGAGAAGGTCACTAAGCTGGGTTCGCTGATATAGACTTCCCAGTAGAACTGCTTGGTAGCGCCCCCACAAGGGGCATAGCCTAAGATGGGGAGGGGATTGTCGTCGCAGGTGACTCGGGTAGGAGTAGCGGTGAGGCTATTGGTGCCACTGCCTAAGGTGCCTACGACTTCTGGGCCGGGGCGGGGGTCTGGGTCACCGGGGTTAGAGGTAGCGGCGGTAGGGTCATAAAAGCGCCTTTCGCCTGGGGGAAAGACATGGAGACGCACCCAAGGCCTATCGCGCTCGCCTATATCGCCATCATCGCCGAAGCTCACCAAGGTATAATACCCGGGGGTAACGCAGACTTTGGCGGGGTAAAAGAGGTCTTGGCAGCCCATCTGGTCTATGAGGTTTTGGATGCGGCCGGCCACAATTGGTTCATAGCGGGCATCGCCTCGGTATAGGCGATAACGGAAGCGCCACCAGTTCCCCCCGCCTACTTCTAAGATGCCGGCCTGGTTGACATAGATGATGCGATAGATGGCGCGGTTATTGGCTGTGCCACAGACGTCTCCAGCGGGGAGGACGGTAGTACGGCAATCTAAGGTGTCTTCGCGGGCATAGTAGGTGACGCCGGGGGTGAGCGGAGCGCCATTATTGATAGAGTCGGCTTCTTGGGGGCGGTTATGTAAGCCGAAAAGCTGCTGGGGCGTAGAGCCTAACTGCACATGGAAGTTTACAGGCAGCCCTAAGGCACTATAAGGAGAGGAACAAGTGCCCCATAGACTGCTGCGGTTGATGCGTGCGAGCACTTGCACGGTGTAGGTTCCGGCGGGGAGGCACTGTATCCAGCCGTCATTATCTATGGTGGCTTGAAGGGGGAGATTGCAGCCGTTGGTAGCGGTGCTGCCGGCAAAGACCCGAAAGCGCACCGTACCCATGCAGTACCACCAGTACCAGGGATGGGTATACCATAAGCGGACATGGGCAGGCCCCGTGAGGGTAAAGGTGTAATAGAGGGCTAAATCAAAGTCGCCAATCGTATCATCTGGGGTTACGGAGCTACCGAAAGCACCACAAGGATTGTTGGAGAGGCGGCTTTGGCAGCTCCAGTAGTCGCTTACGGTATAGGTAGGCCCAAAGGACAACGCGCCGAGCTGATGGGTAGGCGGGATAGTGAGCGGATGAGGAGAGAGGGCGGGTTGGCTGCCTCGCTCATAGAGGCGTAGGCGTACGCGATTGGCGTAGCCTGTGCGGCCGAGGATTTTGATAGAGTAGTAGGTATTGGGCTTAAGCTGACAGAGCCAATCGTATCGTGCGGGTACGTTCGTTAAGCTTTGGGTGAGGGGTATACAACCATTTACCAGGGTGAGACCTGTGGCCGAGTCGGTGAGAGCATTGCCTTCGTAGAGGAAGAGGCGCCATTCGCGGGGATTGGGGTTGGCTGTATTCCAGGGGTCTTCGGAGAGTTCGAAGCCGAGCCAATCCATGTGGCCATCGGTGCGGAAGACATGCCAACTCGATTTGCTCCAAGTGGAGTCGTTATCGCAGAGGGTTTCGCCGGCGGAGACGGACTGGCACGCAAAGTCAAAGGTTACATCTTTGAGGAGCACGCTGCTGCTGGAGGTGGAGAGGAGGCCGAGGTTTTGTGCGGTGGCCATGTGGTCGTAGTACGCTTCGGCGCCGGCATCTATGCGGGGCGCACTCACTTGGAGCTCTAAGAAGATTGGCCCACTGGCCGCTAAGTTTGCCCCGACTTGAACCATGTACCACCCGCGTGTGAGGCAGGCATGGGTATAGCCCTCCATAATGACGATGGGGGGATCTACGCGCTGGGCAGCGCCAGGTAAGCAGGTAGTCCCTCGGTAGAGGGTCCATCCCACATAGGTAGGATCTATGTTGGTGCCTACTTGACGGAGGATGATGCGTACGGTACGGGTGGTGGGGAGGTAGAAGCGGTACCAGACACTTTTGCCGTTAGGGACGCCTGGGGGGATGTACTCACCTGCTTGGAGGGTGGCTGCGGTGATATCCACGGTATCGCTGTAAAAGGTACCTACAGCATACGGGTCGGGCGGTGAGCCGAAGGAGATAAAGGCACCATTCGTGCAGTTATCGTTGGGGGGCTGGGCCCAGAGGAGGAGGCCCAGACCCCCGAGAAGACACCCCAACCACCGCATACGCTTGGACGGAAGGTTTAGCGGGCCCCTCGTCCGCCATGATGTTCATGACGACAGTTGGGGTTGCGGGCGCCGCCGCAGTTAGCGCCGCCATGGCCTGCATAGGAAGCATTCCGTGCCGAGACTCGCTGGTCTCGCCAATCATTACCCCAGGATCCCCCGCGAAAGCCAAACCCGCCCGGGTTTCCTAACGGCCAGTCGGCTTGGTTAGCTATGCCGCTGGTCCAATCTAAGACGCCATCGCCCCAGCTCCCGGTAAAAGCAGGGGTTCCTACGTTTCCATCTGGTCCAGAGACGATTACCACCATTTCCCATACGTTACCGCTCATGTCCATGACCCCGTAGTAGGTAGCCCCGCTGGCTTCGCGGGAAGGGGAGCCCGGCTCAGCATGGATGCCTACCCGCACCGGACCTTGTCCGCCGTCGCCCCCTGTGTAGGTTACATTATTATAGGTGCAGTTCGCGTTGGTATTGGTGAAGGTTTCGGTACCGTTTTCAGGGGTAATCCCTATGGTGGTACCGGCTGTGATATTAGTGCTGCCCCAGGCGTATTCGCCGCGTACTTCGGGGAGGGGGCCTCGGCAGATTTTTTCATACTCCATTTCAGTGATAGGGCGCAGCGCGGCCCAGTCTAAGTAAGCGCACACGTCATGCCAGCAAAAATAATTTTGGGCGCGATCCTCCCTATCCGAATAGTATTGGTTAGGGTAAGTCCCCGAGTTAGCCAAACGATTGCGATAGCTACCAAAGCTCCCTACCCATCGGAGGGAAGCGGAAGCGGCAGGAAGGGTGTTCAGAAAAGCAGCGTATTGCCCTTGGGATATTTCATACTTCATGACATGGAAGGGCTTGTAGCCTTTGGGGAAGGCAGCGGGTACAGTGATGGAAGTGGCACCGGAGCCGGCCCACTTGAGCGCAATCGAGTTTTCAGAGGAGATGACATAAGGCACGTGGGGGTCGCCATTATTGCCATTCTGGTCAAAAGCATAGGCGGCTTGGTCACTCCAGGAATACCAGCCGTTTAGTGTCCCTAAGGTATAGGCCCCCTGAGGAATAAATACCATTTCAATACCGAAAATCCTAAAGTCGTAGCTACCGGTGGTGGGGAGGTTAGTGACCTTGAGGGTGACGGTGTAGGGCCCGAAAGTAGCGAAAGTACCTGTACTGGCTGGTCGTAGCATCACACCCAAGTTGTTAGGAGCGGGGTCTATGCCCACAGCACTCCCGTCTGACAGCACAGGCTCTAACTGGGACGGGAAGGTATGGTCCGCCAGCGTAGTACTTATCGTACCATGCGTCCATGGGTCAGTAAAGGCATTACATGGCCGGAACTTGACAAATACCCATACCGCATCCCAGTTGCCGGGGGGCGTGGTCAAACGCCAGGCATTCTGCCAGCTGATGGCAAAGGTGACCGTCTGATTGGCTTGATTCACAGAGAAGTTTGTAATCTGCAGATTGTTGCCCCAGAGAGAGGCGAGGCTCAGTAAGCCTCCTACAAGTGTCCATCGCCGGGTCATATCACCACAAAGTTAAGGCTTCATGAAACCCAAAAATGTACGCTAAAATAGCCAAGGTAGACCATGAGATAAGGGTTATATGCGTACTAAAAGCTATTTTGTGTTATCTTCGGGGGACCATGAGGCGATTACAAAGGTACCTCAGGCGCCTATCGGAGACCGAATGGCGTTCCTTGTGGGAGGAAGCTCAGCGGGAGTTAGGCCCCAAGACGCAGAAGCTCCTGTATCGCTTGCGGGTGTCTCTGGCGCCTGTGGGTCTCTCGCTTAGCGAGAAGGAGCTGGCCCAGCGTGCCGAGCGGTGGCTCTGGCGGCGCGCCTTCCTGGAAAAACACCAAAAGCACCCTCTCCGTACCTCTCCACCCTCCGAGTGGGTCCTCACAGGAGCGGAACTGTATCGTAAAGTCGGTTTGTCAAAAGAAGCTATAGCTCTTTTGCAGCGCTTACCTGAGCACCCTCTGGAGGCGCTGCGCTTTGTTTTTCGGCGGTTTCGGTGGGAGGCAGAAGCGGGGCACCTTACGCAAAGTAGCCGCACGCTGCGTAAAATAGAAGGGCAAGTGAGACAGCTCCTTTTGAGTGTAGAACGCCAGCGGTTGCAACTGCTTTTTCACCGCCTCTTACATGAGCATGGCGGTTCCTATACCCAGGCAGCGCAGCGCTTGCTCAGGCGCCTTCAGCGACTTACCCGCTGGAGTCAGTCCTTGCCTGCCTCCCCAGACGAGCTCGCTACCGAAATAAACCTCCGTATTTTGTATGCCCTGGCGTGTGGGGATGGGGCTACTGCGTTGGAATACTGCGAGCGCGCTCTTGCCCTTGTCCCTGTCTCGTACCATAATACTTTCCGTCTGAATGGATGGCTTTGTACGCTAATGGCGCGCAAAGACCTAAGAGAGGCCACAAGGTGGGCTTCTTCGTTAGTACCCCCCTTTGACTGCCCATGAGAAGGCTGTGTATCTCTATGGCATCCTCTTTACTTTTTTGGTGCATGCCTCGCCGGGGTTTATTCGGCGACATCAACAGACGCTCCGTCTATGGGCAGAAGAGCCCCAGTTATATAAGGAAGAAAGCCAGTTTCTGTGGGGGCAGCTTTTATGGCTGATGGGTCAGCCCCGTGAGGGGGCTGAAGTGCTGGAGTCCCTTCTCCTGCGACGCCGAGTACCTCTTTTCCTTAGGCTGCAGGTGCATGTGCTTTTACCCCTAATATATAAGGAGGCCCGAGAACCTTTTCAGACGGTGAGGGCTTTTCATAAAGGCTTACAGTTCTTACGCAAGTTTCAGCCCAGGGTGGCATCTGCCGTGCTACTTGTAGCCCTGATGAAGAAACTTTACCAAGCCCGGCTCCACCCGGTTCGCATGCAAGAAGCCGTAAGGCAGTGGGAAAAGCACCTCCAAGCCTTTCCTGCTGAGAAGCTTTCTTGGAGTACCACGATCTTACCCGAATGGATCAAAGCGCAGCTTGCAGGCCAGCGCATAGAGCTGCATCGGACTACTTCCTCTGCGGGAGATGCATTATGCGAGCAGCTTATCCAGCAAAGCATCCACCTACTCCGCTAATCCGAGACGGTGCTTTGACGGAGGGCGTTTTGGTTTTTGAGGAGAATAACGGCATCTGCAGCCGTTACACTTCCGTCATTGTCTAAGTCTGCCCAAGAATAAGCACCTCCCCCTACTACGCCTTGCCGAGGCAGAAGGAACTCCCAGTCGGCTGCATTAATGACAC
The DNA here is from genome assembly GCA_026003215.1 of Bacteroidia bacterium. GTDB lineage: Bacteria > Bacteroidota > Bacteroidia > SpSt-205 > SpSt-205 > SpSt-205. The sequence goes on along the minus strand of BPGV01000001.1, from coordinate 655,278 downwards.
CAGCATCGTGGTGCGGCCCAGGAAGGAAAGCATTATGGATGTCGCTACAGTTGCCCGACCAGGTCCCCGCCCGCATCGCAGGAGGAGACACTGTGCTGTCTGGCAAGAGCGCATACGCCACCCCAGGAATACCGTCCAGCACAGAGGGGTCTCGCAAATCTAAGAACGTAGGCACGCCCACCGTGGTACTAAGCGAAAGGGCCGCACTCGTCCGCAAGGGTAAATGGTTAGGAAAACGCACGATGACCCATTTGGGTGTACTTACATCACAGTGGCAGAAGTACAGCGTATCTTGATCTGGGCTAAAGGGATATGCTGCTGCCCAGAAAGGATATACTCGCCCTGCGCTGTCCAGCAGGCCATAGGTTGTGTCCACCACGGGCCCTGCTGGAGTTTCCCGCAGCTCTATGCGCACGGGACTTACGAAATAGGGCTTCAAGAGAGGCGAGCAAGATCCTGTAGATGGGTTGAAGATGCAGGGTCTTCGAAAATCCGTGGTTAGGAACCATGCCGACAAGGCGGCCTCTGAGGGAGGAGTGGGGAGACGCCAGAGAGAGTCTGCGGTGAGTCCCGTATAGCCTAATGCATAGCGGATGAGTTCCCTCTGAGAGAGGAGGGGATGGGGTCTGAGGGCGGCTACTTGTGGGCGCCAAGGCCCTTCGGTAAGCACCCGTAGCCGCAGCACGTGGCCTGTCCGCACCCGAATAGGCCACTCGTAGGTAGCCGACCCAAAGAAGCAGCTCAGCCGAGGGGGAATAGCTACCTTTAGCGTATCGTATCCCGCGCTCATAGCCCGCCAGCGGAATACCCCTTCTGCTCTATCCTCTATAAAGCTGATACGCCCCTGAGTAGGAGAAGGCGAGGATGGCAGTGTGAGTGGACAACCCTCTTCTCCACCGTACCCTGTGCCCGTAGTATCCACCACAGCGAAAGTATGAAAGGTCATGCCCTCGCATACCGTGTCCGGGGCCGTTATGCTTACGCTAAGAAGAGGGAGACGGTAGCCGTAAAAGCGCAGTGGGTGGGCGGCAGAGCACGTGGAAGGGACAAGCTCCCCAGCGGTAGTAAAAAGCCCACTCCCTGCCGAAATGGAGGGGAGAGCTACTCCAATCTCCGAGCCATTAGGGGAGAAAGGTCCGCTGCTGCTGGCTATGGTAGTCTCTGTGAGCAGCGTATCGTCTCCCTCGCTGGGGCAATACAGCGGTACGTACAGGCGCACGGTTTTTCCGCTGTTTACAGCTGCTATGGCTCCACTGCGTAGGAGCGCCACCTCGAGCAGCCCTCCTTGCGTGGCATCGCTTGTGCCATACGCGCAGCAGCCACTATTCCCACAGCCCCACAACGTGTCCTTTTGCTGGGTGGCAATATCATAGCGGATAAGGTGATTGCCTACAGCTATGAGGAGATGAGGCGTAGGGAGGCTACGATACTGTACCTCTGTTGCACTGAGGATGAGGAGGAGTGATCGCAGAGTATCCACCGTCTCCACGGTATCTCGGCGAGGGTCTGCTGTGCTCGGATAGGCGCGCCGTAGCAAAAGCTCTGCCCCCGTGCTGCCACATACTCCCGCAGGGGGCCTGTCTATAAACCACACCGTGTCCCCTACGAGGGTGGCTGCCTGGACGGTCCAGAGACGAGCGTTTGTGCCTATTCCATCACAGCCTGATGTAGGAGAGGTGTTTCCTCCTACGCGTAGAAGAAAAGAGTCCCGACTGTCTGGCGTGAGTCTAAAGAGACCTGTAAGAGCAGCGTTACTTGCAAATAGGACCAACTGGCCCTGAGCTCCCACCACAAAAAGCCCTCCATTGAAGGGACGATACCCGCCTTTGCGAGGATAGCCGGTGGTGTTTGTGCCTGATCCAACCCCACGGGCACTCAGCACTAAGGCATCCTCGCTGGAATAGGGATTAATCGCTCGGATGCGGGTATTTTTCTCCCCCAGCAGAAGCCGACTACTTTGCGGATCCCATACCAGTTGGAAAGGGGCCGGCAGGGTCCAGCCGGCATTTGTAGCCAGCACCGTGTCTAACCCAAACTCCCGAGTGGCGGGACTGGGACTCCCAGTATATTTGAACCACCGACGAATAGGACGGATAGTTTCATCCGTGAGATTGGCGCGGTAGAGCCGCACCGAGTCGTTGGTTTCTTCTAAGATATACAGCATTTCGCTGGGAGATTCTCCGGCAAAGGCTTGCCAGGGTACGGAGATGATAGCCTGAAGCTGTCCTTCAAAGCGCACTTGGCGCATCGGGTAAGTGCCCGTATGGGCATAGGGATAAGCAGGGTCGGTAGAGCCTATGAAGCGAGTTACGAAGTGTAGGCGCGAGGGCTCTTTTTCGTAGAGCTGCGGCGTTGTCGTACCTGTAATAGTTACCCAAACGGTGTCTAAGACATCGGCGAAGTGGGGCAGCCGTGGCCCTCCCACCACGCCTGTGAGGAAGTAGCGGCCGGGCGGCATCCGCCCGGGCAGAAGATAGGCTGGAAAAGTTACCGGTACTTCGCTGGTGTCGGTGGGCCAGCGGAGGGCCTGAGCCCCAATCCACTGCCAGTGATGCGGCAGGGGATACTGGCCGCGGGGATCCTCTGGCATCCAGACCAAGAGGTACCCGGAGTCTTGGGGAAAGCTGCCATACAGCCGGTGGCTCCCAGAGGCGTTCCAGAGGTCAGGGGCACAAGTGCTGCCCGTTGGTCCTATGGAGTGCAAGCGGTACCAATCCAAGCGTCCCAGCCAATAGCGCATCTTCCTGTCTGTACCAAAGCCCTTGGCGGTGTCGGCCCCCGCCGGATAAGTAGGCCCTACGTAGAGGGTATCTCGGCCGGCCCCCCATCCGTAAAAGTGTCCGTAGCTATCTCGGCCTATGCCATACCAGGTGGCGAAAGCTCCTCCCCGTGTGCGCAGGGGATGCATGCCTACCAGGCGAGGTATAGAGGCGCTGAGCGGCCAGTGGAGGCCCGCTAAGTAGCCTTTTACGCCGTTACCCGACTGAAGCGCTCGCCCTGAACCTGAAGTAGAGGATAAACGGAGCGTATCCGGCGTATTCGGGGTGAAGTGTCCTGTCCAATACAGCCGTTCTGGTCCTTCGCTAAGAAGGCCCGTAAGTACCGGCCAAATCCCCGACGCATAGGCAGGCGTAGCATGCACACGCAATAGCTGCAAAGAAGGAGGGGCCCCTCCTATATATTGCCACTGAGTAAAATATAGCCTATTCCCTGAGAATGTCGCATTGACTGGGGCGCCAAAGCTGTAGCTCAATGTGTCACTCCAAGCCAAAGTCAGGGTATCGCCTGCCCAGCTGGCATAAAAAGCCGGGGGAGCTGGAGGCCCACTCGCCCCAGAAGTCTCCTCAAAAAGGAACTGAGGCGGCGAGGTAGCCCCACCTAAAGGGCTTAAGTCTGACGTATCTAATGGCCATAGGAGCAAAAAATGTTTAGAGGCAGAGACAAGAGACCACCCTCCGCTCGTATAACCGCCTGAAGTGTGTATCTGGAAAAGGATGTTACTTGCTCTGTGGTCGTAGTCTGTAAGCCATAGCAACTGTCCATCATGTAGCCAAAGATTGCGCCCATGTAAGGAGTAGAAGGTCGCGGGAGGCGTGCGGTTCTCAGCAAAAAGAATATGCGTGACGGCGAGATTAGGGTGATTGGCATCGCACCGCATTACAAAGCCGCGGCTGAGGGGTAGGACTCCTGCGTTAGATAAAGTGCCATTAAACGCAGGTGGTGAAGGTACTCGGACCTGGAAAGTCGCTCCGGCTCCAGGATTGCTTGTAATCGTTCCGCCCAGGAAGAGGACTTCATCATCTTCATCGTAGGCGAGCGCATAGGGGAAGATTTGGCCCTGATTTACCTGTAGCCAGTTTATAGTGGGGCTTAAGCTGGGGGTGCCTATTCCTTCTATGCGTACAGCTACCGCCGCCTCAGGGAAAGTAGGCACAGAGGGCCCCGGATAGCTACTCAACCCTCCTTGTAGATATAAGACATTCAGGGAGCCACTTGGCGTAATGGAAGAGGAAGAAAGGCGGCTCAGTAAGTAGAGGGTGTTTGCCGTGGTATCCACGACAAAGTCTACGCCATAAATGTCTGCGTTAGGGTCAGTGGCGTAGAGCCCCACTGCATAGCAAAACGCCCCTGTGCGGGTAGAGACCAGCACTGCCGCAAAGCTTCTGCCGGCGGGGATGACTCCGGTGAGATTGAGGACAGAGGTGGGGGGGAGAAAGAGAGCTTGGGTAGGCCCGCCGGTGTCTTTTAGGGTTACCAGGGAATAGATCGTGTCGCGTGCCACGAGCGTTTTCCCGTAGAGGGCGTGGTTAGGCTCTATGCCTCCCTTTATGGGCACAGGGGTAGGCTCAAAGGTCCCCTCCGAAACAGTGTACTGCCAGCGCCAGGCGGTGGCGTCTTGTGCCCATAGAAGGACCCAAGCAAGCCCTAAAACATACCTCCACATCTGGACAAAGATATGCCTTGGGGAGAGATAGATAAAGATACTTGCCTAAGTATGCGTTTCAGGCAATCCAGCCCCCTACCACCAGGTCGTCGCCCTCATAAGCTACAGCGGCCTGGCCGGGGGTAATAGCTTTGACGCCTGCCGCAAACTCTACACGCAGGGTCCCTTGCGAGCTTGTATAAAGCCGGCCCACATGGCCAGGGTCCATGTGCCGAATCTTGACTGTGACCGGATAGCCTTCATACGGGAGCTTAGGATACTTGTGCCATACGACATCCCGCATAATAAGCTCCTGCTTGTACAAGGCGCTCTCCGGGCCAATCACGAGCGTATTGGTTTCCGGGTGTATCTCTACCACATAGTGGGGAGTGCCTAAGGCGGGGAGGTTACGCCGCTGGCCAATCGTATAGAAAGGATAGCCTTCGTGCTGCCCCACGATGTGCCCATCTATGTGGCGGATAGGCCCCCCTTGGAGCGCAGCGACCTTTTGAGGGGCCTTCCTGCGTAAGAAGGCCCGGTAATCTCCCTCAGGCACAAAGCATATCTCGTACGAGTCCTTTTTCTCCGCTACCCGCGTGAGCCCCCATTCGGCGGCTAAGGCCCGAGTCTGACTCTTGCAGTACTCGCCCAGCGGGAAAAGCGTCTGCGCTAAGACCTCTTGCGAGAGGCCCCAGAGCACGTAAGACTGGTCCTTATCCAGGTCTTTGGCTCGGCGAATAAAGTAACGGCCGTTTTCACACGCTATGCGGGCGTAGTGCCCCGTAGCTATCTTCTCGCAGCCGAGCTGCTGAGCCCGCCGCAGAAGCGCATCCCACTTGATGTAGGTATTGCACAGGATGCAGGGGTTGGGGGTGCGCCCAGCTAAATACTCCTCTACAAAATGTTCTATCACCGCTTGGCCAAACTCCTCCCGCAGGTCCAGCACATAATGAGGGAAGCCATAGCGCACTGCTATGCTGCGGGCATCGTTGATATCGTCTAAGTTACAGCAGCCGGTGTTTTTCCGGCGGGGTATGTCGGCCGACTCATAAGCCCAGGTCTTCATAGTGAGGCCAATCACCGCATGGCCTTGCTTCTTAAGGAGCACAGCGGCGACGCTGCTATCTACGCCCCCGCTCATGGCTACCAGTACCCGCACCTCCAAAGAAACAAAAACTTGAGGGCTTCTTGTCACGGGCCAAAAAATCAAACCCCACGCCCGAAATGCACTTTCCGCAGTACAGAAAGTAGGATATCCCTCTTGAAAAGCCCAAAGCCCTCTTTTAGCGGTCAAAGGTATTTTAGGTAGCGCAAAAGTCGTTTCAAGCGGCCGGAAGTACCGCTCAGCAGAAACCCCTTGGCGGGATCAGAGTCGCTCCTGCACCTTTGGGGAAGAGTAGTCGCCCACAACGAAGCAAGCCCAGGCGGTTGAGCTCCCCTCGGGTTGAGCTCCCGCCTGTTTCTTTTTTTGTACCTTAGCGCAGATATGCGTATTAATCCAGGCAGCACAGTCACGCTGCGGTATGTCTTGATGGATGAAGGCGGCCAGGTCCTGAGTGAAAGTTCGGAACCGCTTACGTTTACAGTAGGAGATCCTGAGGTACTTCCAGCATTTCAAGAGGCCCTTATGGGGCTTTCGGCGGGGGAGACGCATACATTTACCCTTTCGCCTGAGGAAGCCTTCGGTCCTTATCGGGAAGAGCTGGTTTTTCGGGTACCGCGGGCACAGCTTCAAGGGCTTTCGGATGAGGGGGGAGAGGAGCTGCGGGTAGGGGATGTGTTGCAGCTGTATACCTCTTCTGCGCCAGAAGCAGAACCTATCTTGGCGTATGTGACCCAGGTAGATGCAGAAAGCGTAGAGCTGGATGCCAATCATCCGCTGGCAGGCAAGGCGCTAAAGTATCAGGTCACGATTTTGGAGGTGGTATAAGCTATGGGGGGCGGGCATGCCGCAGGCCTTCAACCACAACCACTTGCGCAACGTCTAACCCGAGAAGGCACTTCCTTAGCCATAGGCATACCGCGGGAAAGGCACTTACAAGAGCGACGGGTGCCGCTCACCCCTTCTGCCGTGGCTACGCTTACTGCTCGGGGATACCAAGTCTTTATTGAGCATCGGGCAGGAGAATACGCCTCTTTCCCAGACCGAGCCTACGCAGAAGCCGGCGCTACCCTCGTTTATAGCCCCGAAGAAGTCTATCAAGCCGCCGAGTGCATCGTAAAAATCACCCCGCCTACCGAACGCGAGCTACAGTTCCTCCGGCCAAAGCAGATACTCTTTTCTGCTGTGCACATGGGGTCTTTACAAGAGGCTTTCTTACAGACGCTCTTGGATAAAAATGTCACGGCGATTGGCTATGAGTTTTTGCAGGCTAAAGACGGGAGCCTCCCCATCATGCGCATCATGAGCGAAATAGCGGGGTATGCAGCGGTGCAAATCGCCGCAGAACTCTTAGGCCAGCAGGGGCGAGCCATGCTCTTAGGGGGTATCACCGGCGTACCCCCAGCCCGCGTCCTTATTTTAGGGGCGGGAACTGTAGCTTTATATGCCGCGCGGGCCGCATTAGGCTTCGGCTGCAGCGTCCATGTGCTGGACGAAGAAGTCTATCGCCTCCAGCGCTTGCGTATCGCTTTAGGCCAGCCCCTGCCCACAGGCCTTATTCAACCTGACCTCTTAGATGAACTGCTGCCGCAAACCGACGTCTTGATTGGGGCGCTCTACCGCAAAGGTTCCCCCGCGCACATCGTCGTGACCGCCGATCAGGTGGCGAAAATGAACGAAGGCAGCGTCATCATAGATGTAGCCATAGACCAAGGCGGTAATGTAGAAACCAGCGTACAAACCACCCACGAACTGCCCACCTTCACCAAGTATGGCGTGGTCCATTATTGCGTGCCCAATATCCCTTCTCGCGTGCCGCGCACGGCTTCTATTGCTTTTAGTAATGTGCTTCTCCCGATACTTTTACGGCTGGGAGATGCGGGGGGGATTCGTACCCTTTTGGCTGCAGGGCACATGCTCAAAACGGGCGTTTATACCTATGGCCGGCAGCTCACGAACCGTACCCTGGCCCGCCTTTTCCATAAAGAAAGCGTAGATATAGACCTCCTGGTCCTATGAAGCATGTAGACTACATCGCAGGGGGGCCGCCTTACTTGCGCGGACCTTATGCGAGCATGTACATCGGGAAGCCCTGGACTATCCGCCAATACGCCGGCTTCTCCTCCGCCGAGGAAAGCAACGCCTTTTATCGCAAGGCACTGGCTGCAGGCCAGACCGGCCTATCCGTAGCGTTTGACCTGCCTACCCACCGAGGCTATGACTCCGATGACCCCCGCGTGATTGGCGATGTGGGCAAAGCCGGAGTCGCCATAGATACCGTGGAGGACATGAAGATCCTCTTTGACGGCATCCCCTTGGACAAGGTCTCCGTTTCCATGACCATGAATGGCGCCGTCATCCCCGTTTTGGCGTTCTTCATCGTCACCGCAGAAGAGCAGGGCGTACCCCAAGAAAAGCTCACCGGCACCATCCAAAATGATATTCTCAAAGAGTTCATGGTGCGCAATACCTACATCTATCCCCCAGAACCCTCCATGCGCATCATCACCGATATTTTTGCCTATCTTTCCCGACATCTGCCCAAGTTTAACTCCATTAGCATCAGTGGGTATCATATTCATGAGGCGGGGGCGACTCTGGATATGGAACTGGCCTTTACGCTGGCGGATGGGCTGGAATACGTACGGGCAGGGCTGGCAGCGGGCTTACCTATAGACCAGTTTGCGCCGCGGCTGAGTTTCTTTTTTGCGATTGGGATGCACTTTTTTACGGAAGTAGCGAAGCTACGGGCGGCGCGTTGGCTCTGGGCTACGCTCATGCGTGACCTGGGGGCCACAAACCCCAAGAGTTTAGCGCTGCGCACGCACTGCCAGACTTCTGGCTATAGCCTTACGGCCCAAGACCCCATGAATAACATCGCCCGAACCGCCATAGAAGCGCTGGCAGCTGCGCTGGGCGGCACCCAGTCGCTACACACCAACGCCTTTGATGAGGCACTCGCACTACCCAGCGAACTCTCGGCGCGAGTAGCCCGCAATACCCAACTTATCTTACAGCGGGAGGCCCACATCACCCGACCCGTAGATCCCTTGGGGGGAAGCTTTTTGGTGGAGCAGCTTACCCGTCAGCTGGCAGATAAAGCCTGGCAGTGGATCCAGGAGATAGAGGCGATGGGCGGTATGACAAAAGCGATTATGGCGGGATGGCCCCAGCTCCAAATACAGCGGGCCGCAGCTCAGCGACAAGCCCGCCTGGAAACCGGCGAAGAAGTATGGGTCGGTGTCAATCGCTTTCTCGTCCCAGAAGCGCCCTTGCCGCCTATCCTCAAAATAGACAACCACGCGGTACGTGAAAAACAAATTGCTCGCCTTCAGGCCGTCAAAGCTAAAAGAGATGAGGCCTCCGTACGGGATATTTTAGAAAGATTGTACGGGGCAGCGCGAGATAAAAAAGAAAACCTTTTAGCGGTGGCGATTGAGGCGGCGCGGCGCCGATCTACCTTAGGGGAGATTTCTGCGGCTATGGAACGGGCCTTTGGCCGGTACGAACCCACCGCTCAAATCGTGACCGGCGTGTATGCCCAGCACCTCAGCGAGAACCCCGACTGGCAGGCCCTCCAGCAGAAAATAACGCAGTTTATCCAGCGGTATGGGCGTCGGCCCCGCATCCTCATCGCCAAGCTCGGGCAAGATGGCCATGACCGGGGCGCAAAAGCTGTGGCCTCGGGCCTCGTAGATATGGGCTTTGACGTAGATTTAGGGCCGCTCTTTCAGACGCCCGAAGAAGCCGCCCGCCGCGCCGTGGAAAATGACGTGCATTTTATCGGGGTCTCCTCTCTCGCAGGCGCTCACGATACCCTCGTCCCGCTGTTATTAGAGGAACTCACCAAGTTAGGCCGAGGGGATATGCCCGTCACCGTAGGCGGTATCATCCCGCCGGAAGATATACCCGCTTTGGAAGCGCAGGGGGTGAAGGCGGTGTTTCCCCCAGGTACTTCGCTGGTGGAGATTGCGCATAAGCTTCTGGACTTGTATTTAGCGCAGCCAGCGAGCGTACTGTAGCTTAGTTACAGGCTGAGGGGGTTTCCTCAGGAAGGGGGGTGGCAGTGGGATCCGCAGGGGCAGCCTTGCGTACCCGTACCCAGTCGTACTCCGTATCTTGACTATTCGTGTTAAAGCCATCAAAATGCCCCAAGATAATCCACCGTAGATCGCGGGCCCAGCCAAAGGTGGCAGTATTACACATGCTTGTGTAGTCTCTTAGGAAAAATGCCTGAGCAGGAAGGACCTTCTGACCAAGGATATACCACGTGTTGTCTGCACTGGTCCAGCAGTTGCTGTTGTAATAGATATTGTAAGAGGCGGCGGCGCCATTCCCTACCCACACGCCAATATTTTGGGAGTTTACTTCTCGCATGTAGTGGATGACCGCTTGGCCGCAAGCGTTATTCGAACATCCGCCGGTTTGCGCAGAATTTGCTTCTAAGACGCCACTGTAGGTATTGGCGCCTGAGGAGGGAGGACCATACCGAACTCGGGCTTCTAAGAAGGCACCGGCGGTATTGGTGCCCAGGCTATTATTGAGGGCATAAGGGAGCGCTGTAGTGAGGGTAAAACTTCCTCCGCCGGTATAGCTAAGCACCCCACCTGTAATAGTGTAGGCAGGCGCCCCCCAGGTTTGGAACTGGCCTAAGCTACCGTTAAAGTCCTCCCAAAAATCAAATACTAAGGTAGGCGAAGCTGTATTGGCGGCGGCAGGGTTGCCATAAAAAAGGTAGATAGTCGTGCTGCCTGGGTTGAGCAGGGGTACTTTGACAAATAGGCGGGTGGTAGGGGTATTTAGGCCAGACTCTATCCAGTGCGGGAGAGGCGTACAGTTTGCGTCATAGAAGCGGATATCAGCCCCTGAGGATTGCATCTTGCCCGCTGCGATAGGAGTCTGGGTATCCAATAGAAGCATTACCTGGAAGTTTTGGAGAGGAAATGAGTTGGGGTTATTGAGGGTGATAGGTACTCGGTAGCCCCAGCTGGAGCCAGCACACCAAGAGGAGGCTTGTAAAGCGAGAGAAACCCAGGTGCTCCCTGTCCAGTATTGGAAGCGGTTACAGTCGGTGTTATAAATAAGTAACCCCGTAGCAGGGTTGGGTATAGCATTTCTTTGTGTGGTGGTGAGGCGAGGAATAAGAAGGCCTCGCTGGGTGTCCTCTATGTGCAGCCGAGCGGAGGGGTCCGGGGTAGGTGTACCGATACCTATTGATTGCGCCCATCCGAAGAGCACAAGATGAAGCGAGCCTATTATCACGCGAAGTACCATAGGGCAAAGATACCGCATGGCCAGCAGAGCGTGCTCTGCCGGCCGGAGTCCCAAACGACTAAGGCTATCGGAGGAGGGTGATTGTTCCGCTTCGGGTGAGTTTTTCGCCGGTGAGGGTTTCCCCTTCTACTACATACACGTAGGCGCCTTCGGCGCAGGGCTCACCCTTTTTAGTGCCGTCCCAGCGGGCAGTGGGCCCTTCGCCCGTAGCTATAAGTAACCCCCAGCGGTCATATATACGCCACCGCAGCGTTTTGACTGCCCCTCGGAAGATGGGGGACCAGCTATCATTTACGCCGTCTCCGTTAGGGGTGAAGGCATTAGGAATATACAAGGCAAAAGGAGCCACTACGACGATGGCTTTATAGGCGGTGTCGGAGCAAGGGGGCGCTGCCACGGCTACGGTGTAGGTACCTGGGGTGGCGTAAGTGTGGCTTTGGGTAGCATTCCCACTTGTAGCGGTTCCGTCACCGAAGTCCCAAGTGAAGGTGCCGGCGGTAGGCTGGGCCGAAGCCGTGAAAGAGACAGGCTGCCCTACCTCTATCGTGTCTGCCGAGGCATTCAAAGCCAGTTGCGAGCGTAGCTCAGAAAACGCAAAGTACGGGTCCGAAAAGTCGCTCCATCCCGGTAGGCTCCACCCGGAGGGGATAGCTGTAGCAGGGGTAGGTACCCAGAGGGCGGTTTTCCACTGGGCAAGGGGGCCCGTGACAGGGTCTCCTGCGGCATAATAGACCCGTACCTCGGCAGGGTCATTCCCACTGAGGCGGTTGATATAATGGTCATAGAGGGGGTTAATCTCGCAGAGGTCGGGGTGGCGCTGGTCGCGGGGACGCCCTTCACTGGTTGGGTCGGCATTGGCTAAGCGCACAGCGAAGCGATGCGCCGCCGAAGTAGAAGGCCCAATCTCCACCGGCCTATATCGCAAGGGGGTATGTCCTCCTACGGGGAAAAGATACACCGCTTGTCTATCAGTGGCACGCTCTAAGTAGCCGCCGGGGTCGCTGGAGACAAAGCCGTTTTGGCGCGTGATGGCGCTGGGGTCGGGATTGCGTATGGCGGCAAAGCGGTTCTGCGTGCGCAGCTCTGCATCCCCCAGCACCAAGAGGCGGTCTATGTATAAGTCGGTGCTAAGCACTTTGGGGGCTGTACCTTGGAGTAGTAGCGTGTCGGTACGGATAGGGAAGCTCCCGCTGAGGATCTGCGTGGTGCCATTCAGTATCAGGGTGCCCGGGGAGGCTGTCGGGGGGAAAAGTTGCCCTGCATCGTCATTCTGAATATCGCCCGAAATGTACACCGTGCCGCGGTTTTCGAAGGTACCGCCGGCCTGGTTGAGCCAACCGCCCTCGCACCAGACGATACCCCCGGGCTCTAAGTACAGGGGGACCCCTGTATTGGTAGCCAATGGCTGTGCCCAAAGCAGGCCCAGCCCTGCTACAACCCCTTTAGCGATTGAAGCGGCGAGGCGCATAGGTCTTTAGCTCACGAGTAGGTTTTTGTTGGGCTTGTTGCATGAGGGCTTGTTTGCGTGCCCGGATCTCCTCCAGGGTATGACCTCGGCGGTAGGCGGCTCGCTGGGACGGGTCTGCCCCATACAGCTCAGGATGCAGGTATTTGCCGATGTTGTCGGGTTCTTTGGGGATTTCTACGAGGTGTTCTTCAGGGCGAGCGTCCCAGTAGGGGTCGTTGCGGCGAGCAATCACGAGCCAAGACACTTCCATGCCGGGCTTGCCCCCAGCGATGACGAAGCGGCCATTTTGGATTTTTTCCTTGACATAGACGGGAGCGTAATCGCCGATGCAAGTGAGGTGGTAGGTGTAGTCGGCATTGAGGGCTTCAAAGTAGCTGGGGAGCTCTACGATAGCCTCGCCGTCGGGGCTCAGTTGCACGGTGCCCCGATAGAGCGTATTGGGCTCAGGCCCCTCCGCACAGAAGTGGCGCAGATAATGCGTAGCGGGCTTTTGCGGGTGGTCTATGAGAAAGGACTTACTCGCAGCGGTCATGGTGCCTGCTATATCTACATTCCAGTCAAAGTACCCCGCGACTCCGCCGAAGAGGGCTGCATCCCCGGCGCTGCCAAAGACTCCTATATCCGTATAGGTGGCAGGAGGTGAGGCGATATTACCCAGGCCGAGGAGCGTCCACGCTTGGCCCTGTATACCGATACCTTCATAGGAGTATTGTCCTATCACGCCTATTTGTTCGTTAGGGGTACCTGTCGCGAAGAGGCCGGCGGTACCGATAAGACCTGCTTTGGGGGTACCGGAAGTAGTGCCGCCTTGGGAGGCGTCGCTCCATGAACCTATCCACCTACCTACGGCATCTATGGCTTCTCCGGAGGTTCCTAACCCTAAGATAGCCGTGGGGGTGGTGATAGCTCCACCTATGGCTACGAGCCCTGCGCCGTTGGTGTTTTGGTGGGTGGCGACGACGCCGGCGCCGGTGGTCTGCGTAGCAAGGCCATAGACCCCGTGGCCGCTACCGGTATTTTGTCCGGCCACGCCAAAGCCTGCCCCGCTATTGAGGCCGAGTACGCCGGCGGCGGAGGTGCTACTGGAGGTTACCGTGCCAGCGACCCCATAGACAGCGTTGGAGGTATGTTGGTGCTCGCCACGGATAGCGGCGGTATTGGCGGTATTGCTGATATGGAATACCGAGAGCCCGTGGGTAGCGCCCGTGTTTTGCTGCTCTATGAGCACGCCGGGGCCGCCCGATATATCGGTATTGCGGATATGGACCTTTGCGGTGCCGGGGGTAGCCAAGCCGATGCCTACTTTACCATTTCCGCTTAGGGTGAGGTTGAAGCCTGCAAGGCCTATATCGGTATTTTTGATAAGGGTTCCGCCAAGTTCTATGGCGGGGGTAGGGGTTGTGACGAAAGAGAGGCCATTGCGCACGGCGGGGGTAGCTACGGTCCATGCTGTGCCTGTCCAAATGAGGATTTGGCCAGGGCTGGTACCGGCGGTGAGGGTGATAGGACTACCTGTGGTACCGTTGCCGGTGATGGGACCGGCGGTGATGGCGGTTTGGGAACCCCAGTTATCACCGGAGACGGAGAGGGTGGCGGGTACCCAAGCGGTGCCGTTCCATTGGAGGACTTGTCCTGCGGTGGTGCCGGGCTGTAGGCGGATGGGGTTAGCGGCGGTACCGTCGCCGGTGATGGGGGCGTTCGTTTGGGCTACTTGGGTACCCCAGTTGTCGCCGGAGAGGGTGGTAAGCATCCAGGCGGTACCGTTCCACTGCCAGACCTGGCCTGCGGCGGTGCCGTTTGTGAAGGTGATGGGGTTACCTGGGGTACCGTCACCGGTGATGGGGCCGGCGGTAACGGCGGCTTGAGAGCCCCAGTTATCACCTGGGGCTGTTCCGGCTACCCAGTTGGTGCCGTTCCACTGGAGGACTTGTCCTGCGGTGGTGCCGGGCTGTAGGCGGATGGGGTTAGCGGCGGTACCGTCGCCAAGGATAGGGGCGTTTGTTTGGGCTACTTGGGAACCCCAGTTGTCGCCGGAGACGGAGAGGGTGGCGGGTACCCAAGCGGTGCCGTTCCATTGGAGGACATCGCCTGGGGCTGTACCGGCCAACGTACCAAAAACGCCTGTGGGATCTACGGTGGCGAGACGGGTACCTGTTCCGCTATACGCACGTACGCGTAAGCGTCCGCCTGCTACGTCCAGCCGTTCGGTGGGGGTGGTGGTTCCGATGCCAAAGTTTTGTGCCCATGCCATCCAAGCGAAGCAAGCCAGTCCTATGCGGGTGAAATGTCGCATACCCCAAATGTGCTGTAGTACGAGATACGCTATTGGGAGCTTTTGAGGCACACAGTATATTGAGGTGAAGTTTTCTATTGGTCACTTATATCCAAGTGGAGCTATTTTAGGTTGTATCTCAGTATATTTGTAGCATGCGGAAGGTCCGTTTGGGTTCTACGGCTTTATGGGAGGTAGTTAGGCGTTTGCCTGAGAAGGTTTTTGAGGCTGTACGCCTTCGGGTACAGGGGACGCGTACGGCTTGGGTGCTGGAGACGCTTAGGGCGTGGGAGAGCTATTCTGATGAAGCGCTCAAGGAAGCTTATAGGCGTACTTTTCCTGAGGCCAATGCCGACCTTCTGAAAGTATACAAGCGGTTATTGTGGGATGCATTGGAGGAAATCTTATCCACGCAAGAGTTAGACAGCTTAGCGGTGGAGGTTCGGGTGTGGCGACGACTTTGGGCGAGTGTGCGGCTGTGGCAGTGGGGGCATGCGGAGGTAGCGGAGACCCTCTGGCGTCAGGCCGTACAGGAGGCTATCGCCATAGGCTGGTTTGAAGTGGCTCTTTGGGCTATATCCCTTTTAGAGGTATATGTGCGGGACTTTCATCGGGCAGCTATTGGAGAAGAGGTAAGCAGATGGACGCAGCAGCTTCTGAAGCTGGTGCAGGAGCGGTATGAGGCGGTGAGCCAAAAGATAGCCGCCACTGAATCGTATATCCAAACGCGCACCAAAGGCGGATGGCGCCTTCCCTCCTTGCCCCAAGCCGATACTTGGAGTTACTATATGCAAAGCTATAAACAGTTGCTTTTGCAAGCACAGGCATCAGCTTATACTGAAGCTTTATCCTTGGCTCTGTCTATGGCGGAGACTTTGTTGGAAGAAATGCCTTTTCCGCCGTTGTACAAGCGGTTTCATTTGGCGCTTACTTGGACGAATATAGGTATTCTTTTGGTTAATCTTCGTCAGGCAGAACTCTATGAGAAATGGTACGAAACATGGCAATTTTCACAAAATAAGGGATTTTGGCCAATGGAAGCTCGGTATGAAGCGCTCCATCGAGTAGTTTTAGCTATTCGCATAGGCTATCTTGTGCAAAGGGGGGACTGGGAGGCTATTCGTCAGGTGTGGCTGCGGTATGGGGGTGAGTTAGAAAAACATATTTTTCAGGGCTCGGAAAACCTGGGTTTTCGCGTAAGTACAGCCCTCAATCTATATCTTATGCTTTTACTTACTTCTGCCCCGGAAAGGGAAGTACGGGCGTGGCGACAAAAGGTAGAAGCCTGGATAGAGCGGGAGCGTTTCCGAGACTCGGAGTATCTCTGGTGGCTTTTTCTCCGGTGGTATGAGACTTACAGAAGCGGGGATAAGCGTTGGATGCAATATGCATACAGACAACTTCGTACAGAATGGCGCAAACGTTTTGCTCACGATACGCGTTGGGCCCCTGTGTTAGCTTGGCTATGGAGCCTCACAGAGGGATTACGCTCTACGCAGCGCCGGAGAGCTATGGGGCTTTTACGGCGTTGGCGAGACCACTCTCAAGAAGGGCTCCTCTGGGAAAATGACTCGGTGTTTTTTCCCTTGAAAGCCTTTGTAGAAGCTACCTTAAAGCGCATGTTTTTGGAACAATTTCCTATATCTCCTGCTATGGCCTTTCCTTTACCAGACGAGATGAAGGCGCATCTTTCTCACCTATTAAACTCATTTATGGATAAGATTAGCTCCTAAGGCATTTTACCCTATTTTTCTCAATGGAGGATACATATACTGAATGATAAAAAAAAGGCGAATATTGTCTTTACTTAAGCTTTACCTTCGCTATGGATATGGTACGCTTTGCTCCGCTTTTCTGGCTTGCTGGTGGGCTTTTATGGGCACAGTGCTTTAACTACAATAGCAATAACTGCCCTGGGGCGGCTTCGCTCAATTTGGCTTTTGATCCGCCCTCCCCGCAGTGTTCTTACAGTTTACCGCTGACGGTGCAGCTTTTTCCGGTGGGGGTGCCGGCAGGGGCTACGGTTACATTTTATTTTAGAGCTAACTCCACTGGCGGGTGGAATAGCACTGCAAACCCTGCTACTGTAAACCAAACAGGCAATCACCAGTTCATGATGATAGTACAGCAGGGGGGGTGCCGAGATACGGTTATACGTTGCTATACGGTCACCCAGAAGCCTACAGCTTCTATCACAGCGATAAATCCGGCCTCGCCGCGCTGCGATAATGCCCTTCCGCTGACTCTGAATGTGAGTGCTACTTACGGTTCTACGATAACTTCCTATAACTGGTATGTGGATGGTACCTTGGTGAGCAGCGGGCCCAACAATAATCAAACGCTTACGAATGCGATTACCACGGTGGGTACCCATACTATTAAGCTCGTAGTTATAGATACAGCCGGATGTCGAGATAGTGTGCAGCAAAGCTATGTGGTCAGTGCTACGCCTACGGCTTCTTTTACGGCTACGGCGACAAATGCCTGTCGTGGCCGACGGATATGCTTCACGAATACCTCCACAGGTACGGGTCCGGGTACCACTTACTCGTGGAACTTCGGGGATGGCGGCACCAGCTCTCAGCCTAACCCATGCCATAGATACAATAACCCCGGCACTTATACCGTAACGCTCACCGTGTGCAATCCCGGGGGCTGTTGTAATACCGCTACGCAGGCTGTCACTATACAGCCGGGCGGCCTGGCCGATATCCTGGGCAATGGCTTACAGGATACAATCAAGTATTGCGTCATCCCAGGCGACCCTACGACGACTTTTACGGTGACATTTACGAATGGGGGGGATTGTCCCGGTGGGGGATGTATCTATACTTGGAACTTTGGGTATGATGGAGTAACCCTTACTACTCTCTCCGATACCCCGCAGGTACATACGTATACTTCTTTTGGAGAGGGGTGGGCGTATTTGACGGTCCAGCATCCCGGCGGGTGTGTGCATAAAGACTCCATTTATGTGGTCTTTCAGCCGCAATATGTAGCGGTGACTTTTGACATTCCGCCTTTGGCGGGGGGATGTGCGCCTTACACCATAACTATTCAAAATATCAGCAATACAAATGCGACTACCTTTATATGGGACTATGGCGATGGCACCCGAGATACGGTAAGTCCTCCCAGTACGGCTCCTTTTACGCATACTTATACTTCTCCTGGGACCTATCAAATACGAGTAGATGCTTATAATGCGTGCGGTTCCTCGTATGCGATACGGGGGCCTATCCTGGTAGCGGGCAAGCCCCGTATCACCTCCGTGAATGTGAATCCCAATCCCGGCTGTGCGCCCCAAAACGTAAGTTTCTCTGCCACCGCCGTAAATCCTCCTCCCAACGCTTCTGCCCCCATTACCTATTACTGGAACTTTGGAGACGGCTCCCCCGAAGCCACCGGCCAAAACCAAACCCATTTCTACCCGACGAAGGGTATCTATACCGTAACCGTACGCGCCTGCAATCTCTGTGGGTGTGATACGGCCCGCGTGACCCTCACCATAGACTCGCTTCCAAAAGCCAATATCCAAGCTTCTCCTTTGGAAGGCTGCCACCCACTTACTGTAAACTTTACCAATCTTTCTCAGCCTAACATGGCAGCAGGCATCATGGCCCCCTTCTGGGAGGGGTTATACATAGACGGGGGGCGGTGCTGTGGGCCGTGGTGGAGCAGCTGTGCTTGCCGCTGTCCGGATTACATAGACAGCCATGACTTCTTTAGCTTCAACGGGTATTGCTGGTCTACGTATGGGTGTTGTCAAGGAAGCTCTACTGCCTTGCCAGGGCGCCCCATGAATATTCCTCCGCTTACTTTCACTAATCCTACGGGGAATGCCATACGCACCTATAATCTCCTCTACATTATCGGCAATCACTGTGGCAGGGATTCTCAGCAAATACAAATAAAGGTGCATCCCCCCGTAGTGGCTCGTTTTACGCCCAGCGCTTCGAATGTATGTGTAGGTACGCCGATTACCTTCACGAATAACTCGTATGGGGATAGTTTGACTTTTATCTGGGATATGGGGGATGGTTCGCCGTATATCTATGACACGGCGATGGCCGCGGCAGTCCAAATGCCTCGTTCACATACTTATACCTATACCACGCCAGGTACTTACACGGTGACCCTCTATGTGCAGGGCTATTGTGGGAGAGATACGTTGCGCCGCACCATCAATGTGTATCCTTATCCTACGCCTACCTTTACCGTGGATGCAAGCCAGAAGTGCCGTCAAGGGGGAAGTGCTTCCTTCACCTTCACCAACACCAGTGTAGGCAATCCACCAGGTACCACCTATAGCTGGAGCTTCCCCGGTGGAACGCCATCTTCTTCGACGGCTTCCCCAGTCACGGTGACCTATACTGCTGCGGGTACTTATCAAGTCATCCTCACCGCCAACTATAACGGGTGTATTCGTCGGGATACGCAGTATGTGACGGTGCATCCTACCCCTACAGTGAACTTTTCTGTGACGCCTGCCAGTGGGTGTCCGCCCTTGTCGGTGAGTATAACCCCCACCATTCCGAATACCCCGGGCTACACCTATATCTGGGACTATGGCAATGGTAACCCCCGGGATACCAGTTATACGCCTGCTTCGCCGGTCGTGTATGATAACCTCACTACCGCTAATCAAACCTACACGATTACCTTGTATGTGATTTCGGACAAGGGATGCATAGATAGCCTCAAGCGAACCATCACGGTGCGGGGGCGGGTGTTTGCGGGCTTTACGGTCTCTCCGAGCCTTCTCTGCCAGGGGGGCACTGTGACCTTCACCAATACGAGTAGCGGAGCGAATAGCTATACCTGGGATTTCGGAGATGGGACTCCCACCAGTACAGCGGCTAATCCTACCCATACGTACACGGCCCCGGGCACCTATCAGGTTATCTTAGCAGCGGTCAATACCACCACCGGCTGCCGAGATACAGCTCGTCAGACTATTACTGTACAGCCCATTCCGTTGCCTACCTTTACCGCCTCACCTACGGGAGGCTGTATGCCCCTAACGGTGACCCTTACCAATACCACGCCGCTTGACCCGACCTACCTCTATATCTGGAACTACGGCAACGGTGCGTCACCCGAAACCACCTATACCCCTTCTGCGCCCACTTATACCACTGGGGGCACTTATACGGTAAGCCTGGAAGTGGTGACGCCTGCCGGCTGTCGTCGCACTTCTACCCAAACTATTACTGTGTCTCCGAAGCCGGTAGCCTCTTTTTCTGCGCTGCCCACTGCCTGCCAAGGGGCCGCCGTCTCTTTCAGTAATACCTCTACTGGGGCTACTTCGTATCAATGGGACTTTGGCGATGGAAGCCCTGTAAGTACCGTCGCTTCTCCTACGCATGTATTTAGCGCAGCAGGCACTTATACGGTGCAGCTTATCGCCCAGTCAGGAGCTGGATGTAGAGACACTACTACGCGGACTATCCAAATCTATCCTAAGCCTACCGCAGACTTCTCCTTTACGGTAGAATGCTTAGGCTCTCCTACCACCTTTACGGACCTGTCCGTGGGCGCTGTGGCCTGGCAGTGGACCTTCGGGGATGGGTCGCCTATCGCTACGGCTCAGAACCCTACCCATACTTACGCCGCGGCTGGCACATACACCGTGCAGCTCATAGTCACCAGTGCAGACGGGTGTAAGGATACGATTACCAAGTCTGTACCGGTCAATACTACGCCTAATCCTAATTTTTCGGCTTCTACGGCGTGCTTAGGGCAAGCTACGGTGTTCACAGACCTTACGCCAGGAACGCCCACCAGCTGGCAGTGGGACTTTGGGGACGGCTCGCCTATCAGTACAGTCCAAAATCCCACCCATACCTATACTGCCCCGGGTACCTACACGGTGAAGCTCGTGGTAAGTTTAGGTTCAGGCTGTACGGATAGCATCACCAAGCCCGTTACTGTCCATCCGGTGCCGACGGCGGGCTTCACCGCTACCAGCGCCTGCGCCGTGGATGAAGCCGTGACCTTTACCAATACCTCTTCCGGTGCTACTTCGTATCAGTGGGACTTTGGGGATGGTTCGCCTATCAGCACCGCGGCCAACCCCACCCATACGTACGCTACGGGGGGAACCTACACGGTCCAGCTTATCGCTATCAATGCGCCCGGGTGCCGAGACACCTTTACCCAGACGGTGGTAGTGTATCCCAAGCCGGCTATTTCCATCGTTGCGGACACGGTTTGCCTAGGGTGGCACTACAACCCTAAGCGGGAATACCACTGTGCCGCTCATAAGCTGGCAGTGGGATTTTGGGGATACGCAGACGGGCGCCGGCCAAACGGTTACCCATACCTACACCGCGCCAGGGCTCTATACCGTACAGCTGATTGGGCAGACGGCGGATGGCTGCCGCGATACCGCCGTGCGCCAAGTATGGGTGAAGCCCCTGCCCACAGCGGCATTTACGGCTTCTACCCCTTGCTTTGGGGAAACTATGACCTTCACGGACCAGTCCACTGGTGCCGTAGCGTGGAACTGGGACTTCGGGGATGGGGTAGGTACCAGTACCTTGCAAAACCCCTCTTATATCTATGCGGCTCCAGGCACCTATACCGTCACTCTCACCGTCTGGAATACGGTAGGATGTTCGCATACTATCACCCAGGCGGTCACGGTGCGGCCTAAGCCTACAGCTGCCTTTATCGCAGATACGGTTTGCTGGACCTATCCTACCACCTTTACGGACCAGTCCGTAGGCGCAGTAAGCTGGCTCTGGGACTTCGGGGATAGTTTCAGTTCTACCCTCCAAAATCCCCAACACACCTACGCTAATCCGGGTACCTACACGGTCACTTTGATTGTGACGAATGCGCAGGGCTGTAAGGATACCGTCCAAAAGAGTGTGCTTGTGTATCCGCGTCCCATTGCAGGCTTTAGCTATGATACGGCTTGTGCGCTGCGGCCTATGCAGTTTACAGATACCACGCAGGGGGTAGCTACCTTTTGGCTTTGGGACTTCGGGGATGGGAATAGCTCTACCCTCCAAAACCCCGTACATGTGTATGCGGCGGGCGGCGTTTATACCGTCACCCTCACTGTGGGGAATGGTGTGGGCTGCACCGACCAGGTCTCTGTACCCGTCGCCGTCTATACCATGCCGGCGGTGGATTTTGTGGCTGATACCGTGTGCATAGGGCAGGTCACGCACTTCACCAATCTTACTCAAGACAGCGTGCCCGTGAGCTATGTATGGCTATTTGGCGATGGGAACGCGTCCTTCTCGGTGAATCCTACCTACATCTATCAAGCGCCGGGTACCTATCAGGTTACGCTCGTAGCCACCAATATCCATGGGTGCGATACCTTTATCACCAAGCCGGTGGTAGTGGCGCCTGTGCCCCAAGCTAACTTTATAGCAGATACGGCTTGTGCTGGCGGAGTGACCACCTTTACCGATGCGACCCAAGGACTGGTAGATACATGGATTTGGAACTTTGGCGATGGGACGGTGGATACGGTGCGTGTCCCTTCTGTGCAGCACCTTTATCCGGGGCCGGGCGTATATGTGGTGTCTATGACGGCGCTCTTTGGCACCTGTGCCAGTACGATTACTAAGGGCGTGCGTGTGGTAGATTCGGTGGATGCGCAGATACTCCTCTCTGAGGCCGTAATCTGCCCCGGTGAAGCCATCACCGCTTTAGATGCCTCTACCGGTGGGCCCCAGTGGTGGGTATGGGATATGGGGAATGGCCAAACCTTCACTACCCAAAATGTCCCGAATGTGGTCTACCCGGACTCCGGCCTTTACACCATACGACTCATCGTGGGGAACGGCTATTGTACAGATACCGCTACGGCTTCGCTGTATGTGATTGGCCAGCCGCAAGCGCTCTTTTCCGTGCAGAATGCTTGTGCGGGTACGCCGCTCCCCATCCAAAATGTGAGTTTCCCCAGCGCTTTGCCTGTAGAATGGATCTGGGACTTCGGCAACGGGGACACCAGCCACGCTATGAACCCTACTTATGTGTATCCGCAGCCGGGGACTTATACCGTGACCCTCATCCTCGGCAATGGCCGGTGTGGCGATACCCTCCGCCAAACCGTCACTATCTGGCCTAACCCCACGGCCGTCATCTCGGTGCGCGATTCTATCACCCGCATCTGGAAGGAAACCTATTTCTCTGACCTTACCGCCGGTACTATCATCCAGAGAGAATGGAACTTAGGAGATGGCTCTACCACTACCCAACGGGACTTTGTGTATATGTACCGCGACACCGGCTCGTACCTGGTGCGGTTAGTGGTGATGGATGATAAAGGTTGTGTGGATACAGCCTATCAGCGGGTGATTGTGTATGGGGACTTCACGATGTATGTACCGACAGCTTTCTCGCCCAACGGCGACGGCGTAAATGATGTCTTTTATCCGGGCGGTGTGTGGTTTGATGTGTATGATTTCCTCTTCCAGATTTATAACCGCTGGGGGCAGCTGATATGGGAGACACGGGAGCGTGGCCATGCCTGGGATGGGCGCGATATGCGCACAGGCGAGGTTGTTCCTGAGGATGCTTATGTCTTCCGCATCCGAGGGATGGACTTCAAAGGCAAGTACCACGAATATGTCGGCACAGTAACCGTACTCAAATAAATAGCCTATGAGCAAGCTGGCTGGGCATAACGCAGGGGTGAGGAGGGTACTCCTCCTCGCCTTTTTGTATCCTCTGACCGACTGGGCACAGTGTGGCACCTGCATCGGCAACTGCCTAAACTCCTCCCAAACAGGTGCCTGGACAAACTGTAATACCTGGGCAGGCGGTGGTTTTTGCACGTTATGGACTACTTTCCAGATGAATACCCGCTATCCCATCATCAACTCTGGGCATACCGTCACCCTCAGCGGCACTATCCCCACTAACCTGCAAAACTGCCTCAGTATCTACATCCGCAGTGGCGGTACCCTCACCCTACAATCACCCTACACCGGGAACACTTCAGGTTCGTATGTCATAGACGTATGCGGCACGCTCAATATAAGCTTGACGGGAACCGCTGACTTCAAAAACTTTGATTTGATCATCCATAGCGGGGGCGTAGTAAATATCAATAGCGGCACTTTACGGGTGAATAGTATTCTCGTGGAGAATGGTGGCGTACTCAACCTGAATGGGGGGCGCTTAGAGCGGGCTTGCCTCTCCTCTGCAACACCTGCTTTGCGGATAGATAACGGCGGTCTAATGAATATCAATAGCGGGAGTGGGGGGCTTTCTCTTCATTCATGTTTGGGCAGTACTTATACCCTCTTAGATGGTACGATTGATTGCAAAAACTCCCTCACCAGCTCAAATTATAGCAACTTTCAGCTGGGGTATGTGCGTGTGACGAACGGCACCTCCACGGGACGCATCCGGACTCAGACCGCCTATGTCCCGGGTGCCGAATGGTCCCGTTCCGCTTCCAATAACTTTTGGGGTTTTAACTCGGATTATGGAGGTACGGTAGAATATTACGGCAGTAGCAGCATCTTTCTGGCCTTGAATTCCCGCTATGAGTATTACGACTTGGAGGTAAACTGCCCAGTGCTCTATCTTTATACTACTACCGATGTGGTGGGGGTACTGTATCTGCGGGGGGGAGACCTGGATCTCAATGGCAAAACGTTTCGTTTGCGGGGGACGGCACGCTACACGGGAAGCTATTCTCTACGCGGCAGCTCCTCTTCTCGCTTAGAGGTGGTGGGAAAGTTTCCTTCCCCAATCAGTCCCGCGTTGAGCACTTACCAGATTAGTTCGCAGGGAGGCACAGTCAGCTGCCGCAATCTACCGTTGCGCTTTTCTGCGGACTATCGTTCCCTTAAGACCCTGTGGTTGTATAGGGAGGATGCGGTTTTCTTGGAGACACCGCTGGATATTTACGACACGCTTAATTTAGAGACGGGTATCCTGCGCACTTCTACGACGAATCTTCTAACGGTTCGGAATACCGCCTCTGGAGCGGTACTGCATCATACTACGGGGTGGTTTTCGGTGTATTATGGGTTTGTGTCGGGGCCGCTGCGGCGGTATGTAGGAACTTCCGGGGCGTATGATTTTCCGGTGGGGTATCCTAATCTGAGCAGTTATTATGTGGGATGGGATCCGCTACAACCGCAGGCCCTGCATCGGCGGCTGCGATTAGAAATAAGCGCCCAGTCAGGGATAAACTGGATACAGGTGGAGTTTGTGCCGGGGGTGAGTGATGTATGTTCAGGCCAGTTGAATATCACAGAGGCGGACGGGACGCCGCATCTCCAGCTTCATCCGGAGGGGTATTGGCGGGTTCAGCCCGATGCTGCGGCCTATACGGTAGCGTATGATGTAAAAGCTTACACGTGGGGTTTTGCGGCGCCGCCCTTAGCGGATAACCGCTATGCGGTGGTGAAGCGTCCGGACGGTTCTACAGCGTGTGCGGATTGGACGAGAGCGGCGGGCACTTGGCTCCCTGCAGGTAGCCTGGGCCGAGTAATAAAAGTAGACGGAGGCGGCCGAGATACCAGTTATGCGCATAGGCTGGGGTGGGATAGTTTCTCGGAGTTTGCGATTGGGATTACGGATGTGCCTTTGGCGTCCTTGCCTGCCTTAAGTTTGATTCTCAAACACTGGCAGGGCCAATATGCGGTACTTATGCCGAAGGGCTTAGCCGAGGGAGAACCCTTGCGCCTCTTATCGGGTAAAAGGGAACTTTCTTACCTCTGGCAAGCAGGAGAGCTGTGGGTGAAGGTAGAAGAGCCTCTGTGGGTGTGGATAGAAGCTGGGGGCCAGCGCAGCACTCCTCTGTATTTGGTGCCGCCGCCTGTGAGCTGCGTGGGGGAGAGAGTGGAGATTCGTACGGGTGCATGGGTGGAGGTTTGGGGGTTTGATGGACGGCTGGTAGGGCGCTACCAGGGCCCGGGGAGTTTCCCCCTGCCTGCACAGCCGGTACTTTTGCGGTGGGAGGGCGGTGTCCAGCCCTTATATCCGTAAGCGTTTCAGACAGGAATACCTACCGCTGAGACAAGTTTTTGGGCACCTTAGGCCTCGCGGGGCAGGGAGGCATCGGAAAGGCCCTTATTTTTGTGGAGATGGCCCGAAATCCTCTATGGAAGGCCGCTTTGGGAGTGGCTCTTGGCGTAGCCCAAACGCTCAGTAACTGGGGGGAGGTTATCCGCTCTACGCCCGGTACCCTGATAAGCGTCATAGGCAGTGTCACCAACCGGCAAGGAGGGCTATGGTATCACTCGGGCGCCTTGTACATTACCGACACCACCGATAACCGAGCGGGGAACGAAATGTTTCGGGCCACCTTCCCCAACGGTACGCCCGTGCCGCCGGGCAAGGTACAGCTGCGGGGCGGCTACCAATGGATTACCGGCACAGACCCTATCCACTTTGACACCTTAGAACTGCGCGGCGCCTCCAGTAAGAATCTGGCCCTGGCGGCGTATGTACGCCACTGGCTGGACTTAGGCGACCACATGTTCAATACCCATGCCGAGACGCTGTACCACCGTCACGCAGATCCGGGTTCTATTGTGCGGGGGCAAGGATTTGTGCGGTCGGCCTTGGGTGGGGCCTTGGAGCGGGAATGTCTGGCTGGGGAACGCTACCTGTACCCCGTGGGAGACTCTCTGCCTGTGCTGCGGTACAGGCCGCTGTATTGGACGCCGGGCAGTAGTGGGCGCTATGCAGCTCGCTTCGCAGCCGTAGATGCTACGATAGAAGGCTACGACCGAAGCCAAAAAGACCCTCGCCTCTGCGTCATAAACCCAGATTTCTTTCACCATTTTTCTGGGCCACAGGGCGGTTTTTTAGAAATAGCCTTTGACCCTACCCAAGATGGAGCGTATGATGCTGCCGCGCACTGGAATAGCAGCCTCTGGGATAGCATCGGCGGCACGGCAGTGGTCGGAGGCGGTTTTACGTGGATGACGCAGCAGGTGCCTACCCTTACACCTACGCCTTTTGCCTTAGCGGTGCGGCAGCCGGTGGTGCGAATCCTCCCGCCTGGCCCGCATGACTTGTGCCCCGGCGACTCCCTCCTGCTCAGCGTAGAAAATCCTAATCCTGCTTGGACTTATACCTGGAGCCATGGGCCTACGGGTACTGCGGTGTGGGTGTATCAGCCGGGGGCCTATACCGTCACAGCCCAAGGACCTTTGGGCTGCTCTGCGGTAAGCGATACGGTGGTGGTGCGGCCTTTGCCGGCGCCGTCAGTTACCATTCGGCCGGCTTCACCGGCGGGTATCTGTCCGGGGGATACTCTGTGGTTAGTGGCTTCCCCCGCGCTTAGTTATCAATGGTTCTATGAGGGGCTTCCTATTGTGGGGGCTACGGACTCGGTGCTGCCTGTGACCCAAGCGGGTACTTATTTTGTGCAGGCTCAACAGGTGTGTGGGGTGGCCGAAAGCGCTCCTTTCGTCCTTGAAGTGTATCCAGAGCCTACGGCGTACTTTGTTGCCCAGCCGCCCGACTCGGTCGAGGTAGGCCAGCCCGTCACCTTCGTAGACAGCACACAGGGGGGGAGCGCTTGGCTCTGGGTTATCGGAGGTACTCCTTTCCCGGGCAGCCCGACACTTACCTATGCTTTCCCACGCGATACGCTTTATACGGTAACGCTTATTGCCCAAAATGGCTTTGGGTGTAAAGACACCTTCACGCGGGTGCTCTACGTGCGGCCTTTCACGGGGATATTCATTCCTACGGCTTTTACGCCAAATGGCGACGGCATAAACGACGAGTTTGTGATAGTGGCTCCGCCGCTGGAGTGGAGCCGGCTACGCATTTATTCTCGCTGGGGCCTCCTCATCCGAGAGATTGTAGGCCCTCCGCGGTGGGATGGTAAGGACGCCGGCGGAAACCTTGTTCCAGAAGACGCCTATACCTTCGTTTTTGATGCCCGGCTCTTTTCTGGTCAGACTCTCCAACGCGTAGGCACCGTCACCGTTATTCGGTAATCTTGAACGCCTTACTTTTGTTGCAGTGGCTGTGCCGCCTTATCCAGTCTTGTTAGAGCGGGCCCTTGCAGGGGGGGGGCTGTCGGTAGAAGAAGGAACCCAGCTGTATCACGAGGCCCCGCTCCCGCATCTCATGGCGTATGCGCATGCTTTGCGTTTGCGCCTAAAAGCCGATACCCCTAATATCGTCACCTGGCAGATAGACCGCAACGTCAATACCACCAACATTTGCGTGGCCAACTGTAAGTTTTGTAACTTTTTCCGACCACCTGGGCATCCAGAGGGCTATGTTACCGATGATGAGACCTATAGGCGAAAGATAGAAGAAACCTTAGCCCTGGGTGGCGACCAACTGCTTCTGCAGGGCGGGCATCACCCGGATTTAGGGATTGAGTACTACGAAACCCTTTTCCGCAAGCTCAAGAGCTGGTATCCGCAGCTTCGTCTGCATGCGCTGAGCCCCTCCGAAATCGTGCATATTTGTGAGCGGGATGGCCTCTCATACGAAGAAGCGCTTATTCGTCTGCGGGCGGCGGGGCTGGACTCTCTGCCCGGCGCAGGTGCCGAAATCTTAGTGGATAGGGTGCGCAAAATCATCTCCGCAGGCAAATGCACCGCTGATCAGTGGCTGGAAGTGATGCGTGTGGCCCATCGTCTCAACATACCCACCAGTGCTACGATGATGTTTGGGCATGTGGAGACCATAGAGGAGCGTATGGAACACCTCGTCAAGATTCGTACCTTGCAGGCCGAGAAGCCGGCGGGACATTATGGCTTTACAGCATTTATCTTATGGCCTTTTCAGGATGAAGGTACGAAGCTAAAAAAAGTGCGTGGCGTGCGTAATCAAGTTACCCCTGCGGAATATGTGCGCATGCTTGCCCTTGCGCGGCTGATGCTGCCGAATATTCCGAATATACAGGTCTCTTGGCTCACCGTGGGGCCTGAAGTGGCCCAGGTGTGCTTACATGCTGGGGCAAACGATATGGGTTCTATCATGATAGAGGAGAATGTGGTCTCTGCGGCTGGAGCTAAGTATCGTTTTACGGCGGAAGAGATTCAGCGGGTGATTCGGGCGGCGGGCTTTGAACCGCGTTTGCGGGACCAGTTGTACCGCTTTCGGGAGCTTCTTTCCGTTTAGAAGCTGTCGGGAATACTCGGAAAGCCAGCCACAGCCGATGACGAGGCGATAGATTGGGTGCCGTTATCTGGAGGTAGCCTACTTCTACTTCGTATTTTTTTCCTCGGGGGAAACTGAGAAAGAGCCAATAGCGATTTTGAAAGATAAGGGTGGGATTGGTGGCGTAGGCGCGCCAAGGATGTAAAAGCAGTTCATTGGTAAGGCCCAGGGCTACAGGCCCCAACGGATGCAGGTACCGGATTTGAGGACGCACTATGCGATGAAAGGGCTGTCCATTGCGCCAACGCTGTTCCAGCGCGAGTTGGAGTTGTCCAGCTGGAGGGAAGGCATATTGGTACCGTACCAGAGCGCGCCACTGGGGCCTTATGCCCAGGAGGAAGCCTTCGTAACGGTTTCCCCCTACCCAGAAAAGGTGTTTTCGGAACTGATACCCTACAAATGCATTGATTACCAATACTTCGGGGCGTGGCGTCCACAGCGATACAAAACGCGGCTGGGTATTCATCAGGAGGCGAAACTGCCTCCCGATAGGAACCGTCACCTGTTCCAGCGTCCAAATCCCTGTGGTGCTGTTTTGCGCAAAGCCGGCGAGCGCTAAGGTGAGGAGAGCCAGGCTTCTATCCATCGCAGTAAGCAGTAGGTTCCTGCCCAAGTGAGGGTTTGGGGCTTATCGTAGATGTCGTGGTAAAAGCCAGGTCCGCCTTGGAGATAGAAAAAGAGCGCCGGTACGCCTTTTTCGCGGAAGGGGTAATGGTCGCTATTGGGGGCGTTCGGTCGCACGAGAATGGGGGGATCCCAGCCTTGCTGCACGCGGATGCGGTCAGCGCGGTGCCAAAAGTCCGGCTGGTCACTGCCCCCTACTACCGCTACCCCCTTTTCCCCAAATCCCACCAAGTCTAAGTTGATCATGCCGCGCAGTCGATTTAGGGGATAGGGCGGCTGGGCTACCCACACCTGGGAACCTATCAGGCCGGACTCTTCTGCTCCAAAGGCTACAAACCATATATCGTAGGGCACAGAGCGTTTGCGCAGGCGCTCAGCCAGCAGCAGGAGCAAGGCAATCCCCGAGCTATTGTCGTTAGCCCCCCAGAAGGTCGCGCGACCCAGCCGTCCGAGATGATCGTAGTGGGCGCCTACCACCCAGGCCGAGTCGTTCCTTCGCCCCTTGAGGTGGGCAGAAATATTCCATGCGGGTGCCATACGACTGTGTCCCCTGATAGCTGCTCGGAAAGTTTTAGGGCGAGGCAAGGTGTCTCGCACATACAAGAGGGGCAAGGTCCCAGGCGCTTCGGCGAGACTGGCTGTGAGCTTCCGCTGAGGAAAAAGCACGACCGCTACGCCTTTTTCTCGGGCTATTTTCACGGCTTCTTTAACTGGGAGGGAGGGCGGTACCCACCAGGCTTTGCCCTGAGCGGGGAGGGTGTCTACGGGCCATTCGCCGTGGAGGGTAGGGCAGTCAGCGGCAGGAAGGTAGTCTCGGCCTTCGCGCCACTTTCGGCGGTCGCCCTGGGCCCTGACCCGCTCAAACCGGTAAATCCGTATCCAAAAAGTATCTACCCGTACCGAGTAGCCCATCTTTTGCCAGCGACGGGTGAGGTAACGTAAGGCTTCTTCTGCACCAGGCTGGCCGTGCCCCCGCCCCTGGAAGCGACACAGCCGACGACATTCTCGCTTGAGAAAGGTTATGGCGTTCAGGGAGTCGGATTGAGCCCATACAAGCGCCAACGCCGCTAAGCTTATCCCAGCCCGAAGGCCCGCGTGTCGTAGTAGATACATGCGTGCAAGGGTTTTACGCTATCTGCCCCCACGTATACACTCGTCGCACGCGGTGCGAGAGCCGCACAAGTACTTCGTAGGGAGAGGTGTGCATTTCCTCGGCCAGCTTTTGCAAGGAGCGGTGAGGGCCCCATACTTCCGCTTTATCGCCTACTTTAGCTTGGCCTGCTTCCAACCAGACTAAGGTGAGATCCATATTCAGCGGGGGCAAAATAGGAGCTTTTTGGCCACCAATGAGGAGGTAGCCGCCTTCTTCGGCCCATCGGCGCAAAAGACCGTCGCCATACCCTATGCCTATCGTGGCGATGTACCCGTCACTGGGGGGGATACTGCGAAAGCCATAGTTTAGAGGTTGGCCTGCCTTTACCGCCTGCACCCGCAAAATAGGCGCGTATAAAGCGGTGGCTTCTTCTAAGTCGCTTCCTATCCCATACAGCCCTATGCCTATGCGCACCAGGTCATACGCATGTTGGGGCGCTAAGGAAAGTACCCCAGCCGTATTGAGGAGATGCCCCAAACTATGGGGAAAAGTTTCTTTGAAAGCCTTGTATATTAGGGCAAACTTCTCAAGTTGGCTTTGGGTGAGGGGATGGTGAGGGGCTTCTGCGGCGGCTAAGTGCGAGAATACCCCTTTTACCTCCGCGTTATGGGTGTGGAGATAGGCTAAAACCTCGGGTAGCTCTTCGGGGCGGAAGCCCATGCGTCCCATGCCGGTGTCAAACTCTATGTGGAGGGGGACTTTTCCGGCCCAGTATTGGAGGGCTTCCCAAGTGCTTACGGCTACCTCTAAGGCGTTTTTTTGGAAGAGGGCGGCCGGTTCTTGGCCGGGATAAAAAACGATGATGGGGGCTGTGAGGCCCGCTTCGCGGAGGCGCAGGGCTTCATGGGTGTACGCTACGCCAAAGTAGCTTATCCCTTGTCGTTGTAAGAAGCTCGCCATGAGCCGGTCGCCGCTTCCGTAGGCTTCGGCTTTAAGCATGGCGAGAATCTGTACGCCTTGGGGCAAGCGGGCCCGCAGACGAGTGAGGTTGCGATAGACTTTTTCCCAGTCTATGTAGAGTTCGGGGCCGGGGCCGTACCCGGTGAGGTCGCCAAGCACTTCTTCCATGCGGAAGCGCCGACTGCCCTTGAGCAGAAAAGCACGTCCGGATAGATGCGCCTTTTCTAAAAAAGTGGCCTTGTCTGGGTAAGTGTGGCCCCACCCTATGCGAGAAAATATAGGCCCAATCAAATGAACTTCGTCGGGGGAGAAGTGCGTTTTGAGTACATCTACCACTTTATGGTGGATTTCTTCGGTGTAGGGGGAGAAGTCGGTGAGTATGACAGTTTTTGGGGCGGCGGGGAAGCGGCACAGCTCTTCGATAGCGGCGAGGGTAGAGGCGTAATCCGCGTGATAAGTGTCGTTCAGCCAGAAGCGTCCATATGCGTCTTGGAGCCACTGCAGCCGATGCGGTAAAGGCGGGAGGGTTTGTAACCGTTCTTGGAGTTGCGTAAGGGGTACGCCTAACAGGTAGGCCGCCGCTGCGGCTAAAAAGGCGTTCTGCCAGAAGGCTTCTCCCTCACTGGGAAGGCGCACCTTTAAGGGAGGGCTATCCGGCAGGTGCCAGGCATTTTTTTCTGGCTCCCACTGAAAATCCCCTTGAGGAAAGCGTCCGACCTCATACACTAATCCAGTACAATCGGTTTTTAGGGAAAAGCCTTCTAAGGAGCTCAGAGCTACTATCCAACGGCTTTGGGAGAAAAGGCGGAGGTGTTCTTTAAGCTTTTCTTGGAGGCTGGGAAAAGTAGTATCTGCGGTAAGGCTTAGGCGGGTGAGGAGGCCATATTCGGGCTGGAGGAGGCGTGCCTGTACGGGCATCTCGCCGGGGGCTGTGATGGCTACTTCTACTAAGCCGATGTCGGCTTCAGGGAGAAAGGAAAGCACACTTAGGGGCACCCCCAGTCGGCTATTGAAGCTGCCCGGGCTGCGCACTACGCGGAGGCTGCCTTCCAAGAGATAGCTCAGCCATTCTTTGACCCAGGTTTTACCGAGCGAACCCGTTATAGCCAGCAGGGGATAGGATAAGCGCCTCCGCCACGTTGCGGCCCACTTCCAGAGAGCTTCCCACGTATCATGTACCCGAATATGGGGAAGTGTGTCTGGTAAAGGTCTCTCAGAAAGGCAAGCCACAGCGCCTTTTTGGAAGGCTTCTTCTATGTAGGCGTGGCCATCTCGCTGGCCGCGCAGGGCAATAAAAAGGGTATTCTTGCCTGGCAAAAGGAGGCGTGTATCCCATGCGATATGGGTGATAGGGAGCTCTCGGGCAGAAGGAGCTATTTGGCCATCAAGCAAAGAGGCGAGTTCCTCAGGGGACCAAGAGCGCCCTAATGCCACCATAGAACAAAAACATCATACAGCGCATGCGCCCAAGCAGCAATCCCAAATCCTCTCAATATGTACAGCCCACTCAGCATGAGTCCAAACAGGGTTCGGTAGTGAAAGGCATAGAGTGTGGGCTTTTCATAGATAAAATGGGCCAAAGAGAAAACTACAGCAGATACTACCCAGGCGGCGATATATTGAAAAGCTGTGGCTTTTTTGGGCTTTAGGCCTGTAAAGAGTAATAATAGCCCTTCTACTAAAAGCACACGGAAGAAAAGTTCCTCATAGAAGCCAGCGCCCATACACAAGGCTATTCCCTCCCAAAACGAAGCTGTGAAGGGGTTTAGCTGAGCTGGCGGGGGCGGGAGTAGGGCGTGGGTGAGAAGGGGGAGCAGTTTGTACAGGAGGAGTGCCCAAGCGAGGGCTTCCCCCAGCATGAGCAAAAAGACCCAATCGGTAAGGGAAGTGTTTTCTTTGCGGATGCCATACACATACGCCAGCCCCAAGAGGACTATCCCTAAGGAAATCACCCACTCATAAGGAGAAGCCCAGCTGAGAAACCGAGTAAGCCACTCATCAATCAGATTGCGTTCGCCGCTGGGATTGCCGGTCAGCCACAAAATCCCCTCATAGCCTACCAGCAAGATAAGGGAGAAAAAAAAGTTATAGGCTGGACTTAGCGAAGCTTTCCAATACCCCCGCATATGGCTCTTTACTTATGAGAGATTACTTCTGCTTGTATTTTTTTTATGCCATCTACACGGGCTTTCACGGGATGAGAAACCGCTTGACTTGCCGCTATTTCGGGAAGTTCCAGCGTATCCGTGTCCCGTAGCTGCCCGTTTTTATCTAAAAAGAACAAGACGACTTGTACCGCATGTGCGGGCACCTCACCTGTATTTTTTACGACGAGGGTACCTTTGGCCTTAGCCTGGGCGAGGGAGCTGGGGCGGAAATCTACAATCTCCACGGAGAAGACCGGTTGGGCCGAAGGGGGCGAGAGCGAGAACGTGTCAGTAGGCTTAGACTCTGAAAAAGAAGGCTTTTTGGGATGGGAAGTAGAAGTAGGCACACTTATGGGCTTCTGGAGAGGCGGCTTTTCTGAGGAGATGGCGCTTTTCTCTGACGCAAACGGCGAGGGTACCGGCCCAAACTCTTCCGAAGGGCTAAAAGAAGAGGTATCTTCCGAAAAAAATGTCACTGTATCGGTAATAGAAGTGCTATCTAAGGGGGGGGGCGCCTCAGATATGGCCCTTTTGTTTTGAGATAGGTAAAAAAATATCCCTATTCCGGGTAGGAGTACAAAAAGCACGGCTATCCCTATAAGGAGGGCTATTTTTTTTCTGCTGCCAAGAGCGGTTTTTTCTTTCCCTGGAAAGCCTTGTATTTGTGTAGGGGGAGAGGGAGGTAACTTTTGCTGAAATGCACTTTTGAAGTCATCTAAGAAAGTTTCACAAGTAGGATACCGAAAAGCTGGATCCTTTTCAGTAGCTTTTAGGATAACCTCTACTAAGAAGTGGGGTATTTCTGCGGGAGGGCGACTCAAATCAAATAGCGGTTCTTTGACGATTTTGAGGCTTAGGTCAAACTCACTTATGTCGGTAGGATAGGGGGGCTTGCCTAAGAGCATTTCATACAGTACTACGCCCAGCGAATAAATATCGCTTCGGTGGTCTATGTCTTTTTCGCCTTTGACTTGTTCGGGGCTCATGTAAAGGAGGGTACCGAGTCGCATGCCTGTGCGGGTGATGCTATGGTCTGTCTGGAGGAGGCGTGCGACCCCAAAGTCTAATATTTTAACCCGCCCCCCTGCGGTAATCATAATATTTGCGGGTTTGATGTCCCGATGGATTACCCCTTCGCCGTGTGCATACGCGAAGGCCTCTAAGACCTGAGTGAAATATTTGTCTATAAGGTCCAGGGGGAGAGGACCGGCCTTTAGCATTTCGGAGAGGGCTTGACCCTCTACGTATTCCATAATGAGGTAGAGGGCATTTTCCTCCTCTATGTAGTCATAGAGGGTGACGATATTGGGGTGATTGAGCCGAGCGAGGACGCCGGCTTCTGCGGAAAAGCGCTCTCGGATAGCAGGGTCCCGCGCTAAGTATGGTGCTATGGATTTGATAGCTACCTTGCGATTGATAGGCTTTTGGAGGGCTAAATATACCACCCCCATGCCCCCTTCGCCGAGGGTACGAAGGATTTCGTATTTCTCTTCTATACCTGGAAGCCTCATGCAGGTTGGGTAAGGGCAGCTTTAAGAGCTTCCAAGGCAGAGTCTATCTCGGAGAAGGTAGTATATTTGCCCCAAGAAAACCTCAAGGCCCGCACCGCTTCTTCCGGCGTAAGCCCTGTGGCTTGCAGCACATGAGAAGGATGTCCACTGCCGGAAGCACACGCGGAGGTGCCCGAAACACAAATACCTGCTAAGTCCAAATGAAGCACCAACATATCATCCGCCAGCGCAGGCGGCAAGCGGAAGTTCAGAATGCCCGGATGGCTTCCTTCCATGGAAGGGTCGCCATTTATCTGAGCTTCAGGAAGCTTTTCTTGCAGCTTGCCCAGAAGGTATTGTTTTATCGCTCGGAGGTGAGCCTCGTAGGTATGGCGATTTTCATAAGCTTTTTTCAGGGCGAAGGCCATGCCGGCGATACCTGCGACGTTTTCGGTACCGGCCCGTTGGTTTCGCTCCTGGGCACCGCCAGTGATAAGGCTGGCTATGGGCTCCTTACGGTACAAAAAGCCCACCCCTTTTGGCCCATAGAACTTATGCGCGGAAGCCGCAAGGAAGTCCACCGGCCAATCTGTTACCTTTACCCAGCCTAACCCCATTACTTGTACCGTGTCACACAGGTAACGTGCCCCATATTTTTGCGCAAGGTCGGTGATCTCTTGCACGGGTTGTAAAGTGCCAATCTCATTATTGGCGTACATCACAGCTATGAGGCTCTTGGGATAGCTGCGCAGTAGCTCCTCTAAGTGATTGAGGTCTATACGGCCGTAGGCATCTACGCGAAGGGGATGGGCTTGGACTTTTCCGGCGTGGGCTAAAGCTTCTATGGTGTGGAGTACGGCGTGGTGTTCGGTAGGGTTGTAGAGAATGTGTGGGATAGCCCACGTTTCTACAGCGCCTCGGAGGGCGTGATTATCGGCTTCGGTGCCGCCGCTGGTAAATACAATCTGCCCCGGCTGGGCTCCTATAAGCTCTGCTATAAGGGCACGTGCCTCTTCTATGGCGGTGCGCAGGTATCGGCCTGCAGCATGGATGGAGGAAGGATTCCCCGCAGCCCGGAGATACGGAAGTATTTCCGCCTCTACCTCGGGGTCTAAGGGGGTAGAGGCCGCATAGTCCAGGTAAATCGGCTTTTCCACCCTACAAAGGTACGAAAAGCCTCATGGCCTTTTTCCTTCCTCTGGCGCTAATGTGCTAAGTTTGCGGCGTCCATGGCCGGTGTCATCCAGAAAATACGGGATAAAGCGGGCTTAGCTGTGCTCCTGATAGGTGTTTCGCTACTCCTCTTTATCCTCACAGACCTACTCCAAAGCAACGCTTTTATCCAAGAGACCCTTTTTGGGCGCAGCGATGTAGTCGCCCACATCGGCGACGAAGAAGTGCGGTATGCCAGTTATAATGCCCTATATGAGCGGGCTCTCCGCAATCAGCAGGTCAACGACCCCCTCGCCGAGGAGCAGATAAAAAACGCCGTATGGCAGCAGCTCCTCTCCGATAAACTCTATGAAATAGAAACCCAAAAACTGAGTATAGGCGTATCTCCAGAGGAACTGTATGAAATGTTTGTCTCTGACCAGCCGCACCCGCTCGTGATGCAGGTTTTTACCCAGGGAGACCAGGTCTATGATAAAAATCGGGTGCAGCAGATTCTGGCCCAGGCCCCTAATAATCCCGAAATAGCCGCTCAGCTTCGCGAGTTTGAAGATTACCTTGTCCAGGTGCGCCTCCGGGAAAAATACGATGCCCTCCTGAAAGCTGCAGCGTATGTTCCTGCTCCCCTTGTGGCTTACCAAAACCAGCTGGATAATACCAATCTAAGCTTCGCTTACCTCGCCGTAAGCTACAGCGCCGTAGCGGACTCCCTCGTGCCGCTTTCTGAGGGAGATATTCGTTCGTACTACAACGAGCATAAAGAAGAACACCGCTTACGAGAACCGGAGCGCATCCTCCGCTATGCCGTGGTATTTAAGGAACCTTCCGCCGAAGATTCGGCCCAAACCTATCGCCGAGTAGCTGAACTAAAAGAACTCTTTCAAAAAGCTACGGATGACTCCCTCTTTGCCGCAGCCAATAGTGATGCCCCCATAAACTTTTCTTTTGTTCGTTGGCCTGACCTTCCAGCTGAAATACGCGACTCCGTCAAACAAGCCGGGCAGGTCATAGGGCCGTATTTCACGGGCACCGCGTATGCTTTGGCTAAGGTAAATGCCATTGTGCCCGATAGCCAGCCGGTCTATCGTTTGCGGCATATTATGATAGCCAAGGGGTTAGATAGCGTGGCGGCGCGTAAGCGGGCTGACAGCCTCTTACGGGTCTTGAAGCCGGAAAAGTTTGCTGAGGCGGCTAACCAGTTTTCGGATGATTGGCAAAGTAAGTTTTCCAGTGGCGAGCTGGGCTGGTATTCCGCGGAGGGGCGTTTTGGCAAGGCTTTTTATGAGGCACTGGCTAAGGCGCCCGTCGGCCGACTGTATGGTATTATTGTCTCAGACCAAGGCTATCACATCGTAGAAGTACAAGAGAAGGAGGCACGCCGCGTACGTCTGGCTGTTATTGAAAAAGAGATATTTCCCAGCTCAGCGACCCTTTCGGCTTTGCGCCAAAAAGCCCAGCAACTCGCCCGCCAAGCCCAAGCTAACTTTGACGATGCCGCTCAAAAAATGGGTATCAATCTGCGCATTAGTCCGGCGATTCGGCCTTCTGCGGCTACTATCCCTGCCCTCATAGGCGCCCGAGACCTTATTCAGTGGGCGTTTGCGCATAAAAAAGGTGACTTCTCCGGGGTCATAGAAACCCAAAATGCCTTCGTCATAGCGCAGATCCTGAGCGCTGAAGAGCCACCTTATCGGAGCTGGGAGTCTATCCGAGACCAAATAGAACCCAAAGCCCGTAACCAAAAGAAGGCCCAGTACATCCTTCAAAAGCTCGGGAATAAAGGCGCTGCTTCTCTGGAGGCTATGCGGGAGGCCTACGGCCCGGGGGCCTATATAAGTCGTGCCGAAGGCGCGCTGTATAGTGGCGTCGCTGTCCCCGGTATAGGCGTTGAACCTAAGGTCTTAGGTACGGCTGCAGGCTTATCCCCGAATACCCTCAGCACCCCCATAGAGGGCAATAATGGGATATACGTTTTGCAACTTAGCGAGAAAAAGGTACCCGAACTAATCACCGGCGCCACGGCCCGGAGCTTTTCCGCCAGCCAGTCCAGCGTACAAGCCAATCTCTTTTCCGGGCGCTTCATAGAGGCCCAAAAAGAACGCCTTGAGGTAGAAGACTATCGGTATAAGTTTGGCTTTTGAGGGTAGGAGCTTTTTTTGTACTTGTAGGGGGGGCTGCGTTATCGTTCTTTTTTCCGGCAGGTACGCCTTTGTTTGAGGCGCGTTATGTACTCACAGCGAGCCGGTGGGCCGTAGGAGAGGTCCTGTATCATACGCTTTCTGCGCCCATAGATCCCGCTTTTGCAGCTGCTTATCGCTTTTTTCCTACGGGTGCTTCCTATCTCTTGCAGGCTTGGAAAGCTCTGGGCTTGGTGGCCTTAGGCCTTTTTTTTCTCCTTACCCTTCCTAAGGAAGCCCCCCTTCGGACCTCCATAGGCGTAGGACTGTGGCTTATGGTGTATGCCTTGCGTCAGTGGGATAGCCCTTTGGAGGCAGGAGAGCCAGCATTATGGCTTTTGCTCTTGCTTTTTAGGGCACCCATCCGTGTTTTTGAACAAGGGATACTATGGGCAGCAGCAAGTATCCTTTTTCCCGCGGCTGTATGGGCGCTTCCTTGGTTTCTCTATCGTCTCGTAGAGGAGCGGCGACTTGGACACCTGTTTCCCTTTCTCTTAGGTGTGGGATGGACCTGCTTAGGGGGAGTAGCGCTTTTGACCCAGCTAAGCCTGCTTTCCGCGTACATACATGCCTATTGGCTATCCGTATGGCCATTGAGTATGCCGGGATGGAGCTGGGCCTACCTTAGTAGCGTTTTAGCGTTGCTTATCTTCCTTACGGAGTCAGAAACCTATGCTCGACGCGCCTATTCGGAACGCCGGCTTTTCCGGGATACGCTCTGGGCTGCGGTAACTTCCATGGGATTGCCTGCCCTGCAAGGAGGGGCTGTATGGCCAGCTATCCTCACGCTACCGATGCACTCTTATCTAAAGCGCGCGCTTGTAGCCCTGCTTGTGGTCTTTCAAGGGGGACAAGGACTTTGGCAGTACTTCCATCGGCCTACCTGCACCTTAGCGCTGCCGCCTCATAGCTGCTTTTGGGGAGTCCCTCCTTGCTACCTCCACCTTCTTGGGCCCTATGGATGTAATCTTATCCCACCCGAAATAGGGAGAGGTCCCTATGCTTGGGAAGACTTCTATAAGGCTTGGGGGAACCCCACTTTTATCTATGACGCATCCAGTGCCTGGGCTGAGGTATGCTACTACCTCCCGTACCGCTGCACCCGCTATGCGCCTGTGGATACCCTCTTGCTTGGAAAGATTAGACTCTATCAGCGCCGATAATCATAGCCCCATATCGTGTAATCTTTCGGGATCTTCAAGCTCTCCGGACCTAAGCGCATGGGTTGTATCTTAGCTGCAGTGACTTCTATGGTGAGGCCTTCTTTTTTGCGGATCATCTTAAGGGGTATGGCTCCGTATAGGCCTTCGTTCAGAAAGAAAGCCTGCGCGCGTTTTTTGCCTGCAAATAGTGATACATCTACTCGGTATTTGGGACTGACGTAGTAGATAATCTCTTCATCAGGCTTTTTTACGCGGAAGGCATAACACCATATTCCCAGTATCTGCAAACTATCTCCGATATAAGTGGCTGGATAGTTTTTGGCTTTTTTTCGATACTTCTCATACTTGAAGGCGCGCTTGTTTTTGGGGTCCACTACGTAGGTCCAGTCTGAGTCGGGGTCGTATAGCCGACTGATAGCGAAATCTATACCTGCTTCATTGACGAGGTAGCGGTTCCCTTGGATGTATAGTTGCAGTTCTGTGGGCGGATTATTTTCTTGGAGGGCTTCCGCAACCTCGCCCTTGGCTTTTACTTTGTAGAAGATAGCCCCTTCAAACGGAGGGGCGGGGGCCCGAAATGCTTCTCCTTGGGCAAGTAGTACGCCCCCCAGCAGGAAGAGTATCCCCCGACAGCGTGTCATACGGTTATTCAAGGATACGGATTCCGACGAGGGTAGCGTCATCTGTGGGGGAGAGGTCGCCCATCCATTCGCGTTTCCAGCGGTTATTGAAAAGGGCGCGCTGCTTAGCCATGCTGGGTTCGCTCCATATTTCTAAAAGGGTCTGACGCAGGCGGGGCGTGCCGAATCGTTTTTCTTGCGGCCCGCCGAACTGGTCCACTATCCCATCGGTAAAAAGATAGATTCGGTCTTCCGGCTGAAGCTCCAGCGTAAATATCTGGAATTCTACATCTTCGGCGAGGTTTTCCCCGCCGATAGGCTGCTTATCGGTTTTATATTCAAGAAGCTCTCCTTCGCGTATCAGCCAAAAAGGGCGATTAGCCCCGGCAAACTGTACTTCTTCCATGCTATAATCAAAGCTACATAAAATAATCTCCATGCCATCTTTGACGAAACGGCCGGTTTCTTCGGCTTCTTCTTGGAGGAAGTATTCGCGCAGGCCTTTATGGAGTTCGGCCAGAATCTGGTGCGGCACGGAGATGCCCCGATAGAGTACGATTTGGTTGAGCAGGTTATACCCTATCATCGTGAGGAGCCCCCCAGGGATACCATGGCCTGTACAATCCGCTACGGCCAAAAAGGTGCGGTTTCCCATCGGAGAGCGGGCCGTCCAGCAAAAATCGCCACTTACAATATCGCGTCCGTTGGCTAAGAGAAAGCTCTCAGGAAAGTACTTTTGTAGGGCGTTAACCTTGGTAGGGAAGATAGCTCGCTGGATTCGGCGGGCGTAGCGCAAGCTATCTTCTAAATCGGTGCGTAGCTGCTCCAGTGCTCTCTCGGCTTGGAGGTGTTGGGTAATATCATAAGCTAAGCCTAAATAGCGATAAGGCGTGCCGTCTGGACCAGGTATCGGCAAAATAAGCAAGTCTATTTGATACAGCTCGTAATCTTTGGTACGATTTTTTATTTTTCCTCGCCAAGGTCGTCCTCGGGTGATGGTATTCCACAGGTCGCGGAAGTAGCCCTCTGGGTTAGCATCGCTGCGCAAGAGGTTGATATTTTGCCCCAGCAGTTCGGCTGGGGTGTAGCCCCCAGCTTGAGCGAAAGGTTCGTTTACATAGGTGATACTCCCTTGTAGGTCTGTCTCTACCAAAAGTAATCCCGGATGATAGTCCTGATAGAATGATTCAACGGCCTCAATCAGTGGTAGCTGCTCGGGCAGCGGCAAAAGGTGGGGGTAAAACTCCTGTACTTGTTTCCACAGCGGGGTGATAATGCTTTCAGAAGGTGTAGCCATACCCACGAAAAGCATTTAGAAACTTGAGGTCATTCTGTCCAAAGAATCTCAAGTCAGGTATATTATACAAGAGTTGGGTAAGCCTTTCCACGCCTAAACCAAAAGCAAAACCGGTGTATTTTTCGGGGTCAATCCCACAGGCAGCGAGCACATTGGGGTCCACTATACCGCAGCCGAGTACTTCTACCCAGCCGCTGTGCTTGCAGACAGAGCAGCCTGCGCCTTGGCACAAGAGGCAGCTGATATCTACTTCAGCGCTCATCTCTGTAAAAGGAAAGTACGAGGCGCGCCACCGAATCTGCACGGTTTCCCCAAAGAAGCTGTGAATAAAGTACTCTAAGGTGGCTTTTAGTTCAGCTGCACTTATGTCTTTATCCACACAGAGCCCTTCTATTTGGTGGAAATACACATGCGCTCTGGCAGAAATCGTTTCATGCCGATACACACGGCCGGGGGCTAAAATGCGGATGGGGGGCTTGTTCCTTTCCATCACTCGTATCTGCACGGTGGAAGTATGCGTGCGCAGGAGGATCCCTTCCTCCGGCCGCACAAAAAAGGTATCTTGCATATCCCGGGCCGGGTGGTCGGGCTCAAAGTTGAGCGCTCCGAAGTTATGCCAATCATCCTCTACCTCAGGACCGTCTGCCAAGCTATACCCCAGCCGCTGGAAAATCTGAATAACCTTCCCTTCTACCAGCGAAAGAGGATGCCGTCCACCCGGCTCGAAAACCCACTGAGGAAAGCTTGGATCTATGGTCGCCTCTTGAGTTTGATTGGCGTTCCCTTCCAAAACGGTCTGAGCCTGGGCTATCCGTTCTTGGGCCAAGTCTCGCAGGGTATTTAGTTTTTTTCCGATATCTTTACGCGTTTCTGGAGGCAAGTTGCGCAAGTGAGCAAAATATGCCTCAAGCTTTCCTCCTTTTTCCAAAAAAGTCTTTCGGAAAGCCCGAAGATCCTCTGGTGTCTCCAGGGGGTGGGTCAAAAGCTCTTTTTCCAAGGCGTGGAGATCCATTTTGGGCAAAAATACCAACTTCGCTGCCATGTACGCGTGGCGCCTCCATGCCTGCCTACCTAAGGACAGCCGCCCCGACGGGGAAAAAATGTGGGAAAAAGTACTTAAGTGGGAAGCCGTAGAACTGCCGTCCTTACCGCCGGGTTATTGTCGGGTACGTATTGCAGCTGCTGCCCTCAATCGCCGGGACTTATGGATTACGCTGGGTTTGTACCCAGGCATACAACTGCCCGCTATATTGGGTTCCGATGGATGTGGTATCGTAGAAGCCGTAGGGGAAGGCGTACCGGCTACCTGGATAGGGCAAAGGGTCCTTATCAATCCGAGCTTAGACTGGGGCCCCTCCGAAAAAGCCCAAAGCCCAAACTACCACATCCTCGGCATGCCTACATGGGGCACTTTTGCGCAGTATGTGCAGGTTCCTGTAGAAAATGTGCATCCTGTCCCGGATTTTTTGTCGGATATAGAGGCGGCAGCGGTGCCCTTAGCGGGGCTTACGGCGTATCGGGCCGTTTTTGTGCAAGGCCGGCTTACCGCCGGGGAAAAGCTGCTCATCCCCGGGATAGGCGGTGGAGTGGCGGTGTGGGCCCTCCAGCTGGCCGTAGCGGCCGGCGCCGAAGTATGGGTCACTACCAGCCGAGCAGACAAGCTGCAAAAAGCCCAGGCCTTGGGCGCACGCGGCGGGGTGCTGTATACCGATCCCGGCTGGGCCCAAGAACTCTCCCGCCAAGCTGGGGATTTTGACTTGATTGTAGATGGCGTAGGGGGCGAAGCCTTCCCCGCGTACCAAAACCTCGTAGCGCCCGGCGGACGCATCGTCGTCTATGGCGCCACTCGCGGCAATCCCCCCGCTTTTGACCTACGGAAGCTCTTCTGGCGGCAAGCGCATGTGATTGGTTCTACGATGGGCAGTCCAGCTAACTTTACTGCCCTCCTCCAGTTTATCACCGAAAAGCACCTGCGCCCGTACGTAGAAGAGACTTTGCCTTTTGCAGCCCTTCCGGGGGCACTGTATCACTTGTGGCAAGGCCAGCAAATGGGCAAAATCGTTCTGAGCGCTGCCCCATAGCCTACAGCGCAAGTCTTATACGCAGTCGTAGGGAGCGGATGGTTCACGGACGACAAAACCCTTAGGCCTCTACCAAAGCTTAAGCTGTCTAATGCGGATAAGAGGGAGCTTGCTTTTATTGAGAAAAAAATTACTACCTTTGGCGGGATATGAGAACGCATGCTTTACTCTTAGGTATCGGGCTTGCAGCGTATGCCTACGCACAATGTACAAACTGTACGGTGAATAACACATTGCCTCCGAGGACTTTTGACCCGCCATACCTTACTATCCGGGCGGGAGTAGACACGGTGGTGGTGATACAGTTTGCCCTGCCCGAGACGGTCGCTGCCCCTTCCCCTATCAACTACGTCTATCCCAACTTTGCTATTTTTGTAGATAGTTTGCGCTTAGATGGGGGAAACACCTACGCTTCGCTCTACGGGCAACCCAGTGTAGCGCCCGCCTACAATAGTACGAACCCCGCTCAAGGGGCGCTACGCTTTGACCAAAACCATCGGTATAAGCAAGTGCGCAGCAGTGCGCC
Source organism: Bacteroidia bacterium (assembly GCA_026003215.1). Lineage (GTDB taxonomy): Bacteria > Bacteroidota > Bacteroidia > SpSt-205 > SpSt-205 > SpSt-205. The sequence goes on along the minus strand of BPGV01000001.1, from coordinate 611,270 downwards.
TACCCATGACAATGTAGTGGTCTACCAAAATCCAGGCGGAGGCAGCCCCAGTAATCCTACGCCTCCCCGCGGCTGTGTGCGCGCCTGCGTGCGAGGGATCCAACCTACACCTGTTAATAGCGCTGATACCTTGCGCATTCTTCTAAGAGGGTTTGTAGATCCGAACTCCATCAATATTTTTACCGGGTCTTCCAACGATATTAATAACAAAGACACCACTGACCTGATGCCTAACTTATCAGGGCAGCCTTTATACGCGGATGCATGGACAGCCTATGCGGTGGTAGTTCTGCCGGGGCAAACCACGGTTTTAGATCGGGTGCTTTCGGGCGTGCAGCTCAGTCCTAATCCGGCCTGGGGAGCCGCTGGGGTGACTTTTGGCCTCAATCGTCCCGCCGAGGTGACCCTGCGAGTCTTTTCCATGGAAGGCAAGCTTGTATGGCAGCGGGACATGGGCCTCACCCTTGCTGGCGAACAGACGGTGAGCCTTAACCTCCCCGCTGGCCTCTACACGGTAGAGGTGCAGGCCGGCGCAGAGACCCTGCGTACCAAGCTCGTCGTCTTGCACTGAGGCTTCTCAAGATACTTAGCCAACGAGGGTACGTTCCAGCGTACCCTCCTTTTTTTATTATTATGCCGTACCCATGAGAGACTTTAGAATGCCTTCTATCGCGCTATGGCGGGTGGTACGGAGCTTAGAAGATGTGGAGATGCGTACACTTTGGCGTAGGGTGGCTCATACTCGTTTACGTTGGCTCCTCCATACGCTGCGCCAAATGCCCACTTATTCCGATGAAGCGCTGCGAAAAGCCTATAAGGAAGCTTTTCCCCAAGCAGACGGGCGTCTCTTGCGCGTATATAAACAGCAACTTTGGAAGGTTTTATTGGAGGAGCTTCCCCTGCGTCATGGGGAGAATTTGGCCTTAGAAGTCCAAATCTGGCAGCAGTTGTGGCTTAGCGTGCTCCTTTGGCAAAGAGGTTTAGGCGACATAGCAGAAGTTCTCTGGTATAGGTCCATTAGCCAAGCTGTGGAGGTAGGGTGGTATGAAATAGCCTTGTGGGGACTGTCGCTCCTGGAACTGTATGAGAGAGACTTTCATTATATCTCCAAGGAGCAGGATGTTTCGGCCTGGGCTATGGAAATATTCAGGCATATAAAAGAGCGCTATGAAGCTACTGCAGAAAAAATATCTGCTTTAGAAGATTATCGCCTTTCTCATTTGCCTCGTATTAGAGAGCTTCCTCTACCTCTTTCTCATAATAACCAATGGGCTTTATACCTAAGGTTATACGCTCAGCTTATCCAAAAAGTTCGCAAGCGTCAGTTTGTAGAAGGATTAGATACCCTGCTGAACATGCTATTTATTTTGATTCAGGGTGTAGATTTTCCTTTTATGTATGTGCATTTTCACCTGATGCTATCTTATACGAACCTCGGTATTGTCCTTACAAATCTTAGGAAGTGGGCCTTGTATGAGAAGTGGTATGCTTTATGGGAAGAAGGGTGGAGCAGGGGCTTTTGGCCGAAAGGAGAAAGAGCGCTCATGCTTCGTCGTGCAGCTATCGCTATTCGTTTTACCAACTTAGTCCGGCAGTATAAATGGTATCAAGCCCGGCAACTCTGGGAAAAAGAAAAAGAAGCCTTAACTCATTTCGTCCTCCACAGTCATGAAACCCTAAGCTTTCGTGCTAATAGAGCCTGTGCCATATACTTTATCCTCATCCTTTTCCCTGACCTGAAGCTGGACCGAATCCAGTGGCGAATCCGAATAAGCCAGTGGATGGAAAATCAAAAATTCAGAGAAATAGCTTTTATGTGGTGGGAGTTTCTCTTTTGGTATGATGCTTATAGGTATAGGCAACAGCATAGGATGCGCTATGCATACAAAAAGCTAAGACAATGTTGGCAAAAGTATTTTAGGGAGCATGAGCGTTGGCAACCTGTCCTGCGTCTGGTTCGTGCGCTTTCCGGGGCTTTGTGCCGTACCCAGCGTCGTCGAGCCAGCCTCCTCCTCCAACGCTGGGCAAAGCTTCCTGAAGAAAGGCAGCGCTGGGAGTTTGATGCCATTATTTTCCCAATGATAGATTTCGTAAAAAACATAGAGAAGGGTGGACGAGACTTTGATTTGAACCTACTTCCCTCCGTAGATTCTGCTTCTCTGCCCCAACCTTTGGAAGAAAAAGTGGAGCATTTCTTGGAGCGCTTCGCTCAGCATATCCGGGGGACAAGATAAGCTATGTTCCCTCATAGCGATAATCTTTGCTGCTTCACATCTATCATCACTCCATGTGCTCTGGATAGACTATACTACGGGCATTTTTTGGTCGCAAAGAGTGTGGGGTATGCTTGTAGATTTGCTTCATGCTTCGTGTATTACTCGTCATGGGCCTATTTCTGTATGCCCAGAATGTAGGCATAGGTACCGCCACGCCTGACCCTTCTGCTCGCCTGCACATAGAGGATACCCAAAGAGGGTTGCTTATCCCTCGGATAGCGCTCTCTGCTCGGAATATAAGCGCTCCTATCTCTACCCCTGCTATCGGCCTACTGGTGTATAATACCGCCACGGCAGGAGCGCCTCCCTTTCATGTCTGGCCGGGGTTTTACTATTGGAACGGCACCGAGTGGGTGCGCTTGCTCATCTATCCCAACGAGGCCTGGCAGATAGAAGGAAACTGGGGAACCAACCCGGCTATCCATTTTTTAGGTACCATAGATAATCAACCGCTCCGCATCCGAGTGAATAACCAGCAAACCCTGCAACTAAATACCAACTTTTCTATTCAGCGGGATGCAGGAGGAAATGCTCGGGGCACTAACGCAGTGGACTGGCAACGTATCCGAACCAACGCCGCACAAGTAGCCAGTGGTAATACAAGCGTGATTGGCGGAGGGGCCGAAAATACGGCTTCAGGGGTTGGTAGCGTAGTAGGTGGTGGCCAGCAAAATACTGCCGAGGGTCTCGCCTCGGTTGTAGCTGGGGGTACGCAAAACGTAGCCCAGGGCCTTGGGGCTACTGTTGGGGGTGGGAGCCAAGATACCATTTACGCTCCGGCAGTAAACGGGGTTATTGCCGGCGGAGCCCTTAACGCCATCCGCCAAGGAAATTACAATAGCCTCGTAGGTGGCCTCCGAAATGCTATTGAAGGAGATACCTCTTTCATCGGGGGAGGGGTGAGAAACTTTATCGGAGCCAATGTGTATACCGCCTTTATTGGCGGAGGCAGTAGAAATACCATAGAAAGGACGGTTGCTGGGGGAGGCAGCGTTCAAGGGAGTATCATCGTGGGGGGTATCGGAAATAGGTTAACTGGGTACCCCAACTGGGCCTTTATCGGAGGTGGCAGGGATAACTATGTAGAAACGGAGCTAAGTATTATCTGTGGAGGTACGGGTAATCGGATAGACATTAGCTCTCCTCGTACCTCGGGGCTTAACGTAATCGTGGGTGGCATAGACAACATATGTAGAAACTACGAGTTGCAGTTTATAGGCGGAGGAGCCTATAATCATAACGAGTCCTGGGGCTCTGTAATCGTAGGCGGCCAAGAAAATAGAATATATTCCGCAGATTTTGTGAATGTAAACTTCTTTAACTTTATAGGGGGTGGAGCACAAAATGAGATAGATGAGGCCAGCTTTTCCGGCATAGTAGGTGGAGGTGGAAATAGCATACGAGAGTTTGCTTCTGAGTCATTTATTGTCGGTAGTGGGGATACGATACGAGGTGGGTATGGCTCTATAGCTTTGGGGATTGTAAATGTAATGAATAATTGCACCGGCTCCCTGGTAATGGGGCAGCTAAATACGCTTAGCAATTCACAGTATGCTTATATCTTTGGTAGGGGGGTGAGCCCTGTGTCCGAAAACTATCGTTTTTATCTTTTTGGTCCCGGTTCGGCTACCTCTCCTTCCGGCTTTTTGGTTATCAATCGCTTAGATGGGGATTATCCCATTCATGTGGGGACGAATGGGACCAACGGGAATGGCGCGTATCTCTCGGCCGGGGGCACCTGGACAGATGTCTCCTCTCGAAGCTGTAAGGAAGATTTCCAAGAGCTAAATCCGCACGAGATCTTGGATAAGGTGCGGCGGCTTTGGGTGGGTGGATGGAAATACCGAGGTACGGAGGAGTATCATATTGGTCCTATGGCAGAGGACTTTCATGCGCTTTTTGGCACGGGAAAGGAAAATCCTTATGGACTTTCGGCCAAGGATCAGGCGGGTGTTTTGTTTCTGGCGGTGAAAGCTTTGGCTGAGCGCAATGCCCGCTTAGAGGCCGAAGTGCAGGAGCTGCGCGCCCGCCTTACAGACGTGGAATATCGCCTCCGGCAAATGGAGCAGCTCGTAGGAACCTATACTTCCAAATAAATAAGCGTATGCGTAAGGTAGTATGTCTCAGCATTTTGGTGGCTGGGTGGGCCCAGCGTACATGGTACTTTTCTTCCTCACAAGGGAATGATACAAATGACGGGCGTACGCCTGCGACGGCGCTGCAGTCGGTGACCATGCTGCAGCGGCTATTGGATGGACAGGCGGTAGGGGGAGAACGATTGGGGCGAGGGGATACGATAGCCTTTATGCGGGGAGATACGTTTCGGGTGGTGCGAGAGGAGGCAGGCCAATTGAGGTATGGGATAGATTTGAATAGGGCTGTGTTTCGGCAGGGTGGGGCGCCGATAGTATTTACGGCGTATGGTGGGGGTAGTGGGAAGCCGGTATTTGTGGGGACGTGGCGTTTGAGTGATTGGACGCAGGGGTATCAGGGGTCTGGTCCGATAGTGAAGATAGGCAAGCCCTTTGGTGGGCATGACAGCTTGGTGGTATTGCGGGTATTTTGGCGTGGGGAGCCGCTTCCGCTGGCACGACATCCGAATGATACGCTCTTTGTGATAGAGGGGGCGTATGGTGCGGATAGGGGGGATAATGATACGCTTGTTTCGAGAGGTGTAGGTGGTTTAGGTGCGGGGGAGGTGGCGGGGGCGTTGGTGGTTGCCTCCTTAGGGTCGGATTATAGTTGGGGTTGTAATAAGGTAGTGGGGAAGTCTGGAGATAGTTTGATAGTCCTGAGCTGGGCTGGGGCTGAGTCCCCGCTGCGGCGGGCTCGGTTTTATTTAGAGGGGCGTTTGCATTTCATAGATAGGCCTGGGGAGTGGTATTATGATGAGGTAGGCGATACGCTATATATTTATCCTCCGACCAGTTCCTTTGATATGAGTGAATATGAGGTGATGGTAGTGCGCGTGCGGGTGAGTGATAGGGATGTGCAGTATGGGAGGGGACTGATTTTGACAGCTTCGTATGACACGATGCCTACAAATCCGATACAAGGGGTAATAATAGAAGGCTTAGGGTTCTTTGGGTTAGGGGAAGGGGTGAGGCTGGCTGGTGTGCGGGAAGTGACGATAAGGGATTGTGAGTTTAGGCACAACTGGCGTGGGATATGGAATTTCTTAGCGAATGATTTGTATATTCGGAGGAATGAGTTTTTATGGCATGAGCATTCAGCGGTGAGCGTGGGTGGTCGCATGCCTGCTGGTTATGTAGGGCATCCGAAGGCGATGACTCGTCGTGTATATGTGGAGGGGAATGTAGTGAAGTACACGGGGCTTGCGTCTCGGTGGGACTGGCAGCGGTTACGGGTAGATCTTGCGCGATTTGTAATGGAGGACTATAGCCTACGCGTAGGCTCTAATACGGATAGTGTGTTTATTCGATATAATCGTATAGATAGCGTGAGCCAGGGAGGTATTGGGGGATATTCGTTTTACTGGACGGATAGTTTGTGGGCGAACGCCTATGCCGGGACGATACCATTTGTTATAGAGAAGAACTATATTACAAACTTCTGCATGGATTTTTCGGATTGCGGAGGAATAAAGGTTGGTTCATTTATTAATAACGGTGTAATAAGAGATAATATCTTGGTCAAAGGTGTGGATAGGGATAAGTCGCACTTAAGTAATATTTATCGGGTCAGGGGGAAGGGTTTATATACCGATGTGCGCCCGCAGGATGTTTTGATAGAGGGGAATACGGTAATAGGGGCAGCTACGGGTATGGGAAACTCGCCAGGTGGCGGTTCTATCCGAAATATAAAGGTGAGAGGAAACACTTTTTACAATAATAATCGTCAAGGTTGTTCTACGAGTACGGACGATGATGTGCAAAGTGAGGTGAGGGGGATAGAGGTTACGGGAAACTTATTTTTCTTGGGGATGCAGGCTCTTGGAGCTGTGGTGATGGAGGATTATAATGGGGATGGGCGTGCGGATACGCTGGATATTGTAAATGCGAACTGGTACGGGCATCCTACGTATGCATGTAGCTACTATTATCGCCGGGAGGATGGGCAGGTGTTTACCTATGGATTTAGGGCGATGCGGGAGCGCACTCCCTATGAGCGTTCTTTTCTAAGTCGGTGGGTAAGATGGGCAGGGTATCGTGCTTGGGAGGGTGCTCAGTCAGTGCGCAGTTTAGCGAGCAATCCGGCTTTAGATCCGAACTTGTCTTTGCCTGTGCAGGCATTTGGTCGTGCGCGCCTGCAGCTTGTGAATGCGTCACCTTTTGGGGGTCCGGCGTATTTGGTGTGGTACCCGGATACGGCGCCAGCGGGCGTGTTTTCTGGGGTGAGGTTGCGCAGTAGCGAGGCTTTATATACTACTACCTTAGAGCCAGGAGGTGTGTATCGGTGGACTGTGTTTTGGGCGTCTAATAGAGCTAAGGACTATTCAGCGTCTTCGTCTTATTTTCGGTATATTCATCCGAATACTGGGGATACGGTTGCTGAGAGAGATAACTTTGTTTTGCCGGTGTACCGTTCGTATGAGCCTGAGACAGTGCGGGTGAGGTATGAGCCGCGGTTCAGGCAGTTTTGGACGCTACCCTATATTCAGCTGGAGCGGGGGGATTCGGTGTGGCTGAGGTATTGGGACTTTGAAGAGATAGATAGGGCGAGTGTGCCTACTCTTGAGGAGGTGTATCCGATAGTGGTAAATCCCTCGGATACGGTAGCGTATGTGCCATTGCCCTCTGGTTGGGTGTATTTGACTTTGGATAGTACGGTTGTGTGGGGGCGGGTGCGGGTGGAGCCTTGGAAGAGTAAGGTGCTTGTGCGGGTGCGGTATGATTCTTCGTTGGTGGGTTTAGCGGGTATGCAGCGAATGGAGCGCTGGGCGATAGTGTATCCGAATCCTACATTTGGGCGGGTGCGGGTGTTGGTGCCGGAGCCGGCGGCGTATGAGGTTATTTCGATGGGGGGTATGATAGTAGGTCGGGGTACTGTGGAGGGGGAAGGGGAGCTAAGCTTGGAGGGGCTACCAGCGGGAGTATACCTCCTTCGGCTTAGGTATAAGAGTGGGGATGCGGAGTGTGTGCGCATAGTGAAGGAATAGGGGATATATAATCCACAGGATAGCCTATGCTGTGATATGAACATTTAGCCTTGTCTGGCCTTTTGGAGCCAAGGTGTCTGAGGAGGATAGATTATACTAATAATGGAAAATTGGGTGCAATATGTGAGAGAATGCCTCGTATATTAGCATGAGTATGACATGCGTAAGTGTGTCTAAGGCTGTACGGGCTTGCTTAGGAAGAATCAAGCGAATATACTCGCTTGGTTTATGGATAGGAGGTGGGGTTTTTGGACAAGTACAAATGACCTCTACGGAGCCTACGCTGACGGTATGCGGGGCAGCGGGCACAGTACAAGTGGTGATTCAAAACACGGGGGGAGCTACTTTGACGGGGGTAAGTTTGCAAGCGGTTTTCCCCACGGGAATTTCTTATGTAGGGGGGTCTGTGAGTTCGGTGCCGGCGGGAGCTACGGAGATTGGGCCGGGCCAGTTCGCTTTACCGGATATTCTCGCAGGTCAGACGCTTCAGGTAACCTTTTCTATTCAAGCAGGATGCGATATACTGCCTCTCTTAGGCGATCCCAATGCGCATATTCGGAATACCTATACCCTTTCGTGGGCAGGTGGCGGAAGCTTTACCCTCACCTCGGCCGATTATACGATATTAGAGCCTGCGCTACAATACGCTTCTATAACGAACCAAGTGTACAATGCCCCAGGGGTGGGGGTTACCTTTTCTCGGGTATTTACGGTGGCCAATGTAGGCAGTGGGGCGTTGGCGGCTTTTACCCACCGAGAGACCTGGGGAAACTGTGTGCAAGTGGTCTCTGTAACTGGGGGGCAAGTGGTGAGTCAGACGGTGAGTGAGCTGATTTTGAGCTTTGGGGCGCCGGATTTTGGTCCGAATGGTTTGTTTGACCCGGGGGAGACAGTCACTTTTACGGTGACTTATCGGGTAGTATGTTGTACCAATCTCAGTTCTACTTTTCAGCTGCGGTGGGGGTGTAACGGACAAATATGTCGTACTGTTGCGGCTACAGGGGGGGTGACCGTGCCGGGGGGCACTCCTAATCTCCAAGGACAACATCGCTGGCTTACCGAAAGTAGTTGTTACGGCCCGGCGGTGCCTGCCGGGGCTAATCGTATGCGTCTGCGGCTATGGAATAGTGGTACGGGGCCTGCGCGTAATATACAAGTGGTCCTACAAGGGGTCAATGGCAGAGATGCTTTGCATGTCCCTTCGGTGGCAGTACAGTTTCCTACGGGGGGAGCTGTGCCTTTTGTGATTATCAACCAATCGTCACATACTGGGTGCTTTTTGGGAGTGGGAGGGATGGCCTTATCTCTCACGCTGGAGCTTCAAGCTGACTTACAGCCTGGCCAAGAAGTATGGATAGAAGCCGATGGCTACACTTGTCCCCCACCTTCATGCAATAGTAATTCTAACAACATTCACACTGAGTTGAGAAACTTTTCTTGGCGTATAAATTATCAGAGTGCGTGTGGTCAAAGCTATACGGCTCAAGGTACCAGCCGCACGCGTACCTACTATCCTTCTCCTATGAGCTTAAGTGTGCCTTGTATTCCTCGGCAGGGTACGGCGACCTTAGTGGTGCAGGTAGAGCGGGGGCCTGGCATATTTATCCTCACGCCAGATGGTTTTGCCAGCAGTGGTACGCCCTCTTCTTCGGATTATGCCTTTCGCTGGGAGTTAGCTATGCCGCCGTGCTATGCTATTGTGGGGCAACCTGTATGGTATGGTCCAGATCCCGCTAATCCGGGTAACCTTCTTGCTTGGTCGGGTTCTGTGGTAGGGACGTCTGTGGTATTTACTGAGGCTACTCGGCCGGCCAACTGGAATAACAGCTCTTTTACCAATTCTTTCTTGCATATACCCCTTACCAGTGCTTGCCAGCCGCCTGGCGGGACTCCCAGTTGCGTAGTCTTCTCAGGGGCGATTCCTCCTGCAATAACGGTCACGGGGTACTACAATCCTAATACTACTTGCAATGCACCGGATTGGTGCTTTAGTGCTCCTCGTGGTGCGCGTATTCTTACTTGCCCAGACCCGACTGATTGTAATGGGGGTATTATTATTTGTCCAGACCCCAATAATTGTCCTCCACCCTTTGAGGGGATATTTTTCGCGGATTTCTCTTTCAAGCGGGTGAGCTATGGCTTGCCGGACAATAATCAGGATGGCTTGCCTGATCCGGCGGGTGGCTTAGACTTTTCTCGGATACGCGTACAGGCGGGAATGGCGACAGATACGGTAGAGGCCTACTACGAAGGAGTTATTGCCAAACCTACGGGTGGAGGATGGCCCACAGCTTGGGCTATTTTGGGTTTTCAGCCAAGTGGGGGGAATGTTACCCTCCAGCCGCTTCAGCTGAATGTGCGTCTAAAAAAAGCTTCCACAGGACAGGTTTATACGCTTCAAGTAGATGGCGCTTCCCTGGCTTCTTTGGTGCAGACTTTTCCGAGTTGTCAGGGAGGAAGCTGTGTGACAGGATTTGAGGTAGATTTACGCACTTCTTCGTTGCAAGCGCTCCTGCCGGGCTTTCCTTCACTTTATGAGCACGGAGACAGTTTGAAAATCTGGCTCTCCGCCCGTATTGAGCAGGTGGGTACTACAGTAGAGGTTGTAGCTTCTGTGCAGCCTTGCCTTTATGTCACAGATGAAGTTTCGCCTTCACCACACACCAGCGCATTCTCTTGTGGAATATATGGAGAAAATTTTACATTTGTCGGTCATTTTTTTGATTTTTATCAAGGAAGTAATCCGTTTATATCGTCGGGATGTGGAGGTGCTCAGATAGAGCTCATTAGCCGATTTAGGCCTAAGGGATTTACTTGTGGGGGCAATGTCTTTCCCTACGAGTATCGTCCTTGGAGTTTTCCGGAGAGCTTAGAGGTAGAGTTGCCTACGGGCTGGGTCTACGAAGTGGGGTCAGGTCAGGTTACTTTTGGTCGTACCAGTGGTGTTACTTGTACCAATACTTCTGTAGCGCTGGATCCTACCAATCCGGCCGGACCTTTGTTGGAATTTCCGCTGTTTACGCTTTTTCCGGCGGGAGGGGGCGCATGGGTGATAGCGGATGATGAATATACGGTGCGGGTGCGGTTTAGGGTGCGTCCTACGTGTGGGGTGCCTGCCAATGGGAGCTTCCTGCGGGCTTCTATCACGCATGATGGGCGTTTGAGTTACCGGGGCCGAATCAATCCCTTTTCACCTAATCTCCAAATGAATCCCCCTGTCCAGTTGCAGGTACAGCCTGTTGTGAATCCCATTGTAGCAGACCAAGCTACCTTGACGTGGACGCTGGAGATACGCAATCCCTCTAATGCAATTGCAGCGCCAAATGTCTTTCTGTATCTTCAAGCGGGTGCAGGACAAGTGGTAGTTACTTCCGTAGAAGAGGTGGGCGTGGGGCCTATACCGCTATCCAATGACCATTATCGCTTAGGAAATATTGCACCAGGAGTGGTGCGAAGGTTTCTTATCAAAGCTACCCTAAGCGGGTGCATGCCCGATACCTTATGGGCTGTGGTAGGGTGGGATTGTCAGGGGTATCCTGTACAGGCAGCGGGTTTTCCTTGTCTGGATTATCGCGTGCCCTTGAGTTATATCCTTCAATCACCTAATCCTATCATGACCTTTTCTGCTGCCCCTAACCCGCATGACCTTTGTACAGAGGTAACCATAGAAACGCAGATTACTAATGCCGGTACGGCCTATTTTTATGGAGCATTAGTGACCCTCCAGCTTCCGCCGAATCTAAGTTATGTAAGTGGGAGTGGTGAGGTAGCTTATCCGGCGTCTGGGGTTTTTGTGCCTTTACCTAACCCTACGCCCTCTCCTGGCGGTCTTATTTGGGATTTAGAAGCACTGGTTCCGGGTTTAGCTAATGGCTGGCCTTATCAGGGTAGTGGGGCTTCTTTGCGTCTGCGGTATAGAGTGGCTTCGCAGTGCGGATACATTTCTGGGAGGGGCGTTCGTCAAGTACTTAGTTATCGAAATGTATGCCAGCAGACCCTCTACAAGACAGCGGCTGTACCTATACAGCTGAATATTCCACCGGCCTTAGCTCCTTATTCTACGCAAATCAGTACGCCTGATCAAACGGTGGGTTCGTGCGTGAGTACCCTGTCGGTATGTGTGACTATTACCCAGCAAGGGCCGGGGATAAGTGGAGTGGGCGATCAAGTGTGGGTGGTCTTACCGCCTGGTTTTGGCTATGTGCCGGGGAGTACCACAGGCCTTGGGAATCAGGATCCCACTATCACGCAGAGCAATGGCCTTACCTACCTGAGCTGGCCCTTCCCCGCGGGCGTCGCCAGTGGGCAAGGGGTGAACTTTTGTTTCACCCTTACCCCGCCGGCCTCTGCTGGGAGTTATTCCCTTCTCATACAAACCACGGCACCCTCAATGCTCACTTGCGGTGCAGGTCCTTGTCAAACCCAGATACCCACGGGTGCCCATACGCTCCAAGTTCAGCTTTTGGATATTCAGCCTGTTCTCCAGTCTACCAATGTACTTTGTGCAGGGGCAGCCCAGGGAAGCATCACCCTTAGCTTTAATGGCCCTTTACCGCCTGGCACGACATGGCAGTGGAGTGGTCCCGGGGGCTTTTCTGCCGGTGCTGTACAAAACCTCACAAACTTAGTAGCTGGCACTTATACGCTGCAGATTAATGCCCCTGGTTGTCCTCCTATCACCCGACAAGTGATCCTTTCTGAACCACCTCCTTTACAACTTACGCTCTTACAGCTGATACATCCTCTGTGTTTTGGCTCGTCCAATGGAAGTATAAAAGTAGAGGCTGCTGGTGGCGTAGGGCCCTATGAGTATAGTATAGATGGGGGCACTACTTGGGACCCTACTGGCGAGTTTTTGGGCTTAGGCGCCGGGACTTATACAGTTATAGCTAAGGATGCCCATAACTGTACCGTTTCTTTGGTGGTTACTTTACAGAATCCTCCACAGCTTGTTATCAATAATCCTGTGATAGTGCCTCCTTCTTGCCGAGACTCCTGTGATGGGGCTATTACTATTAAGGGGGTGGGGGGAACTCGGCCCTACACATATCGGCTTGCGCGCACCTCTCCCTCAGTCTATGTGTATCCGGACCAGGCCGACTCCACTTTTAGGGGCTTGTGTCCGGGTACTTATACCTTGCGTATTGAAGACGCAAATGGATGTGTCCGTACCCGTAGCGGCATAGTGCTTCCCAATCCGCCTCTCCTTTCTTTATCGCTCTCTTCCTCAGGCGTAAGCTGTGCCGGCGCTGCTGATGGTACTATCACCGCTACCGCCACAGGTGGGGTAGGGCCAGCCTACTCCTTCTCTATTGACGGGGGGGTTACCTTCCTTTCAAATGGCACTAATAGTTATACTTTTAGCGGACTTTCTGGAGGAACTTACACCATAACTGTACGAGATGCTAATGGATGTAGGAGGTCAGGAGATATTACGGTGAGTGAGCCTACGGCGTTGGCGTTGAATGCGCCTACGGTGGTGGATGTTCGCTGTAATGGGGGTATGGATGGGAGCATAACGGTGAATGTGGTGGCTGGTAGCGGTACGGCGCCGTACGAGTATAGTTTGAACGGCGGGCCGTATCAAGCGTCGGCTACCTTTACAGGCCTGAGTGCGGGAAGTTATACGGTGACGGTACGGGATGCGAATGGTTGTACGATAAGCCAGGTAGTGACGGTTGGTCAGCCAGCGACGGCATTAGCGTTAGATCCGCCTACGGTAGTGGATGTTCGCTGCAATGGGGGCTCGGATGGGAGCATAACGGTGAATGTAGTAGCTGGTAGCGGTACGGCGCCGTACGAGTATAGTTTGAACGGCGGACCGTATCAAGCATCGCCAACCTTTACGGGGTTGAGTGCGGGAAGTTATACGGTGACGGTACGGGATGCGAATGGTTGTACGATAAGTCAGGTAGTGACGGTGGGTCAGCCTACGGGGTTGGCGTTGAATGCGCCTACGGTGGTGGATGTTCGCTGCAATGGGGGTTCAGATGGGAGCATAACGGTGAATGTGGTAGCTGGTAGCGGCACGGCGCCGTACGAGTATAGTTTGAACGGGGGGCCGTACCAAGCATCGCCAACCTTTACGGGGTTGAGTGCGGGAAGTTATACGGTGACGGTACGGGATGCGAATGGTTGTACGATAAGCCAGGTAGTGACGGTGGGTCAGCCTACGGCGTTGGCGTTGAATGCGCCTACGGTAGTGGATGTTCGCTGCAATGGGGGTTCAGATGGGAGCATAACGGTGAATGTGGTGGCTGGTAGTGGTACGGCGCCGTACGAGTATAGTTTGAACGGGGGGCCGTATCAAGCATCGCCAACCTTTACGGGGTTGAGTGCGGGAAGTTATACGGTGACGGTACGGGATGCGAATGGTTGTACGATAAGTCAGGTAGTGACGGTGGGTCAGCCTACGGGGTTGGCGTTGAATGCGCCTACGGTGGTGGATGTTCGCTGCAATGGGGGTTCAGATGGGAGCATAACGGTGAATGTGGTAGCTGGTAGCGGCACGGCGCCGTACGAGTATAGTTTGAACGGGGGGCCGTACCAAGCATCGCCAACCTTTACGGGGTTGAGTGCGGGAAGTTATACGGTGACGGTACGGGATGCGAATGGTTGTACGATAAGCCAGGTAGTGACGGTGGGTCAGCCCTACGGCGTTGGCGTTGAATGCGCCTACGGTAGTGGATGTTCGCTGCAATGGGGGTTCAGATGGGAGCATAACGGTGAATGTGGTGGCTGGTAGTGGTACGGCGCCGTACGAGTATAGTTTGAACGGGGGGCCGTATCAAGCATCGCCAACCTTTACGGGGTTGAGTGCGGGAAGTTATACGGTGACGGTACGGGATGCGAATGGTTGTACGATAAGTCAGGTAGTGACGGTGGGTCAGCCTACGGGGTTGGCGTTGAATGCGCCTACGGTGGTGGATGTTCGCTGCAATGGGGGTTCAGATGGGAGCATAACGGTGAATGTGGTAGCTGGTAGCGGCACGGCGCCGTACGAGTATAGTTTGAACGGGGGGCCGTATCAAGCATCGCCAACCTTTACGGGGTTGAGTGCGGGAAGTTATACGGTGACGGTACGGGATGCGAATGGTTGTACGATAAGCCAGGTAGTGACGGTGGGTCAGCCTACGGCGTTGGCGTTGAATGCGCCTACGGTGGTGGATGTTCGCTGCAATGGGGGTATCGGATGGGAGCATAACGGTGAATGTGGTGGCTGGTAGCGGTACGGCGCCGTACGAGTATAGTTTGAACGGCGGGCCGTATCAAGCGTCGGCTACCTTTACAGGCCTGAGTGCGGGAAGTTATACGGTGACGGTACGGGATGCGAATGGTTGTACGATAAGCCAGGTAGTGACGGTTGGTCAGCCAGCGACGGCATTAGCGTTGAGATCCGCCTACGGTAGTGGATGTTCGCTGCAATGGGGGCTCGGATGGGAGCATAACGGTGAATGTAGTAGCTGGTAGCGGTACGGCGCCGTACGAGTATAGTTTGAACGGGGGACCGTATCAAGCATCGCCAACCTTTACGGGGTTGAGTGCGGGAAGTTATACGGTGACGGTACGGGATGCGAATGGTTGTACGATAAGTCAGGTAGTGACGGTGGGTCAGCCTACGGGGTTGGCGTTGAATGCGCCTACGGTGGTGGATGTTCGCTGCAATGGGGGTTCAGATGGGAGCATAACGGTGAATGTGGTAGCTGGTAGCGGCACGGCGCCGTACGAGTATAGTTTGAACGGGGGGCCGTACCAAGCATCGCCAACCTTTACGGGGTTGAGTGCGGGAAGTTATACGGTGACGGTACGGGATGCGAATGGTTGTACGATAAGCCAGGTAGTGACGGTGGGTCAGCCTACGGCGTTGGCGTTGAATGCGCCTACGGTAGTGGATGTTCGCTGCAATGGGGGTTCAGATGGGAGCATAACGGTGAATGTGGTAGCTGGTAGCGGCACGGCGCCGTACGAGTATAGTTTGAACGGGGGGCCGTACCAAGCATCGCCAACCTTTACGGGGTTGAGTGCGGGAAGTTATACGGTGACGGTACGGGATGCGAATGGTTGTACGATAAGCCAGGTAGTGACGGTGGGTCAGCCTACGGCGTTGGCGTTGAATGCGCCTACGGTAGTGGATGTTCGCTGCAATGGGGGTTCAGATGGGAGCATAACGGTGAATGTGGTGGCTGGTAGTGGTACGGCGCCGTACGAGTATAGTTTGAACGGGGGGCCGTATCAAGCATCGCCAACCTTTACGGGGTTGAGTGCGGGAAGTTATACGGTGACGGTACGGGATGCGAATGGTTGTACGATAAGTCAGGTAGTGACGGTGGGTCAGCCTACGGGGTTGGCGTTGAATGCGCCTACGGTGGTGGATGTTCGCTGCAATGGGGGTTCAGATGGGAGCATAACGGTGAATGTGGTAGCTGGTAGCGGCACGGCGCCGTACGAGTATAGTTTGAACGGGGGGCCGTACCAAGCATCGCCAACCTTTACGGGGTTGAGTGCGGGAAGTTATACGGTGACGGTACGGGATGCGAATGGTTGTACGATAAGCCAGGTAGTGACGGTGGGTCAGCCTACGGCGTTGGCGTTGAATGCGCCTACGGTAGTGGATGTTCGCTGCAATGGGGGTTCAGATGGGAGCATAACGGTGAATGTGGTGGCTGGTAGTGGTACGGCGCCGTACGAGTATAGTTTGAACGGGGGGCCGTATCAAGCATCGCCAACCTTTACGGGGTTGAGTGCGGGAAGTTATACGGTGACGGTACGGGATGCGAATGGTTGTACGATAAGCCAGGTAGTGACGGTGGGTCAGCCTACGGCGTTGGCGTTGAATGCGCCTACGGTAGTGGATGTTCGCTGCAATGGGGGTTCAGATGGGAGCATAACGGTGAATGTGGTGGCTGGTAGTGGTACGGCGCCGTACGAGTATAGTTTGAACGGGGGGCCGTATCAAGCATCGCCAACCTTTACGGGGTTGAGTGCGGGTACTTACACGGTGACGATACGAGATGCGAATGGTTGTACGATAAGCCAGACTGTGACGGTTGGTCAGCCGGCGGCGCCGGTGAGTTTTACTTTCACGGTGACGAATGCCCCGTGCTATGGAGGTCTTGGTACGATAGTGTTTTCTGCGAGTGGGGGGGTAGGTGGGTATGAATATGGGGTGGATGGGGTATATGGATCTAATGGGACGGTGTCTGTACCGGCGGGTACTTATGTGCTAACGGTGCGAGATGCGAATGGATGTGTAGCGGGTGCGCAGACGGCGGTGGTAGGGCAACCGCAACCTGTGGTGGGGAGTGTGGCGAGTTTGACGGTGGCGACGTGTCGGGAGTCGTCGGATGGGGGTGTGGTGCTTACGGCGCAGGGGGGTACGAGTGCGAGTGGGAGCTATACTTATGTGTGGGTGAGTCATCCGCAGTACAGTGGGGCGAATGTGAGTGGTTTAGCGCCGGGGTCGTATGAGGTGGTGGTGCGTGACGATAATGGGTGTGAGGACACGATACGGTTTAGTGTGCCGTATCGGAGCTATGTGGATGCGGCGTTGCAGCCGGTGGATGTGAGTGGGTGTGTGCCGCTTGGGGGTAGTTGGGTGGCGCTACCGAGTGGGGTAGGCCCGTACAGCTATGAGTGGGATATGGGGGATGGGACAGTGCTGAGGGACTCGGTGGTGCAGCATGTGTATGCGGTGCAGGGGAGTTACAGCATTCGGTTGATAGTTCGGAATGGGGATGGGTGTGCGGATACGGCGTATGGGGTAGCGCAGGCGTACTTTACGCCGGTGGCGAGCTATACGATAGATCCGGATACGAGTGTGGATAGGGTAGTAGGGACGGTATTTACGCTGACGAGCACGACGCAGAATGCGCAGCGGGTATGGTGGGGTATAGAAGGGTATGGGGTGCATGAGGGGCCGGTATGGCAGGTGCGTTTTGATAGGCCTGGGCGGTATTGTTTCAAGGTGTGGGCGCAGAATGGGAGTTGTGTAGATTCGGCGAGTGGGTGTATAGAGGTGAAGGACCCGTATGTGTATTTGCCGAATGCGTTTTCGCCGAATGGGGATGGGGTGAATGATGTATTTGAGATAAAGGCGTTTGGGCTGAAGGAGTCTCGGGTGCGGATATATGATCGGTGGGGTGTGCTGGTGTTTGATAATGGGGGGGACATGAGTCGGCATTGGGATGGGACTTATCGGGGTTCTCCTGTGCCGGAGGATGCTTACACGGTGGTGATAGAAGGGAAGCTCCCGCCCTTTGATAAGCCCTTCAAGCGAGGAGGAACGGTTACGCTGATACGCTGATATGTGGAAAAGTTAAGCTTCCATAGCTGTGCTATGTAATGCGTGCAACTCAAGGTTAGGCTTGCTCGTATATACTACATGGGGCAAGCAGGCTTTTTCGAGGCTCAAATAAAAGTCCCGCATGCCGCCTTGGGAAAAGAAGCGAATGGTTTTCTGGGTCTAATTCCGGTAGGTACCTTGAAGCTATTTTCCCTTGTGGTGGTTCTTTTATATGGGCAGTTGCGTATTGGGGGTTTTTCTTCAGAGGAGAAAAGACTTAGTGCGAGTGAGTTAACGGCCATATCAAGGGGGTCTTCTAAGACAAGTACTCAGAGAAGCTCCTCATCTGTAAGGCAAAGCCCAACACAAGAAGCGCAGGAGGTAGCGTTCAAGATCTTTGAACGGATAAACGCCGAGCGTCGGAAGGCTGGGCTTGGTCCTCTGGTTTGGTGTGAGGATGTTGCCCGTGCGGCCGAAAACCACAGCCAAAACATGGCCAAGCGGCAATTTTTTGATCATGAGGACCCCATACGGGGTAATGTAGGTGTCCGCCTGCGCCGACTTCGTATCGCATGGAGCACTTGTGGAGAAAATATTTTTATGTCCACTTACAAAGGCCGCTATATTGTAGAAAGAGCGGTACAAGGATGGATGAGTAGTCCAGGGCACAGAGAGAATATTCTGGACAGGGAGTTCACGCATACAGGGATAGGGGTATTTTATGATGAGCGAGAGGAGGCTTACTACGTTACCCAAATATTCATGCGCCCACCTGCCGATAAAAGTACGAGCGTATCTACCGCTCACAGGGTGGCTTACTGAGATTTTTTAGCTACCCTCCTTTTTGTGGGAGGAAGAGCGAGGAGCTTCATGAGGATGGATGTCTATTGGCTCCTTTCCTACGAGCGGAGTGTCTAAGGCATGGTATCTTTGGGGCATGTACGAAACGCTACTGTATGAGGTACGAGAGGCCGTGGGCTATATTACTTTAAATCGGCCGGACCGCTATAATGCTTTCAATGAGAAGATGAGCTTTGAGCTTTTGGCAGCCCTCAAAGAGGCCCGTAAGGATAAAGCTGTGCGGGTAGTGGTGGTGCGGGGGGCCGGGAAAGCTTTCTGCTCCGGGCAAGACCTAAAAGATATTTTGGGGTTGAAGCGTTCCTTAGGGGAATCGGTGGAAAAGCGCTATAATCCCTTGGTGCAGGCCCTGCATGAGTTGGAGAAAGCCCGTGATCGCCAGTGTAAATGGGGTGGCTGCGGGGGCAGGTGCAGGTCTGGCTTTGGCGTGTGATTATGTTATCGCAGCGAAATCGGCCTCTTTTGTAATAGCGTTTGTCAATGTAGGGCTTTCTTTGGATACGGCTACTTCGTTTCACTTGGTGCGGAATATAGGCCTTAAGCGGGCTTTTGCGCTGGCTACCTTAGGCGATCGCCTACCTGCTGAGCAAGCCTTGGAATGGGGCCTCATCAATCAAGTCGTGGAGGATGAACAGTTAGAGGAAGCTACCCACGTTTTAGCCCTACGGTATGCGGCCCAAGCGCCTAAAGCCCTGGCGTATATCAAAAAACTCCTTCTGCGCAGCTTTGAGCGAAGTTATGAGGAAGCTCTCCGGTATGAGCTGTATTACCAAGAGCTTGCAGGCAGGACGCAAGATTATCAAGAGGGCCTGCAAGCTTTTGTAGAGAAGCGCAAGCCTATCTTTCGCGGCGAGTAACGGATGGTAGCGGATTGGCGCCAGTGGTTTGTGGGGGCGGAGGGGCGCATAGCCTGCATAGTGGCGGGCCCTTGTGTAGTAGAAAACTACGATATTTCGGCAAGGGTGGCCCAGACTCTCTTGCAAGCCTGCCAAGAGCTGGGTTTCTTTTACATTTTCAAGGCTTCCTATCGGAAGGCTAATCGCACGCGGGCAGAAGCTTTTCAAGGGATTGGAGATGAGGAGGCCTTGCGGGTGCTTGAGCGGGTGAAGGAGGCTTTGGGTCTGCCTGTGCTTACCGATGTACATGAAACAATAGAGGTGCCTGCTGTGGCACAGGTCGTGGATGTGCTCCAGATACCGGCTTTTTTGGCTCGGCAGACGGCCCTCCTCCAGGCAGCCGGGGCTACTGGAAAGGTGGTCAATATCAAAAAAGGGCAGTTTATGAGCGCACAAGCTGCTCTCTTTGCTGCAGAAAAAGTGGCACTTGTCGGTAATCGCAAGGTATTTCTGACGGAAAGAGGCACTTTTTTTGGTTATGAGGATTTGGTGGTAGATTTTCGGAATATTCCTCGGATGCGGGAAGGGGGATACCCGGTGCTCATGGATGCTACCCATGCAGTGCAGCGTCCTAATACCGGTGCGGGGGTGACCTTAGGGGAACGGGCTTTTGTGGGGCTGTATGCTCGCTTGGGCGTGGTGGCGGGTGCAGACGGGGTTTTTATGGAGGTGCATCCGCAGCCGGAGGCTTCCCCCAGTGATGCGGCGACGATGCTCTCCATAGAAGCGGCGGTAACCCTTCTGCGGGCGCTTCGCCGGCTGTACGAGGCCCGATGACCCCAAACCCCGTAGGCATAGCGCTCTTGGTGGGGTGGCCTTCTCCTTCCTTAGAAGAAGGCCACTGGGAAGAAGTACGGGGGCGTCCTGTCTTCCGGCTGGGCGTGCCCACCCCGAGCCTCTCTCGTACAAAAACGCTTTTGGAGGCTTTCCTGCATAAACAGGGAGAAGCCCTGCGGCAGCTTGGTCCTGAGGCGGTATGCATGGCATCGGCGCGGGGGGAGATGGAAGCTTTGTTGGCCTTATACGAGCACTGGCAAGGGGGGGATAAGCCGCCGCCTACAACATCCCCAGAGACGACAGCAGGCACCTTGGCCACCGTGGTGGCTCATGCCGTGGGTGTAAAAGGCCCGGCCTATACGGTGAGTCAGACCTGCATAAGCGGATTGGCCGCTTTGTACCAGGCAGCCCTCATGCTTCGTAGTGGCGAAGCTACCCGCGTACTTTTTGGGGCAGTAGAGGCTCCTCTGCATCCTTTCTTTGTAGAGGCGATGGCTGGCTTGCGTATTTATAGTTCCCGAAAGGCTTTTCCCTTTTGTCTCCCGGGTTCGGGTGAGAATACCCTGGCCCTCGGAGAGGGCCTCGCTATGGGCGTTTTGGTGCAGGGAGAAGCCCCTATTCAAGTTGTGCGTGTAGCCCTTCAGACAGCTGCCCCCGCAGAACTGCCTTCCTACACGGCGGTTTCTGTGCAGGCTTTGCGGAGGTTATTAGAGCGCTTAGGGGAAGGGCCCCCCGATTTTGTTCTGCTGCATGCGCCAGGCACCCGCCAAGGTGACCAGGCCGAATGGGAGGCCGTTAAGGCCTTCTGGGGGGAGGTGCCCGCTTTATCTATCAAGCTCTGGACAGGGCACAGCTTGGGCGCGGCTTCCCTCCTGAGTATAGCTTGGGCGGCGGAATTTCTCCAAAAGGCTATGTGGCCCCAGGTGCCTTATCAGCCCTTCTGGGGAAATACCCCCCCCAAGGCCTGGAACGAAGCGGTCGTACTGGCTTTGGGCTTTGGTGGCGTCATGGGGGGTGTGCGCCTGCGAAAAACCGCCTCCTCATGCAGTTAGAGGAACGCATTCGCACCCTCTTAGAGCGTTTGCCTCCCCGTGCTTTTTGGGAGCAGCCCCTTACTACGCCCGACTTCACCAGTAATGATTACTTGGGCTTAGTCCGAGAAGGGGTGTGGCCAGAGATTTTAGCCCAGTGTCCCCCACAGTGGTGGCGTGGGAGCACGGCTTCCCGATACTTAGGCGGCGACGCAGAACCTTTCCATACGTTGGAGGCTGAGGCTGAGCGGCTCTGGGCCTTCCCCGGGGAAAAGGCTCTCCTTTTTCCCAGTGGCTTGGTCGCTAACCTCTCTTTTTGGAGCATAGTGTCTCAGCGCAGCGATACTGTTCTCTTTGACAGGGAAGTACATGTGTCTATCCGCCAAGGTATTCGGCTCAGTGGCGCTACGGCTTGGGGTTTTGCGCATAATGACTTCTCTGCGGCGGAGGCCCTTCTACGCAAAGCCCGCGGTGAAGCCTTTTTGGTGGTGGAGTCGCTGTATTCTATGCGTGGCACGGCTCCCGACCCAAGCGCTTTGCACTACCTGATACAGCGGTATGGGTGCCACCTGGTGGTAGATGAAGCTCATACCACTTTTATCTTACCTCAGGGCAAGAGTTGGAGCGCTATGCATGGGCTCAGGCCCTTAGCCCGTCTTTTCACGCTGGGGAAAGCTGTGGGCGCAGTAGGAGCCCTATGGATAGGGCCTGAATGGCTCATAGCTTACCTGCGGCAGCGAGGCTTTGGGGGGATCTATACTACGGCCCTTCCCCCGCTCATGGCTTGGGGAGCAGCGGCCGTCCTTCGGCGCAGCCCCGAATGGGAAGCCCGCCGTAAGCGGTTGGAGCAGCTAATCCAGCATACGAGGGTCCTTTTAGCGGAAAAACGCTGGGCGTATGAGGGGTTAGCGGGGCCGATTGCGCTTATACCTGCAGAGGGGCGGGCGTTGTCGCTCAAGCGGTTGTATCCGCCGACGGTGGCTTTTCCGGCGTATCGGGTGAGCTTGCATGCGCATAATACGGAGGCGGAGGTGGAGGAGTTGTTTCGGTGAGGGCGCCCGCCCCTGCGGGGCGGGCGCCCGGGGGGGGGGGCGCCGCCACAGGCGGCGGCCCCGCCCAAGGCCGGCGGCGGGCCAAAGGCCCGCCGCCGGCCCCCTCAGGAAAACTCCTTGTAGCACCCCAAAGCCCCTAAAGGGGCACGAAAGGCCCACGCTCTCCCCCTTCAATAAAAAACTCTCCCCCCTTCGCTCCCCCTACCTTTGCCCCATGGCTTGGCAGGTTATCGCTGCACTTTCTTATCCCCATCGCCTCATCGGTTACAAGGGACGTCTTCCTTGGCACCTACCCTTGGAGCTTCAGCTTTTTCGCCACCGGACTTGGGGAGGAATCCTGGTAATAGGTAGGCGTACCTGGGAAAGCCTCCAGCGTTCTCTTCCCGGCCGAGAACTCTGGATCCTCAGCCGAACCCTCACTCTGGAGCTGCCTATGGTACGAGTCTTCTCTACGCCGGAAGCGCTCCTTGCGGCTTTGGCAGAGGTTCGGAAACCGGTCTTTTTTGCCGGCGGTGCCGAAATCTATCGGTGGGCTTTGTGCTTACCTCAGGTGGACACGCTTTGGCTTACTTGGGTATATGCGCCTGACCTTACTCAAGGAGATACGTTCTTCCCGCCTTTTGAAGATCAATGGCAGGCGGTGGCCTGGGAGTTTTTCGAGGATAGGTGTGTGCCTTTTTTGCAGGTGCTTTACAGGCGCCGGGAGGCTTCTACAAATGAATAACTTCGCCGTAGGCCGCTGCAGCCGCTTCCATGATGGCTTCGGAGAGGGTAGGATGCGGGTGGATAGTTTTAGCGAGTTCGTGGCCGGTGGTCTCGAGGCGGCGTGCCACGATCAGTTCTCCAATCATTTCCGTGGCATTGGGGCCTATGATGTGCGCACCTAAAAGCTCTCCGTACTTGGCGTCAAAGATGAGCTTTACAAAGCCTTCATTTTTACCCATTGCGGTGGCTTTTCCGGAAGCTGTATAGGGAAACTTGCCTACTTTGATGTCGTACCCTTTTTCCTTGGCAGCTTTTTCGGTGAGGCCCATGGAAGCCACCTCGGGCTGGCAATAGGTGCAGCTCGGTATCGTGCTATAATCCAGCGGATGCGGTTCTAAGCCTGCGATTTTTTCAACGCAGATAATCCCTTCCATGGAAGCCACATGGGCCAGGGCAGGGGTGGGGAGAATATCGCCAATCGCATAAATACCCGGCACGTTGGTGCGGTAAAATGCATCTACGAGCACCCGGCCTTTTTCGGTTTTGACTCCCAGCTCTTCCAAGCCGATGTTTTCGGTATTGGGCGTTATGCCCACCGCTAAAAGGGCCAGCTCTGCTTCTACTTGCAGGGTTTCCTTAGGGGTTTTCAAGGTAGCTTTGATACCTTTTTTGGTTTTTTGAAGCTCGGTCACCTGGGTATGAGAGAGTACGGTGAGGCCTTTTTTACGGAAGATTTTTTCCAGTTCTTTGCCCACTTCCTCATCTTCTCGGGGGAGGATGTGGGGGAGGGCTTCTACGAGGGTGACGCGTGTGCCGAGGGTGTGGTAAAAGTAGCTAAACTCTACGCCGATAGCCCCAGCACCGATAACCAAGAGGCTTTCAGGCTGTTTGGGGAGGGTCATCGCTTCGCGGTAGCCAATCACCGTCTTGCCGTCTATGTGGATATGGGGGAGATTGGCGGCGCGGGCGCCCGTAGCTAAAATGATATGGGGGGCCTTGAGGGTGTGGATTTTGCCTTCGGGGGAGGTGACTTCTACGGTGGGGCCGGGGCGGAGCCGAGCGGTGCCTTTGATTACCTGTATCTTATTTTTTCGCATGAGGAACTCGACGCCTCGGCTCATTTTTTCGGCCACGCTGCGGCTGCGGGCGATAACCTTAGGAAAATCAACTTGAATATTTTCGGCTTTTAAGCCGTAGCTTTCTGCATGCAGGAGATATTCTAAGGCTTCGGCGGATTTGAGGAGGGCTTTGGTAGGGATACAGCCCCAGTTGAGGCAGATACCCCCTAAGTTTTCTTTTTCAATCAAGGTTACAGAGAAGCCGAGTTGGGCTGCGCGGATAGCGGCTACATACCCTCCCGGGCCGCCACCGATTACAATCACTTGCTTTTCCATGCCCAGCAAAGATACGTTGCTCCGAGGGGGACTTGCATATCCAGAGTTTCCTGTATATTTGCCGTTGGTAAAGCCCTACGTGTATGCTAAGACAGCTTTTTCACATTTCCCTGCTGCTGGGCTTGATGGGTATTGTGTTGGCTCAGCAGGATGCGGGCAAGATACGGGGCGTGGTACGTGATAAGGTTACCCGAGAGCCGCTCCCGTTTGCCACGGTCGTTATCCTCCAAAATGGGATTATCAAGGGGGGGGCCAATACCAATGAAAATGGGGAATACAGTATCGCACCGGTTTCTCCGGGTACCTACGATGTGCGGGCCAGCTACGCGGGCAAAACCTTTACTATCGCCGGCGTGGTGGTCACCGCGAACCGTACCATCGTCCTGGATATTAATATGGAATCCAGCGTCCAGGCTGAAACCCAAGTCATTGTAGATTATAAAGTACCGCTTTTTGAGAAGGATGAAACCGTAACGGGTAAAACTATCACTATAGAGCAGATACAAAAGCTGGGCACCAGAAATATAAATACCTTTTTAGCTACGGCAGCTGGGGTATATCAAGTGGATGATAAGTTTGGTGCGGGAGTAAATGTGCGAGGTGCGCGGGGGGATGCAACCCAATATTTTGTAGATGGGGTGCGGGTAATAGGTACCTTTGCGATGCCCCAGCGGGGCATTTCTCAGTTATCGGTGTATACGGGGGGGATACCGGCGGAGTTTGGGGATGTGATGGGGGGGGGTAGTGCAGATTACTACAGGGGCCCCCAGCGCTAAGCATACCTTTGGCGGGGAAATTCAATCCAGCCAGCTTACCGACCCTTATAAGTTTAACCTCTTCGCGTTCAATGCCTCAGGGCCCATCTTCTCTCGTACCTCCGAGGATGGTCTAAAAACCCCTATTTTGGGGTATGCCTTTACGATGGAGTATCAGCACGAGCGAGATTATGACCCACCATATGGAGGGGTGTATAGGGTGAAGCCAGAGGTATGGGAAGATTTGCGGACTACCCCCCTTACGCCTTTTGGAGAAGGACAGGCCTTTTTTGTAAATCGAGCAAACTTTCTTGCACCCGCAGATATAGAAAATATCAAGTATCGGCAGGGAGCTACCCTGCGCCAAGTGCGGGCCAACTTCCGGGCCGATTTGCGCTTAGGAGAAAATGCCTTTCTAAAACTGGGCTTCAGTGGGGAAGATTCCAAACGGGATCTTTGGAACCTTTCGCGTTCTCTACTGGCGTATGACCGCGTAGCGGTACGTTATGCTCGTACTTTGCGGGGCTTTGTGCGTATCCAACAGACTTTCCCAGGTGATACAGGGAGCTTCTTGAAAAACTTCTTCTATACGTTACAGTTTGACTATACCCGTTTTGATGGGCGGACGGTAGATCCGGAGTTTGATTTGGATTGGTTCCGGTATGGGCACATAGGGCGCTTCCAAACCCGCTATGCTGAGCTACTCGTTCCTACCTTGGTAAATGGGAACCTTCCCGCATACGAAACCCAAGGCTATGTGGAAAATGAATACATTTTTGATCCCTCTAATAGTAGCCATCCTATCTTGGCTAACTATAATACCTTTATCTATAACTACCTGGCTCAAAATCCGCGCTTGCTCTTTAATCCCTACACGCTTACTGTAGAACCCAGTGGTAGAGTACGGAACTTTGTAGACCTTCTGCAACTGGGAGGGAATGTGAATGGTCTCTTAGGTGCTCAGACGCTCATATATAACCTTTACCTTGGCCAAGGGTATATTGCCACAGGGGGGCCCTCGTTTGATAATGCCGATATGTTTCGCGTCACGGGGCAAGCCGCTGTAGAGTTGGGCCGGCATAACTTTAAGGTGGGGTTTGAGTTTGATCAGCGGTATGATCGTTTTTATCAGGTATTCCTCACAGGGTCAAACGGCTTGTGGAACCTGATGCGGCTCTATGCCAATCGCCATTTGTCTGAGCTTGATCGAGACCACCCTATTGTTTCGGGGGATACTATTCGGTACCTTCCCCTGTATCAAGCGGATCAACAAAGCTATTTTGACAAAAAAATGCGCGAAAAGCTGGGGCTGCCTGTGGATGGACTTGACCGTATAGATCCAGATGCGATGGATCCCAGCTTTTTTAGCCTGCGCATGTTTGATATAAACGACCTTTACGCAGGGGGAAACCCGGCCGTGGTGTACCAAGGATACACCCCATGGGGTGAAAAGATGCGTCGCGTGGCTCCGGAAAAATTCTTTACTGATAGAGAAAATCGCCCACAAAACGCTTTTGCGCCTACCTATGTAGCCTTTTATCTCCAAGATAAGTTTGAGTTTGATAAGATGTTCTTCAATCTCGGGGTCCGCGTAGATCGTTTTGATGCAAACTTGCCTGTACTGAAGGATCCGTATATTATTCGTCCTTTCTATCGGGCTGAAGAAACGGCTCGTCTGTTAGGCGTTTCTTTGCCGCAAGGTGTAGGGGGAGATTGGGTGGCCTATGTGGATAATGCCCTCAATCCTACGCGCATTATTGGGTACCGCAGGGAAAATACGTGGTATGATGCCAATGGTGCACCGACCAGTGCCCTTGCAATTATTCGGGCTTCGGGTGGGCGTGCGCTTCCCCATCTTAAAGCCGATAGCCTCACCTTTGAGACTTTCGAAGATTACAAGCCGCAAGTCAATATTATGCCTCGTATCTCCTTCTCCTTCCCTATCTCCGATGAGGCCACTTTCTTTGCGCACTATGATGTGCTCACCCAGCGTCCTCGTACAGGTCAGGTAGCTCAGTTTGTGGATTATCTCTTTATCCTACAAAACGCCACCTTGGATGTGGCTAATCCGCGCCTTCGTCCGGAAAAAACCATAGACTTTGAGGTCGGGTTTAAACAGCTCCTTACGCAAAGTATAGCCCTTTCCATATCGGGGTATTACCGTGAAATGCGAGACATGGTGCAGTCCTTCCAGTTTTATGGCGGTTATCCTGTGAGTTATACCAGCTTTGAAAACTTGGACTTCTCTACGGTGAAAGGTATCAATGTAGATATAGACATTCGGCGCATGGGGGTGTTAGAGCTGCGATTTGCTTATACGCTACAATATGCGCAGGGTACGGGTTCCTCGGCCACTTCCAGTCGGGGTTTGATTGGGAGCATAGAAGGCTTCAATGTCTTTCGGTCGCTTCTGCCTTTATCCTTTGACCAACGGCATACTTTTACAGGGGTGGCGGATATTCGTTTCTTAGAGCGCGGTGTTAAGGGGCCGGCGGTGACTATTGGCGGGAAAACCATTTATCCCCTCATGGGGGCGGGTATCAATATTACTTACAACTTAGGTTCTGGGCGTCCTTACACGCGGTACCTGCTGCCTAACCCCGCAGATGTGCAGTTTGGGGTCAATCCCGTTAATCTCATTAGTGGCCAGCCTTTTTCTAACAATCTCCCTTGGTATAATCGCTTTGATATCCGCGTAGATAGGGATTTTATTATTCGTCGGGGCGAGGATAAGCAGTCTATCCTCAATGTGTATGTTATCTTTCTGAATGCGTTCAATCAAAAGAATGTACTGGGGGTCTATCCGTACACGGGGGTGCCGGACGATAGTGGCTATATCCAGTCGCCGGTGGGGCAGCAGCTGGCGCGAAGCCAGTATTCTAAGGAGAGCTTTGAGTATCTGTATCGTCTAAAAGAGAAAAACCCTGCCCTCTTGGGTGCGCCGCTTCGCATCCGGTTGGGCTTGCTATTTTCCTTCTAACCTTATAACTTAGTCGCGGTATGAAACCCGTAGCCATGATGCGTCTCCTGCTTCTCGCAGTGAGCATAGGGGGCCTGTTGGCCCGCGAGATTATGGGGTCCGTAGAAAGACGAGTAGCGCCCCGCACCGCTAGTAGCTGTACAGTGCCTACTTCCAGCGTACAGCTCGATATCAACAATGTGCGGTGCCTCATCCACAACGGCGGCGATATGTGGTGGGACCTGGTAGGGAATCCCCGCTATGAGATACCTAAGGTCCCGCCGGGGGTGCCGGCTATCCACTCCATGTTTGCCCATGCGATATGGGTGGGTGGGTTAGATGCGGCGGGGCGTTTGCGCCTCGCGGGGCAGACCTATCGCCAAAGTGGGATTGATTACTTCGCGGGGCCGCTCTCGCTCCAAGCTACTACCGATGCCACCATCTGCCAGCAGTGGGATAGGCACTTTGTGATCACCCGCCAGGAAATCAACGCTTTTCGCGCGGCTTATCAAACTGACCCTAATAACCTTAACTTAGGTAACTATCCCAACGTCGTATCCTGGCCAGCTATCAACAACACCCCAGGCTTTGAGCGCAACCTGGCTCCTTACGTAGATGTAAATGGGGATGGCGATTATAACCCCGCCTCCGGCGACTATCCGGACGTCTTGGGGGATATGGCTATCTGGTGGGTGTATAACGATAAAGGAAATGTGCATACAGAAACGGGAGCGGCACCGATTGGCTTAGAAATACAAGCGATGGCCTTTGCTTTTGCTACTACAAACCAAATCAATGACATGACTTTTTATAAATATCGTATAATCAATCGCGGCACACTGGCGCTCAATCAAACTTATTTTGGTGTGTGGGTGGATGCAGACTTAGGGTTTTATGCGGATGATTATGTGGGCTGTGATACCATTCGGGGGTTAGGCTTCTGCTATAATGGAGATAATACCGATGACCCACCTACGGGGTATGGATCTAATCCGCCAGCCATAGGGACAGACTTTTTCCAAGGGCCGCTGGATCAAAACGGCAATCGCCTCAAGATGACGAACTTTATGTACTATGAAAACGACTTTAGCGTGCGTGGAAACCCTACCAATGCTATACATTTCTATAACTACATGCGCTCTATTTGGAAGGACGGATCACCTTTGGTAGCTAATGGGACAAATGGCTATGGTACGGGTCCTACTACGCACTATATTTATTATGGTTATCCAGGGGGGGGGGGCTGCTCGTCTTTCTTGCACCTTCAATGCCCCTCCCCCTGGCTGGGATGAAGTCAGTGCGGGGAACTCCCCTTTTGATAGAAGGTACTTGCAGTCTGCAGGACCTTTTATTCTCCAGCCGGGAGCGGTCAACGACATAGTGATAGGCGTTCCGTGGGCGCGGGATGCAGGTGGCAACTATGGTCCAGGGGGCGATGGTCGTATAGGTTCTGTCTGTCTCTTGTATCAGGCCGACGATATTGCCCAAGCCCTCTTTGACAATAACTTTCAGCTGGTGGAGGGCCCCGATGCGCCGGATTTGGAGATCGTGGAGCTGGATAGGGAACTGATCCTCAACTGGTCTTACAAGAACCCCTTATCTAACAACTACCGAGAAAACTACAGACAGGCTGACCCGGTGCTTTTGGCTTCGGGGGCAAGTGATCCTTATTATCGCTTTGAAGGGTATCTCGTTTATCAGCTCAGGGATGCTCGAGTCTCCGTGACTGACCTGCAAGATCCTACTAAAGCGGCCTTAATCGCCCAGTGTGATGTCAAAAATGGCATAACCACGATAGTAAATCGGGAAGAAACCGATGTTCCTGGCCAAAGCACGCCGCTTATTGTAGATAAAGTGATGGTGAATGGAGAGGATAAAGGGCTCTTTTATTCCCTGCGGGTGACGGAGGATAAGTTTGCCGAGGGGACCGACCCCCGTTTAGTAAATTATCGCCGCTATTACTTCATGGTAGTGGCATATGCGCATAATGGCGAGCCTACGAATAATATAAAGTTTATTCTGGGGCGCAATAATGTGCGGAGCTATGAGGCTGTGCCTCACAAGGTGGAGTTTGAGAAGATGGGTACGGTGCTTGCCAGTGCGTATGGCGATGGGGTAAAGATTGCGCGCATTCATGGTCAGGGGAATGGTGGGGGTGTGCTACGACTCACACCGGAGTCCGAAAGCCAACTCCTATCTCCTCCGTATAAGGCTGCTCCACCGGTGTATTTACCGGGCGCAGGTCCATTTGCTATCAAGGTAGTAGATCCGAAGCAGGTAAAGCCTTATGACTACCGCCTCGTCGTAAATACCGATACCTCTGTACGAGACACGATGAACGGGACCATTCTGGTGAAGGAGTGGGAGTTGTATGGGCGTCCTACGGGTAGTGGAGCGCCTTATCAGCTGATTTATACTTCTTGGGCAGCGATAGGTGCCGATGAATGGGACCATGCTAAGAATACCTGGAACTTCCTGCGGAATAGGTATCATGCGGGTACAGAGAGGGTCATTCCTGGACATGGTATTTCTATAGTGCTGCGGCAAGTACAAGAACCAGGTGCTAAGTTCTTTGAAGTTGCGAATTATCCGTGGCTATGTGGAGGGGCTACAGGCTGGTGGTACGTGCAAAAACCGCCCAAAAATGGCCTTATAGAAGCTACCATTGAATACGCTGACCCCAATAAGCCATGGCTTTCTTTCTTTACTTCAGCTACAGATAGCGGGTCAAAAGATTGGCTTCTCTTTCAAGCAGGTGGACGCGTGCCGGTAGATACTTGTTATCAGCCAACTTCAGGTATGGGAGGGCTGCCTGTTCCTTCTAACCAGCCATGGACCGTCTTTTATGATGAGCCTCGTCTATTGCGTACTATCTTTGAAGGAGGATGGGCTCCATTTGGACTGGCCCGTGCGTATGAAGAGGCTGCTCTTTCTTTTGGGGTGCTTTTCTGCAATGTTTCTCCGGGTAGAGATAGCTGTTTGGGTAGTACAACGGCAAGACTTCGTCGTATGCAGCCTGCTATTTCGGTTACCTTGGAGAAGTTGCCCAGTGTCCAGCTTGTAATCACTCCTGATCCGACCAAATGGTCTAAGTGTTTGGTATTGGAGTCCTCCCCTTCCTATTCCCTCTCTCGTTTAGTAGGGGCGGGAATGCCTCGGGTAGCAAAATGGAGGGTGAGCCGGGATGTTTTGGCAGGGGATACGCTGGCCTATAGGAATGATGCGCTTAGTGTCTCCACACAAGGATTTAGCTGGTTTCCTGGTTATGCGGTCAACTTAGAAACAGGGGAACGAGTTAATATTGTCTTTGCTGAAGCCTCTTGGTATCGTGGGGATAATGGTGACGATATGCTTTTCAATCCTACCCACAGTTTAGGTTCTTCCGGGGATGCCTATGGTGGGCGTCACTGGATACTTATCACCACAAAGCCGTATGATGAGTGTCAGAGTTTTGCTAACTGGCTCTGCGTAGGGGATGGTCCTACGATAGATAATAATGGGAATTTTGACCCTGCCTCCATGCTTATTCAGAAGCCCTCGGGTGAGCGGGTTCGGTTAGATTCCTTTTATAAGTATGTGGCCTGGATCGCTTTGCCTCGTGTAGCTTCTTCTCAGTATGTTTTTAGGCACTATAAAGACATCCCGACTGAGGTGCGAGTTACAGTAAATGTAAATAAATCTTACCGCCCTGCACCTACCGGCGAAGCTCCTACCTTTGAGTTTTCCACAGGGGAAGTGGCCGCTCGGCTCGGAGACATTCCCACGGCTAAAAGTGCTTTAGACCTAATCCGGATTGTACCGAATCCTTTTTATGGCCGTTCTGGTGCAGGACGCGGACGCTATGAAGTCAGCCAAATAGACACCCGAGCTAAGATTACCAACCTCCCCCAACGCTGCACGATACGCATCTTTACCCTCAATGGGGTGCTCGTACGCACCTTCCGTAAAGACTCCGAGGAGCCCGATGTCGAGTGGGACCTCAAAAACGAATACGGTGTGCCTATAGCCAGTGGTGTGTATATTATACATATAGATGCACCGGGGTTAGGGCAGAAGATTATCAAGTTTTTCGCCATAATGCCGCAAATAGACCTCAATAACTATTGATATGCAGCGATACCTCTGGAGCTTAGTCGTACTGGGGAGTGTAGCGCTGGCCGGCAATCCCGAACGGGCAGGTCAGGCCGGCGCTACCCAGCTCCTCATAAATCCGTATGCCCGTAGCTCAGGTATGGGTGGCCTCAATATCGCTAACTGCTACGGTATAGAAAGCGTGATTATCAATCCCGCCGGCATTGCCCTCACCCGCCGTACAGAGTTCCTCTTTTCGCATACTCGTTGGCTCGTCGGCAGTGATATCAACATCAATGCCTTCGGTTTTGCCCAAGGCTTCCGGAATGGTGGCACCCTCGGGATTGCCGTTATGGCCTTTGACCTAGGACAGTTTGAACGCACAACCATAGATAATCCCGATGGCGGGCTGGGCTATTTTTCTCCGACCATGCTTAATATTTCCCTTTCGTACGCCAAAATCTTTGCCGACGACCGCATCTATGTAGGAGCTACCCTTAAACTCATCCATGAGTCTATCCCCGATGCCGCCGCTAATGGCGTAGCCTTTGACGCAGGCGTGCAGTACCGCGATAAAAAAGGCAACTTTAAGTTAGGTGTGGCCCTACGGAATATCGGTCCTCAGATGCGGTATCGGGGAGAGGGCCTTTCTGTGCGGGCTAATCTCGGCGGAGCAGGTAGCACTTTTACCAATGCAGTTCTTACACCTACGGCTTCCTTTGAAATCCCGTCGGTACTCCTCTTGGGGGCTTCCTATCGGATAGGTTTTGGCGGCGAAACCGAACTCAAAGGCCGAGAATCCAGTACAGGCGGCGTAGGCGGTACTACCGACTATATGTTCTCTATTGTCCCCATGGTGGGCTTCTATGCCCACTCCTTCCAAAATAACCAGTTGGGCGCAGGCGTGGAACTCCGCTATAAGAACTACTTTATGGTACGGGGGGCCTATCTCTGGGAGCCAGATATCACCGATAAAGAAAAAGCCCAAAACGCCTTCAACGGCCTAAACTTTGGGGCCACCGTGGAGCTGCCCTTCAAATCTGGGGAGAACCGCTACTCTACTTTTGGGATAGACTATAGCTACCGACCTACCTACTTCTTCAACGGTACGCACAGTATAGGCGCTCGTCTCTATTTATGAGGATACTCACGCGTGAAGCGTATGAACGCTTGCGGGAAGAGCTACATGATTTGCGTACGCGGCGCCGTGCTGAAGTCGCCGCAGCTATCGCCGAGGCGCGCGAGAAAGGCGACCTCAGCGAAAATGCCGAATACAAAGCCGCTCGCGAAGAGCAGCGCTTGTTGGAAGCACGTATAGCCGAGTTAGAGACCTTACTGGCCGAAAGCCAAGTGTTAGACCCTTCGCAGGTGGATGTGTCTAAAGTCGGTCTGTTGGCTACTCTCCGCCTCCGTAATAAAAAAACCGGCCACGAACTTACCTATATGCTGGTGCCAGCCATAGAAGCTAACGCCAAAGCAGGTAAAATTTCTGTAGAATCTCCCATCGGCAAAGCCCTCTTAGGACATAAGGTCGGCGATGTAGTGGCTGTACAAGTACCAGCAGGCCTCATGGAACTGGAAATCTTGGAAATCCGCTACGACTAATGCCCAGCGTTTTTTCCCAAATCGTAGAAGGGAAGCTGCCGGCCTACCGCATAGCGGAGACCCAGGACTACTTGGCTTTTCTGGATATTCGTCCGCTCACGCGAGGGCATACTTTGGTCATTCCTAAAAAGGAAATAGACTACATGTTGGACTTAGACGAGCCCCTCTATGTAGGGCTTTGGCTTTTTGCCCGGGAGGTGGCACGGGCGATACATGGGGCTATTCCCTGTGAGCGGGTGGCCTTCGCTGTGGTAGGCGTGGAAGTGCCGCACGCCCATATCCATTTAGTACCTATTCGTTCCATGGCGGACCTAAACTTCCAAAATCCCCGCTTAGAACTCTCCGAAGAGGAGTTTCGCTCTATAGCTGCTGCGATTCAAGCCAAGCTACGGGAAGCCCACCCGCAAAAAACCGCCTCGTAGGCCCTGCCAGCTCGTGGATCCAAGGGCTAAGCTCTTGGAGCGCCCGAATCTGCCCGCCTTTGGTCAGAATCAAAATGTTTTCTTCTTGGCCCGGCTGGTAGGCTTCATTCTCGGCCCAGCCTTCTACCCAAAACCACTCTTGCCAGGTTTGGTGAGGGGAAGGTAGCCTTTTTCTCCACACTTCCCGCAGGAAGGGCGCTTCCTCTGGGGGCGTATACCGTATTTTATACAACTGCCTTTCTAACAAAGCTCGGCTCAAGACCCGTAGCGGAGGAAATGCCGCTCCGGTGCCCCAGTGAATCCATCCCCAAATTGCGGCCTCATCCAAAGAGAGAAATCTATCTAACCCTGTGTCGGTAGAGTAGTTTCGGGGATGCTCCTCACTTTGGGCAAAGGCGGCCCACCAGCGTCTGAGTAACCACTCGGCCCCCAATACAGCTTTGTGTAAATACACCTGCCAGTACATAAATCGCCGTGTTACAATGAATTTTTCTACGGAAGTGAGCCCTTTTTCTTCAATCACCAGTCGGTTTTCAGCTACAGCCATGGTGTAAATCAATCGCTCTGTGCCGACTAAACCCTCTTGCACGCCGGTAAAGAAGCTATCTCGCACCAAATAGTCCAGCCTATCCACATCAATCTGGCCTGCGATAAGCTCACTGAGGAAGGAGCGGGGATGGGTGCCTTGCCATAAGGCCCGTACCTCAGAAAGGTCGCCTAAGTCCCTTTCCAATAGCTCCAGTAGTTGTAAGCCGATGGTTTCATGGGTGTAGGGAAGAAGCTGACCTTCCAAGCTGTGAGAGAAGGGACCATGGCCTATGTCATGCAAAAAAGCCGCTAAAAGGACAGCTTCCCAGGTCTCAGCCGAAATCGTAACCCCTTTCCCCGCGAGGGAAGTAAGCGCTTCTTGCGCCAGATGCAATACTCCCAGCGCATGTAGAAAGCGCGTATGGGTCGCGCCCGGGTACACAAACTGTGCCAAACCTAACTGACTGAGCCGACGAAGCCGTTGTACTATGGGATGATTCAGGGCCTGCAAGACTCGCCCGGCCGGCAAACGAATAAACCCATGCACGGGGTCATTCACAATCTTAGCTACCGGCAGCACACCTGAAAAGTACAAAGTATCTTTGCTTTATGTCGGGCTTCCCGCCCAGCGCCCAAGTAGAACGCTGGCTTTCCCAAAGCAATAAGCTAACTCCAGAGGTAAGAGACTTTTCTCTCCATATCCGGGCGTATGAAGAAGCTTTTCAAAAAACGGCTACTCCCCCTTTTGCTCCGCTCTGGTATCCGTGCGAAAGCGCCGAAATCCTCCTGGAAAGCTTCCTAAAACGGAGTGCTCCCCCCTCTCTCGCCACTACCCACCTTTTTACCGCTTTAGGGGAGCTCTTGGAGGAGCCCTCTTTTGTGCCTTATTGGCAGGAGTACAAAGATAAGTTGCACCTTTACACTATTTTACACCGTTGGAGCGTGGAGAAGCGCGCAGACTTTTGGCGCTATGTGGTAGAAAAACGCATAGAGGTTGCTTTCCGGAGATCGCCGGCGCGAATATTGAGTTTCCCCACAGCTGACATAGCTCAGCCCATGTGGCTAAGTGGGGCCGAGTGGAATGTGGTAGAGCTTATTTTTCGTCATCCCCCCGAGAAGGTGGCCTTAGTGTATCAGCAGGAGGAGGGAGAGCCTCAAGAATACTCTTATGCGCAGCTGGAGGCTCATGTGCGAGAAGTAGCGGGTGCACTACGGGCCCTCGGCGTAAGTGCCGGGGAACGTATCGCTATATGTATGCCGTTGCGGCCTGAAGCGGTTTTCTTGTACTTGGCGGCTATCTTCCTTGGGGCCTCTGCGGCGACGATACCCGACAGCCTCTCCGGCGAAGAAATCGCTACCCGCCTACGTATTGCTGCGCCTAAGGTGCTTTTTATTCAGGATGGCTTGTATCGGGAGGGTAAGTTTATCCCGCTGTATGAGCGCTTGCAGGCGTATGGTCTGCCACAAACTTTTGTGATAGCGGGGCGAGGTCCCCTCCAAGCGCGCCTGCGTAATAATGCGGCTTCATGGGAGAGTTTTTTAGTGGAAAGTCAGTCCCTCTCCACACCAACTTATGGGCCTTCTGATAGAGATATTGGGGTGCTCTTTTCGTCGGGTACCACAGCCGAACCCAAAGCTATCCCATGGACGCAGCTCACGGCCTTAAAAGCTATCACGGATGCCCACTTTTATCACGATGTGCATCCTACAGATACGATAGCTTGGCCTACCAACTTGGGGTGGATGATGGGGCCTTGGCTGCTTTTTGCGGGATTAGCCCACGGCGCTACCGTCGCCCTCTACGAAGGGGCACCTACCACCGAGGGCTTCTGCCGCTTCGTGGAAACGCACAAGGTCTCTATTCTGGGCGTGGTTCCTTCCTTGGTGCGGCGTTGGATAGAGAGCGGTGCATGGGATAGTGCAGATTGGACGGGGATTCGGTTGTTTAGCTCTACGGGTGAGGCGTCTAATCCGTGGCACATGTGGCGTCTCATGGCCAAAGCCGGCTACAAGCCGATTATAGAATATTGCGGAGGTACCGAGATTGGTGGGGGCTACATTACCAGTACGCTCCTACACCCGAATGCGCCCAGTCAATTTAGCGCACCGGCCTTAGGCCTGGATTTTATTTTGCTTCGTGAAGACGGGCAGCCTGCCGCCGAAGGAGAGCTCTTCTTAGTGCCGCCTTCTATAGGCCTTTCCCAAAAGCTTCTAAATGCCGACCACGAGAAAGTATATTATCAGGGCACCCCTTCCGTAGGAGAGGGTTGGGTAGGCGCTTCCGGTGCTTCTGTACCTCGGGAATATGCGGGTGTGCCTGTGCGGCTGCGCCGGCATGGGGATTACATGCGGCAGCTTGAGAGCGGGAATTGGATTTCGGGGGGCCGGGCCGATGATGCGATGAACCTCGGCGGTATCAAAGTCTCCTCCACAGAGATAGAACGGGTAGTTGCGCAGCTGCCTGGCGTAGGTGAGGTGGCAGCCATAGCAATACCTCCCTCCGAAGGTGGTCCGGACCAGCTTATTCTCTTTTTGGTGGTGCAGGAAGGTGCTCCTACCGATACGACTTATTGGCTTTCTCTGGTGGCTAAAGCCGTGCGCGAAAAACTAAGCCCCCTTTTCCATGTGCATGAAGTAGTTATCGTGCCCGAGTTACCGCGTACAGCTTCTAATAAAATTATGCGTCGTGTTCTCCGGGCGCAATACTTGGCCCAGAAACAGGCGGCACAGTAGCCGACTCCGCCTTTTCCGCAGCAGAAGCTGGTTTTTGGGTATAGGGCTGTTTTTTTCTTGCCAGAGGCCCCCAGTTCCACCGCCTTGGTGGTTATACAGCGCGATGGGGTTCTCTCGCGAAAGCCTTTTAGGTAGCATCCCAGAAAGCCTTCCCCTCAAGGAGAAGCTTTCTCCCTATTATGCCGATAGCTTTGGGTATGTATTTCGTCTCATGCCGCCTGAGGGGGGAGTCTTGTGGATAGAGTACTATGCCCCTAAGACCCAGAAGGTGGTATCCCTTACCTACACTTGGGAACATGATGACTTTTCTAAGATAGCTGCCTTGTATCAACGTTTGCGAGCCTACTATGCGCATAAATATGGGGAAGCCGACGGTGTTACCGGCGAAAATCATTGGCTGAGCTCCGACAGTGTGGAAATAGAACTGCGCCTCAGCCCCGAGAAAAAATATTTACATGCAGCCCTGGTTTCCCTACGTACCTTTGTTCCATGAAGATTTATACCCGTACGGGAGATGGCGGAGAAACGGGCCTGTTAGGAGGGGGACGAGTTTCTAAGGCTGACCCTCGCATAGAAGCGTATGGTACCTTAGATGAGCTTAACGCCGTCCTTGGCCTTCTTATTCAGGAGGTTACACCAGAAGAAGTGGAACCCCTGCGGCATATTCAGACGCAACTCTTCACCATAGGTTCGCATTTGGCGGCTGGTCGGTCCGAGAAGCCGCTCTCCTTACCTACTTTTTCCGAAGAAGAAATAGCTTGGTTGGAAGCAGATATAGATAAGCGGGAGGCGGCTATCCCTCCCATGCGGAACTTTATCTTGCCGGGAAGCTGTCGGGCTGAAGCTTGGACGCATCTGGCCCGCACGGTGTGTCGCCGAGCTGAACGGCGCCTGGTGGCCTTAGCCGCTGTGGAGCCTGTTCCCGCCGCCTTTATCAAGTACATAAATCGGCTCAGTGACTGGCTTTTTGTTCTCGGGCGACACCTTACCCATGTCTTAGGTGCCCAAGAAATCCCCTGGCGCCCGGAAAAACAACATCCGACAAAACTTTCCTGAGGCTATGACCGCTTAGGTGCGCTTTTGTACCATTCAGGCGGTGAAAATCACCCTTGAGTCTTTATGCTCCCAAAGAAGCCCTAAAATCCGCCTATATTTGAGCTGATGTGGCCATATATAGGGCTTTTGTTTCTCGTACTTGGGGGGGCGCTCTGGGCTCAAGGGGTCGGTATCGGCATCCTCCAGCCGGACTCAGCGGCTATCCTCCATTTGGAGAGCAATAAGAAGGGGCTCCTCCTCCCTCGGCTTACCCGTGCTCAACGCGATGCTATTGCTAATCCACCGTGGGGCTTAGTCATCTTCAACACGCAGGATAGCGTGGTAGAGTACTTCAATGGGCGGTGCTGGCTGCCGGCCTATGCCGAGGGCTGTGATGACTGTAACTTCACCCTTACAATAAACCCCACCAGTGGGACCATTGACCATGTGAATACCGATACGGTCCGTACCACCGTCACCCTCACCCAAATAGCCGGCACCCCTCAACCTATCGCTTTGCAAGTGTATTCTACTTTGCCGCCTTATACCAGCTATTCCTTCAACCCAACGGTATTGACGGGGTCGGGTTCGGCTACGCTTACTATCGCGGTGGAGCCCTTGGCGCCGGCGGGCACTTATCCGGTGATTATCCAAGCGGTGTGCGGCAATACGATAAAAAATGTCATTTATACGCTGACCATAGACTCCTGCTATCGGGTGAATATTTTTAATAGCACCACAGACTACAATCTTACGGCGGCTAATCCCCAGATACCTACTACCCAGCCGGTATGTGTGGTGGTGCATACCTATCCGGGGGTAGAGGTGAGTGCGAGTAGTACGGCGGTGCCGGCTTTCACGACGGGTAACCTTCATCCGCAGTCAGTGGTGGCTATCCTGCACGAAGGGGCCTTTTTAGGGCGGGGCGGTAATGGCGCCAGCGGTGCCCCCCTTCCTAACTACAGTTTGCCGGGGCAACCGGGGGGAGATGCTGTGCATATCACAGTGAAGACTTACCTTTATCCCCAAGGAGGCTACATTTTCGGAGGAGGTGGGGGAGGGGCTTCTGCGGGTGTAGAGGAAACTTTCAACTTCAACACACCTATTGGGAACCTATCTTTTTCCATAGGGGTATCGGCGGGGGGCGGGGGAGGCGCGCAACTTGGCCAGGGAGGCCGTCCGAGTGGCACCTTTACCATCGGCTACTTTGCCCCTGGACAAGATGGGAGTGCGGGGCTCACGGCACGGGGCGGCATGGGGGGGATCCTTTCCCGAACTCTTTCTTATTCTGCGGGGCCTATCACGGTCAATGTCACGCCACAAGGCTTTGGTGGGCAAGGAGGTGATTATGGCTATCCGGGACGGGCTGGCCTCGTACAAGTATGTATTGGCG
Organism: Bacteroidia bacterium; assembly: GCA_026003215.1. Taxonomy (GTDB): domain Bacteria; phylum Bacteroidota; class Bacteroidia; order SpSt-205; family SpSt-205; genus SpSt-205. Next base: position 571,379 of record BPGV01000001.1, on the reverse strand, counting down.
GGGTTATTACGCTTCCCTGGCCATTTCCGAATATCCCTATCAATATTGGCTGCTTGCCCCCAGGAGGAGCTACCCTACAACCCGGCGGAGATGCAGGATACGCTATTCGTCGTCTGGGGGGCGTCCCGCTCTCTCCTTATCCGGATGGCCCATATCTGACAAACTTCATCAAAGGTAGGATAGGCCCATAAGTAGAATGGCTATGCACTGGATAAAAGCTTTCCTTTTCCCAGCCACGCTTTTTGCGCAATACTTGCTTACTGGTGAGCAGGGAGAACCTTACAAAAAAGTTCAGGCGCATTTCTCTATCCTGCTTAGCCCTTCTCACCTCCGCATTCAAAGCGAAGGAGTCTGGGATACGATGAAGCTGTCTTTGGACTTTTTGTACTTACCGAGCAAGATTTACTGGTTAGACCACAAGGCTCAAATATCGTATGATGTTACCCCCGAGAAGGTAGATACTTTCCCGGTATGGGGCCAGGTGGTAGGAGAGGAAATGTACTTGGGACGCAAAGCTGTGAAGGCGCAGTTTGTCCATGGAGGTCAGCGCATAGAAGTAGTGTGGGATTCCTCGGTCGCATTTGCTTGGGATCCTTGGCTCGGGTTTTTCCCCTCTGAGGGAATAGGGATTCCTGCGCGTTACTTCCGAAGAGGCCTCCCTTTATCTATGGAAGCTTATGATGAAAAGGGCCACGTTATTTCCTATTTTAGGGTCAAAGAGGTCCAAGTTATAGCAGGACTCCGGCCAGTTATCACGCCTCTTTATCCTGCTAAGAAGATGGGAAAATAGCCTTTTTTCCATGATACGACATTTTTTGTCTCTGAGCTTAGCATGTATATGGGGGCAGTCACTGCCCGAGTCCGACTGCATCCATGCCATACCTGTGTGTCAGCAAACGTATACTTATACCAACTCCCCACCGGATTACGGTCAGACCCAAGAGCTGCAAAACAACACTTGCCTGCTGAATAACGAGCAGAAAACGGTATGGTTTATTTTCACGGTGCAGCAGGGGGGTACTTTGGGCTTTACTATCAATACCACTTATGATTACGATTTTGCGCTGTGGGATATTACGAATAGTTCCTGTGCGGCCGTAGGGAGTACCCAGCCCATCCGGTGTAACTTCTCTGCGGATAATGGGCCTACTGGCATGGATCCCAACCAAACCGACCCGAATCCCCTCAGCTATCCGGCAGATCAGCCGCCCTTCATGCCTGGGCTGAATGTCACTGCAGGGCAAACCTTTGTCCTCGTACTGGATAACTATACCCGTGACCAAACTGGCTTTACTATCACTTTTAACGGTACAGCGAGTATTTTTGATAACTCTCCACCGACATTGGTATCTGCCCGACAAGATTGTAATAATATTCATCGTATTATTTTGCGTTTTAGTGAGCCGATAGCTTGTAATACGGTAGCGTCGAATGGGTCGGACTTTTTGATATCTGGAGGAGTAACGCCGGTGGCGGCAGGTTGTGTAGGAGGGGGGGCGTTTTCCTATGAAGTGTATATAGATGTGGCTGCGCCGGTGGTGGGGGGTACCTATACGATCACCCTTCAAGCGGGTAGTGATGGTAACACTGTCGCGGATAAGTGCGGCAACTTTGCCCCTACAGGTCAGTCGGTACAGGTGCCCCTTATAGGGAGCTTGTCTATGAGTATTACGCCTTCGCAAGTGTGTGCAGGGGGGGCGGTGCAGCTTACCGGCTCTATGATGGGAGGGCTGCCCGCTGGAGCAGTGGTGAGTTGGAGTACAGGGGCCACGGGGCTTACTACTACTGATGTGCCTCCTACGCCTGGTGATTTTGAGGAGCCTTTCTGGTATCCTTACACGCTGACGGTAGCGGTAGGCGGTTGTACTTATACCCTCACCGATAGCGTGCAAGTGCATCCGCTCCCCCGGGCGGAAGTGACCCCGGCTCGGGTTTATACCTGTGCGGGGCGGCCAGTGGAGGTGACGGGGTTGGCTTCTGTTTTAGGGGGGAGTTGGGAGGCATATAGTGGAGGTACATGGACGGCTATTCCTATGCCACTTACGCTGTCGCCGGGGCGTCATATACTGCGCTACCTCTCGCCGGCGGGCTGCGCCAGCGACTCCCTCGTCGTAGAGGTAATAGATGCCTCACCGACGGCGGGGGCGTGCAATGTACAATATGTCACGCCGACGGGTGATCCCACTGCACCAGGTACTCCGGATGCTCCTACAACGATAGAGGCGGCTCTTCAACGGATCCAGTGTCGGCGAGGCCTTATCAAGCTGGCGCAGGGAACTTACCTTCTCACTCGGCCACTTACTACCCTCACGGATAGTGTCATCATAGAAGGCGGATATGACCCGGCCGCGGGATGGATAAAGTCTTCGGCGCCGGGGCTTACTGTACTGCGTCGTGTAGCGCAAAACATAGAGGGGTGCGATAGTCGTTCCCCTCGGTTGGTGGCGCTGCAAGTACATGGAGCTCAGGCCTTTCGCTTGCAAGATCTAACGATTGAAGTAGAAGATGCACCAGCGGGGCAGCTATCCTGTGCCGATGGGCGCGGTCCTTCTGTGTATGGGCTGTATCTGCGCAGCTGCTCCACCTATGAAGTGGTGCGGTGTCAGGTGCAGGCGGGCGATGGGGGGAAGGGGTGGGATGGCGCCCCTGGCCAAGATGGTCGCCCGGGGGGAGATGGTAGCTGTGGAGGAACAGGGGCAGCAGCTACACCTGCTTTCGGCTTTTGTGTGCCTCCGTTGGGGACGCCTCCCCCTGCCAGTGCAGGGGCAGGCGGAGGCGGTGGTAGTAGCCCTGTCGGGCATGCGGGCGGGAACGGAGGTAATAGCACCTTTATGGGTAACGGAGAGGGCGGCCGACCGGGTCAGGGGCCAGGGGGGGGCGCTGGCGGTACAGCGGGTTCCCTTTGTTCTACGGGACTTATTGGCGGGGGCACCTGTGCCTGTACGCAAGTACCTCTTCCAGGGGTGCCTCCAGCCAGTGGCGGGGATGGAGCTAACGGAGCGGATGGCCAAAATGGTAGAGATGGGGCGGATGGTTCGTCTGGTCAGCTGGTAGAAGGCTTTTGGCGTCCAGGAAGCCGGGGTCAGCGTGGAGAAGAGGGTACGCATGGGAGCGGCGGCGGAGGTGGCGGTGCCGGCGGGGGGGGCATTAGTGTTTTGCCGCCGGCTTGTCCTACAATTGGCGCAGGGGGTGGCGGTGGGGGGGGCGGTGGAGAGGGCGGTAGAGGCGGAGAAGGGGGCGCCGGTGGCGGCAGTAGCTATGCTGTCGTGCTCGTGAATAATGGGCCTAATACCGCTTGGATTCAGTGTAATCTCTCAGCTGGTGCAGCAGGGGGTGGTGGCCAAGGGGGAGTTGGCGGTCAAGGGGGCGCCGGTGGCCAAGGGGTCGGCCCTTGCGTGGCTTCGGATGGCGGGTGTAACATGGGGAATGGAGGTAAAGGAGGTAACGGTGGGCGCGGCGGTAACGGTGGGCGCGGCGGCAACGGCCAGCCCGGCCAAGCCCAACCTTTCCTCTCCACCGGCACCCCGCCAGTCCTTTCGGAGATTAGCTTCAACCTGGCGGGCCAACCCGTAATCACCGTAGGCACCGCCCACTGCACAAATACCAACATCACTTTTCAGAGTGCCAACCCTGGCGCTTTCACCGATTTGGGGGCCGGCGCTACCCCAGTTAGCCTCCCCAGTAACAGCGGTACGGCTCAATACGTCTCGATCGGCTCGAAAGACATCCAGTTTGCCGGGCAGGCATACCCCCGCTTCTGGACAATACTCACGGCACCTGATGCCATAAACCTGCGCATCTTGACGGCAAGCGATACTTTCTGTGTAGGGACAGTGGTGGCGGTGAGCTCGGAACGTTTCGCCTCAGCTTATGAGTGGACGGTCCTCCTCGGAGGGCAGGTGGTAGCCCAAGGAAACCAAGATACCCTGCGCTTTACGGCTTCTCAGCCGGGGCGCTATACCCTGCGTTTGCGCGTGCTAACGATCTGCTGTGGGTGGATAGGTCCCGTAGAGAAAGAAATAGAGGTTCTTCCTGCCCCGACGATACAAGCGCAAGGTGCGGCGGGGTGTTTCCCGCTTACTTTGGCGGCTCAGCTGCTCTCAGGCCCTGCTGGAGGCACCTTCATTTGGGACAACGCACAAGGAGACTCGGTCGGTGCAGGCCCTACCCTTACTCTACCGGGTCCGGTCGCAGACCCTACTTATACGGTCGTGTATCGGGTAGGAGCCTGTGCTTCTCCTCCTGTGTCTGTAAGCGTACAGGGAACGCCTACCCCTGTCCTCATGGGTATTACGGCGGTGCCTCCCCTTCAGCCGCCTCCCCAGGGACCAGTGGTACTGAGCTGCTCGCTCTCGTATCAAGTGCCTGCGGGTAGTACACCTACTTTTACGTGGATTTTGGGCGATGGGACGGCCCCCGTGCAAGCAGGCGATACGCTCTCGCACCTGTACTTGCCGGGAACCTACACCCTTACCGTGGTAGCAGCGCTGGGTAGCTGTACCGATACCTTGCAAGTCACCGTAGTTGTGCGGGGAGAGCGGCAGCTGGTGTTTCCCAATGCCTTTACCCCTAATGGCGACGGTATCAACGATAGGTGGGCTCCTATAGGGGCAGGCATCCAGCGTGTAGAGATGCGCATCTATGACCGGTGGGGTAAGCTCATGTATCAGGGCACGGGTCCCTGGACTGGCGAAAACGCCATAGAAGGCGTCTACACCTACGTAGTAGAAGTGACTTTCACAGATGGAAGCCGAGTACAACGGGCTGGGACGCTCACCCTCCTGCGGTAAATCCCAACTTTAGGCAAGAATCTGCAACTGACCCCTCAGCACGGAGCGTATATTAGGATAAACTAACTATTATTATGCTTATGCTGAGGTCTGTAAGATGGTCCATGGGCTTGAGCCTATTTGGGTTCGCCCTGGCGCAGACTGGCGAGTCTATGAGTACGGCGTACAACATCACAAATGCCCTTTTTGGGGGGCCGCCGCAGCAAGGGTCCGGTTTGCGATGGTGGTCATGGAGCACTTTTGACTCTACCCGCCAGCGAACCAACGACCACAATCTCAACACCGGCCCGGACGTAGTCTGGAAGCTCACCCTGCCTCGCTGCTTGGACACCTTGCAGGTGCATTTTGCCTATCATGATGATGGCGGAGATGGGCAGTTCCCCGTAGGACATCGGCTCTATATCCTCAATGCTACAGTAGGAGATACCATAGCACTTTTGGAAAACTCGTATGACGACCATATGGGTAATTGGGTTATTTTTCGAGGAGGTAGCTGGGTGGGTTTGGGGTATGGTGCTGGCTTCAACGGGCCTGGGACGGCTTATGTAACAGGCTATCAAACCTCTACTTTATTCAAGAGTGGGACAGGGGGAGGATGGGGAGCTCCCCTCGCGGATACCCTCCGTTTAGCGGCAGGGGATGAGGTGTACTTTATCTACACGCATGACAACGGTGGGCCTGGCTCTGTAGATAGCCTCTATTTGGAGATATGGGCTGTGGAGCGGGTACGGTCCCTCCCGGCACTGGATCTGAGTACCCAGGCACAGCCAGAAGGTGTCTGCTATCCGCTCCCTATGGGTTACTGGTATACTGCCTCAGACACCGCTAATGACAATAGGAATCCCGTTACGTATCTTTTCCGCGAGGAGTGGTATAAGAACGGCTCACTTTGGTCCAACATGACTCAGACATCTTCCTCAGGTACGTTTAGTGGTTCCTTGCCTTGGCTTACCCCGACTTCCACTGATTATGCCCAAGGATATATAGCCCTGCAGCTAAAGGTTGTGGCTCAGGGACTTTATGCGCACCCGGCATACCCATCGCTCTCTACTACATGTGTCGACACCTCGGCTGCATCTGATACAGTTACCTATGAGTATTACTATAATCTGGAGCCCTCTCCTCTTGTTCAGTACGGCGGTGTAGATTACAGCCATGGTCAGACTATTAGCGTGCCGCCGGGCTCGGCTCTCTTTCAGGCGCGCGATGCGAATAACCTTTGCTCTAATAATCCCTTTAACTTAGCCTACGAGTGGCAGTTAGATGGAATGCCTGTGGGTACTTCTTCGGGGATATCTGTTAATCTCACGCCAGGTTCGCACACGCTAACCCTCAAGGTTACGAACCCTCTACCGGTAATGACTTCTTCTCCGGTGTGGTGTTCTCGTACTATTCAGGTAACCTTAGATGCTACCACGGCGCTTGGGGCAGCAGGAAGCAAGCCCGCGTTGCAAGCCAGAGAGGGAGGGATAGAGGTTTTTGTGCCGCAGGGAGGTACTTATGCGGTGCGGGTGTATGATGTGCAAGGCCGTAAGCTTGCGGAGAGCCGTATAGAAGGTGGACGGGTAGAACGGCTGCTGGTGGGTGCCCGAGGCATCCTACTGGTGCAAGTGCAAGGAGAAGGACAAAGCTGGACCGAGCGCGTCTGGCTTGAATAACGCCCTGAGCGAGTAGCTTGTTAGGGCGGTGGCTTCCCGGCTACCGCCCTTTTTTCGTTTGGAGTTCTTGGAGGGCTTTTTGGGCTTCTGGAAAGGTAGGGTCCAAAGCTAAGGTTCGCTGATAGGCCTGCAGGGCTCTTAGGGTGTCTCCCCGTAGTTCATACAAGCTTCCTTGCATGAAGTGGGCGCGGGCATCCTTAGGATTCAGCTCTGCGGCACGGGAGAAGTCCTCCAAAGCGCGGTCGTACTTGCCTGTGAGGAAATAGACATAGCCTCGGTTGTAGTATGCCTGCGCGTAACTGGGATGTGCCAGGATAGCTTGGCTGTACGCCTGGGTAGCCTGGAAGGCCTCGGTAGCCCAGGCTTGGATGGGTAAGCCGGCCTGGCGTTTGGCTTCTAACTTTTTGAGGAAGTAGTTGCCCAGCTGGAAGTTGAGGAGAGGGTCAAAGCGGTGGAGCCGCCAATAGGGGTCTAAGTAGTACTTTTTGGCGGTTTCGGGCTGGCCCAGCTCGTTGAGGTAGAGGTCGTACAAGAAAGTACGCGCTTTACTCTGGAGGGAAGAGTCGCGTCGGAAGGCTTCCTTCCAGAAGGCTGCGGCTTGGCGATAGTTTTTTTGCTGGTAGGCCCATAGCCCTAAGGAGGTCCATACTTCGGGGTTGGCGCTATCGGCTTGGAGGGCTTTGCGGAAATGGTGATAAGCTTCTTGCCAGCGCTGCTGGGTCAGGTAGGCCGCGCCGATGCGGTAATGCAGCTCCGGGCGGCTGCCCCCCAGTTCTATGGCCCGATGGTAGTACCGAAGGGCCAGAGTGTCTTGGCCGCGGGTATAGTGGTAAAATCCCTTGAGTTCGTAGAGGTAGGGTTGGGTGCTGTCTCGGGTTAAAGCGGAGTCTAAGGCTTGGAAGGCGTGGAGGGTGTCACCGCGTTCAAAGGCTTGGAGGCTACGGGCAAGGTAAGTGGTCCAGGCCGTGGTGTCGGCATGGAGCGTATCGGTGGCAGGGGCAGTTGGGGTGGAGGATCTACAGGCTGACCCCAATGCGATGAGCAGCAGCGCTGCCAAAGCTCGTGTACCGTAGCTTGCCATGAGGAGAGGTAAAAGTACGGCGTAAGGTCGTTCCATGGCCCTAACACAAAGGCTCGATGAGGTATCCACGGATGCGGTAGGGTAAGCGTGGGCGTCTCGCGCGTTTCCTGCCCGTAAGCCAAAATATCCAAATCAATCACCCGAGCACCCCAGCGCGTGCGCAGCTGCGTAGGACGGCCTAAGTAGCGCTCTATCTTTTGCAAGGTGGCTAAAAGCGTTTCGGGGGAGAGCGGGGTTGCTACCTGCCAGACGGCATTTAGATAGAGGGGTTGGTCGGTTTCTCCCCAAGGTAGTGTTTCATAAACAGGCGAACTCGCTATCACCACAATACCTGCCTCTTCCAGGAGCTGCCAGGCCGTAGACAAGGCTTGCCAACGATCGCCTAAGTTACTTCCGACACCGATGAAAATCATTTTAGGGTGTGGAGGACTTTTTCTATGGCTGCAATAATATGACGGGTGTTTAGGCCGTATTTTTCTAAGAGTTCGTCGGGCTTGCCGCTCTCCCCAAAGGTATCCTGTACCGCTATGCGGTGGATGCACCGGGGGCAGTACTCAGTCGCTACATGGCTGATGGCATCCCCTAAGCCGTTATGGATTTGGTGCTCCTCGGCGGTGACGATGATGGGGGAGCGTTCTAACCAGGCGGCGATGCCTTCTTTGTCTAAGGGCTTGAGGGTATGGACGTTGATGACGGCGATAGAGAGGCCTTTTTCTTCTAAGGCGTAGCTGGCTTGGAGGGCGTGCCACACCATGTGCCCCGTAGCGAAGATGACCCCATCCTTGCCGTCCAGAAGGACTTGGATTTTGCCGATTTGGAAGGAGGGGTCTTCGGCAGGGGTGAAATTCGGCACCGGGGGCCGGCCAAAGCGCAGATAGACTGGCCCATCCCACTGCGCTGCCGCCAAGGTCGCTAAACGCGTCTGGTTATAATCACAGGGGCTGAGTACCGTCATCCCTGGCAGGCCCCGCATAAGGCCTATGTCTTCTAACATTTGGTGGGTAGCGCCATCTTCTCCCAATGTGAGCCCCGCATGCGAAGCCGCAATCTTTACATTCTTTCCTGAATAGCACACACTCTGCCGAATCTGGTCGTAGACCCTTCCCGTAGCAAAGTTGGCAAAGGTACCTACAAAGGGAATAAACCCTACTGTAGCTAATCCCGCAGCTACGCCTATCATGTTCGCTTCGGCTACGCCACACTGGAAAAAGCGATGAGGATACTTCTTAGCGAAGGCATCCATTTTTACGGAACTCATGAGATCGGCGCTCAGGGCTACGATGCGGGGGTCCTTCTCTGCGGCTTCTACTAAGCCTGCTCCAAAGCCCGAGCGGGTGTCTTTGTCTCCTGTAGAGGTATATCGGGGCCGCATGGTTAAAAGTCTTGTAGGGTTTCGGGAAGCTGGGCGATAGCTCTTTCAAACTCTTGGGGACCGGGGGCCTTGCCATGCCAGCGATAGTCGTTTTCCATAAAGTCTACGCCTTTACCCATGGTGGTGTATGCTATGATGATGAGGGGCTTTCCGGCACCGGAGCGTTGGCGGGCTTCCTCTAAGGTTTGCAAGATAGTGGGGAAATGGTGCGGGTCATGGAGGGAAAGCACTTCCCAGCCGAAGGCCCGCCATTTGTCTTCCATAGGGTCTGTGCTAAGTACTTCTCGGGTGTCCCCGTCTATTTGCTTGTAGTTTCGGTCCAGGATAGCGATGAGGTTATCTACCTTGTGGTGGGCAGCAAAGAGGGCCGCTTCCCAGATCTGGCCTTCGTTGGCTTCGCCATCGCCTATCATGACATAGACTCGGTGAGGGTCTCCCTTGAGCTTTTTTCCCAGGGCGATGCCTATGGCTACGGAAAGCCCCTGTCCTAAGGAGCCGGTGGCGATTCGTACGCCCGGCAGGTGCTCTTTGGTAGCGGGATGGCCCTGGAGACGGCTGTTTATCTTGCGGAAGGTACTGAGTTCCTGAATGGGAAAGTACCCGCTGCGCGCCAGCACAGCATACCAGGAAGCGCAAATGTGCCCATTAGAGAGTATGAAGACATCTTCTCCATCGCCCGTGGGGGAGAAAGGGTCTGGCGTGTGCCTCATGTGCGCAAAGTAGAGGGCTACAAAGAGGTCGGCTGCCCCTAAGGCGCCGCCCGGATGGCCGGATTGCACCTGGTATATCATGCGTACGGCGTCGCGTCGTACTTGAGCGGCTATCTTTTCCAAGGTAGGTATGTCCATCTGCGCCAAAGTTAGGGGGTAATCGGTGCCGCTGTACTTTTGCCCCATGGCCAGCGAGAAGGTAATCTACACGATGGTAAGAGTATCCAAGATTATCCCCCCAAATCGCTATATCTTGCGGGATATTTCGCTATCGTACTTTTATGGTGCTAAGATAGGCGTCGTAGGACCGAATGGTTCTGGCAAAAGTACCCTGCTACGCATCATGGCCGACGTAGATCAGGACTTTCAGGGAGAAGCCAAACTCTCACCGGGATATACCCTGGGCTACCTTTCCCAAGAACCCCACTTAGATCCAGAAAAACAGGCCATAGCTATTGTGCGGGAAGGGGCCCACGAGGTGTATGACCTGCTCCGGCGGTATGAGGAGATAAGCATGCGTTTTGCCGAACCGCTGAGTGACGAAGAAATGAACACCCTCTTAGAAGAACAAGCCCGCCTCCAAGAGCAAATAGAAGCAGCAGATGGCTGGAACATAGACAGTTATATCCAGCAGGCGATGGAAGCATTGCGGTGTCCGCCGCCGGATGCACCCGTGAAGGTCCTCTCCGGCGGGGAGAAGCGCCGCTTGGCCTTAGCCCGCTTGCTTATCCAAGAGCCGGACATCCTCCTCCTCGATGAACCCACTAACCACTTAGATGCGGAGGCGGTGGCCTGGCTGGAAGCCCACCTCCAACAATATCAAGGAACGGTGATAGCCGTGACCCACGACCGATATTTTTTAGAAAAAGTGGCCGAGTGGATATTAGAACTGGACCATGGGCGCGGCGTTCCTTGGAAAGGCAACTACTCCAGCTGGCTTAGGCAAAAAGAGGAACAGCTCAAGCGAGAAAATGCTTCGCCCGAGCGGCAGAAGGCCCTCCAGCGCGAGCTGGATTGGATACGGATGTCCCCTAAGGACAGAGAGACCCAGCGTAAGGCGCGCTTAGCGGCTTACGAGAGACATAGCCGAGAAGACAAGGAGATATTCATTGCCCCCGGGCCACCTTTGGGCGAGTGGGCCTTAGAAGCGAAAAACCTTACCCTGCAACTGGGCGAGCGCGTGCTCTTCAAAGACCTTTCTTTTGCGGTGCCCCGGGGCGGCATCGTAGGGATTATAGGCCCTAATGGCGCCGGTAAAACCTCGCTTTTCCGCCTCATCACCGGCGAACTCCAACCTACGGCCGGCACGCTCACCGTCTCCCCTAAGGCGGTGATTGCCTACGTAGACCAAGAGCATCGGGTGTTGGACCCTACCAAAAAACTCCTGGAGCAGCTCTCCGGTGGGGCAGAATACCTCCAAGTAGCGGGCAGGAACCTTCATGTGCGTTCGTATTTGGCGCGGTTTGGCTTCACCGGGGCTGACCAGGAAAAGCGGATTGGCGACCTCTCCGGCGGCGAAAAAATGCGCTTCCATCTCGCTTACAGCTTCCAGCAAGGCGCTAACCTGCTTTTATTAGACGAGCCTACCAACGACTTGGATGTACATACCATCCGGGCGCTGGAGGAAGCGTTAGAGGACTTTACGGGGGCAGCGCTCATTATTTCTCACGATAGGTGGTTTTTGGATAGGGTAGCTACGCATATTTTAGCGTTTGAGCCCGGTGAAGGCGTCTTTTTTGTGGAGGGGAGCTGGTCCGACTACGAAACTATATGGCGCCCTCGGCTGGTGAAGCGCCCGACCGTCAAACACTTTTATCGTCGGCTGCGTAGCGTAGGGAGCTAAGGGGTTTTTTAGCCCTCCCAGTAGCCTGCCCGCAAGAAGAAGGGCCAAGCCAAAGGCAACGCTGTACCCTCACCGAAGGTACCTAAAACCTCCTGCGCAAAAGCCTGAAACCACCCTTCCCCCTCTTTCCAGCGGCGTAACGCTGACCAGGTGTAAATATAGGCTAAAATCCGCTCTACAGGCCAAACGGCTTCCATAGGCCAAGTGGGTGTGGGAAGTTTGGGGAGGGGAAAGGGCAGCTCTTGATAAGCGGTTTGGATATGGTGTCTTTCGGGGGGCCAGTAAGGATCCACTTGGGTGTGGGCTTCTTGGAGGAACGCTTGGAGGTGAGGATTGGGTGAGAAGCAGTCGCCATAGCCCCATACAGCGATGAGGGCGCCTGGCTTGGCTACTTGTGCCACCGCCTGCCAAAAGGCTTCTTGGTCAAACCAGTGGTAAGCCTGGGCTACGGCGATCGCGTCGGCGCTCTGAGGGTGGAGAGAGGGGCGTTCGGCGGGTTCGCAGCGGTAGGCGATGTGGGGGTGGGGTGGGGCTTCTCGCAGCTGCTCCGGGCTGGGGTCGGTGGCTATGACTTTGTGGAAGTACTGGGCTAAGGAGAGGGTGGCTTGGCCGCTACCGCAGCCAGGCTCCCAGAGGAGGTGCCGGGCCGGGGCTTTGTGAGCTATCCACTGGAAGAGGGGAGGGGGATAAGTAGGGCGCGCTTGGCGATAGAGGGCGCTAATCTGAGCAAAGTAGGAAGTCATGGAGAGGGTGAGGAGAGGAAGGGGTTTTTTAGTAGGGGGCGCCGCCGCCTGCGGCGGCGGCGCCCCCGGGCTGGGCGGCGGCCTCAAGGCCGCCGCCCAGCCCCAAGCGGCGCAAAGCGCCGCTTCATATCAGCTTCTGCACCGCACTTAGTGCCGCCGCATAATCCGGCTCCTGCGCAATCTCCGGTACCAGTTCCGTATAGGTAATCCGTCCTTCCCTATCAATCACAAATACCGCCCGCGCCAGGATTCCCCGCAGAGGTCCCTCCGCTATCATCACCCCGTACTTCTGCATGTCTCGGTACCGATAGTCTGAGGCGAGCGTAATCCCCTCCACTTTATAGCTCTCACAATAACGGTTTTGCGCAAAAGGAAGGTCCATAGATATAACCACGGCTTCCATTTTGTCCTTCAAGGAAGCCAGCTGTTCGTTAAACTTTTTAGCTTCAGCTGCGCATACAGGGGTGTCTAAGGAGGGTACGGTGATGAGGATCTGGGGTTTGCCTTTGGCACCTCCTACGAGGATTTCTTGGTTGTCTCGGCCTACTACACACACGGGCGGCGCAAACTGCCCAGCCTGCAGAGGAGAACCCGCCAAGGTGAAGGGGGTTCCTTTCAGGGTTACGGTTGCTGCCATGGCCCAAAGTTAGACAAACGCACAGAGGTAAGGTTAGAGAGGGAGGTATTCTATTTTGACGGCGCCTTTGCGGCCTTGGCTGTCGTAGAAGTCAATAAAGCGCAGCTTATAATAGGTGGTGGGTCCCGTCTTGACCACAAAGAAGCGGGAGAAGTCTATCCTATAGGTGCCGGTGTTGAAGTCGTAGGTTTTCCAATCGTAGCCTATGGCCTCTTGGCGAGAAGAGAAAGTCAGCTGGGCTACTTGGTCGTAGGAGAAGCTTTCGTAGGAAGAGAGCTGGGTGGAAACGGTGGCGACTTCCACGCCTTTCCCTGACAGAACGCCTAAGACGGGGTACCAGCGATACTCTTCTGGCTGGTCATAGAAGGGGTGGATATAGCGGGTCACAATGAGGTCAGGGGACCAAGGGGGGGCTACCTGCACGGGCGAGGGGCTCTCCAGAGAGAGGTAAATAGGAGTAAGTTGGGGCGTAAGGCTCCACTGGAGGGGGGTATTGCCGCCCAGAGGGGCAGCTTCTATGGAGAGTCCCGAGGGAAGCCATCGGATACGCACTTTGTAGTATCGCTGGGTGGGGGTGCGGTAAAACACCTCGCCCCGGTCTCTATCTACTACGAAACACAGGGTATCCCCCGGGCGAAGCGGGGGAAGGGCTGCCGTATCCGGAATATCGCAGCGCCAGCGCCAGTTCGGAGAGAGCGTAGAGAGGGTATCCCACTCGGTAGGGGTGACCTGCACGCTGAAGGCATACATGGCCGCGTTTAGCCAGACTTGATAGGCACCTGAGGAGAGCGGCTCAAACCGCAAATCCCAGCTATTGCGCAAGGCTTTATGAGTCTGGCCCGTTTCTAAGCGAAGGAAAACTACGGTATCGTATTCAGGGCCGGTATTGGCTTCCAGCAGTTGGCCGGCGGGCGGCGGGGGGAGCTGCCAAGGCTTTTCGGGCTTGCGACACCCTTCCCCTAAAAGCAAAACGCTTACCCCTACCACAAAAAGCCATTTTTTCATAGCTGCCCTTTTTGGAAGTGATATTCTATCCGGAAGAAAGGATACCGGCCCATACCTACAGGCGCTGCCGAACCGCCCCCGTTATGGACTCCGCCCGTCAGATTGGCCTGGATATTGGTGATGTCAAAGACATTGCGTAGGCCGGCTGTTACTTGCAGGTGCTTACGCCATAAGGCTCGGCTTACCGACACATCGGCCCACGGGAAACCGCCTATCCATCGCCAGGAGACGCTTCCGTCTTCCTGAGCCAAGAAAATAGGAGTCCGCCCTTGATACTTGAAAAATCCATTCAGTTGGACTCCGTGCCAGCTATAAGAAACTTGAAAGAGGGCTTCCCATCCCCACTGCGCACCCTGATATTGGGTAAAGGTAGCCCCCGTGTGTAGGTATAAATCTTTCCAGCGCAGCTCTGCTCGCGGTTGGAGGCCTAAGGTCTGCACCCGTTGAAGGTTATAATAGGTCGTGAAAAGCGTTAGGGGATCCACAATAACGAGCTGGATGATGTCCCGCACATCGTTATAAAAAGCCGATAGGCGCAGCCGTAGGAGGGTGTTTTTTTGGAGGTAAGTCCAAGTAAGATTGGTGTGGAGGTGGTGGCTTTTTTCGGGGCGGAGGTTGGGGTTCCCTTGGATGTTGTGGTTAGTAAAGACGAGGTAGAGAAACTGTTCCCGCAGGGAGGGGGCGCGAAAGCCGCGGCTGTACCCTATGCGCCAGGTGAAGGCGGGCGAGGGACTCCAGCGGAGGTGGAGCGCCGGGAGAGGCGGCGCAGCAAAGCGCGTATTGTAAGCCCAGCGGAACCCCGGCCGGAGAGCCCAGCTCGGCGAGATAGCCCATTCCGCTGTGCCCCACACCGCATAATCCCCCATCTCCGCGCGCCCATTTCGGATCCGTCCGCCTGTCACTACGTTGTGTTGTACTTCGTAGCCCACTTGGTAGGAAAGTTTCTCAGCGGTGTAGGAGAGGCCGCCTCGGCTCCAGGCTTGGTATTCCTGCGTGGAGTCCTGCTGGCCGGGGAGGGGAACCAGCGTTTCTTTGAGCGTAACCAAGTCTTTATACACCACATTTCGAACGCGGCTATACCTAAGGAAAGCTATCTGTTGGTCCCAGCGGAGGTGAGAAGAGATTTTGTAAGTTCCTTCTGCAGTAGGGAGAAAGCGACGGGTATAATAGTACTCATCCAAGGCATAAATGCGGTAAGGCGTAATCGTGGGCTCTGTGAGATTGAAGAAAGTTTCATAGCCGTAAGGGACCTGAAAGCGTAAGCGGAGGCGTTCAGAAGGGGTGTATTGGTAGGAGAGGAGGGCGTTGTACTGTTCTCGGGGGCGCCAGAGCTGGGCTCGCAGCCGAGTAGGGTTAGGGTCCCACCCATCAAAATAGTAACGCCCTCCGGAGATAAGGAGCCGATGTTTAGCGGGGCCGCCGGCGACCGAGAACCCCGCATCATAAATACCTACACCTTCGTATTGAAAGCGGCCTCGGGTCTCCCACTGGCATCGGCTGCTGCGCGTGATGAGATTTATCACGCCGCCCAGGGCATCCGTACCATAGAGGACGCTCATGGGCCCCTCTACAATCTCTACGCGTTCTACCTCGGCTAAGGGAAGCTGATACAGGTCTATGCTGCCATTTACCCGGCCTAAGACGGGCACTCCATCTATGAGTACTTTCACATGTTCGCCGCCAAGGCCTTGCAGGGTGGCGAAGGTGCCGAGATTGGGGTCTTGAGTGAGCCGGGTATTGAGTTCGGTCATCAAAGCCTGGGGGAGGTAAAGGGCCCCCTGAGCTTGCAGACGCTCCGCCGTCAGAATGCGTACTGGATAAAGACTGCGCAGCTCTGTCACCGGGGCATATTGCCCGGTGATTACCTTTTCGGAGAGCTGATAAGAGGGGCGGATTAGGACTACCGTAGTAGGTAAAGAGACTTCTTGTTTGAGGGGGAGGTAGCCTTCGGCAGAGACCTCTATGCGATAAGCCCCGGGTGGGGCCTGAACCCCACCCAGGCTATCGCTGACCAGCCGCAGCCGAACCCCCTGCGTAGTTGAGGTAAGGGTTGCCGCCGCTCCAGAGATAGGGTGCCCTTCTTCATCTATGAGGCGCAGAGTCTGCCCCCAGAGAAAAAGGCTCCCTAAGGCTATCCATCCCCCTCGCCACATAAACCCTTACTCAAACAGAAGAGAGGCACTCCACGTGCCGGAGACCGTCTGCAGGAGGAGGCGATATGTTCCTGCGGGAAGGCCGGCCGGCCGAGCTATCCACGCTACCTCTTGGCCAGAGAAGAAGCTTTCCCACACTTTTTGGCCAGTGACGGTATATAGGGTTGCATGGACCGTTTCACTGGTAGAGAGGGTCACATAAAACCCTTCTCGGGCCGGGTTAGGGAAGGTCTGAACAGAAGCGAGGGAGGTTTTCGCCAGGGCGGTGGCTTGCTGGAGGCGGGCTTTTTCAAACACTACCTTACCAGTGCTGCTTCCTCCAAAACCCACAAAGCGCAGCCGCCAGAGATTGCCCGCTTTATCCTGCACGAGATAATACACCGTATCGGCTAAAATCCAGCTATTGGTATTCATGTCGTAGCGCTTCCAGTCGTAGCCGATGGTGGAAATGCAAGAGTCCAAGCTGTACGCGCTGGGCGTCAGTGTATCGGGATTAGCGGTGCTGGAAAGCACGATGCGTGCAGCCTTTACCCCCACATTTTGTAGCACGCCCGTGACAGGGTAAGGGGTCCCACTGGGCGGCAGAAGGGCTAAGTAGGGGGTGAACACAATATCCCAGTCACTGGTAGGCGGCTCAGCATTCAGGACCTGCCGCGTAAGGAGGTTCAGATAGACGAAGTTCCGCCCAGTGGCTATGGTCTTATCCACCGCATACACGGTGTCTTCTGAGCCGTCTAAGTTAGCTACACGCACGGTATAGACGGTGCCTTGAAGCTTTTGGACCCAGAGCTTCTTGTAGATCCCGCCCGGCAGGCCTAAGATGTACAAGGAGTCGCCGGTGACGATATGGGTGTTAAGGTCGTAAAGGCCCCATCCGACATCAAAAGGATTGCCCGGGGCGGCGGTTTGGTTGAGGGCCCCGATTTCCCAGCGGCAGTTGTCGTTATAGAGCCGAGTGACGGTATCCGCTAACGTGAGCGTGGTCCAGCCGTTGGTATCCTTTGTAGTCTGGAAAACCACCACGCCCCGAGCGTGATTGGCCCGGATAGCGGCCCCCCGAATAGGAATCTCAAAGGCCAGGTGCCATCCCGCCGCTAAGGCCGTGTCTATCTGACCATTCTGGAAGCTGTAATACACCTGCTTAGCATAGCCCGCACCCATGCTGATGCTGTCTCGGATGACGGTTACCTGAGCCCAAAGGCTCCCACTTAAGGCAGCAAAGAGGATTACTGCCGAGAAAACGCCGATGCGCTTCATACCGCCGCAAAGGTAAAGTGTTTATCTGGATTAAATCCAAACAACTCTCCTGCCCGTCTCACGGCCCACAAAGTTAGCTAAAATTACATTAGGCAAGCATGGGTGTTTGGGTTCTGCTGCCGTATTTTGGGGGGATGCGGGTGCTCCTAATAGATGGCATGGGGTTAGTGTATCGCTCGTATTTTGCTTTTGGCGATAAGCCCCTGCGCAATAGTGCGGGCCTCAATACCGCTGCGCCATTTGGCTTTTTAGCCACCCTGCTGGACCTGTATGAAGAGTTCAAGCCGACGCACTGGGGGGTGGCCTGGGATAGCGCCGAACCTACCCTGCGGGAAGCGGATTTTGCGGGTTATAAAGCCCAGCGTACGCCCCCCCCCGAAGAGATGACGGCCAGCTTGCCGTATATCCAAAAGCTCTGTGCAGGCCTGCGCCTCTACCAAGCCGAAGTCCCGGGCTACGAAGCCGATGACCTCTTGGCGGCTTGGGCCACAGAAGCCGCCTCCCTCCCCGAGGTGGAAAAAGTATGGCTGGTCTCGGCCGATAAAGACCTGGCGCAGCTCGTCTCTGACAAAATTCTCTTGTATCGGCCTGCGCGCGGCAAGGCCCCTGCCCAAAAGTTAGACTCCGACGGCGTGCAGGCACACTTCGGCGTAGAGCCGCACCAAATACCCGATTACCTCGCGCTGGTGGGCGATGTCAGCGATAACCTGCCCGGCGTGCGCGGCATCGGCGAAAAAACCGCCCAAGAGCTCCTCCGACAATACGGCTCCTTGGAGGAAATCTATCGGCACCTGCCTATTCTCCCCAAAGCCCTGGCCCAGAAGCTCCAAGAAGGACGAGAGGCGGCCTTTGCCACCTATACCTTGGCGCGCCTTTTGCCGGAAAGCTACACCTTGCCAGAAGATAAGCGCTTTTCGCGGGTTCGTTTCCAGGTGCAGCCGCCGGATTGGGAGAGCCTCCTGCCGCTCTTAGAAGAGTTGGAGTTTCGCAAGCATCGGGAACGCCTCCTCAAACTATGGGGTAAGGCCGCCCCGCCCCCTGCTTCCCACCCCATCCAAGAAGCCCGCTACAAGCTTCTGGAGACGCCGGAGGCCTTAGACGCCTACTTACGAAGCCTCTCCCCAGACGCGCCTA
This sequence comes from Bacteroidia bacterium, assembly GCA_026003215.1. Lineage (GTDB taxonomy): Bacteria > Bacteroidota > Bacteroidia > SpSt-205 > SpSt-205 > SpSt-205. Next base: position 552,996 of record BPGV01000001.1, on the reverse strand, counting down.
TAGCTTTTGATACCGAGACCACCGATGTGCATCCCATGTACGCCGAACTGGTAGGGATAGCCTTTTGCGGGGAAGCAGGCGAAGCGGTTTTTTGTCCCATAAGTCCTACCCATTGGCCGCGGTGGGAAGCCGTTTTACGCCGCTGGGCCGAAAGCCCCCGCTTCAAAATCGCCCATAATCTCAAATACGACTGGGTGGTCTTGGCCCAGCACGGCTTGCGCTGCCGCGGCCCTTTCTTTGATACCCTCCTGGCTGACTATCTCTTAGACCCCGAACGCCCCCACAGCTTGGATGATGTCGCTAAAAGAGAACTAAACCTACAAAAAGTCCACTCGTATGCGGACCTGTTTGCTGGCATGAAACACAAAGATATTCGCCAGCTTCCTTTGGAAAAACTTACAGTCTATGCTTGTCAAGATGCGGACTTGTGTTTGCGCTTGTATAAGCCTTTGGAGGAACAGCTTAAGGCCAAAGACCTTTGGCGCCTCTATACCGAAGTAGAACTCCCCCTCATGGAGGTCCTGGCGGAAATGGAACTCCGAGGGGTACAAGTAGATGCGGCGTATCTGCACACCCTCAATGCCCAGTATGAAAAGGAGTTAGAGACTTTGACGCGGGAGGCACATCGTTTAGCGGGTGAGCCTTTCAACCTAAACTCTCCTAAGCAGCTGGCCGAGCTCCTTTTTGGGAAGTTAGGCTTGCCGGTGCAGCGCAAGACCCCTACGGGCCAGCCCGCCACCGACGAAGAAGCCCTCCAAGCCTTAGCCCACCAGCATCCCCTTATCGAAGTGCTCCTGCGTTACCGAGAGTTGTATAAGCTGCGCTATACCTACGGTGAAGGCCTCTTGCGTAGCATCCATCCCAGGACTGGCCGCATCCATACGGTATTTCAGCAGGCGGTAGCTGCCACCGGGCGCCTCAGTTCCCAAAACCCTAACCTCCAAAATATCCCTATCCGCACCGAAGAGGGAAAGCAGTTTCGCAAGGCCTTTGTAGCTGGGGGGCCAAACAAGGTGCTCCTCTCCGCAGACTACTCGCAGATTGAGTTACGGATAGCTGCAGCCCTAAGTGGCGATCCGCAGATGATAGTGGACTTTCAGGCGGGGCGGGACATTCATACCGCTACGGCTGAGCGGCTCTTCGGCACCGCCGAAGTTACCCCCGAGATGCGCCGCATAGCCAAAATGGTGAACTTCGGCATTATCTACGGGATTACGGCGCATGGCTTAGTACAAAGGCTCGGTGGGGGGCTCTCCCGCACCGAGGCCCAAAAACTAATAGACCAGTACTTTGAACGCTATCCTAAGGTCAAGGCCTACATAGAAGCGCAGATAGCTCGGGTGCGTGAGCTGGGCTATGCGGAAACGCTCTTAGGACGGCGTCGCTACATCCCACACATCACCTCCCGCAATAAGGCCCAACGCGCCGAAGCCGAACGCCTCGCTATCAATACCCCCATCCAAGGCACCGCCGCAGACATGATTAAGCTGGCTATGATACGATTAGCGCGAGCCTTGCCCGATATGCCCCTCCTCCTGCAAATCCACGACGAACTTTTATGGGAAGTGGCTGAGAAAGACCTCCCTACGGTGGCCCCCATCATCCACGAGTATATGAGCGAAGCCTTGCCGCTGCCCAATGGCGTCCCCGTGGAAGTAGAGCTCAAATATGGCCCAAACTGGTTGGAAATGGTGCCCTTCTCCCTCCAAGGGAGGGCGGAGACTCAATCCTAATCCCCTCCAAAAGAGCCCGAGAGCGACTCCTGCATAGGGGTCCAACCGTGGCTTTGGAGCCACCCTTCCAGCTCGCTGCCCTGCTGTACTGTGCCATATACTTCTCCGAAGGTCGGGTCCTTCCAGAAGCGCCCTTCATCCCAGACTTGTTTATGCACGCGCATCACTTCGCCGCTTTCGGGGTCGCGCAGATAAGTTTGGTCGGAAAGCGCATTGCTCCATGTGCGAGCCATCTCACTGGTATAATCCTCCCCCCCTCCGCCAGAACTACTGCTATATCCGCCTCCCCCATAAGAAGCGCTACTATGCATACGGCGCTGGCGCAGGTATTCCTGCAAGCGTGCATTATTTTGCTGAACGGTCTGCGTATAGGCTTTATTGGCTCGAAGGGTCCACTCTGTAGTGGGCTGATAAGAAGCAAATACGCCTGTCGCGATAGCGGTAGCTTTCTGCTCTTCGGCGGTGGGGTAGTCCATCACCTTGTAAAAGATTTGGGCTTGATAGTACTCTCCGCTGCCTGTATGGCCATAGTAGATCATGAGCTGGTAGCCCACTTCGCGGCGGCGCCCCCCGGCTTGCAAGGTGAGGTTACCCTCCCAAGCCGATTGCTGGGCCCCCATCAGAAAGCCTCCCCCCATGTTGGGCAGGGGTTGCGGCTGATGGGTATGCTTCACCACTTGCCAGCTTAGGCCGCCCTCCTGCTGCCATAAAAATTGCAAAAACGCCGGCAGGTTCTCCGGACCTTGCAGAAAAACCACTTGCCCTAAGGGAAGCATCTGCCCATCTACAATAACCTGGGAGCTGCCGCTTACGCCCATCACCGTTTGCGTAACCAGGTCTACGGTGTGGGAGTGTATCCGCAGGCTCCCATAAGTGATGTCGTAGCGGTAGAAGTATTTTTCGCCTTGGCGGAAAGGGGTTCCTTGTACGGTAGCGCCTTGGGGCACATGTAAGGTCGCATGGGGCACGCCTAAATACGGGTCAGGAAGAGAGGCTTTTCGGTAGGGTACCCGCGCTGCCGCCGGTAAGAAGCGCAGACTTTGGATGAGCGTGCGCGCTTCTTGCATTACCTGCTCTTCTGCCCCCTCAGGTATCCAAAAAAAAGTAAGCACCGCTGAAGATTGCCCCGGAAATATCTCCCCCAAAAAACGATAGCTCTCCGGCAAAGGTAGCGGGGAAGTCGCTGCAATCGGCCGCAGGAAATAGGGATAAGAGAGATTTTCGCCGATAATCTCTATGCTTTTTGCGGTTTTTCGTGTGTAAAAAGTAGCGTTAGGACCGCCTACGTGGCGCAGCTGCGCTAAAACTTGTTGCAGCGTAGTTTGTAACGAACCGCTTACTTTGGTGGCGCCCGTGGCTACATAGAAGTGGCTTTCTTTCTGCCAAAAGGCAATGAGATTTTCGGAGACAAGGGGTATCCATCCCTCGGGCAGCTGAACTTCGTAGCCGTGCAGGGCGTCTCGTACGAGGGTAGGTGCCTGGGCTAAAAGAAGTCCTACTCCTACGCTAAGGAGTATGGGGCTCCGGCTCACAAAACAAAGTTAAGAATACAAGCGATTACGCCATACGAAGGGGCGGCGGGCGTAGCGTAGCCATAGGAGCCATCCTCCTTGGACAAACCGATACAATAAAAGCAAGGGGAGGTACCGGAGTATTTTTTGCGTGCTGAGGGTTTGGCGCAGGCGCCAGAGCGGGAGGGCTTCTGCGGCTATCCAGGGTATCCAGCATAAGAGCGGCGCGCCGGTGGCCAGTAAGCTCCAAGGCAGAAGGCTTTGAAAGGCCCAATAGAGGCTGGCCAGAAGGGGTAGATTTTGCGCAGCATGGCGCCACCGCAGCCGCTGATGAAGCCAGCCCCGGAAAGTTTTCTCTGTGCGAGTTTCCGCAAACACCGCCGGATGAAACACCCACCGAAACCGCCAGCCGGCCCTTTCTAAGGCTCGCAGAAGCGCATAATCCTCAACCAGGGTGGGCTTGAGGCTTTTCCAGCCGCCTATGGTTTCCCAGGCTATACGCCGCAGCGCCAGGCTATTCCCGATAGCGGTCACGATGTGTCCCCGAGCTTGGTTAGCGGCGATGAGGTAGAGGGTATTGGCCCATTCTACCCGTTGGAAGCCTTCCCACAGCGTGTGGGCCTTCGGGAGGCTGGGACCACACACGCCTCCTATCTCCGGCGCCTTACGCAGGGCAGCCGTCAGGCCTTCCGCCCAAGTGGAGGGTAGAATCATGTCTGCATCTGTGGCCAGAAAGACTTCACAAGGAGGGACTGCCTGCTCTAAGGCTACCAAAACCGCTTGTTTGCCCGGGTATTGCGTATGTAGCTCCTGGGGCACAGGGATAACGTCCCAAGAGGGATGCTTCTGGCAAGCCGCCTCCAAAAGGATAGGCGTCTCGTCGGTGGAATTATCTTCGCCAAAGAGGGCTTGGAGCCCCACGCTTTGGCGCTCCAACGTTTGAATGAGCAGAGGAAGGGGTTGGGCTTCGTTCCGCACCGCTATGAGTACGGGTAGGGGGGTAGCCACCCTATGCGTGGGAAGGTTCTCTCGGCGCACCAGAAAGGCCAGATAAAGCTGCATAAGTACATAGCTTCCCAAGAGAAAAAGCCCGACTGTGCCAGGGATAGAGTGGATTTTTAGCCAGGATAGCAGAGAAGAAAGCTCTTGGGAGAAGGGGGCAGTGAATGTTTCCATAAGCCCCTGTTATGGGAGGTAGGCTTCTTGTTTTTTGGTGGTACCGCGGTGGGTTTCTACGGCTTGGCGGAGTGCAGTAAGCAAAGCATCTAATCCTTCGTGGGTAGCTCCGGAGATAAAGAAGGGGTTTATACCTTCTTGTTGGAAAGCTTTTCGGTAAGGCTCTCGGGCTTCGGGCGGGACCAAGTCGGCCTTGTTGAGAGCGACGAAGAAGGGTTTTTCTAAGAGGGGGGCGTGATAAGCGGCGAGCTCATGCCGCAGCTGGTGAAAGAGGGCTAAGGGGTCAGGATGATCCAAGGGCAGGAGGAAAAGCAAGATAGCGCCTCGTTCTACATGCCGCAGGAAGCGTAAGCCTAAGCCTTTTCCTTGGGAGGCGCCCTCAATCAAACCCGGCAGGTCGGCGATTACAAAACTGCGGCCGCGTTCCTCTTGGACCACGCCCAGCTGCGGTACGAGCGTGGTAAAGGGGTAGGGGGCGATTTTAGGGCGGGCGCGCGTGAGGACGGAAAGGAGGGTAGACTTGCCGGCGTTGGGGGGGCCTACTAAGCACACATCGGCTAAGAGTTTGAGTTCCAAGCGAATCCATTTTTTCTCGCCGGGCTGTCCGGGTTCGGCAAAGTCCGGCGCTCGTAGGGTAGGCGAGCGAAATGCGTGATTACCCCGTCCGCCTTGGCCGCCTTTGGCCAGGAGGAGCCTTTCGCCGGGGCGCAGTACCTCACCCAAGAAGGCGCCTGTCTCATCCTCCCAAGCGGTGGTACCGAGCGGCACCCGAATGATAACGTCCTCTCCAGAGGCGCCTTTTTGGCATTGGCCTCGCCCGGGCTCGCCCGACGGTGCCTTTATCACCCGCCGAAACTTCACATCCAAGAGGGTCCACTTTTGCGGGTCGCCTTCTATCCAGATGCTGCCGCCCTCTCCTCCGTCTCCCCCGTCTGGTCCTCCCCGCGGGACAAACTTCTCCCGTCGCCAGTGGACTACCCCGGCCCCACCATCCCCCGCCTCTACCCGCACCTTCACATAATCAATAAAATCGCTTTCACCTTGCATGGGCAGGCATGCCTATCTCAGCCCGCAGTCGCTGACGAACCTCCCGTTCTATGGCGGCAAGGGTTTCCGGCGAGTCCGGCACAATATCGGCTTCGGGTTGGAAGAGCGCCCACTCTACCCATTCAAAAATATCCAAAAACCCTATTTTTTCTTGGAGGAAGGCTTCTACGGCTATTTCGTCGGCGGCATTGAGGAGGGCAGGTGCGCTTCCCCCCTTGCGAAGGGCCAGCCGAGCCAGCTCTATGGAGGGAAAAGTGGCCGTATCTACTTCTTGGAAGGTGAGGCTTCCCAAGAGCGGGAGTGCGCAGCGCCCCTCCGAGAAAGGCAGCCGTTCGGGATAGCTCAGTGCATATAGTATCGGCAAACGCATATCGGGCTGGCTAAGCTGGGCCTTCATAGAACCATCCCGAAAAAGCACTAACGAATGCACAATACACTGGGGATGTATCCATACGGTGATGGCTTCCTCGGGCAGGCCGAAAAGCCAATGCGCTTCTATGAGTTCCAGGGCTTTGTTCATGAGGGTAGCGGAGTCGATGGTGATGCGGTGGCCCATTTGCCAGACGGGATGGCGTAGGGCTTCAGTGGGATGCACATGGAGGAGACTCTCGGCAGAACGGCCCCGAAAAGGTCCCCCAGAAGCCGTAAGGATGAGCTGCTCTACACTTTCTGGCGCTTCCCCTTGTAAGCACTGGAAAATGGCACTGTGCTCGCTATCTACGGGTAGGATACGGTCGCGGTAGGTACTGAGCCACAACCCGCCAAAAACCAAGCTTTCCTTATTAGCCAGGGCTAAGCGTGCGGTAGGGTGCTTGAGGGTAGCCCAACTGGCCCAGAAGCCGGCCGCTCCTACAATCCCATTGAGCACGGTATCGCCGGGTGCTTCTTGGAGGGTCGTATAGAGGTCCTGGGCAGAAAAAAGCGGAATAGAAGCGTTCCACTGGCTGCGCACTTTGGCAAAAGCTTCAGGATGGGTCACAGCCACCCACGCCGGCTGAAACTTTTCTATCAGTTCAGGAAGGAGGTGTGTTTGCTGATGCAGGGAGAGGCCCCACAGCCGATATTTGTCTGGATACGCTGCGATGAGGGAGAGGGCTTGTTGTCCGATAGAACCGCTTGCGCCTAATACGGTGACGGCCTGCAAGTGGGGCGTGATGGATTCGAACCACCGACCTCCTGCGTGTGAAGCAGGCGCTCTAAACCCCTGAGCTAACGCCCCGCTGTCTGCAAAGGTACAGGTTTTTCTGGCTTACCTTCCAAAGGGAAATGGGCTTCTACATACCCATGTGCCTGTGAGGGGATCCACCGCACTCCATACCACTGGGCCGGCCGGCTGCTCCATATATAATCTATGCGCAGCCAGGGATGCTTCCAAGTAGGACCTTCGCCCCAGGTACTCGCATAAAAAGCATCGTGGAGCTTCTGCCACAGCCGGAGATACAAAGGGTGATAAGGAAGGGCGTTGAAATCTCCACATACCCACAGGGGGCCCCGCCAGCCCTGAATATGCTGCCATAGGGTTTCAGCAAAATGCCGGTGGTGTGACCATACCGAGCGCCACCATCCCCAACGCCAGCTCTCTTTACGCCCTAAGCGATACGAGGGAAAATGCACATGTAGGAGCTTAGCCTTTTCCCCATGGGGGAGTACTATGAGTACTTCTTGGAGGCCATTGGTGGTGCCCGGCAGCAGGAGGAGGTTCCGACTGTGCTGGATAGGCCATTTAGCCGCTACAAACATGCCTGTATGCCCTCCTGCATCCAGAAAAGTGAAGTAGGGATAGCCTAACTTTTGGGCGAAGGCTTTGGCCGAGTAGTCGCCCAGATACACTTCTTGGAGGCAGAGGATGTCGGGGTGCCACCGGTGCAGGCTGTCAATCAGCCGTTCTATCTGGGGGCGACGATAATGCGCCGCATCCATATTGAAAGACCCTACCCGTAGGCTCCCCGGGGACGGATGCGAGAAAGGCCACAACTGCCACAGAAAAGCCAGACTGCCTATCCAGCCTACGAGGCCGCCTATCCATGCCCCGCGATACTTGCGATCGGTAGTGAGACCGGCAAGATAAAGCAGCCCGCCCCCATACGGCCAAACAATACCCATGAGCAAAGGCAATCCCCACCCCCAAGGGGGGATAAACCACGCCCCTAAGACTAAAAGCGGGAAAGCTATGCCCGCCGTCCTTAGAAGAAAAAGCACACTTTATAGCTTTTCGGCAGCCCTGCGTAGAATATTACGCTCGCGACGCGTAAGACTTTTTAGGCCTTTTTGGTTGATTTTGTCTAAGATGCGATCTACTTCTTCTGGGGTAATCTCTTCCGAGGTGAAAGAAAAGGACAGCTGCCGAAGGAGGTTTTCTGGAGCCCAGCCTTGTTTGAGAAGGTAGCCGAGGAGTACGCCCATGCCTGCGCCACTCAAGTGGGCTACAGCGGAAGCTTCATTCCCGTTCAGGGTGAGGATAAGGTCTAAGAATATCCAAATAAGCGCGAGCCATCGTAAGGCAATCGGCCCAATAAACAACAAAAATACGGGCAGGTGCGGCATGAGCATCACCGTAGCAAAAAATACGCCATTGACCGCCGCAGAAGCTCCTATGGCATACCCATTATAGGGCGCATGACTCCCTGCATAGGCTAAGAAGCCTATGGCGCCGGCTATTCCTCCTAAGCCATAAGCCCAGTAGAGCCGAATAGCCGGCTGAGTCGTGCAAAAAAGCTGCCCCATCCAATAAAGCCACAGCATGTTCATGAGCACATGCCAAATCCCCCGCACATCATGCAAAAACATGTGGGTGACAATAGACCACGGTTGGGTAAGCAGCGTATGGAGATTACCGGAGAGGGCCAGCTTCCGAAAATAAAACTCAAAAAGCCCCCACCGCCCTATGAGATAGAACCCTACACCTACCACTACGGACAGCACATACAGGCTGATATTTATCGTGAGAAGCCAGCGTAGAGGACTGGCCCCTGATATAAACCCCCTTCGTGAAGCCACCATAGCTCCCTTGCAAAGTTAACATTTTGGCGCTATTCCTTCATAAAGGGCAGGGGGGCATGCGGCGGAAGCCATACCCAATACAGGCCGGCTGGGAGGGCTTCCATGGAAAGGCGGGTTCTTGGCCGCTCAAGGGGTGCTTGGGAGAGAATACGCCCCGTCGCATCTAAGACAAGCACTTCGGAGACTGGTAAGCTGTCGGGTACTTCTATGATGAGATGCGTATGAGCAGGTACTGGATATAGCCGTAGAGAGGGTTTCTGGGGAGACGTCGCGGCTGGGGCTTGATAGGTAAGGGGATTTTGGTCGTAGAGGATGCCGTTGGAACATGTGTAGGGACCTGTAAGACCTGCGCCATTAATAGCTCGCACGCACCAATAGTAGGTCTGCCCATCGGTAAGGGTAAGGCCCGTGTGGGTGTGGCTCGTAGGGCTGGCCGGCAAAGGTGTCCACCCCACTACATCCGTAGCCCCGGGGGCGGTTCCAATAGCGTATTCATACCCTACCACATCCGAATGCGGGTCAGCACAAGGGTCCCAGTTAGCGCTTAGCTGGGTGCCGTTGTAGGTGGTGCTTTCATCGGGGCCTAAGCCATCCCGCACCGCTGCCGAAGCCGTCGGCGGAGTCCAATCTACATTTACATCACTCCAAGCTATTGGAGAGAGATTTTCTGCGGCATCCATCACGCGGCTCTGTATCTGTCCGCCGGGCTGGGTAGGCGAGCTGTTTTGGGCCGCTAAGGCTCCCGTAGCTCCTACGGTAATGAGCGCCGTAGCCCCACTGCGTCCTTTCCATACTTCCACAAAGTCCCAGCTCACTTGGGCTTGATTGGTGCGCAGGCTTAGATAGCTTCCTGAGGTGATCGGTGTGTCATCCGTCCAGCTCGTGACAAAGGTTCCGTTTATCCATACAGCGAGGTAGCCATTGTCATACAAAACTTCTACCAAGTAGTCCGTATTAGCGCTGAGGGAGAAAGGCACCGTTTGGCGCGTGTAAAGGGTATTGCCTATCGTCTCATAAATCTGCACATCTTGGTTGTCGTGTCGCAGCCATATAAGGTAAGAGTTGCCTCGCTGGGTCTGGGTGGGATCATCTACGAGGATATGAAAGCCCCAGCGCCGATTGCCGGAGGAGTTGGTGAGACGGGCTTTTACCCGGTACAGCGCCAACGTGCCCTGCGAGACGGCATGGTAATAGTTGGTGTTAGCGTTTGTGGCATCGCTTTGGGTGAGGGTGCCGCTGCCGACGCTCCATATGCCACTGCCCGTGGTCCAGGTGCCCAGAGCGGTAGTAAAGTCGTCATACAGAAATCCTGCCGAGGGCTGTGCTTGCCATGTCGTACCATTTTTGAAGGTAACGAGATAAAAGCGCCTACTTATACCACTGAGCGCATCATTTTCTGTGAAGGCCTGCGTATAATCGGTGGTTTTCCAGCCGCTCACGGTGAGGGCAGCGGAGGGTGGTGTCCAGTCTATCTTTGTTTCAGCAGTGGCAGGAGAGGACCATAAATGCGCCACATCGCGCGCTAACGAAAGAATCCGCACGGCCGACTGGGTAGGCGAAGGGCTTTCATAGCGAGCGTGTCCAGCGGCACCTACTTCTACAAGGTAGGTACCCCCGCGGCTGCGATAGACCCGCAGCTCATCGTAATCTACCAGAGCGTTTCCGGTGCGCAGAGAAAGGTATCCCCCACTCGTAAGCGGTGTAGCGTCTGTCCAGCTCCCCACAAGGGCATTATTTATCCAAATGCGGATAAGGCCCGTAGAAGGGTTATAGGTGGCTTTGATGTCGTACCAGGTATTGGCGGTGAAAGGGTAGCTTTGCTGGTACTGCGGCGAAGGCAAGGTATTGCCGGTGATGCGGTAAATCTCTATTCGCTGGTTGTCTAAACGGAACCAAAGGAGGTACGAGTCGCCTCGTTGGGTTTGGGTAGGGTCACTGACGAAAATGTGCAGGCCGGCTCGGCGATTGGTGCCACTCCCCCCTAAACGCATCTTCCAGTGGTAGAGCCATTCCGTGGTAGCATCCTGTGCCAGCGGGAAATATAAGTTGGTGTTTGCTTGGGTTTCATCGCTCTGGGTGAGAAAGCCCCCATTTACTGCCCACGTGCCCACAGAAGCCGTCCACCCCGGGGGTAAGCTCGTACCGGGAAAATCCTCATAGGCAAAGCCTTTGGCGGTATTAGCGCTCCAACGGCTGCCGTTATAATCGGCTATGCACGCGTACCCCTGCGCCACAGCTTGGTTGTCGTTATCGGTGAAGGTAGCTGTGAAGCTGCGGCCGTACCAAGGGCGTAGGGCGTCAATCGCGGTGGTGGGGGGCGTATTATCCAGCGTGCAGTTCCAGGTGGCAAGCCAGCCGGCAGCCGTGGTGGCGTTATCCGACTTATATCGGAAGGTGAGGCTGCCCGTGGTGCCAGTGACGGTTCCGGGGGAGTTTGTGCCTGTGTAGGAACCAATCAGTGGGCTGGCTGTGGAAGGGCCATTGTAGATAAAGAGCGTATCGTAGCCGTTTTCCAGCTGGAAGGTATGGAAAGTGACGGTAACCTGACTGGCGCCGGTGGGCGCTAAGGTCCACGTCCAGTTTTCTCTATTGAAGTAGCTGCCTTGGGTGCCGCCCATGTCAAAGAACGTATCTTGGCACGCCACGATAGCGCAGTCGGTAAAGTGGTCTCGGAGGGCTCCCCAGAGTTCTGTACGCGTACCGTCGTAGCTTAAGGCCCACATGCCCACGCCGGCGATGCCTTGCATGTTCACTGTGCGGTATATCCATGCCAGGCTGAGGGAGTCGTGCCACCAGGTTTGGTACCACTGGCCGCCGCTTTGGTACATAAAGTATCGGCTGCGGGAGTGGGGGTCCCAGTTCCAGCCATAGGTGTTGGCTTCGGCGTAGGCGTTGGCGTAGGTGCGGCTCGTACCACTGCCTGTGGTAGAGGTGGGGTAGGTATTATCCGTGGTAGGATAGCGGAAGCCGTAATAGGGTACGCCTAAGATGAGCTTACTACGTGCCGCGCCGTTAGCTAAATAATCTATGATAGTGCGGCTATTGCAGCGGCTACCCCATATGCTACCTACGTGGAGGAGGCCGGTAGGTCCAGCGGTGGTAGCCGTGCTCCAATAAAAGTCATACCCCATGATAAAGAGCTGATCGCATATATTGGAGAGGGAGGTTACATTATAAGCGTTGCTCCAATCTACGGCGGGGAGAGCTACGGAAAGCTTAGCGCCGGGGCGGCGGCGGTTAAGCGTATCCCGCAGCTGCTGCATGAAACTCACGAAGTTGGCGCTTTGACTGCCGGGCAGGCCTTCAAAGTCTATGTTGATGCCCTGCGCATTGCGCTGAGCTATGAGACTAACCAGCGAGTCTATGCACCGCAGACGGGCGGTGGCGTTCGTGAGGAAGTTGGTAAGGTTAGTCCCGCCAAAGAGGGTAGCGCACAGCTGAACCTCCACGCCGTTACTTTGGGCTATAGAGACTAAGTTGGTGGTGCGCCAGGTGTTAATGACAGTGGGATTGGCATAGGTGCCCGTGGCGGGATCTACCTCGTAGGAAAAGAAAACAATCGTAGAGAGGAGGTTCCACTGGTAGGAAGTGTAAGCGGTGCCCGCCCAGTAGGGGTGATACCCCATCACTTGCTTGGTGAGGTTACAGGTGGAAGTGTTGCGCAGCGCAGGCGCAGGGGTAGGGCGATAGCCATTAACGCTGTCCCATTGGCGTTCGGAGAGGTGTACGAGGGGACGATGTTTTTCAGCTTCCAACTGATGGATAGAGATAAACGGCGCCTGTGCCCACGCAAGCCCCAGGTAAAGCATGAGGAAGCGCATCCCTCCAAAGTTACAGATTTTGCCCATTTATAGACGGGGTTTCTTGTCGCTTAAGGCACTGATGAGGCCTATCCTCAAGGAGTGTTTCGGTTCTGACCAGCCTTCATCTCAGCAAGTAAAGATTTGAGCTCATCTATTTTTTTGTGAAGCTCCCTTATTTCTTTCTCGGCTTTTAGATTGATATGATAATCGTTTTCGGCTCGGATTTCGGCGTGTTTGCCTTGCAGGTTTTGGCCTACCATGATGAGGGGCATGAGGAAGATTTGGATCATATTGGAGAGGAAGAGCCAAAGGCTAAACGCTGGATAAGGATCAAATCGCAGCGAGGGGGGAGCTGAGGTATTCCAAAGGAGCCATAAGACCGTCCAAGAAAATATGATTAGGAAGAACCCGATAGTGCCTACTTTCTGGGTAAGCCACAGGGCAAAAAGCTCAGCTTTGGAGAGGCTGGATTTATGTACTTCGTTTGCATTTCGGATAGGATGGGCAGGTATCGTCTGGTCTTGCATAGGGCAGAGGTCAGGGGGTTGGGTGCAAGCGGACGCGCAGGCTATTGAGGACGACGGTGAGCGAACTAAGGGACATGAGAAGGGCGCTCAGGCCGGGGGAAACATATACCCCTGGCCATAGGCCCATGGCCAGGGGTAGCGCTATGAGGTTGTATCCGAAGGCCCAAGCCAGGTTTTGGGCGATGATACGGCGCAGACGGCGGCTCAGGCGGTACAGCGCCGGCAGGGCCTCCTCGGTCTCCCGCAAGAGGGCGATACCGGCGCTTTGGGTGGCTACTCCCGCGCTGCGCACTACCGCTATCCCCACAAAAGCCGTCTGAAGGGCCAAGGCGTCGTTTATCCCATCTCCCACAAAAACGACCCTTTCACCAGCTTTTTGTGCGGCTTCTATCCACTGGGCTTTTTGGAGGGGCGTAAGGCCGACATGAGCTTCGGTAAGGCCTAAGGCCTTAGCTACAGCTTCTCCGGCGGGCGAAGGGTCGCCCGTAAGGAGGACCAGCTTCTTTCCTTCTTGCCGAAGCTGCGCTAAGAAGGGCTTCAAACCCGTACGCACAGGGTCAGAAAAAGTGAAAATGCCAATCACGCCTTTTTCGGTAGCAGCTACCACAGCCGTGCCTTGGGGCGCCTCGGGCAGAGGATGCTTTTCGCCAATCCAAGCGGGGCTTCCGATGTAGATTTTTTCCTCGGGTAAAGTGGCTATAATGCCCTTGCCCGGCAGCTCTACGAAGGACACGATTTCGGTAGGGGCTGGTGTAGTGGATTTTTCCAGGTGGGCGGCGAGGGCTTGGGCTAAGGGGTGCTGGCTGCGACGGGCTACTAAGAGGAGCTTACCCGCGTACGCAGGCAGGAACCACCGCTCTGTAGAGACGGCCGCGCGCCCTTCGGTGAGGGTGCCGGTTTTGTCAAAGGCCCATACGGTGCCTAAGGGGAGGTTTTCCAGCTGGGTAATCTCCCGCAGAAGCATTTGGGCTTGGGCCGCGCCCCCCACAGCCATCTGTACCGCCAAGGGGGTGGCCAGCCCTAAGGCACACGGGCAGGAGATTACCAGTACGCTCAGGGCCCTTTCCACGGCAAAGTACCAGTCCGATCCTCGGAAAAGATGCCACACGACCGTGCTTGCAGCCAAGCTCAGGACCACCGGTACAAAGATAGCCGAGACCTTGTCGGCGAGCCGTTGGGCTTGGGCTTGGGTGCTTTGGGCCTTCTGGAGGCGGGTGATGAGCTGTGCGAGAACCGTCTCTGAGGCGTGGGCCTCGGCTTGTATCACCAGTAGGCCGGCGAGGTTTTGGGTGCCGGCCCAGACGCGGTGGCCAGGCTTTTTTTCGACGGGGAGGGGTTCGCCCGTGAGGAAGCTCTCCTGCAAAAAACTCTCCCCTTCCACAATCACGCCGTCTATGGGTACTATCTCCCCCGGCCCTACTTCTACCCAATCCCCCGGCTGGAGCTGGGCAGTGGGAATTGTTTGGGTGGTGCTTCCGCTGCGTTTCTTAGCGGTGGGGGTAGCTAAGGTAGAAAGACTTTCTAAGGTAGCTTGGCTGCGGTGGCGGGCTTTTTCTTCGAGGTAGCGGCCAATCAGCACAAAAAATAAAATCTCCGAGCTGGCAGCTATGGCGTGACCCGGGTGCCCTGAGAGGAGTTCTACCGCGCCCAGGGTCCAACTGCCGAAAAGCCCCAGCGAGATAAGGGTATCCATCGTAAGCTGGCGTACTTTGAGCTGCTGCCAAGCAGCCTGCCAAAAAAGCTTCCCGATAAAAAGCCCTACCCCTAATCCTACAAGGTAGTAGGCCCCATAGGCCCAGAAGGGAATCCCTTTGAGCGTTCCTACGGGCAAAAGATGGATGACCATACCTAACCCAGCTACCACGCCTGCTATGAGCATGTCTCGGATTAGTCTCTTGAGGAAGCGTTCTTGGGCCAGAAGCTGGCTCCGTACATCTGGCAAGAGCTCATACCCTGCAGGGCGAAGGGTTTCTTGGAGCCTTTCAAAAGGGGCAAGCTCGGGCTCATGGGTCACTATGACCTCCTGAGAAGCAAAAAGCACCTCCGCCTTTTCTACCCCAGGTACATGCCGCAGGAGGGTCTCTACGCTGGCTGCGCAGCTTTGACAGGTCATCCCCACGACCTTATAAGTGGCTTCTCGGAGTGCCATACTTGCAAAGTTACAACAAAAATACCCCAAAGAGGGAGAACCCCCCTCCCAACGGTTTGCGTACTTTTGGCTATTATTGCGGGCATGAGAAAATGGTTAGTTGCTTACGGTTTCGTAGTTTCTTTTGTACAGGCACAGGAGCTGATTTTACGGCGGGTGCAGACCACACAAAAAGTAGTGACGGAGGAGTCGTCTGGGCCTGAGGCTCGTAAGCTGTATCTCAGAGGGCGCGTCATAGCTGGAGATAGTCGTGAGCCGTTGGTGGGGGCGTATGTGCGTATTCCGGGGAGTGTGGTGGGAGCGGTGACGGATGCCAATGGGGAGTTCCGAATCCCGACTACACTCACGGTCCCGGTGCTGGTGGAGGTAAGCTTTGTGGGGTATGAGACTCAGCGGGTGAGCCTTTTGCCGGGGGAAGAGCGAGTCGCTCCTACCGAGATAGTGCTAAAAGAGGAGGAGATTGTAGGCCAAGAAGTGGTTATTTCTGCCTCTCGGATAGAGGAGCAGTTTATGAAATCGCCCGTGCAAGTGGTACAGCTTTCGAGCTTAGCGATTCGGAGTAGTCCAAGTGTGCTTTCGGCCCAGACGCTTTCTTTTTTGCCCGGCATAGATGTGGTGCATTCGAGCTTTACGTTTCCCGTGGTGAATGCTCGAGGGTTCAACTTTACCCAAAATCCGCGGTTTATCAATCGGGTGGATGGGGTAGAGATGCAATCTACGGCGCTCAACGTTCCGGTCTTGACTTTCGCGGCCCCGCCGGATGTAGATATTGCGAATGTAGAGGTGATAGCCGGCCCAGCCTCCGCCCTGTACGGGCCAAATGCATTCAATGGCGCTATGCTTACGACCTTGAAGGACCCTTTTCAGTATCCGGGCCTTTCTGCGCAAGTGCGGGTAGGTGCGAATCACATTGCGGATCCGGCGCGCGCTATAGCCCCACTTTTTGATGTGCAGGCGCGGTATGCCCAGGTGTGGCGCAACCGCATAGGGATGAAGCTTGCCATTCAGGGTCTGAGCGGAGAGGATTGGTGGGCCAACGATACGACGGACAGAGGGGTATATGCGGGAGCTGTCCCGCCTTATACGACCCCCGGCTCACAAAACCCTGGCTATTTACCCATGAACGGCTATGGCTATGATGCGCGGATACTGGTCAGTGGCATCCCCTTTGCGAGTGGGGGGCTCATGCCGCCTTTTTACCTCAGTCGCACAGGCTATATAGAGACGGAGCTGGTCCCTACCATCACCCGCGTCGGCAAAGTGACGGGAGGAGTGTACTATCGGCTCACAGACCAGCTTCAAGCGCAACTCACTTTTCACGTAACTACGGGGCGCACAGTCTTTCAGGGCAATACTCGGTATGCTTTGCAGAACTTTATCCTTAGTGCCTACAAAGCTGAGATTAACCACCCCCGGGGCTTTTTCCGAGTGTATACTTTGCGGGAAAATGGCGGTACCTCTATGCCCTTGGCCCTCTTAGGTGTAAATCTGTTGAACGTCGTCAAGCCCCATCGGGATTGGTTTATCCACTATCTTATGACCTATGGGGGGTATTTGGATATGAGCATGACGGCGGCGGATAAAGCGGCGTTTGAAGCGCACTATGGGCGGCCGGTCCCGCAAGAAGGGGATCATGCGGGGGCCCGCTGGTTAGCGGATAGCGATACCCGTTTCTTAGCGACGCTGCCCTCTGCGGCGCCGGTGGCAGGCTTCTTGGGCAGCCGGTGGGATGTAGGCACGGCTCGCCCAGCCCCCGGCAGTGCTGAACTGCGTCGCCTGGTAGACTCCCTCGCCCGCATTCCGGTGACGGAGGGCGGCGCTCTGTTGGTAAATCGGTGTGGTCTTCACCACGCTGAGGGCCAGTATGAGCTGCCACGCTGGGCGGGATTCCAGACTATTATTGGGGGAAGTTTCCGAGTTTTTGAGATAAACTCGCGCGGAGCCGTCTTTATAGATAGCACGGGGCCTATCTTTACTTGGGAAGGAGGAGCTTACCTCCAGACTCGCCGGAGTTTCGTAGAGGATAGGCTCCAGGTCACCCTCGGGGCGCGGTACGATTATAGGCAATACCTCACGGGGCAGGTTACGCCTCGTACGGCCCTCAGTTGGAGCTGGGATAAGAAAGGCCAACATATCCTGCGGGTAGCCTACCAAATGGGCTTTCGCAACCCTATCAATGAAGCGCTTTTCATCAACCTCCAGACGGATGCGCGTCTCATAGGCGCTTTACCCCAAACCGATAGGGCCTTAGGGATAGCCGGCACCAATAACTACACCAAAGCCTCGGTGGAAGCGTACCGAGCCGCTCGCGCACAGGGGGTTCCCCCCGAGGAAGCGGCCAAACTCCTGCGAAGCCTCCCTATCTCAGGCATCCGCCCCGAAAAAGTCCAAAGTTTCGAAGTAGGGGCTCGGCATCTTTTCTTAGATCAAAAGCTCATGGTAGATGTCACCTATGCCTATCAGCGCTACAAGGATTTCCATGCTGATGTACGGCTCTATGGTCCTAAGGACCCCTCTCAGCAGCTTACGCCCGCAGATGTAGAAAATAACAACCTTTCTCCGCTGTACAACCGGTACTACAACATTCCTGGCACGCCGCAAGCGCAGTTTCTCACGATAGCTGTGCAATATCGGGTCAATAGATACCTCCTCCTGAATGGCAACTATGGCTACGCGCAAGCTTGGGGCTTGGAGACCGCTAAGGAGCTGGACCCTGATTTGAATATCTTTTTCAATACCTCACCCCATCGGGCTAACTTAGGCCTGCATGTGCAAAGCTTAGGACGATGGAGCGGCCAGCTCCAGTACCAGTAGGTCCATGCCTATCTCTTTGAGCTCCCTAACTATAAGGCCGTGGTGCCGACCTATTCGCTCTTGCATGCGCAAGTGAGCTACCGCCTCCCGAAGTGGCACAGTGAGATACGTTTGGGCGCGCAAAACCTTCTAAACTTCTACCATATCGAAGTGCCCGGGGGGCCTCGTATCGGCGGCATATACTACATCCAGTATGCTTTTGACCCGCTGAGCCTATGAGCAGGAAAGCTCTGGGCTTTCTCTTGTTGGGGTGGGTGTGGGCACAAAAGGCTTGTGAGGCATGTGGGATAGATGCTTTATGCTTAGGGAAGTGTGCGTACGAGCGGCTCCTGGCTGAAAGCACCCCCCGTGGCCAAGCAGAAGCCTACCTCCTTTTAGCGCATGCTTGGCTAAGGGGCGGCTTTACCGAGGGCGTGCCCCGTTTGGTCCATGAAGCGCTTCGGCGCATAAGCCCCCCTGAATCGCTCTTTTATCACGGACAGGCCTTGTTAGCGCAGGCCCATTATGCCTTAGGACGGCCAGACTCAGCTATTTTCCTTTATGAGAAGATAGCGACAGAAGCTCAGGCGTACCCTTTTTTGGTGGGGCGCTGTTATTTGGCGCTGGGTAGTCACTATGCGGGAAGTGAGCCGCTGCGGGCCCAAGGCTATGCGGCCCAGGCCGTAGAAAAAGCCGAAGCCGTCCAACATCCTATTTTACAGGCTTTGGCTTATAACCAGCTTTCCTTTCTCGTGGCGGCCAGTGATATAGAAAGGGCTATTCAGTATGCGCAAAAGGCATTGGAAGTACTGGGAAAGCCGGCCGCTTTTCATCTCCTCTTAGAGCCGGCGGAGCGGGTGCGGCCGGCGGTGGTGGCTAACTTAGCTTCGCTCTATGCCGAAAGGGGCCGCTGGGGCGAAGCCGAAAAACTCTACCAGCAAGCCTTAGCCGAGGCGCGCGGCGATAGTGTAGCCATAGGCCAAGCACTTTTAGGTCTCTCCCAGCTTTACTTGGCCCAGCGCAAGCTCAACGAAGCCCAGCGTCTCCTTGCCCAAGCGCGCGGGGTGTATGCGCGTTTGCCGTATTCCCTGCGCAGGGAGTGGCTGCGCACCCAAGCCAGTTTGGCCATAGCCCAAGGGAAGCTCAAAGAAGCGCTGAACCTGTACGAGCGTTTAGTAGAAGAAGCCGAGCGCCAGAGCATTACCCAACAAAACGAGCGTATAGCCCAGCTAAGCGTACTTTCTGGCTTAGAGGCGCGTGAGGCTGAGCTAAAAGCCCTCCAAGAGCAGCGTCGCCGGGAACGGCTCTTATATGGGCTGATAGGGATTTTCGGCTTACTTTTCTTGGGCGGATTAGGCTATGCTTTGGCGCAAGCCCGCCGGCGTGCCCGAGAGGAGCGTACCTTCCGCGAGACTATCGCAGCCCAAGCCCAGCGCATAGAAGAGCAAGCCCGGGCCTTAGAGCGGCAAAATGAAGAGCTCGTGCGTATCTCTGAAACCTTGGCGGAGGCACTCTCTACGCTCCAAGAGTCGCATTCAGCGGCGCGCCGTCTCCAGCGCGCTATCCTCCCTAACCTGGAACGTTTTTTCCCCGGTATCGCTGTCTATTATGAACCCATGCAGGAAGTGGGCGGAGACTTTTACACCATGGCAGCCGATCCCTTTTCTAAGCGATTGCTTTTGGTGGTGGGGGATTGTACAGGGCATGGGGTATCGGGAGCTATCCTCGCAGGAATTTTTGCGGCTACAGCGCAAAACCTTTTCTTACAAAATCCTAATCAAACCCCTCAAGCCCTCCTCCAGCGCCTGCGGCAAGCCTTGGACGTAGTACTACGAGGAGAAGTCACCGAAGGCCATCTCAAAATGCGGGAGGGAGCCGATTTGGCCGTAGCTATTGTGGATTTTCCCCAGCAGAAAGTACTTTTTGGCCTGGCAGGTCGTCCGGTATGGGTGTATGACCGGCGGCAAGGATTTCGGGAGCTGCCAGGCGGGCGCCGCGGCATAGATAGCTTCACCACGCCAGAGTATGAGTTTCCGGCGTATGAAGAACCGCTTACGGAGGACCGTATCTTTTACTTTTTCACGGATGGGCTTACCGATGTACTCAATCCTGAGGGTAAGAAACTGGGCATAAAAGCCCTGCGCGCTTTGGGGGATGATCCAGCTTTTGTGGCTTCTTCCCCTCAGAAACAGTTAAAAAAAGTGGTTGAGACCATAAAAAACTGGCAGGGAAAAGCGCCTCCTAATGATGATGTGACCTTACTGATAGTACCCGCGGAAGCGCTATTAGCGTATGGGCGTGCGCGCCTCAAAGCCTTAATCTGAGCGGAGAGGGGGGGATTCGAACCCCCGAACCCGCGTGTAGCGGGTTACCTGATTTCGAGTCAGGCCCGTTCGACCACTCCGGCACCTCTCCGCCCCAAAAGTACAAACTTTGCGGCCATGGCCTTAGCGTGTGGGATTGTCGGCCTCCCCAACGTCGGCAAATCTACCCTCTTCAATGCGCTTAGTGGCACAGCCCTGGCCGCCGCAGCTAACTATCCTTTCTGTACGATTGAACCTAATCGGGCAATTGTGCCCGTGCCGGATCCGCGTCTCCAAGCCTTAGCTCAGGTGTGCCCTACCGAGAAGATTACCCCTACTACCCTCACGGTCGTAGATATAGCGGGCCTGGTGCGGGGGGCTCATGCGGGCCAAGGCTTAGGTAACCAGTTCTTGGCGCATATCCGTGAGGTGCACGCCATCCTACATGTGCTGCGGTGCTTTGAAGACCCCGAGATTGTGCATGTAGAAGGTCAGCCGGACCCCTTGCGCGATAAAGAGATAGTAGAGCTGGAGCTCCAGCTCAAAGACTTAGAGACCTTACAAAAAACCCTCCCGCGGATAGAACGAGAAGCGCGCTTAGCTGCCAATCCCGAGGCCCAAAAGCGCTTAGAAGTGCTCCAGAAAGCCGAGACTCACCTCAATCAAGGGCAGAGCTTGCGAACCTTAGCACTTCCCGAGGAGGAACAGGCTATCCTGCGAGAGTACCACTTCCTCACGCTCAAGCCGGTGCTCTATGTGGCTAATGTAGATGAGCGGAGTTTGCCCCGGGGGAATGCGTGGAGTGCCGCCGTACAGGAAATGGCGCAAACGGAGGGGGCTTCCGCCCTGGTACTTTGCGCTGCCGTAGAAGCGCAGATAGCCACCCTGCCACCCGAGGAACGAGCGGAGTTTTTGGTGCTGTATGGCTTAGAGGAGCCGGCCTTGCCGCAGCTCATCCGAGAAGCCTATAAGCTCCTCGGGCTTATCACTTTCTTCACAGCGGGCCCCAAAGAAATACGTGCCTGGACGGTGCGTCAAGGGACTTTAGCCCCGCAAGCCGCTGGAGAGATACATTCCGACATGGAGCGGGGCTTCATCCGAGCGGAGGTTATCGCTTTTGAAGACTATATCCGCTACGGCGGCGAGGAGGGCGCCAAGGCCGCGGGTAAGCTCCGCTTGGAAGGGCGCGACTATGTCGTGCAAGATGGGGATGTGATATACTTCCGCTTCGCAGTGTGAAAATAAAAAAGGGGGCCGCAGCCCCCTTTATTTATCTAAGTGGATAGTTTTCTTAGCGTACAGGTAGGTTATAGGTAATCCCCAACATTAGCCCGCCAGTGATAGCTGACGTGGTAGGACGCTTATAGCCGGCAGGGGCTCCGCCGGTGCTGACATCATACTTGGGTTTGACTTCCCAGTAGGGGTCTTGGCCGCCTCCATGAGCGGTATGATCTACTTTGGCGTCTTTGTTTTCGGCATCCCCAAAGGCATAATCGCCCCGGAAGTGCAGGGTGAGGAGCAGCTCATCGGTGAGCTTGAACCCTACGCCCAGCCCTACGGCCGCTCCCAAGGAAGTTTTCTTATAGGCAGAAGCGGTGAGGTTTTCTTTATCCGTCATGGTGACGCCCCCCGTTACAAAAGTAGAGGTAACGGTTGTCCCCGAGGTTTCCACCGTGGAAGTAACACCCGAGCTAGATGCCTCGAACTTGTCTGTATAGCTCAGGAGGAGGTTGAGCTGTGGCCCGACAAAGAAGCTAAACTGCACAGGCGAGTTTGGGTCAGAGTTGAAGCGCAGGAGGAGGGGGAGTTTGAGGTAGTTTAGGCGGGTTTGAGCGGTCCAGTTCACCCCCGAAACGGTACCCTTGTACTTTTGGCCTTGGCTGGAGTAGAGCACATCTAAGCCTACCCCGAGGTAGTCCGTAAAGTTGTACCCCAGGGTGAGGCCCCCAGCAAAACCCCACGTGACCTCATAGTCCAGCTCAGGGCCTGCATCCGAGTCGTCCTGATTGAGGAGCCACGTGTTCTGCGGTAGGACAGCGGCACCAATCTTAAAAGTGCCTTCTTGTGCCCAGGCCCATCCCGTAAGTAGGAGGGCCAGTAGTACGAGACGAAGCGTCTTCATATCGCCGCAAACTTACATAATCTCGGGTAACCCTTGGAGGTTGGCATAGTTTTTGTGCCTATTTTTGCCTTATGAAGACGCTGTACTGGGGCGTAGCCGTAGGCCTTCTATTGGCACAAGGGACCGGGGATTTGATTGTTGTCTCGGAGACAGGCGAGCCGTTTAGGTTGTATGTGAATGGGGAGTGGATAGCGGAGACGCCTGTCACCCGAGCCGAAGCCCATGACCTGCACGAAGGCCCCCAAAAAGGTACTGTCTATATCCACCCCTCCGAAGGGCGGGTCATCCAGCTCAAGAAAACCTTCTATGTAGAGAGCGGATATGTAGAATACTACGCTATCCGCAAGCAGAAAGGGCGATACAAGGTTGTCCAGTACAATCGGGTGCTTCGTAGCGAGGAGCCGGCTCCAGCTACGGCTGCGCAACCGGCGACGCCTCCGGCCTCTCCGCAGCCGACACCGCCTGCGCAGCCTACCCCCCCAGCTAATACTGGCGGCGGAGCTGTACAGCAAAATACCCAAAATCAAAACCAAAATACCACTATTGTATTCAACCCTACCATCCAAGTGAATACGGGTTCGGGTACGCAGGTGGCGGCGCCGCCTGCACCGCAGCCGCCGGTAGGTACCCCTGTGCCACCAGTTCCAGGGATGCCGCCTTCCACCAGTACCTACTCGGGTCCGTGTAACTGTACGGTGCCCATGAGCCGAGAGAGCTTCCAGCAGGCCCTGGCTACCTTACGGAATGAGACTTTTGACCAGACTCGCTTAGAGATGGCTAAACAAATCGCTCGCCAAAACTGCCTCCTAGCTCAGGACGTGCGCGAGATAATGAAGCTTTTTGATTTTGAAAGCTCTAAGTTAGAGTTTGCGAAGTTTGCGTATGATTACACGCATGATTTGTCTAACTACTTCGTCGTGAATGAGGCGTTTGATTTTTCCAGTAGTAAGGACGAGTTGGTAAAATACATTCAGACGCGGCCGGCGCGGCAGCGTTGCCAGGCAGGTACCGCATGGCCGAGTACGGGGGCTCAGCCGAGTACGGCCGTGTCTCGGCCTTGTACCCCTTGTATGCCGGCGGGGTCTTTCAGCCAAGCCCTGACTACCCTTAAGAATGCGTACAGCGACCCTACGCGTTTAGAGATAGCTCGGCAGATTATCGCCACCAACTGCCTTTCTGCGGAGCAGGTGCGGGAAGTGTGCCGGACCTTTTACGGAGAACCTTTACGGCTCCAAATAGCCAAGGAAGCCTATACCCGTTGCTGCGACCCGCAAAACTACTTCGTGGTCAATCAGGCGTTTATGTCCTCGGCCAGCCAGCAGGAGCTGGCTCAGTATATCCAGCAGCTTTCCGGGCGGTAGGGGCGTAAGGGCTTTTTTTTGGGGGAAACTACCTTTGCCCCATGCGTCTGCTTCTGGTGGCCCTCTTGGGTGTAGTAAGCGCTCAAGGTTTCACGCCCCGAGAACGGCTCGTAGATATGCAACACTTGCGTCTGCAGGTGCGCTTCGCTCCGGAGAGAGGAACCGTATATGGCCTGGTCACGCATGTGTTTGAGCCTTTGCGCCCCGGCATAGACAGCTTGGTATTAGATGCGGTCCAGATCCAGGTGGAGGAAGTGCGGCATAGGGACACCCCAGTCCCCTTCCGTGCAGAAGGAGACAAACTCATCGTGCGGTTTCCCTCCCCCCTGCGCATGGGTCAGCGCGACTCTATCACCATTCGGTACATAGCTACCCCGCGCAAGGGGATCTACTTTATCGGCTGGAAGGATAAGACCGGCCGCGCCCGCAAACAAATCTGGACGCAAGGCCAAGCTACCGACCACCGCCATTGGATCCCCTGCTATGATGACCCTAACGACAAACTCATCACAGAGACCCTCATCACCTTTGATAGCCGGTATCAGGTGCTTTCTAACGGCACCTTCATAGATACGCTGCGCAACCCCGACGGTAGCCTTACCTGGCATTACCGCATGCAGAAGCCCCACAGCTTGTACCTGCTCATGATAGCTATCGGCGAGTACGGGATAGAACGGCGCCAAACCCAAAGCGGCGTGCCCCTCCTATTATATTATTACCCCGACCGGAAGGAGTGCTGCTTAGAGCCTACGTACCGCTATTCGGTGGAAATGGTAGAGAAGTTAGAGGCGGAGTTAGGCGTGCCCTTCCCCTGGGAGAAGTACGCCCAAGTGCCCGTGGCCGACTACCTCTACGGGGCCATGGAAAACACCACCGCAACGGTTTTTGGCGACTTTTTTCACGTGGATGAGCGGGCGTATTTGGATAGAAGTTATGTAGAGGTGAATGCGCATGAGCTTACCCATCAGTGGTTTGGCGATTATGTGACGGCGCGCAGCTTTGCCCACCTGTGGCTGCAAGAGAGCTTTGCCACGCACTACGCGCGCTTTATTGTAGGGCAGCTTTTTGGGGAGGATGCGTATGCGTGGGGACGCCGTACCGAACATACGCTGGCCCTCAGCGCCGCCCAAAAAGATAACCTGCCCATCGTCCATCCTAACCCCGGCTATGCCCGAGTCTATCAAAAGGGTTCGGCTGTGCTGGACATGATGCGCTATACCTTTGGGAATCAAGTTTTTAAAAAGGTCATCACCCACTACCTCAAAAGCCACCCGTATGGCGTGGTAGAGACAAACGATTTATATCAGGCTTTTCAGGATGCTGCGGGGCTCAGTCCGGATTGGTTTTTCCAGCAGTGGCTGTACCGCGGCGGCGAACCCCATTACCGCGTGCAATACCAACCCATAGAAAAAGGCGGCAAAGCCTACACCCAGTTTATTGTAGAGCAAATACAGGATAGTAGTATTGGTCTTTTCCGGATGCCGATTGTGTTTTCGGTGCATTATACCGATGGCAGCTATGATACGGTGCGCGCTTGGATAGCTGCCCAGCGGGAAGTGGTAGAAGTGCCTAACCCGCAGAAAAAGGCTATAGCGTTTGTCTTATTTGACCCTGGGGGATGGATACTTAAGCAGGTGACTTTTGAGAAACGTACGGAGGAACTTTTGGCTCAGTTAGAAAAGGCTCCGTATATACTTGCGCGGTATGAGGCGCTCTTGGCGCTGAGGCGGGTGCCGGCGGCGCAAAAACGGGAGGCGCTTCAAGCCGCCTATCGCCGGGAGCAGTTTTGGGCGATGCGAGCGGAGATTGTGGCTCAGCTCGCGAATGACCCAGCCGCGCAGTCCTTCCTCAAAGAAGCGCTAAGGGATCCTCACCCGCAGGTGCGTTTTGCTGTCATAGCTAACCATAACCCTCTCTCCACCACCTTGCGCACGGATCTGGAGACCCTCTTACGAGACTCTTCGTACGTGGTGCAGGCGTTGGCTTTGGAGCGGCTGAGTGAAGCTTTCCCGCGGCGCGTGCCGGAATACTTGCGCATGACTGCCAACGACTTAGGGCTGGTGGGGCACAATGTCCGCATCAAGCACTTAGAGGTGGCGGCCTTGCATGGCGATAAGGGCGCTATAGACAAGCTGGTAGATTATGCCAGTCCCGCCTTTGAGTTTCGTACCCGACAAAATGCACTGCGGGCTTTGAAAGCGCTAAATGCGCTCCCGCCTTCGCTCTTGCCGCACCTTGTTGAGGCGCTCCTGAGTACCAACATGCGTTTGGCTGCTGTAGCGCGGGAAGTGACAGAGTATTGGCTTGGGCAGACTCGGTTTCGCCAGACCCTGATAGAATACTACAATCAGCACTCGTGGAGCCCGGCCGAAAAAGCTATATTGGCCCCGCTTTTTGAATACAAGCCGCCGACTTTTTACCAGCGTAGCTCGTGAGGTGGATCGTACGGGTGTATGGGCTGGTGGCGGATGAATGGGGACGTTGGTTGGTCGTAGAAGAGTATTTTAGAGGCGGCTGGATCCAAAAGTTTCCCGGTGGAGGCGTAGAACCGCACGAAGGGCTTATAGGAGCGCTGCAAAGGGAATTTTGGGAAGAGCTACGGGTGGAGGTTCGTCGGGTAGAACATTTCTACACTACGGATTTTTTTCAGCGGTCGTATTATCATGCGGAAGCGCGTTTGTTGGCCATTTATTATCGGGTGTGGATAGAAGGCGAAGTGCGTCCGATGCTGTCGCGTCAGCGACTCTTGTGGTTGCCGGCGGCTTTTATGCGGCTTACTTTCCCTGTTGACCGGTATGTAGGGCAGCTTTTGCGTCGGGGCGAAGGAGGCGCCGTGCCCCTACATAGCGCTTCTTCCAGTGCGGGTCGCTAAGAAGGTCTTCGCGCACACCCTTTGAAGTGGAAGCATGGATAAAATACACTTCTTCTCCTGCGGTGTGGGAGACGATGCCCACATGGGTGATTTTCTTAGCTTTGGGTTCCTGAAAGAAGACTAAATCCCCCGGTTGAAGCTTGCCTTTTATAGGCTGCCCTTGCTGGGCTTGGGCATCTGCCGTGCGCGGCAAGGGGAGATTCACAGCTTCTTGATACACCCGACAGACTAAGCCCGAACAATCTATACCCTTACGGTCCATCCCCCCAAGCTTATAGGGCACCCCTATATAGCTACGCGCTACTTCGACCACTTTAGCTGCGGGAGAAGGTTTTTCCGTTCGGGTTTTAGGAAGCGACTTAGGGGTGCATCCTATCCCGAGTATCGTCAAGAAAAGCACGCCTATGGGCTTCCCAGCGAAGCGCATAGCCGCAAAATACAAGGGAAGTTCCTCGGATGGGCTTAAGAGGAAAACTTGTCCGGGTCAGGAGAGGGGCTGGGGATAGGGGAACGCTTATTACAGGCATTCATGGCAGCAGGTAGTCCTTGGCGCCCCCAGGTGATGAGGCACTCCACAGCTTTGGGCAAAATATGTTGGAATATACGCTCTTCTTCGGGGGGAAAGGGGGAGAGTACATACTCGACTTGCTTGCCTTTGGGAAAGTTTTTGCCTATACCTATGCGCAGCCGCGGGAAGTGTTCGGTGCCGAGCTTTTCTATGATGTGGGCCAGGCCGTTGTGTCCGCCGGCGGAGCCTTTAGGGGAGAGGCGTAGGGTCCCTAAGGGGAGTTGGAGTTCATCCACTGCTATGAGGATTTCTTCTAAGGAGAGGTCCAGTTTGGTTTTCCAGAAAGCCACAGCGTCGCCGCTGAGGTTCATGTAGGTAGTGGGGAGGAAAAGGTGCCATTGGATACCAGCCCACTGGACTTGGGTATAAAGGGTGTAGCGTTGTGGGGTGAAGAGTGGGGCATTCAGGTGAGCTGCCAGTGCTTCTATGACACGGGCGCCGGCGTTGTGTCGTGTGAGGCGGTAGGTTTCTCCGGGGTTACCCAGCCCGAAGAGCGCCCGTTTTTTCATCGGACGCGCAAGTACTGCCCCGGTCGGAGGATGCTCCGTGTGGAAAGGCCATTCAGGGCGCAGAGGTAGCGTACCGTCACACCGTACCGCCGGGCAATAGTATAAAGCGACTCGCCCCGGCGTACCACATGGTACATAGCGCTTGAGAGGGTACTTAGGTGGGCAAAAGTCTCGGGAGTGATATAGAGTTCAGATTCTATAAGCTCGCCGGAGGGGAAGTCTATCAAAGCGCTCACATCTATGGGTTCGCCCATGAAGCGTAGTTCGAAGTGTAGGTGGGGGCCTGTGCTCCGGCCGGTACTCCCGCCTAAGCCAATGGGGTCCCCCGCTTTTACAAGCTGTTCAGGCGTGACTAATAGCCGAGAAAAGTGTCCATAGACGGTCTCTACGCCGTTGGGGTGGGCTATCACGCAAAAGTAGCCGTATCCCCCAGGGTCATAGCCAGCTAAACGCACTTCGCCGTCCATGGCTGCTACGACGGTGTCGCCTACCTTAAGGTCAATATCTAATCCAAAGTGGAACTGCCAGCCCCGACGAAACCCAAACCCCGAATTGAGTGCGCCTTGGATAGGCACCACAAAGTAGAAGCCTTCCTCAGGTTTTTGTAAGGTTATGCGTACGGGAGCTATGATAGAGCGAATATCTTTAGGTCTGCAAGCCCCTACCCACTGACGATCCCACCATACTTTGGGCAGCTGCTCAGAAAGGCTTTCTAAGGAGGCATACAGCATTCGTATGGAGCTCGCTACTTTGAGCGAGTCGGTACCAAAAGCCCAGCTTAGTAGCAGAGAGAGTAGCCAGAAACTTCTCTGCATGCCCAAAGGTAGGCTTTTTCTTTTTTCTGGGGGGGTAAAAACTGTGGAAAAAGGGGCTATTGAGCGGTGAGGTGTGTAGGGGTGTACGTGTAAAGGAAGGCTACCAGGGTTTCGCCTACGGCTTGGAGGGTGGCTTTGTCTATGTGCGAAAGGTCATCTTGGGTGGTGTGCCACTGCGGGAAAAAGTTTTTCCCCAGTGGGTCTCGGGCGATGATATTCACCATGGGGATGCCGCCTCGGCTGGAGAGGTAGTATGGGTCATCTATGATAGGGTCGCCGGGCAGCGCAGGGAAGAGCTGACCATAGCCGAGCTGGCGAGCTACTTGCCAGAGCTTTTCTACGAGAGTTGAGGCATATTGGCGGCTGTATCCCTCTTGGAGGAAGGTGGAATGCGCTGCCCCCACCATATCCAGGTGTATGCCCCACGCATAGGCAGCAGGGGGAAAAGGTTCAGGCCGGCTTAGCCAAAACTGGGAACCCAAACAGTACGAGTCTTCTATTCCTTCACGCCCCAGGTCTTCCGCATCCCAAAAGAGGATATCCACGGGATAGGGAAGGGGCTTTTGACTGAGGAGGCGGGCTATCTCTAAGAGGACGGCGACGCCGCTGGCCCCATCGTTGGCGCCGGGCACAGGGGCTTGGGGGGTATGGGGATCCCGGTCCGCCCATGGACGCGAGTCCCAGTGGGCCGAAAGCAGTATGCGCTTGCCCGGGGAGTCCCCCCCAAACGAGGCAATAATATTTCGGATGGGTGTGCCTTTGAAGTGTCCTTGCTGTTCTACGACTTGGGCGCCGCACCGCCGCAGCTCCGCCACTATCCAATCGCCACACGCCCGATGCGCGGCCGTGCCCGGAATACGGGGGCCAAACGAAAGCTGCTTTTCAATATAGGCATACGCGCTATCGGCAGAAAAAGTAGGACGATTGGGGTTCAGGGTCAGCGAAGCCGCCGATAACGGCGACGCAGAGGGGGTAGGCGAGGAGCACCCCACCAAAAATATCCCTACTATACAGGCTATGTGATACGAGAGTGACATGAAAGCTTAGTTATTCGTGCATTTCCCACAAGGTCTCATCGGGAAAGTCTAAGAGGCGTACCCCCATGTTTTGCAGTTCATCACGCAGGAGGTCAGCTAAGCTGTAGTTTTTAGCGGCTCGGGCTTCTCTGCGCAGACGAATAAGCAGTTCTATGGCGATTTTCCAGCGGTGCCATTCTACTTGAGTGAGGGGGATAAGGCCTAAGATGTCTATTAGCACTTCCTGCCAGGTTTTTTGGAGGAGGGAAAGGTCTTCCGGCGTGAGGAAGATTTCTTGGCGACGCAATCTGAGGATGTCCTCTGTTTGCTCAAAAAATGCCGCTAAAGCCGCGGCTGTGTTGAGGTCGTCATGTAGAGCGGTAAAAACTCTTTCTCGCCAAGCGCTTACCGAAAAGGATGAGTAGGTATGCGGGCGCACCTCCTTAAGGCGTTCAAAAGCGGTCATGAGACGGAGGTAGCCTTTATAAGCTGCGGATAGGGCTTCTTCGGAAAAGTCTACGGTGCTGCGGTAGTGGGCTTGCAGGAAAAGGAAGCGTAATGCCATAGGCGGGTAGCCGCGGGAAAGTTTAGGGTGTCTGCCGGTAAAGATTTCTTCAATAGTGATGAAGTTTCCGAGGGATTTACTCATTTTTTGGCCTTCAATCGTGACGAGGTTATTGTGTATCCAGAAGCGGGCTTGGTGGTGGGCTTCTGGGCCGAAGCAGGCGTGAGCTTGGGCGATCTCGGCTTCGTGGTGGGGGAAGATGAGGTCCAGCCCTCCGCCATGAATGTCAAACGGTACGCCCAGGTAATGAATGCTCATGGCGGAGCATTCTATGTGCCAGCCGGGGAAGCCTCGACCCCAAGGGGAGTCCCACTGCATAAGGTGGGTGGGTTCGGCGCGTTTCCACAGGGCAAAGTCCCAAGGGTGTTTTTTCTCTGCTTGGCCTTCCAGCTCTCGGCTGCCCGCTATCAGCTCTTCAATATTGCGGCCGGACAGGATGCCGTAGGGGTAATCTTGCCGGTACTTTTCCACATCCAGGTAGACAGAGCCATTGACTTCGTAGGCGTAGCCGTTTTGGAGGATGCGTTCAATCATGGCGATTTGCTGGGCGATGTGGCCTGTGGCGGTGGGTTCTACGGAGGGGCGGAGGACATTTAGGGCATCCATGGCTTTGTGGTACAGCGCAGTGTAGCGCTGGGCTATTTCAATGGGTTCTACTTTTTCCAGGCGGGCTTTTTTGAGGATTTTATCTTCGCCTTCGTCGGCATCGCCTTCCAGGTGGCCAACATCGGTGATATTCCGCACGTAGCGCACTTGATACCCTAAGTAGCGCAGGTACCGAAAGAGCACATCAAAGGTAATCGCCGCCCGTGCATGGCCTAAGTGGGGATCGCCATATACGGTCGGGCCGCAGACATACATACCCACATAGGGGGGGTGGAGAGGGGTGAAGGGTTCTTTTTTGCGGGTGAGGGTATTGTAGAGGTAGAGGCTCACGGGGCAAAGATAGGCTTATGCGTATCTTTGTTTGAATGCGGATTGGACGTGTAGTGTGGCGGGTGGGGCCGGTACCGCCGCTCTTCCTGGCTCCCATGGAGGACGTGAGTGATGCGGCTTTCCGGCGACTGTGCCGCGAAATGGGCGCGGATGCCGTGGTCACAGAGTTTATTTCCAGTGAGGCCCTTATACGACAGATAGAGAAAAGCTGGAAGAAAGCGCAGATTTGGTACGAAGAGAGACCCGTAGCGATACAAATATTTGGTGGGGAGATAGAACCCATGCGCGAGGCTGCGCGCTTGATAGAAAAAGTGCAGCCGGATTGGCTGGATATCAACTACGGCTGTCCTGTCAGTAAGGTGGTCTGTAAAGGCGCCGGCGCCGGCATCCTCCGCGATATAGACAAGATGGAAGCCCTTACGCGGGCGATCGTAGAATACACGACTTTGCCTGTGACGGTAAAGACGCGTTTGGGGTGGGATGCGCACAGCATCCGCATCCTGGAAGTCGCCGAGCGCTTGCAAAAAGTGGGTATTCAGGCCTTGGCGGTACATGCCCGCACCAAAGCTGATGGCTATGCCGGCGAGGCCCGCTGGGAATGGATTGGCCGCCTCAAAGCCCACCCAAGCATACATATCCCGATTATCGGGAATGGTGACATAGATAGCCCCCAAAAAGCCTATCACCTATACCATACCTACAAGCCCGACGCCCTCATGATAGGAAGAGCGGCTATTGGCTACCCGTGGATTTTCCGAGAGATAAAGCATTACTTTCAGACGGGAGAGCTTTTATCGCCGCCTTCTTTGGAAGAGCGGATAGAAATGGTAAAAAAGCATTTAGCGTATGCGCTACGGCTTCTCCCAGAGCCCCCAGAAAAGACCGTCATAGAACTGCGGAAGCATTATACGGGCTACTTTCGGGGGCTACCCCATGCGAAGGCCCTGCGCTTATCCCTTATGGAAGCGCGCACGCCGGCGGAACTGCTTCGGGCATTAGATGCTCTCCGCAAACGTTCGGAAGTAGCTGAGACCCAAGAAAACCGGCTACCTGCTCTCCAGGAATAGGGGATAAGGCTTTTTTCGCTCGCGCACCGATACGGTGAGCTTTGCCTGGGGCGCAAGCTCCAGCTTTGCGCCCGGTTCTAACCAGAGGGTTCCTTCCCCAATCACTTGGGCGCCAGACTCTACGCTCAGGCGGCTTCCCCGGCGCAAGATGAGCTTACCGCCCTTGGCGATATGGAGGATGGCGCCTTTCTCTACGATGAGTACGGTGGTGTCGCTGTACCAAAATCGCTTTTCTGTGGAGTCGTAGGCCTGCGCTATGCCGTAAGTGGGGCTTAGGCTGCGGTCCAGTAAAACAGTGCCTTTGATGAGCAGGGCTGGGGCGTCAGCGGAAAAAGGATTCGGCGAGAGGTGGATGCGTCCGCACCAGCGCACCGCCCGCCGCACCGTAAAACCATCCCACCGAACCTCCACCAGGAGGGCTCCATCTTCCCGTTCGCGGAGCACTTGGATACAGAGGCCACTCAGCCAAATGGTGCGGTTATCATAGGGAGCTGGGCGCTGACGCGTCGCTTGCTGATACCCTTCCGTGGAAAGGAGCGTATAAACAGGCACCGGGGCCGGATTGGTTTCTATGGAGAGGGTGGTGTAACCGTAGGGGGTGAAGGGGTCTTCGCTGTCTCCTGCTGAAGCCGCGCTGATACAAGCCGAGTCGCCTTTCCACTCTACCCAGCCTAACCCGTGGGCTTCTAAGGGGGTTACTTGGCCATTCGTGTCGGCATCGTGGGCCACATACAGGTCATTCATGCCAGTGAAGGGATTGGGAAGGCTGTAGGCTTTGTCTATGGCCCAGCCGTGGGGGGTGTGTCGGAGGTAAAAATCGTAGTTTCCCTCAGCGGATAGGGAAAAAAGCCAGCTTCCCAGGCCGTTTGGGTGCGCGGGGTTCGCGGTGTAAATGTCCGGCCCCGTTTTTTGGTCTTTGCCTACTTGGATGTAGGCATACAGGCCGGGGAAGCCTTGCTGCCCCCCCGGTAACGTATCGCTGCACGGCATGCCCGGCAGCCCCCAGCTTTCGGTAGCGAGGAAGCGGCGGTTTTCCAGCCAGAGGTATTGATTTTTGACGGTGGGCCCTCCCTTTTCGGTGTAGGGGAGCCGGATGCGAATGGCATCGCCAGTCGTGAGAAAATCCCTTAGCCAGAAGCGCTGTACGATGGGGGAAGAAGGCTGCTGGAGGTCGGTGGGCACTTCGCGGCCGTTTTCGTCTGAGACGCTAAGGAGGTAGGTTTTATTCGGGGCTTTCCAGCCCATGAGCCAACGGTCATAGCCTACGGCATAGATGGGCCTTCCCCCTTGCACGCTCAGGCCGCGGCACACCGGCAGAAAGGGAAACGTATGCAGTCCCGCACCCCCGGCCGTATGCCAGTGATTGCCCCCATACAAGCCGTGGAAAAACTCCGCCAGGAACCCCACCGAAGCTCCCTTGGCGGTGTGGCAAGTAGTATAAGAGGAAGCCGTTTCTACCCCGCCGGTAAAAGGCCCTATCCCTTCCCGGTAATCACAGAGCCATAGCCCGAAGCCATAGTTGCAGGGGAAGGGCGGCCGAGCATTTAGGCGATAGACCAGATTGCGCCACACGATAAAGAGCACATCTAACCGCGGTTTGTAGCTGGGGTCACCCCCAGGCGCTCGGAGCTTGGGTCGGCCAGCCTGCTGCGGCAGCAGCTGCCACCGATCAAAGTAGGAAAAGGGTAAGCCTCGGGCCGTATGAGTCAAACCCGCTGGCCAATAGCGCGCCACCAAGGCCACTTCTTCATACAAACTTTGGGTGCCTCGGGCCGGAAGCGCCGTACACGGCACACGCACCACCTCCGGTAAATAATCTCCCAGCACCACAAACTGCCCAAAAGAAGCTTCCGCATAAACCCGCGTGATGATTCCCTTGGGCGCCTCGCCTGGGACACCCCACGCATCTAAGAGCGAATCCGCATCTGCAGGCACTTGGGCTTTGCCCCCTAATCCTACTGGCCAGTTGAAACCATATTGCTTTACATGGGGGTCTTCGCCGCAAGCCGAATAATCTATCTCAGCAAAGACTACCAAAATATACACCGTATCGCGGGTAGGTAGGAGGAACCCTTCTTCAGTGGAGAGAGTCTGGCTGAAAAGGAGGCCTATCCAGAGACTAAAAACACTTCTTAGGCCCATCACGGGGTGAAGGTAGTTTTTTTACCTTAGTGGTATGCGTGGCTTATGGATAGGCTTGCTGGCTGGATTATGGGCCCAAGAGTGTGGTACGGCCTTTTTGCCGCAAAATACCTCTCCCAGAACTACTGCTCTTCGGAAGGGGCGTATGCGGAGTATTATTCCGGACACGGCTTGCCATCCGAATGCAGATTTTGTGGTGCCAGTGGTATTTCATGTGATTTATTCGGGGCCGCAGGACAGCTTGCCGCTCTCGGTGATAGAAGAGCAGATGGAGCAGCTTTTTGAGGATTTCCGGCGCATTCCTTATACGGGCAGTTATACGCCGTGGGGGGCGGACATGAATGTGGAGTTTGCGTTGGCCACCAAAGACCCCACCGGCCAGCCTACCTCAGGCGTGGTGTATTGGAAGTACAACCAACCCCCACTAAACTGGACCAGCCCCAAGTTATGCTTAGATGATGAGGCGGTCATGAAGGCAGCCACTGGCTGGCCCCGAGACCAATACCTCAATATCTGGGTGGTGCCGATAGTATGTGGATTTCAAGGCCTCTGTGATACGTGTACGACCACTCAAGTAGCGGGGTATGCCTACTACCCTTGGGACGCCCCTACCTATTATCCCACGGAGTTTGGCACGGTGGTTATCACCCGAACGGTGGGGCGGGTAGGCACCCTGCGTCGTAAAGGACGAGTGGTGACCCATGAGCTTGGCCATAACTTAGGGTTACCTCACACTTTTGACCAAGGGTGCGATAATCCATCGGATTGTAACGGAGATGGCATCTGTGACACCCCGCCGACAGCTCAAGCCAACTATCTCTTTCAGCAGCAGAATACCTGTGATGTAGATTGGCCTGACCGGCCGGATGACCTGCGCAATGTCATGGACTATACAGGTGACCCGCATAGCCACCTGCCTTTTACACTTGGGCAATCGGACGTGGCCTATTGGGCGCTCACGGATGTTTCTACCTACTACCCTGACCTAACGAGCCTGAGTAACTTGCAAGCTACTGGCACGGGGCCTTATGGGCGGGTGCGGGCAGCGGTGTGGGCCGAAAATACGACTGGCCTTGTCGGCACGCCTATTCGCTTTCATGCCGTAGCAGAGGGGCAGCCCTACCTCTTTTCCTGGAACTTCTACGGTGGTGTGCCTGATAATCCAGCCTCTCCTTGCCCGGTAGTGACCTATCCTGCGCCCGGCATCTATCCTCCCCCCCAACTCATCGTCCAAAATCTCAGTGGGCGACGCGATACGGCTTACTTTTCTAATTTTATTCAGATAGATACGGTGCGTTCCTTGCCCTACTTTGAAGGGTTTGAGACGGGGTCGTACAATATGTACATTTCTTCAGGGGGGCTGCGCCATGGATTTGTGCGGGGGTGGGCGCGGTGGGATACCAGCGCTTTTCCTGCTGGCGCCTATGGAGCTTCCCAGTATGCCATGCGTTTGCGGCTCCATAACTATCCCTTTTACGGAGAAAGGCACCATCTCATAACCCCGGCTTTTGATTTTCGGGTGCCAGCAGGGCAGCGGGTGCGCCTCACCTTTGCGGTGAGTTATGCGTGCCTCACTTGGAGTGACTCGTACTCTTTACCGCTCACTTATGTAGATACGCTGCGGGTGTGGGCTTCGCCGGATGGGGGCGGCACCTGGCAGCTTGTCTACGAAAAAAGTGGCTCTGACCTCAGCACCCATCCCAGTGGGTGTATCGTGCATTCGGGCACTATAGACGGAGCAGCTTATTTACCGCTACACTGGCGCACGGATACCGTCTTTTTAGATGCGTATCAAGGCGTAAATGGGGTTCGTTTGCGGTTTGAGGCCATCGCTGGCGGAGGGAACAACTTGTACATAGATGACGTTCGGGTAGAGGCTATACCCACCGGCCCAACTACTTCCTTGGGATCTGCTGAGGCAAGTGTGTCGGTATATACTACGGCGGAAGGGGCCTATTTAGTTTCCAGCAAGCCCCAGCGGGCGTCATGGCGCCTATACGATGGGCTGGGTCGGGTGGTCGCGCAAGGAGACGTATTCCTCAGCGCTGGGGTGAATCCCCTGCCTCTGCCGGCGCTTTCAGCAGGGGTCTACCGTTTGCTTGTAGAAACACCGGAGGGCATACAGATTCGCCCCTATCTAAGATGGTGAGATGCGCTGGGAAGAGGTGCAAAAAGCCTGGGAAAACTTCCTCCGGCAGGTAGAGGCATATGAAGAAACTCTCCAAGAAAGCCTTAGGGAGGCCCTTGAAGAAAAAGACCTTCCCCGAAGCTTTGCTTTGCGCCAAGAGCAGAAGATTCTCATTAAGCTTAGAACGCAGCTGCGTAAGGTACAGGCGCTCATGGAAAGCCTCTCATAAAGTACTACCTTTGGGCTATGAGCTGGGGGATATGGATGCAAGTGGCGCTGTGGGGTGGATGGGGGGGCCACACCAGCACGAATGACCTCACGGTCCCGGCCGAGCGGTGGACGCGCTTTTACGGGCTCGGAGCGGTGGGCGTTCGTTTTTTGCCAGACAAACGTTTACAGCCGAGCCTCCACTGGGAAGGCGGGCATTTTATCAGCCAAGACCGCTCTCAGGGTAAGTACAGTCAGACGCGGTGGAATGCCATTGCGCTTACCCTTCGGCTGCGCCCCTTGCAGAAAAAGGTCTCGCCTGTGGGAGAGATAGCCCTTTTCCGGCTCAATGCCTGGCCCCGCAATCAAGAAGATAAAGCTTTACCCGGCAGTCCTGCCAGCGTCTCTGTAAATGGCATAGGGTGGGGCGCTGGCCTAAGCTGGCGTATGCACCTCTGGGCAGAGCTCGCCCTCTTATATGTGCGGCGTAGGCCCCAGACTTCTTACTTAGAAGGGGTGAATGGGCCTGGCCGAGACCGCATCGAAGGATTTATTGGGCAAATCAGCTTTATTTTGCAAAAAGAAAACTTCAATCGTTCTCGCTTTCAATGAGTCAGGAGCCCAGTGGCATTTTTGACATGCTGGGGCCGATTATGATAGGGCCCAGCAGTTCGCACACCGCTGGCGTAGTGCGGATTGCGCGGGTGGTCCATTTCCTCCTCGGCGGCACGCCGGAAGAGGCCCACATAAGCTTCTATAACTCTTTCGCCATGACATATCGGGGGCATGGCAGCGATAAGGCGGCATTAGCGGGCCTGATGGGATTTGCGGTGGATGACGAACGCATCCGAGAGGCCTATGCGCATGCAGAGGCTCAAGGGTTGGGTTACACTTTCGACCCCGTAGTAAGCTCTGCCAAAAATCACCCTAATACCCTTGTCATCCGCGCAAGGCGAGGAGAAACTACGCTTACGGTGGAAGGCATCTCGCGGGGAGGCGGCTTAATCCTCATCACCGCTGTAAATGAACTGCATACCAACTTCACCGGGCAGCTCCCCACGCTCCTGGTAGAAGCGCGCGATATTCGAGGGGCGGTGGCCTTTATCGCCGCCATCCTGGCGAACGAAAACGCCAATATCGCTACCCTCACGGTGAGCCGCCGCGCCAAAGCCGATACCGCTTTGCATGTGTATGAGTTAGATGAGGCCCCTCGGGAGGTAAGCCTACGCTACATAGAAGCCCTCCCTTGGGTGAAAACTATCCGATTGCTCCCCCCTGTCTGAACGCCTATGGAGAGAGAACCTATGCTGGAACGAGACAGAGTAGTCACGAAGCGCTTTTTCCAAGGGTTTTATGCGTTGTTGGGGATAAATATTATAGTGACTGGGTTTTTGGGGGGTTGGGTATGCACCTACCTCTGGCCGTGGCTGGCTCCAATGGAGCGGCATCAAATAGGAATAGTAGAGCTGGTGATGTCCTTAGGGCTGTTTCTATCGTTCGGTCTCCTTTTACCTTATGCCAAAAAGGAGAGGCCGCCCAGATCCGTTTTTAGGCTCATAGTGGGGTGGGTATCTTGTGGATTTGGGTGTGGCGTAGCGCTCTTACCATTTTTTGCGCTGGGGAGAGCTGCGCTAACCCTTAAGGTTCTTTGGACTACGGGAGTGGTATTTATCGCTGCAGCGATGATAATGGCCTTTATAGGGGTAGATCTGACAGAAAAGAAGGGACGAGTTTGGTTTGTGCGGGTAGCTCTGGTGCTGATGGGTGCCCTTGCGCTCTTTTTGCGCAGTGGGGTTAGCGAGATATTGTGGCTTTATGGGGGGCTGTTAGTCTGGTTGTTCATGGCGAGGATTATTTTTGAGTTTGATTTTGAGTCAAAGGAGGAGGAGAAGCAGGAGGTCGAGATACCTACGGTTATCGCTAACGACTTAAGAGAGGGCCTATTTATTCAGCGCATGGTGGGCATGTCGATGTATGTGTGTACGGCTTCTTACGTTTTCGCCGGTCTTCTTGTTGTGCCCGTGCTCGCTATAATACTGAAACTAATACTGAAGTAGTAGCGTTACATCTCTGAGCTCATATGACTTTGTTTGCCTGACCTGCTCTTGGCACTGCTGAAAGGGTGCCAGTGGCTCAGGCCGGTTCGGCCCAGAGGTAGCCCGTCTCTTTGTAGGGACCCTCACTACGATGGCGGATGGCTTCTCGGATGACATATCCTACGGCATGTAGTTTTTTTTCTATTTCCTCCCAAGTATCATGGATCTCCATCCATAGAGTAGGGCGCAGGGTCTGGAGGGTTTCTTGTGCTCCTTCTACGATAGCTACTTCGGCGCCTTCGGCATCAATTTTTATCCAATCTAATCGTTTTACGGCCAGCGCTTTTACAAAGGCATCTGCAGAGGTAGCAGGTATGCTACCAGTACTTTTTTCTGTCACAGTGAAGCCAAAGGAAGCATGCTCTGTCTGGGCAGGTTGTGCGCGGAGTTCTAAGCGGGTGGGTTTATTCCACACCGCATAAGGTAGAGGTATCGCTTGGGAAAAGTGATTGCGGGCGAGGTTCTGGAGGAGGTAGGCGTAGTTTTCTGGGTGAGGTTCAAAGAGGAATACTTGTTGGAGGGTGGGGGCGTTTCGGGCGTAGGTAAGAGTCCAATAGCCTCGATGCGCGCCTATGTCCATGCCTACTTCACTGGTAGAGAGCTTTTTCAGCCAGTGGGAGGGGAAGCGATCGCCTTGCTTTTGGGCTATACTCCATATCAGCCCGGCTTCGTCGGCGTAGATGCCGGTGGGAAGGCGAAACCAGCGTCCTTTCAGGGAGACAGGCCACCGGCTCCAGTGATAGTGCGGCCTTTCCATGAGTTTTTTCCAGGCAGCCGTGCGACTGCCTAAGCGCCACTGCCACCACCAGCGGCGGGGCAGCCAAAACGCTAAGTTTATCCCTAAGGCGAGGGTGTCTATCCAGCGTTTTCCGCGTACATACGGCATGAGCAAGCAAAAGTAAGGGCTTATCTTTGCTGCATGAGCTACGAGATGGTAGTAGGACTGGAGGTGCATGCCCAGCTTCAAACCCGCGCCAAAGTCTTTGCGCCAGAAGCGGTCACCTTTGGCGAACGCCCCAATCGCTTCGTCTCAGTGGTGTCGCTGGGCTACCCGGGTACTTTGCCCGTGCTCAATAAAGCTTGTGTGGAGGCGGTCGTACGCTTAGGACTGGCGTTAAACTGTGAGATTGCGCAGGAGTTTTACTTCTCTCGTAAAAACTACTTCTATCCAGACCTGCCTAAGGGCTACCAAATCACCCAAGAAGCGGCTCCTATTGCAAAAAATGGCTATATAGACATACGCCTATCCGATGGGACCAAAAAGCGCGTCGGCATAGAGCGGCTCCAGCTGGAGGAAGACACAGGGAAAAGCCTCCATGACCAAGACCCGTTTGATACGTTATTGGACTTCAATCGGGCGGGGATAGGGTTGGTGGAGATTGTGAGCCGGCCGGATATGTGTACGCCGGAGGAAGCAATGGCCTATCTCACGGCTATTCGGAAGCTCGTACGCTTCTTAGGGATATGTGATGGCAATATGGAGGAGGGGAGCTTACGCTGTGATGCCAATATTTCTGTGCGGCCGGTGGGTTCGTCGGAGTTTGGGGTACGGGTGGAGATAAAGAACCTAAACTCTATTTCGGCTTTGGGAAAAGCTTTGGCGTACGAGTTTGAGCGGCAGGTGCGTTTGATTAGCGAGGGAGGGCAGGTGCTGCGAGAGACGCGCACCTGGGATGGGCGGCAGACGGTGCCCTTGCGTGAAAAAGAAACCGCCGACGACTACCGCTATTTCCCTGAGCCGGACCTACCGCCGGTGCGCCTTGAGAGGGAGGAGCTCCAACGCCTGCGCCAGAGCCTGCCTGAGCTGCCGGAGGGGCTCTTTGACCGCATGCTGGAGCGGTATGGCCTTTCTGCCGACGATGCGCTGCTCCTTACCGAGGATAGGCCGTATGCGGAGTACTTCCTGGCCTTAGTATCGCTGGGGGCCTCGCCCAAGGCGGCGGCTTCGTGGATAAATGGGCCCGTCCGAGCTTACCTGAATGCCGCGGCTATACCTATGGAGGCTTTCCCACTTCTGCCAGAGAAGCTTTATACCCTCATCGCCTTAGTGGAGCAGCGCCAAGTTAGCCTCACGGCGGCGCGGGAGGAAATTTTTCCGGAGTTGGTTCGTCGGCCCCAGGCTGACCCTGCGGAGATCGCTCGAGAAAAAGACCTACTGCTCTTACAAGATGAGGCGCAAATAGACCAGTGGATTCAAGAAGTGCTCGCAGAAAATCCAGACAAAGTAGAGACTTATCGTAAGGGCAAGGCGGGACTCTTAGGCTTCTTTGTAGGGCAAGTGGTACGACGTGCTGGGGGGAAGGCCGACCCCCGAGAGGTTCAACGCCGTCTTTTAGAAAAGCTTTCCTGACATGCAGGCGTACCTGCAGGTCTTAGCGGATTTTTATCGCCAGGAGTATGTGCCGTCGGGAGAGTCTACGCTCCTATGGCCACATTCTTTTGATGCGCTCCAAGAATACTTAGGGGAAGCCAATCTGATAGCTTTTTCGCATACTTTTTCTCGAGATGAGCTGTTTTTGCATTTAGAGCGCCGGAATCTTCCTGTACTGCTGGTGCGTAGGGATTGGAAAGAGTTTTTTTTAGCCATACCTGCTGGCGAAAAATACTGGGATTTATGGCAAAATGAGCGGTATTTAGGTCGGTTTTTGCCTTCGGCTCTTCTTCAGCGGGGGCTGGGGGAAAATGCCCACATGTATGTTATTGTTCCACGCGGCTTTTATCCCTCGCCTTTTGATAAAATAACCGAAGGGGGGCCTTGGCGGCGCTTGACTCGGTTTTTTTCGGCGGAGAGCCGCATTGTAGCCTACATTTATCTCTATGCGGCGGTAGCTGGCGGCGCTAACCTCCTTGTTCCCGTAGTAGTACAAGCCATCTATACTTACATACAGACCCTGCAGTGGGTGACGGGGCTTACTACCCTCATTCTATTGGCGGCGACGGTGCTTATTGTGGCGGCCTTAGTGCGTATCGGTCAGTACATCCTGATAGAGCATTTGCAACGACGGCTTTTCCTTCATACTACGCTGGAGATAGTGCATCGCGTGCCGCGGTGGCTTTATCCCGCCGTGTTGCGTGAAAACCTCCCCGCCCTTATCAATCGGTATTTTGAAATATTTACCCTGGAAAAAAATCTTTCCAAGCTCCTCCTCAATGTGCCTGCCGATTTTCTGACCATCATCTTCGGGATTATATTACTTTCTTTCTATGCGCCGTTTTTTGCTTTTTCTGTGCTTTTACTTACGCTACTCGTGGGGTTAGGGTTGTATTATTCTTTTAGGGGGGCTTACCAAAAGAAAAAGGCGGTCTCTGACGAAAAATACCGCATGGCCAGTTGGTTAGAGGAGATTGCGCGGGCTTTGGTTACGTTCAAGGTAGCGGGCTTCCCGCCCATTTTATATCGCCGTACGCAGGAACTGGAAGAGCGGTACCTGCTGGCGCGGCAGCGGTACTTTCGCTTGCTTCTGACCCAAAAAGGCCTGCTTTTTTTCTACCAGATAGCCATAGCGCTGCTGATGCTCACCTTAGGGGCCCTTTTGGTGGTACGCAAACAAATTAGCTTGGGGCAGTTTGTCGCCTCCGAACTCGTACTTTTTCTACTGCTCAACGCCGTACAAGACCTGGTCGGCAACTTGGAAGCCCTGTATGATGCCCTGGTAGGGATGGATAAACTGAGCCAGCTTTTTACGCCTCTTCAAGAGCGATTATCTGGGGTTACGCTTCCCGCCACGGGCCCCTACAGTATACGCATGCGGGAAGTTTCTTTTGCCCATACCCGACAGGAAATGAGCTATCCGGTGCTGGAAAATATTTCCTTAGAGGTTCAGCCGGGCGAGAAAATATGCTTGACAGGCCCTGCAGGTAGTGGTAAAACGACCCTCCTTTATTTACTCTATGGGCTGTATCCCACCTATACCGGAGAGATTAGGATTGCTGATGTGAATCTGCGTCAGGTAGACCTCCTTTCTTTGCGGGCAAGGATTGGCGATGCCTTGGACGTGGGGGAGATTATAGAAGCTCGCGTATGGGATAACCTTACACTTCAAGCTCCGACTGCCTCGTGGGAAGAAGTAATGGAAGTGTGTACTCGCTTAGGCCTAAAAGAGAGCATAGAGCGTTTGCCCGAAGGCTTCTTTACGGTACTACCTCCGCAAGGGAAAGGCTTTCTCAGTGGGCTGGACCAACGAAAGCTCATCTTAGCGCGAGCTCTCCTCATGAAACCAGCTATCCTTTTTGTAGATGATATCTTTGTCAGTGTAGATTGGTCGCTCAAAGCCCCCATTTTTGAATACACATTAGCTAAAGACAAGCCTTATACAGCGATTATTGTATCGCAAGACTTTCGGGTTATGCAGCTGTGTGATAAAGTAGCGTTCCTGTACGGGGGGAGGCTCCGGTATTACGGTTTGCCGGGGGGGCTAAGCGCATGGATGGAAAAGGAGAACATGCTTTTTTCCCCATGAAGCGCTGGTGGGTACAACGGATAGGCTTTTCCACGGCTCGCCTGGATGAAGTGGGGTATACGATTGGGCACACCGTGGAACCCCCTCTCTGGGTGCGCCGCGGTATCCGGTGGATAGGGATCATGGGCCTGGTGTTCTTTGCCTTTCTCTTCCTTCCTTGGACGCAAAATATAGCGGCGATAGGGAAGGTCACCTCGCTTTCGCCGGAGGTGCGCCCCCAGACCCTCCATGCCCTGATCCCCGGCCGCATCGTGCGCTGGTATGTCCAGGAAGGTCAGCAGG
Source organism: Bacteroidia bacterium (assembly GCA_026003215.1). Lineage (GTDB taxonomy): Bacteria > Bacteroidota > Bacteroidia > SpSt-205 > SpSt-205 > SpSt-205. The sequence continues at coordinate 509,808 of BPGV01000001.1, read as the reverse complement.
TCAAAGCCGGCGATACTCTCCTCCTCCTGGGGGAAATCAAAGAGTATTTCTTAGACCCGAACTTGCCTCTGCGGCTGCGGGAGCAGCTGGCCGCTAAGGAACAGACAGCTCAGGCCCAGCGCGCTAAGATCGAGGCCCTTCGTCGGCAGCTGGCCGCCCTGTATGAAGCCCGAGAAGGGAGTTTAGCACGTGCCCAAAATGCCCTCCTGCAAGCGCAGCTGCGGTATCAGGCCGATAGTGCTGCCTATGCCGCAGCGCGGGTAGAGTACGAGCTGGCGCAAAACCAATATGCGCGCCAGGAGAGTCTATTTGCCCGAGGCTTGCGCTCTCTAACCGACCTCCAAGCCCGCCAAATGAAGTTTCAAGAAGCCCAAGCAAAACGGGTCTCTGCCCAAAACCGCCTCTTAGCCAGCCAAGCCGATGTCCAAAATGCTCGCCTCCAAATCGCCGTCCTCCAAGCCGATTACGCCGAAAAAATCGCCAAAGCCGAATCCGACCTGCGCAGCACTGAAGCTTACCTCTACGAGGTAGAAGCGGCCATCGCTAAGCTCCGCAACGAAGTGGCTAATATAGACATTCGTCGCGGGTTTTATGCGGTGGTCGCGCCGCAAGATGGGTATGTGGTGCGCGCCATCAAAACCGGTATCGGCGAGGTCATCAAAGAAGGCGAACCCTTAGCGGTATTTATGCCGGGCGCCTATCGCCTGGCCGTGGAACTCTTTGTACGGCCCATGGATGTGGTGCTCCTCCAACGAGGTACAAAGGTGCGTTTGCAGTTTGATGGCTGGCCGGCCTTTGTGTTTTCGGGATGGCCCCGCCTAAGCTTCGGTACCTTTGGCGGACGAGTCTATACGATTGACTACGTGGATTACGGCACAGGGTACTTCCGCGTGCTGGTAGAACCCGACCCCGAAGATATCCCTTGGCCTACCCTCCTGCGATTAGGTGGGGGGGCTCGTGGATGGTTCCTCCTGAATGACGTGCCTATCTGGTACGAAATCTGGCGCCAAATCAACGGCTTCCCCCCAGATATGGTGGCGCAGTTTTATCGAACCAGCGACAAAAACCCAACCCTCACCGCTCCAAAATGAAAGGGCTCTTGTGGTGTCTCTTATGGGCACAAGAACCGCTCGCGTTGGAAGCCTTGTACGAGCGGGCCACCCAAAACCATCCCCTTTTCCGAGCTATCCAGCTGGTACCGGCTGTGGCTCAGGCTCAAGCCCTGGCTACGATGGGCACATGGGACCCCACTTTTTCAGGCAGCCTCACCGAAAAAAACTTCAAAAACCAGCTGTATTACACCCTTTTTTCCTCTGAACTCAAAGTGCCCGTTTGGAATGCGCTGGATTTTAAGGTGCTGTATGAAAGCACGGGTGGATTTTCGCTCAACCCAGAGGATGTAACGCCTCCCGCTGGGCTCTTAGGCGCGGGGTTGAGTGTGCCTTTGGGGCAGGGGCTTTTGATAGACTACCGGCGAGCAGCTATCCAAAAAGCGCGTCTCTATGCCCAGATGGCCCCCTATGAACGGCAGCTGGCCCTGGCAGAGCTACTCTTAGAGATTGCGCAGGATTATTGGGGCTGGTTTGTAGCCTACTATAAGGTGCAAGTGTATCAGGCTCAGCTTTCCGTAGCTGAGGCGCGCTTGCGTTTCCTCCGAGAGGCTTTTATCCAAGGGGAAGCTACGCGCGCAGATACCTTAGAAGCCGCCGTAGAAGTATCCCTACGCCAGCAAAGCCTCCTAACTGCGCAGGCCGACCTCCTTAAAAAAGGCTTTCTCGTCCAGCGGCACCTGTGGGAAGAGCCCCCTCAGCCCGTAGATAGCTTTTTTGCGCGGTATCGCCCCGACTCTACCATCCCGTATGTGCCGCGCACCCGATGGGATGAGCTTATCGCCCAGCACCCCAAGCTTCAGCTGTATCTTTTCAAGCAGCGTATCACGGAGGTAGAGAGGCGCTGGGCTGCTGAGCGGTTGCGTCCGCGTTTGCAGGCAGAGTACTACTTCCTCCGAGACCCAGAAAAGTGGCAGGAGGGATGGAGCCGCCCCTTTGAGACCAACTTTAAGGTAGGGCTTACCGTCGCTATGCCGCTGTATCTACGGGAGGCACGCGGCCAGCTCCTCCAAGCCCGCCTCCAACTCCAGCAGCTCCAGCTGGAGCAAGCCTACGAAGCCCGTTCTCTCTACAATAAAGCGCTCGGGCAGCTCGGCCTGATAGACTCGCTTTGGCGCCAAATAGAGGTCCAAAAAAGCGTCGTCCAAGGTCTTTTGGAGTTGGTAGAGTTGGAAAACATCCGTTTGGCTGCGGGGGAATCAGACCTTTTTGTCGTCAATCGCCGAGAGCGGGAAGCCTATGCGGCGCTGCTGCGGTTATATGAGCTTTATGCCCAGTATGGGGTAGAGGTGGCGCAGCTGCGGGCTATCCTGGCGTGGGTAGAGTAGTCAGAGCGACAGGATTTCTACCAGTTTGAGGAGGAGGGGATTGAGGGGGGCATGGGTTTTTACCGCCTGGGAGAAGGGCGTAAGTACAATCTCGCCTTTTTGGAGGCCGACCATGGCACCGGAGGCGCCTTCGTGGAGCCGTTCTACCGCAGCACTGCCTAAGAGGGAGCCTAAGAGCCTGTCGGTAGCCGTCGGCGCGCCCCCCCGCTGAATGTGCCCTAATACGGTGGCCCGTATCTCATAGTGAGGGAAGCGCTTCTGAAGCTCCTGCGCCGCTTTGAGGGCACCGCCGGCCTCGTCTCCCTCGGCTACTACGATAATGGAGGAGGTTTTGTGGCGTTTCCAGCCCCGCTCCAGCACTTGGACGATGGCGTCAAAATCGGTGGGGGTTTCGGGTACCAGGACGGCTTCGGCGCCGCTGGCTACCGCCGTATGCAACGCGATAAAGCCGGCATCTCGCCCCATCACCTCCACCAAAAAGAGTCGGCCCATCGCGGCTGCCGTGTCCCGTAGCCTATCTATGGCCTCTACGGCGATATTCACCGCTGTGTCAAACCCAATCGTGAGCTCGGTGCCATACAGGTCGTTGTCTATGGTCCCGGGCAGGCCTATTATCTGGATGTCAGGGTACTCTGCCAGGAAGGTGGCGGCGCCTTTGAAGGTACCGTCGCCGCCGATAGCTACGAGCTTAGCGATATGCCATTTTTGGAGGTTTTCGTAAGCTTTTTTTCGGCCCTCTGGGGTGAGGAAAGCCGCGCTGCGGCCGGAGCGTAAGATAGTTCCTCCCCGTTGGATGATACCGCTTACGGCGCTGGCATCCAGGGGCGTGATTTCGCCGGCTATCATGCCTTCATATCCGCGGAAGACGCCGATGGGTTCGTACCCCAAGTAGAGGGCGGTGCGGACCACGGCGCGTAAGGCCGCGTTCATGCCGGGGGAGTCGCCCCCCGAACAAAAGACCCCTATGCGCGGCTTCATAGCTTACCTGCCGCGATAGCTGCTCGCACTTGGTCTTCTATCCAACGGTAGGTAATCTCCATGCCCTTGCGCAGGGGTTCGGAGGGTTTCCAGCCCAGCTTTTCCGCAATAAGGGTGTTGTCGGAGGTGCGTCCCCGCACACCTATGGGACCTGGCACGTGCCTAATCTCCAACTGCACCCCTGCAATTTCCATGATAAGCCGGGCGAGCTGATTGATAGAGACCATTTCTTCTGAGCCGATGTTGACGGGGCCTGTAAAATCTGAGCGCATGAGTCGCAGGGTGCCTTCAATACACTCATCTATGTAGAGGAAGGAGCGGGTTTGTTCGCCGTCGCCCCATATTTCTATGTAGGGGAGACCTTTGAGCTTAGCGAGGGCTACTTTTCGGGAGAGGGCGGCAGGGGCTTTTTCGCGGCCGCCTATCCAGGTGCCTTCCGGGCCGAAGATATTATGGTAGCGGGCGATTCGTACTTCCAGGCCGTAGTTGCGGTGGTAGGCTAAGTAGAGCCTTTCGCTGAAGAGCTTTTCCCAGCCGTACTCGCTGTCAGGGTCGGCCGGATAGGCGCTGTCTTCGGCTGTCTTGGGATTTTGGGGGTCCATTTGATTGTAGGCGGGATACATGCAGGCTGAGGACGAGTAAAAAATGTGGCGAATATTCCGCTTGTAGCAGGCATCCAGGACGTTGAGGTTGATGAGGGCGGAGTTGTGCATGATGTCGGCGTCGTGTTCGCCGGTAAAGACGTAGCCGGCGCCGCCCATGTCGGCTGCCAGCTGATACACTTCGTCAAAGCGGCGGTCTATCCCATGGCGCACGAAGTACGGGTCTCGCAAGTCCCCAATCACAAAGTCATCTGCGGCGGTGGGGGAAAACTCGGGATATTTGAGGTCTACGCCGCGCACCCAGTACCCTTCGGCTTTGAGCCGCTTCACCAGATGGCTCCCAATGAATCCCCCTGCCCCACATACCAAGGCGGTTTTCATGGGGGCGAAAGTACAAAAAAGGCCTCCTGCAGCGCAGGAGGCCTGTGCTTTACCGACGGTAAAGGGGGTATTAGCTTTTGTCGGAGGGGATTTCTTCGTATTCTACTTCGGTAGCGCCGGCGGAAGAGCCACTGGCGTGTCCATCGCCCGTTTGGTAGGCTCGCTGGCCCAGGGACATGAGCAGGGTAGAGAGTTGCGGCAGGAGGGTATCTACTTTGGCGCCGTCTTTGGCTCCGTGGGCCGCGCGCAGGTCTCGTATTAGGCCTTCTAATCGCTCTTTGTCTGCGGCGGGGAGGCGATCGCTTTGTTCTCGGAGGAGCTTTTCAGCTTGATAAATGATCGCGTCGGCCTGGTTGAGTTTTTCTACCAGTTCTTTGCGCTTTTGGTCTTCGGCCGCATGGAGCTCGGCTTCGCGCTTCATGCGTTCAATCTCTTCTTTGCTCAGGCCTGTGCCCGCTTCTATGCGGATGGATTGTTGTTTGCCGGTGGCTTTGTCCCGAGCGGTGACGGTGAGGATTCCGTTGGCATCCACATCGAAGGTCACTTCTATTTGGGGTACGCCGCGTGGAGCAGGCGGTATGCCATCTAAGTAAAACCGGCCTAAGCTTCGGTTATCGGCCGCCATCGAGCGCTCTCCTTGGAGGACATGGATTTCAACGGTGGTCTGATTGTCTGCCGCTGTGGAAAAGATTTCCGTGCGCTTGGTAGGGATGGTGGTGTTGGCTTCTATGAGCTTGGTAAAGACACCGCCCAGTGTTTCAATCCCTAACGAAATGGGTATCACATCCAGGAGGAGGACGCCTTGTACTTCCCCGGAGAGGACACCTGCTTGTACCGCTGCGCCTAAGGCTACGGCTTCGTCGGGGTTGACGCTTTTATTAGGGGTTTTACCAAAGAACTCCTCTACGAGCTTTTGTATGCGGGGCATGCGGGTGGAGCCACCGACTAAAATTACCTCGTCTATGTCTTTGGGGGAAAGACGAGCTGCTTCTATGGCTTTGCGGCAGGGCTCTAAGCACCGCTGATATAAGTCTTCGCATAAGCTTTCAAACTTGGCCCGGGTAAGGGTCTTTTGCAGGTTTAGGGGGCCTTTGCGGGGATCTACGGTGATGTAAGGGAGGTTGATTTCGGTGCTTTGTTGGTTGGAAAGTTCTATTTTAGCTTGTTCGGCGGCTTCGCGCAGGCGCTGCATGGCGCGCGGGTCCTTGCGCAGGTCTACGCCTTCTTCCCGCAGAAACTCTTCTACGAGCCAGTTCACGATGCGCATGTCAAAGTCATCCCCGCCTAAGTGGGTATCGCCACTGGTAGCGAGTACTTCAAAGACGCCGTCGCCTACCTCTAAGATGGAGATGTCAAAGGTGCCCCCCCCTAAGTCAAAGACCGCGATCTTCCCTTGTTTGAGGCGTTTATCTACGCCGTAGGCCAGAGCTGCCGCTGTCGGTTCGTTAATGATGCGCCGTACATTCAAGCCGGCGATCTCGCCCGCTTCCTTGGTGGCCTTACGCTGCGCATCGTTGAAGTACGCCGGTACCGTAATGACCGCCTCCGTGACGGGCTCCCCTAAATAATCTTCCGCTGCTTTTTTCAGCTTTTGGAGGATCATGGCGGAAATTTCTTGGGGCGTATAGAGTTTGTCTCCGATTTGAACTTGGCAGATATTGTTGGGGCCTCGAGCCACTTTATAAGGCATGCGGCGCACATCCTCTATGGCTTCGTCATAGGTTTTCCCCATGAAGCGCTTGATAGAGTAGATGGTATTTTCGGGGTTCATGACGGCTTGGCGTTTAGCCAGCTCGCCTACGAGCCTTTCTCCATCCGGTTTGAAAGCCACCACCGAAGGGGTGGTGCGCTTCCCTTCTTGATTGACTATTACTTTGGGTTCGTTTCCTTCCATTACCGCTACGACCGAATTGGTCGTTCCCAGGTCTATTCCTACGATCTTTGGCATGGGGGAAAGAAAGCAAACCTTATACCACCGGAAAAGCTGACACTTTGTCAGAGCTTAGGGGGTGAATATTTGCTGAGGCGGATGGGTGCCTTCCGGCATACGAAACTGGATGTAGGGTTTGCCCGCTGCCTTATGACAGTTATTACAGCTTTGCACTACAGCTTTGAATGATTGGTCAAAGGCTGTGGGATTCTTTTCTTCTATGGCTTTTTTGACGGCTTCTAAGGGCTCAATAAGGTTTGGGCGCATCATAGTGCTTACGGGGATGCCGTCGTCGGTGAGGTTGAGTTTTTCGAGCTGCTCGGCGGTCTCCTCCAGCTCCTCGTGATAAAACTCGGCCAAAGGCCAGTTTTGCGCTTGGCCCGCTAAGGAAAGCTTGGTGAGAAACCGCTCATAAGTGGTCATGAAGGTGGAGAGTTCTACGGGTCTTTCACTGACGAGGTGAGAGAGCCGTTCTACTTCGGCGTGGAGGGCTTGGTTCTCGCGATGAAGGGCATATACCCCCACTAATGCTCCCAGGAAAAGCATTACGCTTACAGCGATTACCCCGATGCTCAGGCGCATAGGCAAAGGTAAGTATAAAGATTCAATCCAGATTGGTTTAGGAGGGGGTGCAGAATATGCGTTATCTTCGCCGCGATGGAGAGCTACTTAGGCTTAGGGCTTATAAGCTGGCTTACGCTTGGCGGCCTACTCACCCTCCTTGGCGGAACCTTTCGGACTTTTCGGCGATATCTTTCTACGATTGCTGCCATTTTTGCATGGGTTGGGGTGGGGATAGGGCTCTATTTGGCGTGGGCCTATCCGATTCCTAAGAGTAGTTTTTTTGGAATAGTATGGGGGGGAGGGGTGTATAGCTTTTTAGCAGCAGCTATTTCCCTTACGGGTGCTTTAGGGCTTTCTTTCCTGGGGGCGTATATTGTTCGACAACCTGAGTACCAAGGCTGGGAAGCGCTACCGCTTCTTTTGCTCCTTGTAGGAGTCTTGACCGTGCTACCTGCCGGCAATCACCTTCTTTTAGCGATAGTGGCTTTGGAGACGGTGTCTTTGGGGGCTTATGTGCTGGTCGGCCTTGCTTGGAAGAATACCCCCGCAGCTGAGGCCGCAGTGAAGTACTTCCTCTTAGGGGCCGTAGGTTTTGCTTTTTTGCTTTTTGGCGTCTCGTATCTCTATGGGTTGACGGGCACCTTGTATTTCCATCACCTTTGGCCGATGCGCTGGGAAGCCTGGTATGGACATCCCTTATTTGCGTTAGCTATGGGCATGATAGGGATAGGCCTTCTTTTCAAGCTGTCGGTGTTTCCCTTTCACTGGTGGGCGCCGGATGTGTATGGGGGGGCTACTCCTGCCGCTGCTGGGGTAGTAGTGGCTCTGGGTAAGCTAAGTGCGGCTTTTCTGGGGGGCTTACTCTTGCACTATATTGCCGTGCCGAAGGAATGGCAATATGCCTTGGCCGTCATAGCTGCGGCTTCCAGTGTGGTAGGGAACCTCCTCGCCCTGCGCCAACCTTCCCTGCAACGCATGTTGGGGTACTCCTCGGTAGCCCACGGCGGCTATATCCTCCTCGCCTTAGTCAGTGGCCCCGAAGGACGCCTCCAAGCTTGGACCTATGCTGCCGTATATGGCCTCATGAGCGTATTAGCCTTTGGACTCCTCGCTTTGCGTGCAGAACCCGTAGAACATAAAAACCTACGTGGGTTAGGCTATGCCCGGCCGGGCTATGGATTGGCGTTGGCTCTGGCTTTGGGCTCTCTTTCGGGGCTACCCCCGCTTGTGGGCTTCTTTGCGAAATATAGCGTATTTGTTGCGGCTTTTCGGGCAGGCTATGGTCTCCCAGCTATTTTGGCTCTCATTGGAGCCCTGATAGGGTATTATGCCTATTGGCGACCCATCAGTTGGCTTTACCAGCCCGGTGAAGCCCCGCCAGTCTTTCGTCCAGCCTTGGCCTTAGGGGCTATTCTCCTCCTGGGGGTGGGGGTCTTGCCGCTTCTTTTGTGGGGGGCCATGGATTACTTGTATGGACTTGCAGGGTTTTTCTTACCGAGGCCTTAGATGAAAACGCGCGCTTGGCTTCGGTTGGGTCTTTTTGTCTTTCTGACCCTTCTCATTGAAGTGGGCTTAGGTCGCCGGTGGGGAAAGCTCCCGCCCTTAGGGAAGTTCTTTTCCCCAGTGGAAGGCTTTTGGCGCAATGCGGAACCGCCCGACCTCAAACCGCCTGTCGAACTGCACATTCCCACGCTACAGGACTCGGTGTGGGTCCTCTGGGATGAACGGTGGGTGCCACATATCTTCGCTCGGAACGAAGCCGACCTGTACCGGGTGCAAGGCTATATCCAAGCCTACCTGCGTCTCTGGCAGATGGAAGTGCAAAGTGACGCTGCGGCTGGGCGCCTGAGCCGCATCTTAGGCGAAGCCCTCTTAGAAAATGACCGAGCCATGCGCCGGCTGGGTCTGCCCTACGCCGCTGAAAGAGCCCTCGCCACGATGATGCAGGACTCTATCACCCGCATGATAGTAGAAGCCTTCACCGAAGGCGTAAACGCTTATCTTTCTCAGCTGCGGTCCCGAGACTATCCTTTTGAGTACAAGCTTTTAGACTATGCGCCTGAGCCGTGGTCGCCGCTGCGTTCGGCTTACCTCGTCAAATATATGGCCTACGACCTTACGGTCAAGAGCCAAGATAAGTATCTAACCCGTCTACTCTCCCAAATCGGAAAAGGCGCCATAGATACGCTTTTTCCCAATCATGCGCCCTTTGGGCATACGACTATTCTCTCTGGGCAGGTAGAGCCTCGTCATGAGGTTCCACCACAGCCTCAGGCTTTGCATAGTACTGCGTATGCCGAGGACACCTTAGTCCAAGCCCAGGAAGAAGACCCTTACTGGCTCGGCAGTAACAACTGGGCTGTGAGCGGCAAAAAAAACCGCTTCGGGCTATCCGCTGCTGGCGGGTGATCCCCACCTTTCCTTAAACCTCCCTTCTATCTGGCTGGAAATGCACCTGGTGGCTCCTGGCGTAAATGTCTATGGCGTAACCCTCTTGGGAGCCCCCGGCGTCATTATTGGCTACAACGAGGCTGTGGCTTGGAGTGTAACAAACGTAGGGCCCGATGCGATGGACTTTTACCATCTGCGTTACGCCGATAGCACGCACACCTCTTTTTACTACAACGGCCAGGTAGTGGCCCTTCATCCGCGTCCAGAGAGCTTATGGGTGCGTACGGCCTGGGGCACGCAAAGGCTACGCGTAGATACGGTGTGGTATTCACCGTGGGGGCCGGTGGTGCATCGCAGCCGCGACCGCCTCCCGCATCCGCTCCAAGGCAAGGCCCGCCAGGCCCCCATAGATTGCGCTCTCCGCTGGCTAAGCTATGAGCCATCTAACGAGGCTCGGTGCTTCTACCATCTAAATCGCGCCAAAAACTTGGAAGACTTTAAAAAAGCACTCAGTTTCTTTGGCAGTCCAGCCCAAAATTTCGCCTATGCAGATACTACAGGGCATATTGCGCTGTGGGCGCGGGGATTTTATCCGCTCCGTTGGGAGGAGCAAGGGAAGTTTGTCTTGGATGCTGAGCGACCTGAGCACCACTGGCGGGATTGGCTCTCCTTGGAAGAAAACCCGCACGTCATAGACCCGCCCGAGGGCTTCGTGCGCTCGGCAAACTCTTATCCCGCGGGCAAAGAATATCCGTATTATTTAGGCTGGTACTTTGCGCTCCCTGACCGCGCCGCCCGGATAGAAGAACGGCTGCGGGCGATGCAAAGGATTACCGTAGATTCTTTTCGGCTCCTCCAGCTGGATGTGGAGAGCTATTTAGCGAAACGAGCTTTGCCGTTGTTTTTATCTCATATGGAGGGGGTTCGGTCGCGGTGGCTGGATACTTTACGGCGGTGGGATTATCGGTTTGTGGCGCACAGCCGGGCGCCTACGCTTTTCAAGCGGTGGTGGGTGGCGGTGCATAATCGGCTATGGCGGCTTTTGCGGGTGCGCACGCCAGAGTGGGAGATTACGCTCAAAGTGCTTTTGGAGGTAGACTCTGCGCGCCGAGTGGGGCGTCCCTCACCGCATCCGAGGTGGCTTGGCCCAGAAGCGCTTCCGAATCTTATCCGAGAGGGGTGGGCTGCAGTGGAAGCGTGGGCGGAACAGGCAGGGGATACCCTCATTTGGTGGCGGTATCGGGCCACGCAGGTGCGGCACTTGGCGCGGCTACCGGGTTTTAGTAGCGATACCCTGCGTACGGATGGCGATGGCCAGTGCGTGAATGCGATTGGTTCGGTGGCGGGGCCGTCATGGCGGATGGTAGTGGACCTCAAGCCGCCTGTGCAAGGCTACGGCGTCTACCCTGGGGGGCAGTCAGGTAATCCGGGGAGCTTTCACTATGCGGAGTTTATTTCCTCTTGGGCAGAAGGGCGGCTATTCAAGCATAATTTTGTTCGGTCGGTGGAGGCTTTACCCTCGGAGAAGGTGATACGCCGGAGCTTAGGGGTGCGGTAGGGCGGGGGGGGCGGCGCCTGTGGCGCCGCCCCCCCGCCCCCTCAAAATCCTATCCCCTCTACTGACGAAAGAAGTATCGCCTGCCCTTCACCCAGAAGCGACGCCCCCGTTGTGATAACTGTATCTCCGGCTTGTACCCCTTCTATGGCTACGTCTCCCCCTCGCGTCGCCACTACGCGCACTTTTCGCCTACGTGCTATCCCTCCTTGGGCCACGTACACATACGCTAACGTGTCCTGAAACTGCACCGCTTCCGTCGGCACCACCAGAGCTTGCGGGATCTCCCTTTCGGGTAGGCGCACATAGGCAATCAGATTGGGCCGGAGCTGGGTCCGGTAAGCCAAGGGTATTTCTCGCACTATCACCGTGAAGGTCCGACTGAGGGGGCTAATGTTCTCGCTTACGGCCGCTATCGGCGCAGAAAAAGACAAGTTCAAGTCCGGCACCCATATGTCTACTTTCTTGCCCGGCTGGGCCAAGTACAAGTAGGATTCGGGGATCTCGGCTTTGACCTCCCACTGCCCGGGGCTTACCAGCCGAAGGGCAGGCGTCCCCGGCGCCAAAAGCTCACCTACTCGTACTTGTACAGCATCTACCTTGCCCGCAAAAGGTGCCCGTATCTGAGTGTTTCTTAGCTGCTCTTCTAAGGTAGCCAGTGTGGCTTCTAAGGACTCTTTGTTGTTTTTGGCGGTTAGGTATTGCACCTCCGAACCGATCCCCTCTTCGTACAATTTTTTCTGCTTTTCGTACAGGGTACGAGCCAGCTCTAAGCGGGTACGCACCTCAGCGATATTTTTGCGCAGCACCTCGGCTTCTTGTTCTAAGAGGAGCTGGCCAGCAGCCACGGTTTGTCCCTCTTGTACATAGATGCGTGTGACGGGAGCAGGTACTTTGGCCGTGAGGGTGACTACCTGGCGATTATCTACGTTCCCCTGAAACTGCAAGAAAGCCGCAAAATAGCGCGGTTGTACGACCGTAAAGCCGACTGGAATGGCTTTTTTGCGGGCATAAGTGCTGTCTTCCGCCTGAATAGCTTTCTCTAACTCCGCTATCTCTTGTTGAAGGCGAAAGATTTCTTTGCGGAGCTCTTCTACTTTTTTCTTTTTCTCTTCTACAGAAAGCTGGCCGGGTTTAGATTGGGAGTGGCAGCCCCAGAAGAGAAGTACAGCCAGAAGGCTGAGCGTATGTGCGCGTGTCATAGGTTATTCGGTTGGTAGGGTTCCAATAGCTTTTTGCCAGTCGATGTAAGCGAGATAAGCCTCCAGCAGCGCGGTGGTATAGTGGGTTTGTGCCTGCTCGTAGCTGGTCTGGGCTTGGAGCACTTCAATCGTAGAGCCCACGCCGAGGCTTTGCTTGCGTTGAGCGGTTTCTACGACTTCTCGGGCTAAGTCCAGGTTGCGCCGCTGGATTTCTAAGTTACGGAGGCTATTGAGGAGGGTGCGGCGGGCCGTCTCTGCTTCTAAGGTGAGGGCTTGTCGGAGTTGGAAGAGGTCATTTTGATTTTTCTGCAGCTCTAAGCGCGCTTGGGCTACTTGGCTGGCTCGCCGCAGCCCATCAAATAGCGGCACTTGCAGCTGTACGCCCACAAAGGCGATCGGAAACCACCGCTTTTTCGGGTCAAAAATATCAAACTCGCGCCGCTGGGCTTGGGTAGCCACATTGCCTACAAACACCAATGAGGGCAGGTAACTTACTTGATAGCGCTTCAGGTTGAGTTCCAGGGCGCGGCGCTGTTGGAGGAGGATTTGGTATTCCCAGCGCTGGCTAACCTCAAAGGTAGAGGTGCTCAGCGACTCGGGTAGCAGGGCTAAGAGTTCGGTAGGAGCCAAGGTATCCGTAAGGGAGATAGCCGTTTCCAAAGGCATGCCCATTTGCAGTTTGAGGGCTAAGTAGGCTAGACCGGTCATTTCTGCAGCCTTACTGTGTTCGGTGCGGAGGTTGTTCAGGCTTACTTCTATGCGTTGTAGGTCCAGCTTCTCGGCGAAGCCATTTTCGTATAATCCTTGTACTTGGCGCAGGAGTACTTCTATTTGCTGGATGTTTTGCGAGAGGAGGCGCAGCCGTTCTTGACTGACCAGAGCGGTATAGTAGGCCTTGCTTATGGCGGCTATAGTTTCCGTTTTAGAACGCTGGTAAGATTTATAGGTGAGTTCTTTGACGGCTTTTGCGGCTTGGAGCCCCACAAAGTAGGTTCCATCGAAGAGGAGCTGGGTAGCGGAGGCGCTAATCTCTAAGTTATATGGCACACCGAAGCGCACCGGGATAAAGGTGCCCCGCGGTGCCCCGAAAAACTCCCCTGGCACCAAGGAAGTAGGTATCTCTACGAAATAGCGAAAGGAGGCATTTCCGTTGATTTGGGGTAGGCCGGCGGCGCGCACTTCGGCGATTTTTTGCCGAGCAATCTGATAGTCTAAGTAGGCGTTTTGGACGGAAGGCGCGTGTGTGAGGGCATACCGGATGCAGTCCCGCAGGCTAAGGGCCTGGGGAGGCTGCGCCCACGCTACTGCCAATAATAAGAGTAAAAGGGGCGTATGGTATTTAGCGGGCATAGGTTTCTCTTATGTGATTTTTGTAGGTTTCCAAGAGTTTGTGTCCTTTTTCTGTGCAGAAACCATGGAGAAGGAGCAAAAAGGTTTCGGCATAGATGTCTGGGATGGAGCGTTTCACTTCCTCAGCGAAGCTCGGGTTGAGTACAATATGCATGATGGCATATCCTACCCAGGTGGGGAGCATATCCACGGGGAGGTCTGAGCGAAAGATACCCTGTTGGATGCCCTCCTGTAAGGATTGGGTGAGGTGGGTGCTAATCGTAGCGCGTATGCGGTTGAGTACGGTAGAGCGGAGGGGAGCCAAGAGACGGCGTAGCTCGTTAAAGAGGATAGGATTGACCGAGGAGAGGGTATGATAAGCGTGATTAGCAATAGCGGTCATGGTGAGGAGGGTATTTCCTTGGTGGGCTTGGCGGAGCTCTTGCATGCGAGCTTCTAACTGATTTAGAAAGGCATTTGCGGCACCTTCAATAAGGGCTTCTTTGGAGGGGAAGTGCTCGTAGAGGGTTTTCTTAGAGATACCTAAGCTGTCTGCGATTTGGTCCATGGTAGTAGTGCGCAGGCCCTGCTGCAAAAAGAGACGAAGGGCGGTTTGGACTATCACTTCCTGCACGCAAAGGGAAACGCAAAAAACTCCGAAAAAGTTCCCAGTTCCCCAGGTTTCAGGTATCTTTGGGAATATGGCAGAGGCTTCGGTGCTGCGGGTAGGCTGGATACAGATGGACATTGCGTGGGAGGACCCTGCGGCGAATGTGGCGCGGGTAGAGAAGTTGCTTTCGCACGCCTTGCCGGCGGACGTGTGGGTATTGCCCGAGATGTGGAGTACAGGGTTTTCTATGCGTACGGAGATAGCCGAAGAAGAGCCGGGGCAGGGTCTTAGAGCGATGCAGCGGTGGGCCGCGCAGCAGCAGGCGTTATTTATAGGCAGCCTTATGGTGAAGGCGCAGGGGCGCTACTACAACCGAGCTTATGCGGTTTTTCCCGACGGGTCCTATGTAGCGTATGACAAAAGGCACTTATTCCGCATGGCGGGGGAGGATACATACTACACAGCCGGCACACGGCAGGTAGCAGTGGAATGGCAGGGCTGGCGGATAGCGATGCAGGTGTGCTATGATTTGCGTTTCCCGGTGTGGGCGCGGTGGCGGCCAGACTATCCGTATGACCTCCTGGTATATGTAGCGAACTGGCCTGCTGTACGGCAGACTCACTGGGAGAGATTACTCCCTGCACGAGCTGTAGAAAATCTTTCCTATGTATTGGGCGTAAATAGAATAGGACAGGATGCCAAGGGCCTTATGTATGTGGGAGGAAGTAGTTTATGGAGTTTTTGGGGAGAAAAAATTCTTTCTGCTGGGGAGACTGAGGGGGCTTTTCGGATGGAGATAGCCCTGTCTCCGCTACAAGCGTATAGGGTGCGTTTCCCCGCTTGGCAGGATGCGGATGCCTTTTCTTTAGTATAGAGAGGGGCCTAAGGCCTATCCACGCCTGCTTGGGGCTGCTTTATCTTTATCCACAGGCTCTAAGGGAGGGGGGTGGGGATGTACCTTTGTTTGCGTGTCTGGCTGGCTTCGGGGTGATAAAATCCTATGGGGCATAGCTTTTCTGCTGAGCCTTATAGGAACTCTTGTTGTATACAGTGCTACGGTGGGCCTGGTATTTCGTTTTCACCCTACCACGCCCGAGTATTATCTTGTCAAGCATGTCTTTACTGTAATAGTTGCTTTCTTTATAGCCTTTGTAATTCATCATGCAGATTATCGCAGATTTGGCCCTTTTTTTGAAGTTTTTTGGTGGATATCTTTGGCACTATTGGGCTATGTATTTTTTAGAGGGGGGGGGGCTCAGCGGTGGGTGTACATAGGGGGTATCTCTTTACAGCCTTCGGAACTGGCGCGCTTTAGCTTGTTAGGGCTTTTAGCTTATCGGATAGCCGCTGCGCCCGAGCAAGTGCGAAACTGGACGGGTTTATTTCCTCTCTTATGGCGTATAGGCTTAACCTTTCTCTTGATTGCCCCTGTAAATCTAAGCAATGGTATTCTTCTTATGGGGATAGCTATGATATTTTTGTACATAGGAGGAGTATCTCTGAGAATATTTGTACGGTTGTTTTTTTTAGGGCTGTTAGGGATAGCTATTTTATTTGCGGTGGCGCCACGGGCCAAGGTTTGGGAGCAACGGCTCTTGGCTTATTGGCAAGGTGAAGCCTTCGTCTCCCAGCGAGCTGATGATTATCAACGGGCGCATGCCTCCTTGGCTGTGTATTCCGGTGGGCTTTGGGGAAAAGGCCCTGGTCGCAGCACGCAGCGCTATTACCTGCCTCAATCTTATTCAGACTTTGCCTATTCTATCTTGATAGAGGAATACGGGTTTATAGGGGGTGTGGTGGTATTGGTGCTGTATGGACTTTTTCTCTGGCGATTAGCGGCGTGGATTACCGTTACGCAAGGGTTTGCGCAGTTATTTTTGGTAGGGGCTTTTTTACAGGTAGCGTTTCAAGTGCTCATTCATGTGGGAGTAAGCCTGGAAGTGTTGCCCATTACTGGGGTACCTCTGCCATGGGTGAGTTTAGGGGGAAGTTCTCTTATAGTGCAGGCCTTCATTCTGGGACTGTCGGTAGCAATAAGCGAAAAAGTAGCGCGCGTATGAGTTTGGTGATAGCTGCAGGAGGTACAGGCGGCCATGTTTTTCCGGCGCTTGCGGTAGCTTCCGTATGGCGAGCTCATTGGCCGCAGGCTCCTATTTATTGGGTGGGGGTGCGCGGCGGGCGCGAGGAAAAATGGGTTAGCACAGCCGGGTGGCCTTTTTATAGTGTTCCTGTGCGTGGATGGCAACCAAAGGCTTTTTTCAGAAACCTTACCCTTTTTTATAAGCTTCCTCGAGCCATGTTTTTTACCCACCGGCTGCTGAGCTCCCTACGACCTAAGGTACTTTTCACTACGGGGGGGTATCCAGGGCTATTGCCGGGGATATGGGGTATTGTACATAAAGTACCTGTGGTGGTGCTCGAGCTCAATGCCCATGCGGGGCGTACCACTCGTTGGCTGAGCCGGTGGGCCAGCTGCGTGTATGGGGCCTTTCCGCATACGCAGGGGCTGCTCCCCTCGGTGCGTTATGCGTGGGTGGGGGTGCCTGTTCGGTTTCGCCCTTCTGACAAAGTCCGATACTCTGCTGAGGAAGCCAAAAAGAAGCTGGGGTTTGCGCCGGAATCCCCCCTTATTTTGGTCTTGGGAGGTAGTCAGGGTTCTTCGGCGCTCAATCAGGCCGTGGCGTCCTGTGTGTCTGCATGGGTGGAGGCAGGGGCCTCGCTTTTGTGGCAAGTAGGCGGGGGAAGGAGCGATATGGCTTTGCCTGCGGTCGTGCGGCAAGAGCCCTTTATTGAAGATATGGTAGCCGCTTATACGGCGGCGGATGTGGTCGTAAGCCGGGCAGGTGGCTCTACGTTGGGGGAGCTGGCTTGGTGGGGTAAAGCGGCCGTCCTGGTGCCTTCGCCCCATGTGGCAGAAGACCATCAGCGCAAAAATGCCGCTTATTGGGCTCAGCATAACGCCGCTCTCGTAGTAGAGGAAACAGACAATCGGGCGCTCTGCGAGGCTGTCTTGAGCCTGCTTCGGCGAGAGGAGCTACGCAAACAGTATGGCCAAGCGGCACTCCAGTTGGCTCGGCCGGATGCTGCCGAAACCTTAGCCCAAGTACTTTACCAGCTGGCTTATGACCTTTCCTAAAAGGCTTCGCCTGTGGGGTATTGGTGGCGTGGGGATGAGCGCCTTAGCCGAACATCTACACCAGAGGGGATACCTCATTACGGGCTATGACCGAGAACCTTCTCCGCAGACAGAGAGGCTGCAGCGGTTGGGGATTCCGATTGACTTTAGCCCGCGATCGGAAGCTATCCAGGCTGCCGAGGGCGTGATTTATACGCCGGCTATTCCTGCGGATTTTCCGGAATGGGCGGAGGCCCGCCGTCGGAGTCTCCCTGTATGGCGTAGAGCTCAAGCGCTTGCAGAATGTGTGGCCCCGTATAAGGTTCTTGCCGTAGCGGGTGCGCATGGCAAAACCTCCACCAGTGCTATCCTCACATGGCTTTTACATGCGTTGGGGGCTTCGCCGGTGGCTTTTGTCGGAGGCATAATGCGAAACTTCGGCAGTACGTATCGCGGGGGCGAAGGGCCCTGGGCCGTAGTAGAAGCAGATGAATATGACAAAGCTCTCCTGCTTCTCCAACCAGAACATGCAATTTTACTCAGTGTGGATCCCGACCATTTAGAAATATATGGCTCGCCCGAATCTGTAGTGGAGACTTATAAAATATTCCTCTCGCAGGTGAGGGGGCTATGTGTAGGACCGGCGCATTTGCCGGAGCTGGGGCGTTCCCTCCTACGCTATCAGGTAGAAGGGTATGGTGTACGTGAGGGGAGGGTGTATTTCAGCTATACGTGGGCTGGTGGAAGTCGCGTGGTGGAGTGGTCTCAAGTAGGGCGTCACTTTGCAGAAAATGCCGCAGCAGCCCTGGTGCTTTTAGAGGCTATAGGGTATCCCTATAAAGATGTAAGGGAGGCCCTTAGGGATTTCCAGGGGGTACATCGTCGGATGGAGGTATACTCCGTGCGAAATAGGTATTTTTTAGTAAGTGATTATGCGCATCATCCTACGGAAATAAAACGCACCTTAGAGGCCTTACGAGAAAGCTTTCCGGGATTTAGGCTTATAGCTGTTTTTCAGCCACATTTATATAGTCGTACGGCATTTTTTGCTGAGGAGTTTGGTAAAGCGCTTTCCTTAGCTGATGAGGTAGTGCTTTTCCCCATTTATGCGGCGCGAGAGCCTTCCACACCTCATGTTACGCATAAGTTAATCTCTCCACATGTGCGGGTACCTGTGCGTGAGTATCTACCTTTGAAGGACAATATGGACTATTTTTTAGTATATTTTGCCGAGGCCCCCGTGGTTATGGCATTCTTAGGGGCAGGAGATATTTATCGTTGGGTAGCGCCTGTGTATAATGCTTTAACAAAAAGTTTTACATGAATACGCGTGTGGGCGCCTTTCTTTTGGGTATCGTGATACTGGGGGCCGGATGGAAAGCAGGTGAGGCCTACTATGCCTTTTTGCAGACGCGGAATAAGTGGTATATTACAGGCCAAGGTCTTTTATGGGATAGCCTATGGATAAGTCGTCAAATAGAAGCCATAGAAAGTAGTACGCAGCAAGAAAGGCTGTGGCTTTTTTGTCAGGAAATGCATAAAATGCAGCTTTTTCGTAAGATAAATGTTTATTATACTGGAAAAGGGGAGGTATGCATAGAAGGTATTTTGCGCGAGCCTGTGGCACGGGTGGCGTTGCCTATGCGTCAGTATTATGTAGATAGGGAGGGGGCCCGGCTCCCATGTGTGCGTTCCTTAGACCTCCCTATCATAGAAGCGCACAAATGGGACAGTACAGCCATAGCGACGTTCTTAGGCTGGTGGGAGAAAAAGCCTTGGTATCATAGAGCGGTCAGTAGGCTCAAAGAACTGCCGGATGGGCAGTGGATCGGTTTTTTGGAAGTGGCGCCTGAGATTTTCTGGCTGGGGCGGGTTCCTCATCTGGACATAGCACTCCAGCAGTGGGATGTATATTTGCGCTCCCTTCAACCGAAGGTGGGAATCCAATATTGCAAAAATGTCATTTTATTTATTCCAAATCAGATTATATGCCAAAACTAATAGCAGATATGAAGAACATATATGGAATAGTTGATGTAGGAACACAACAAATTCGTGTGCTTATTGGGCAGCGAGATGAGCGGGATGGGCGGGTAAGTGTTTTAGGTGCAGGAGTAGCTCCGGCAGAGGGGATAGATGATCGGGGGGTAGCCAATATTGAGCGGGCTGTGGCTTCCATGGAACGTGCGCTCCAGCAGGCCATGCAGCAATCAGGTACGGTCCTGCGCCGAGTATGGGTTTCGCTACATCATGTGGAGCTGCGAGGAGAATGGTCCCAAGGCGTGATTACTTTCCCACAGCCAGACCATGAGATTAGATACGAAGACTTAGAGCGGCTGCGTCAGCAAGCGGCGCAGCGTCCTGTGCCAGCGGATATGGAGCTTATCCATGTGATACCGCAGACTTACCACTTGGATCATCGCAGAGATGTGCGGGATCCTATTGGTATGAGTGGGGTACGGCTGGAAGGGCAGTTTTATTTATTGTATGCCCCGCAGACGATACTGCATACGCTGCGCCGTTGCTTCCAACGGATAGGGGTGGAGGTGGAGGGATTTGTGTCTCGGGCCCTCCTCGCAGCGGAGGTATTTCTCTCGCCAGGTCATAAGGCGTCCGGTGTGGGGCTGGTATATCTGGGCACACATGCTACTGCGGTGGTTTTATATGCCCAGGGAGTCTTGAGACATTTTGCCGTGTTACCCTTAGGTGGGCATCTTGTTACGCAAGATATACGAGAAGTACTGCGGTTTATTTTACCGCAGCAAGCCGAAGTGCTTAAACTTCAACAGGGGGTGGCTTTGGCTTCTTTGGTGGATCCTGAGGAAGTATTGCGGCTGCGTCTGCCAGGGGTGCCTGAACCCGTAGAGGTGCGGCGGCGTATTTTGTCAGAAGTAATCCAAGCACGCTTAGAAGAAATATTTGTCTTTGTGGCGCGGGAAATAGAAAAGGCTGGGTTACTCAAGCATCTTTACGGGGGTATTTACCTGGCGGGCGGTGGGGCAGCTATGCCAGGCATAGAAAAATTAGTGGAGTATGTATTGGGAGAGCGAGTCTTCCGCGTAGCCGTGGGTGAAATCATAGGGCGAGGCATCGTGGAACCCCTCCTGCATCCGCAAATGGCGGGCGCCGTAGCTACGCTTTCGCTGGTGCCTACTTTGCGGGAGTTTCTACCGCCGCTACCTCCGCCCCCCGAATATAAAACCACCGCTAAGGAACCCTCCGCCCCCACGCCCTCTAAGCTCATGGAGCGGTTGCGCTCTATGTTAGAAAAGAGTTTCAAGCTTCCGCAAGACCTTGTAGATTAGATACAAAACTAAAAGCATATGAGCCTTAACTTTTCTGCAAGTTCCGCTCCTCCGATTATATCCGTAATAGGGATAGGAGGCGCAGGGTGCAACGCCGTCAATAACATGTATCAAAAGGGGATACACGGGGTGGAGTTTATTGTCTGTAACACAGACGCGCAGGTGTTAGGGCTTAGTCCGGTGCCTCGGCGTTTGCTTATTGGACAAAAGCTCACTGGGGGGTTAGGGTGTGGGGCCGACCCTGAACGCGGGAAGCAGGCCGCACAAGAGAGCGTAGAAGAGATTCGGCAGGTGCTTCAGCCGCCGCTGCGTATGGTTTTCCTCACCGCAGGCTTAGGGGGAGGCACCGGTACAGGGGCCATCCCGGTGGTGGCTGAGTTGTGCCAAAGCTTGGGGCTCCTTACGGTAGCTGTGGTGACACTCCCTTTCTACTTTGAGGGAAAACCACGTAAGAAAAACGCTATAAAAGGCCTTATTGAGTTGGAAAAGCATGTAGATGCCCTCGTAATCATACAAAATGACAATATTACTCGGCTCTCTTCTCCTAACATGCGCCAAAAGGAAGCCTTCCTACTGGCGGATCAGGTGCTGTATCGTGCGGTACGCGGAATCGCCGAAGTCGTTACCAAGCCGGGCTACATTAATGTAGATTTTGCGGATGTCAAAACTGTCATGCAGAAGGGGGGCTATACCCTCTTGGGGATGTCGCAGCAGCGGGGAGAAAATCGGGCTATCATGGCCATAGAAGAGGCGCTGAGTTCTCCTTTGTTGGATGATGTGGATATTCGGGGGGCGCGGGCTATTCTGGTCAATATCACCGCTTCGGAAGAAACGCTGGAAATGCAGGAGGTAGATCAAATCATGAAGCGCCTGGCAGAAGCCGTAGGAGATGCCGATACCGATGTGATTATGGGACAGGTGTTTGATGATGCCGCAGGGGATGAACTCAGTATCACGCTGATTGCTACTGGCTTAGGGCAGCCTGAGTCTATACGAAACCTTATCACCACCGTGCATACCGCGCCCTCGGCCTCTCTCCACAAGAAAAAAGAAAATACCACGCCTCCGCTCTTAGAAATGGAACTTCCCTTATCTGCGGTGCCTTCGCCGCCTGTCGTAGAGGAACCTCCCGCTACTTTTTCGCTCCAAGAGCGGCTTCGCCAGATAGAAAACGACCCCCGTGCCTTAGAAAAAGCCCAACACAGCCCCGCGTATCAGCGATTGAAGAGGGACTTTACCCAGCTTACTTCTCCGCCTTCTTCGCTTTCCTCCACACGCTTGGAGCCTTCGGATGAAACGGGGATGGGGCTGCCGCTCCGCAGACATAATCCGCGCCTCTACGATAACGCAGACTAAGCATGGCTCCGTGGCGGCGGTACTTCCGCTTGTGGCTGGTGGCCTTAGAAGCACGCGCAGAACTGCTTTTGTACCGATGGACCAGCCGGACCCTAATGCTGGTGGCAGCGGGCTTTGCGTTTGGCGTGAGCTTACTCTGCCTTACAGGGGCTCTCCTCGTGGGGTTAGTCCGTGTGTGGGGTTGGATCCCTACCTTGCTCGTGATAGGCGTAGGGTGGTTCCTCTTGGGGGGGGTTATGCTATGGAAAGGGACAAGGCTTTTTCGGCGTTCTTTGCCTGTGCAGGATGCGGTCTATCGGTTGCGTCTGGCCGAAGGCGGGCTCCGCCTCATGGAAGAGCATATTTTAGGGGCTCCTGATCCCAAAGGAGCGATACCGCCTTCGCTTTGGGCTACGATGGCTCCTTTTCTCTGGCGATGGGGGCAGCGATGGCTCGTGAAAAAGCTCCGCCAATGGATAGGCTTGTAGCTTCGGGGGCGATGGGTATCCTGTCGGCTTGGCAGCAGGTCTCCCCCCAGCCGCTATGGCTTGTAGACCCGGATAGGCTCACGCCGGAAGAATACGCGCGTCGGGCTGAGGCTTATTACGAAGCCGGTGGCCAGTGGGTTCTCGTCGGTGGCAGCTTTCTTGCCCAAGCGGATATGTCTGCCTGGTGCCGAGAAGCCAAAGCCCTTTTCCCTTCGTTGGCTCTTGTGCTTTTCCCTGGGAGTGTAGCTCAGCTTACGCCAGCTGTAGATGCCGTTTTGCTGCTGTTTTTAGCCAGTAGCCGTAATCCCTATTATCTGATTGGGGCTCAGGTAGAAGCGGCCCCTATACTCTATCGGTGGGGTGGGGAGGTCATCCCGACCACGTACTTGCTTGTAGGCATGCCGGAGGATTGGCGTACCGTGCATTATATCACGCAAAGCCTCCCTATCCCCGCAGATAAGCCCGAGTTGGTACAAGCGACGGCCTTAGCAGGCCTACTGCTGGGTCAGAAAGTCATTTACATAGATGCAGGAAGTGGCGCTGCCCACGCTCTATCCCCAGAAGCTGTATCCGCCGTGCGGGCCATAACTACAGCTCCTTTACTGGTAGGAGGGGGCGTTTATAGTCCTGAGACCGCCCAAGTGCTCCTCCAAGCAGGCGCTACTTTTGTCGTGATTGGCACGGCCGCTGAAAAAAAACCTTTCTCCCGGACCGCTTGGCAAGAGTTTTTTAGCCTATGTACCTCTTGACCTTATGGGCTTACGCCCTCTTGAGTGGAATCAACTTGGATGAAGGCGAGTGGACCCTTATCGGTGTCTCTATCCCCAACTATGCCCCGCATCCCCTCCAGCAACGATACTCAGCTTTCCGGATACAAGACAAAGCTGTACTCAAAGAAATGCAAACTCTATGGCAAGGAAAGCCTTTTTACGAGGATTATTGTGATTATCATTATGTGTTAAAGCTCTATAATGGCCGAAACCTGATAAAAACCTTCAAAGTAAATCTACACTGTGGGTATATTACAGAAGGCGTATTTTCCTATACCTTTTCGCCGGAATGGCTTAGTCGTTTTTCGGATTCTTTTCAGCCCGTGATGTGGTCGCGCGTCTGGTTTCAAAAAAATGAAAGTCTTCGGCCAGCGGTCTCCGCTTTATTAGAAGCCGCAGAAGTGTACTTCTACGATGACCCCCAACCGTATCTTTTTGAGGGGAGGTTTATCATTGCCATAGATAGTGTGCACTGGCGGGTGCCCCGAGACTCCCTCTATGAAACTGTGCGCCACTGGGTAGAAAAGTCCTTTCCTCTCGGCCGGGTATATGTACGGCCGTATTTTTTCTTTTTAGATGATAGGTCATTCTTACATTTTCGGTTTGAGGTTTTTTGTGATAAAGCGGATTTTGAGCGCTATGGAAAAGCCCTTCCCGTGTCAGTAAGGTGGCAGCCGCATATCTTACCGGGGGAAGCCAAGCGCTTGATACTGATAGGCGTAAATAAAGAGCGTTTTTTTGCCTATGTGCGGGCCTGGCAGCAGCGCCACGGCGCTAAGAGCGAAATGCCCGACTAAGGGCCCATAGGCCTACAGCATTCCATAAAGCTATCCATAAAATTGTCCCATACCCCCACTTAACCCCCAAAAACTTTTCCGCTACGATAGCTAAGGTTGTGCACAAAAGGGTGCCCCATGGCACATAGCGGGCATCCTTTCCCGGAGCTACCAGCCGAGAAAAAAGAAAAAGTCCTAAAAGAGGGCCATAAGTATAGCCCGAAAAGTGAAGAAATATGCCCAATATGTGCCCTTCTTTAGGAAGGAAAGTATAAGCCCATAAGAGTACCCAAAATAAGCATGCCCAGCCTATGAGTACGAAGTTCTTGGTGCGGATGTTTTCATAGGAGGTAGGAAGGAGATTCCGCAGAGTCACTGTGGTAAGGGCTGTGAGTGAGCCGTCCGCGCTGGAGAGCGCAGCCGCCGTAAGCCCCAGAATAAAGAGAAAAGGCAATATTCCGCCTATATTTTGGACGACGGTAACGAAAGCTTCATCAGGAGGGGGAGGTGCTATATGCATACAAGCAATGTAAGCCCATAACCCGCTACCTAAAAACAAGAAGAGAGCATTCACAGGCAAGAGCAGGCTTCCATAGAGGAGGAGGTTTTTTTGGCCCTTTTGGAGGGTAGGAAGGCTTAGGTTTTTTTGCATCTGATCCTGGTCTAAGCCTGTCATAGAAAACGCTATAAGGGCGCCACCTAAGAGGTCCTTAAGCCAAAAGTGCGGACTCTGTGGATGGGTATTTATAATCAGAGGTATGGAAAGGCAGCTTTGAATGGGGCCTTGGGAAAGCAGGTAAGTGGTGTAGGCGGCGGTAGCCAAAAATAGGGTAGTTTGGAAAGCGTCGGTGTAAATCAGGGCAGCCACGCCACTGCGCAAAGTGTAAAGCAGAATGACTCCCAAAGCGATAGCGCTAAGGAGAGGAAAGGGCCACGATGGTAAAAAACTTTGTATTACCCACAGGGCTAAAAAGAGCCGTAAGCTGCTGCCTATGCCTCGTGATAGGAGAAATAGGAGGGTAGCGGTCTTTTCTGCCGAGGGGCCTAACCGATGGCGAAAGTATTCGTAAACAGAGGCGCGCGTATGGGCATAGTATAAAGGCAGCAGAATATACGCTATGGCAGCATAACCTATCAGATATCCTATACACACCTGGAGGTAGGTCCAGCCATCTTGGCGTACGCTGCCAGGTAACGAGAGAAAAGTCAGGCCGGAAATGGTGGTACCAATCATGCTGTAACTGACCCATAGCCAGTGGGCTTGGCGCCTCGCAGTGTAAAAGGTACTAAGGTCGGCGGTTTTATACCGACGATCTACCCAATAACTGATAGCCCACAGGAGGGCAATATACCCCAACGCTACCCAGCCCACTAATAGATGAGCTGGCTCATGCCTAAGCCTACCAGTTCTACTTTGTTGGTGACCGCTTGCAGAAAGAGAATGGCGTCAATAATCTGCTTTTTATCGGCATACGGGGTGATAGTCGCTAAGGAAGATTCTACCGCTTTGATATAATCCCGGAGTGCATCTTCCAGCGCTTTCATAGCTTTTTCATTGGCAGGTACGGAGGGGATTTTGAGGTCGTTGGGGCCTTTTGGTTCCAGCTTGGCAAAGGGAAGGTATTCTAAGATACGGTATAAGCGTGTGAGCTTAGCGGTGTAAATGCGTGTGAGCTCAATCTTATCCATTTTTTCTAAGTCCCCTAAGGAATAAATAATCGTGGCTCCACCGGGCAGCTGCACAGCTGGATTGGTGGGCTCCCCTGCGGCCGGTGAATCTTGTGCTTGCACAGCTGTCACCCAAAAGGGTACCAAAATCCAGAAATAGGTCCAGCTATTTTTCATAGAAGGTCAGTTTTTCCTTTGTTGGAGGGCGTTTTTCTTTTGGAGGTATTCTTTAGCTTTATCTTCCATGCCGAGATAAGTCGTGACTTGAATAAGACTTTGGAGGAGGGCTAAGTCTTCTGGGAGTTTTGTATGAGCTTTTTCCAGATTGGGCAAAGCCTTCCTAAAGAGCTCTTGCATTTGGGAAAAATACTGTTGTTGCAGTTTTTCGTCCTTGGTTTCATTGTATTTTGTGCTGATTTCTGCGGCTTGATTTATGTAGTAAGCGCCGAGGTTGTAATTAGCATTTACGTTTTCAGGGTTTATTTCCAAAACCTTTTGATAGTAATAAGCCGCGGAGTCGGGGTTTTTCCTTTCCCAGAGCTGGGCGTAAATCACGAGGTAGGTTTCATTTTTAGGGTCACGTTCTACTTCTTGGCGGAAGCGGTCTAAGGCTCGTTCTTGGAGGTCGGGGTGCTGCAGGTAAAGGTTGAGCTCGGCGCGCCGGATATTCTCGTCGGTAGGAAACTTGGTGCGGGCTTCATTTGCCAGTTGGATAGCTTTTTCCCCTTCCCCTTTGGCGCCATAAGCGGTAATAAGGGCAGAATATACAAAGGGCAAGGTAGGATCATTGGGTAAGGGCTTTTGCTTAGCCAAAGCTAAACTTTTTTCTAAATCAGCTATGGCTACGGTAGTATCCTTCATCTGAAGGAGCACTAAACCTCTAAGCGCATACGGCGGATAAAACTCTTTTTGGCCTATCTGGTCATAAAGTTCAATCGCCCAGGTGAGGTGCTGGCGAGCTTCGGCCAGCTTATCTTTCTGAAAGAGCTCAAAGCCTTTGAGATATACGACGCTGGCCGCCTGTGCCGCGATGAGTTTCAAGTCATTTTCGTATTCCTTGGAAGTATCGTATTCTCGGCACTTGCGCATAGAAAGCATCACTTCCTCAAAAAGATTGGGATACTTCTCAAATATTTTTTGTATTTGCTGGGCGTCTTTGCCACTCAGAAGGAGACCCATATAGGCGCGAGCGCGTAACATGTAGCCCTTGGCCAGGTCTCTGGGCTTGAGGAGATCGGGCTGTTTGAAGGCTTCCTCAAGAAAGCTGAGGGCTTTGTCGTATTCTCCATCTTGAACGGCCAGGGCTGCAGAGGTGATTTTGCTTTTCTGTGCCCACAGGAGAGAAAGGGCTATGGGTAGTAGCCACCTACGCATGGGGCAAACATACACAGAAAAACTGTACTTCGCCTAAAGCCCTACCTTTGCCGATATGCGTTACCTCGGCTGGATAGTCTCCCTTCTGTGGGCCCAAAGCCTCGGAGAGGCCGAACAAGCCCTTGCCCGCGAAAACTACGACCGTGTGCTTACCCTGACCCAGCAAATCCTGTCTGCCAAGCCCAAGGAGCTTTATGCCTACTACCTGCAAGGTCAGGCTTATTTAGGGCAGTATCGCCAAGCCGAAGAAGACGACCCTCGCCGTTCTCTGCTCCTCCGCCAAGCCCGAGAAGCCTTTTCCACTGCCCTAGCCAAGAATCCGAAATTCCCATTTGCTCATATCGGCATAGCCGAAGTAGAACTACTGGAAAAAAACACAGACGCCGCTAAAAGCGCCCTCAGCAAAGCCGAGGAGTACGGTGCCAGTGACGTCAAGGCCCTCATAGAAGCGGCCCGCGTGTATACCTTCTTAGGAGGAAAGTTTGGAACAGACAAAGCTACCCTCCTGCTCTCCAAGGCTAAATCCAAAGACCCTTCTAACGCGGCTATTTTGCGGGGGTTGGGGGATCTCTGGCTCCAGCAAGGCGTACTGGAGCTGGCCATAGATAACTACCAGCAAGCGACTGCCGCAGAACCCACCAATCCCGAAAACTTCTACAAGCTCGGCGTGGCCCAAATGAAAGCGAAAGGTTACCGCGAAGCCGCCGAATCCTTCCGAAAAGCCATAGAGCTGGATCCTTCGTATGCTCCTGCTTACCGCGAACTCGGAGAAATCTACTACCTCGTCCAAAAATATCAACAAGCCAAAGAAAACTACCTAAAATATGTAATGCTCCGACCGGAGCTCCCTGCGCGTGTGCGTTATGCTACTTTCCTTTACCTGAGTAAGGATTACAAAACCGCTATTGAAGAAATACGCAAAGTCCTACAAGATACTTTTAGCTTGACTTTGCAAAGGCTCTTAGGGTACTCCCTCATAGAGGATGGCCAGTATGAAACAGGTCTGCAAGAGCTGGCCAAGTACTTTGAAAAACAAAAACTCGAGCGAGTCATAGCTAAGGATTATGCCTTTTATGCCAAAGCCTTAGATAAGTCTGGCCAAGACTCCCTTGCCGTGATTTATTACCAGAAGGCTATAGAGAAGGAGCCTTCCTTGGCCGCAGAACTCTATCCCGAGATGGCCAATGCGCTCAACTCCTTAGGCCGGTATAAAGAAGCCGCCGAAGCCCTCCAAAAGGCCATAGAAAAAAACCCTGCCTTAACGCATTACTATGCGTTGGGGCGCATCTATTATAAGCTGGGACAAGCAGAAAAAGATACGACCTACTTCCATAAAGCTATAGAAGCTTTTTCTTACGTGCAGCAAAAGAAACCCGACTTAGTGCCTGTCTATACGGAGCTGGGGCGGTGTGCAGCGATGCTGGACCCCGAAAGCCAAGAAGGCCGAGCTAAACCCCATTACGAAAAGGTCGTAGAGCTCGCTTCCAGCGACCCGGCCAAGTATCGGAACGACCTCATAGAGGCTTATTCTTATTTGGGGTACTACTACTACAATAAGCAAGATTACCAAAAGTCCTACGAGGCTTATACAAAACTCAAAGAGCTGGACCCGCAAAATGCCCAAGCTGCGCAAGCTTTACCCTATCTGGAAAATGTGCTCAAGCGTAAGTGAGCCATGGTCCTGTATGCCGTCAAGGTGGAGATAGAAGCTGAGATAGCGGAAGCTTGGCGAAACTGGATGTTGCATGTGCATATTCCCGAGGTGTTGCAGACGGGATGGTTTCGGGGGCATCGGTTTGGTGAGGTAGTAGATCCCCTGCCTACGGCAGGAAAGCGTACCTTCTTGGTATTGTACGAGGCAGCGCAGCGGGTTGACCTGGAGGCGTACTTAGCGAAGGAGGCCCCGCGGCTGCGGGCCGCGTATCCGCCCGAGTTTCAGGGGCGCTTCCAGGCGGAGCGTTGGATATGGGAGATGCGATAGAAGCGGTCGTAATCATAGGCGCTGGGCCGGCCGGGATGGCTTGCGCTTGGCGGCTCGCTCAGTTAGGCTTCTCGCCGCTGCTGCTCGAGAAAGCTACCTTCCCGCGTGACAAAGTCTGTGGTGATGCCCTGAGTGGTAAAGCTGTCGCCTTACTCCGCAAGTTAGGGGGGGAAGCGCTGGTGGCTAATCTGGCGCGGCAGCCTTTCGCGCAGGCGGTGGATACCCTCACCTTCATAGGGAGCAGCGGTCGCAAGGTGTCTTTATCCTTCCCGCCGAGGGATGGCCTGCCCCAAGGTTTTGTGGTGCCGCGGCTGGCCTTAGATGCTTGGCTGGCCGCGCACCTGCCGCCGACCGTGCGCCTGCGTACGGGCGCCTGCGTGGAAAAGGTGGCTTATACCGCTCCTATTTGGACCCTATTCCTAAAAAGTGGAGAGGAAATCCGAACGCGCTTTCTGGTGGGGGCAGACGGGGCTACTTCTCGGGTGGGCGCTTGGCTCTGGCGGTATTATCGCCTCGCACCGCCGGTAGCCTATCCCGCAGTACGGGGCTATGCTTCTACGGGCGCGGAGGGGGCTGAGTTAGCGCTTTACTTTCAGCAGCCTTACCTGCCCGGGTACTTGTGGGATTTTCCTGCGGCGCAAGGGCGCCGCAATATAGGCTTAGGCATGCCCCCTGCTGTGGTGAAACGTCAACACTTAGCGCTGCGGCAGCACCTCCTCTCCCGCTATCCGGGGCTTGAAGGAGTCAAAGGTCATGGTATTCCGGTGTCTCTGCGCTATCGGCCTATTGCGGGGCCGGCCTGTGCGCTGGTAGGGGATGCAGCTGTGCTCACGGATCCCTTTACAGGCGAAGGTATAGCGAATGCCCTCCTAAGTGGTGTACGCTTAGCAGAGGCCTTGGGGCGGGTGCCCCTCTCCGAATGGCCTGCCACAGACTGGATGGAAATGTACGCTCGGCCCCTCTATCGGGAGCTACGCGCAGAACTCCATCTCAGCCGGCTCCTGCATCGGTTGGCGGCTTCATCGTGGCAGGTAGAGGTGCTTTTGTGGGGGGCTAACCGGCTGCCGAGCGTCATCCGTACCTTGGTGCGGTGGTATGGGGGCGGATAGGGGTCAGAGATAGGCTTGAAGGTACCCTTTCCATGCGTGAATGAGCGTCTCACACTCCTCGGTCGTGGGGGCTTCGGCGATAATCCGCAGGAGGGGTTCCGTGGCAGAGGCCCTAAGGTGTATCCACTTGTCTGGCCAGCTTAGTTTTAGGCCATCCTCTAAGGAAGGGGTGGCCTCCGGTGCAGCTTCCAAAAGCTTTGGCCATACCTCAGAGGGTAGCGGCGTAGCCAAGGGGAGCTTTTCTTTTCGCATCACGAAAGAAGGGTACTGGGCGCGCAAAGCCAGGGCATCCCCCCCTGCTTCCGCTAAGGCGCTGAGGAAGAGGGCTATACCCACCAGCGCATCGCGTCCATAATGTACCGCTGGCCATATCACGCCGCCATTCCCTTCGCCGCCAATCACGGCGCCGACGGCTTTCATTTTTTGGACCACGTAGTACTCTCCCACGCGGCTCTCATAGAAAGGCACGCCATGCTTTTCGGCTACTTTGCGCACGGCCAAGGTGGTGGATTGGTTGGTCACGACGGGGCCTTTTTGCCGAGAAAGAATATAGTCTGCTACTGCTACAAGCGTGTATTCCTCGCCGAAGGGTTCGCCCGTGGGTAGAAAGAAAGCTACCCGGTCCACGTCGGGGTCCACGGCTATTCCCAGGTGAGCCTTGTGGGTGCGTACGGCTTCGGCCAGTTGGGTAAGGTTTTCTGGGAGGGGTTCGGGGGGATGGGCGAAGTGGCCGTTCGGTTCGCCATTCAGCAGGTAGATATCCCGCACGCCTAACGCCTCTAAGAGCGCAGGCACGGCTATGGCCCCTCCGCTGTTGATGCCGTCTACCACGATGCGCAGAGAAAGGCGAGCTATCTTTTCTGCGAGGACTTCTGGGCGAGCGAGGAGGCGCTGGATGTGGTGAGTGAGAAGGTTTTCGGGGAAAGACATAGGTCCCGGCGTTTCGATAGCGGGGAAAATCACCTCCTCTTTCAGGGCCGCTATCTTCTGGAGGATTTCAGGCGCCAGAAACTCGCCTTCTTCATTTAGAAATTTGAGGGCGTTCCAGCCGGCGGGGTTATGGGAGGCGGTGAGTATTACACCGCCCTGGGCCTGGAGGTGGGGGATAGCCATTTCCAGGGTAGGGGTGGTGGTGAGGCCTACATCCAGGACGGTATGGCCGAAGGCGCGCAGGGTCTGACCTACCAAAGGGCGTAGGATAATCCCGCTGGGACGGGCGTCTTGGCCAATCACCAGGGGTACAGGCCCTCGCCGTTGATAATGCCAGTAGCCCCAGGCGGCGGCCCACTGCACCGCATCTATGGGGGTGAGATTTTCGCCGGGGCGGCCGCCTATCGTACCCCGTAGCCCCGACGCCGAAAAAATAAGGGTCACGGCCGCAAAGGTACTTTCCTTCCAGAAGCGTACCTTTGAAGGATGCGTAAGAGGCGCTTAGCCTTCTTAATAGCGGGTTTGGTCGTGGTAGGGCTGATAGGGGGATACTTTATGGTAACCTCTTCGCCTGAGTGCGTAGAGCTGGTCTTTATGGCGGAGCGGACCGTTATGGAAGGCACAGAGATTGGTTCCCGGGACTCGGCTACGGCCAGCTTGGTAGGCATCCAGCCCGAGGTAGAGCCGGGCGAATATGGCTGCCCAGAGAGCTTCAAGCGGAAGATGGAGCTGTACTTGCAGTATGCCAAGCACAAAGGGTACCTTACGCCTAAAACGATTGTGGTTTTTCCCGAGTATATTGGCACTTGGCTGGTCCTTTTGGAAGCGCCGGCCGCGGCTTATATCCGGGCGCGCTTGGAAGAGTCTTTGCGGTGGTTTGTGCTTAAGCATCCGTGGCGTTTTTGGCGGGCTTATCGGGCTGCTCAGGCCGAAGGGTGGAAGGACCCCGCCGCAGTGGCCGCCTTCCAGGGGAAGGCTGCAGAAATGGCGCGCGTGTATCATCGTACTTTTTCCGAGCTGGCCCGGGCCTATGGGGTTACGCTGGTAGCGGGTTCTATTGTGTTGCCGGGGGCGCGGATAGAAGGCGACTCGCTGCGGGTAGAGCCCGGCGCCCCGCTGGAAAATGTCTCCGT
Organism: Bacteroidia bacterium; assembly: GCA_026003215.1. Classification (GTDB taxonomy): domain Bacteria; phylum Bacteroidota; class Bacteroidia; order SpSt-205; family SpSt-205; genus SpSt-205. The sequence continues at coordinate 477,845 of BPGV01000001.1, read as the reverse complement.
CGTCTATGGCCCCGATGGCCGACCTTTCCCGCAGATTGTCCGGAAGGCTTTTCCCATAGCTACTGAGCTTACCTTCACGCGGCCGGGCCGAGTGGAAGCGCTCCCTACCTTTGAAACAAGCTTAGGACGCTTAGGGGTGCTTATCTGTGCGGATAGTTGGTTTCCGCAGAGCTATCAGGCGCTGGGTAAGGTGGATATAGTGGTGGTTCCCTCGTACTTGATGGGGGATTCCTGCTGGGGGCGACCCTGGCGCGGCTACAGCGGTTGGCCCGCACCGCCGGACGTCCGGGACACAGTCCTCACCGAAGGCCAAGCTTGGCTTACTTATGCCTTAGGGGGGCGCTTGCCGCGCTATGATAGCACCGCCGTGGGCTTGAACGTATTCCTTCGGGGGCAGCTGTGGGAGCTCGGCGCAGATGGACAAGCTATCGCGGTCGTGCAGGGTAAAACCTACACAACTCCCGCCGAGGTCGTATGTGTCTGGTTGCGAAAGGAACGCTCGCCGTAGGTTTGCGGCATGGATGAGATTCGCTTGCAGAAGGTAGAGGCGCTCCGTGAGCTGGGCATAGAGCCTTATCCTACGGAGCCTTTCCCTATCAATACCACCGCAGCCGAGATCCTGCGCTACTATCCCCAGCAAAAGTTAGACTTTAAGTCGGTGCGGCTGGCGGGCCGCCTGTGGCGCAAACGCATTATGGGCAAAGCCTCCTTCGCCGTGCTGCGCGACGAGACCGGCGATATCCAACTCTACTTCCAACGCGATGACTTTGCCCACCAGCCCGAGCTTTACGATACTTTATTCAAAAAGCTTTTGGACTTAGGTGATATCATCGGCGTGGAAGGCTTTGTTTTCACTACCAAAACCGGCGAAATAACCGTACATGTCCAGCATTTCCGCCTCTTAGCTAAGTGCCTGCGCCCTCTCCCTATTGAAAAGGAAACCGAAGAAAAAACCTATGCAGCTTTTACAGACCCAGAGCTGCGCTATCGCATGCGGTATGTGGATCTTATCGTGCATGTAGGAGTGCGGGAACTCTTCCGTCGTCGCAGCGCTATCGTACAGGCCATACGCGACTTTTTCAACGAAAGGGGGTACCTGGAAGTAGAAACGCCTATCTTGCAACCCGTCTATGGAGGCGCTTTTGCCCAGCCCTTTACCACGCACCACAACGCCCTCGATATGCAGCTTTTCCTGCGCATCTCTAATGAGCTCTATCTCAAGCGGCTTATTGTAGGAGGCTTCACGGGGGTGTATGAGTTTTCTAAGGATTTTCGCAACGAAGGCATAGATCGCTATCATAATCCCGAGTTCACGCAGGTGGAGCTGTATGTGGCGTATCAGGACTATTACTGGATGATGGAACTTGTGGAGCGACTTTTAGAGGCGGTGGCGCGGCGGGTGTTGGGGACCACGCAGGTGAGCTACAATGGGCTTATCTTGGATTTTACGCCGCCTTTTGCGCGGGTACGGTATTATGAAGCCATAGAAAAAGCCGTGGGACGCGATGTACGGGCGCTTTCGGAGCAGGAGCTGCTACACCTGCTTACGGAGAAGGGGGTGCCTCTGCCCGAGCCGCCCTATGAACGCATAGACTTAGTCGCACAGCTTTTCGACAAGCTCGTAGAACCGACGCTGATACAGCCCACGTTTGTGTTAGATTATCCGGAGGAGATAAGCCCCTTAGCGAAAAAGCACCGTTCAGAGGCGGGGGTAGTGGAGCGTTTTGAGCTAATTGTGGCGGGGAAGGAGCTGGCTAATGCGTACTCCGAGCTCAATGACCCGATAGATCAGCGGCGACGATTAGAGCGGCAAGCGGCGCTGCGGGCTGCCGGCGGCTTGGAAGCCATGCCCATGGATGAAGACTTCCTTCGGGCGCTGGAGTATGGGATGCCCCCGACGGCCGGCTTGGGCTTGGGTATAGATAGGCTTACGATGCTCCTTTGTGATGCGCCCAGCATCCAAGAGGTGCTTCTTTTCCCGCTCCTGCGGCCGGAGACACCGTCCCCTGCCGAGTCGTAGTACCTTTGTGGGGTGAAGTGGCACACCTTAGCGGTGCATGCAGGCACCGAGCCGGACCCGCTCACCGGGGCGGTGATGACGCCGGTGTATTTTACTTCTACCTATGCACAGGAAGCGCCGGGCCGCCATAAGGGCTACGAATACAGCCGCACACACAATCCCACCCGTACCGCCTTAGAGATGGCGCTGGCCCAGCTGGAAAGCGCTAAGTATGCTTTGGCGTTTGCTTCCGGCTTAGCGGCGACCGATGCCGTGCTGCGCCTCCTCTCGCCAGGGGACCATGTGCTCGTGAGCCGAGACTTGTACGGCGGCACCTACCGTATCATGCGCCGAGTCTTTGAGCCGTGGGGACTCCAGTTTGACTTTGTGGATACCACGAACGTAGCCGAAGTAGAAGCCGCCTTCCGCCCCAATACCCGCCTCCTCTGGATAGAAACCCCCAGCAATCCGCTCCTCCATATCTCACCTATTGCTGCCTTGGCCGACCTGGCCCACGAACGAAACGCTAAACTCGTCGTAGATAACACCTTTGCCACCCCCTACTTGCAAAATCCCTTAGAGATGGGCGCAGATATCGTGGTACATTCTGCGACGAAGTACTTAGGGGGGCATTCCGATGTGGTGATGGGGGCGGTTATGCTCAACGATGAAGCTGCTTATACGCAGCTGCGGTTCCTCCAAAATGCAGTCGGGGCTGTGCCGGGGCCCATGGATTGCTTCTTAGTGCTGCGGGGTATAAAAACCCTTCCCCTCCGTATGCAAAAGCACAGCGAAAACGCCCAAAAAATCGCTGAGTTTCTGGCTACGCATCCTAAGGTGGCTAAGGTATATTACCCGGGCCTACTGACGCATCCCCAGTATCTCTTAGCTAAGCAGCAGATGCGTTTGCCCGGCGGTATGGTCTCGTTTGAAGTAAAGGTATCCAGCCCAGAAGATATGCAACCCTTTTGGAAGGCCCTCCGTATCTTTACCTTGGCGGAAAGCTTGGGCGGCGTAGAATCCCTTATCAACCACCCTGCGCTCATGACCCATGCTTCTATCCCAGAGGAGGAGCGGTTAGCGCTTGGGATTACGCCGGGGCTCCTCCGTCTCTCGGTCGGTATCGAGGATGCCGACGACCTCATAGAAGACTTGCGAGCCGCCCTCCTCCAGCTATGATTAAGTATTTTTACGCATCCCCCCCCCCCCCCCCCCCATTTCTACCTAATATCCCTAATCGTAAAACTCGTATATTTGCCGCATGAGTTTGTTTGACATGATGCGCCGTCTGATGGCGCAAAGTCCGCAGGCGCTCGGCATGGAAGACATGCCCCTGGACCCTCGCCTTGCTGATATGATGGCGAAGTTTTTCCCCATGCCGACGTTGGTGTTAGACGGGGAGCGAGATCGTATTAGTTGGGCCAGTCCCGGGGCGCTCCTGCTTATGGGGATCTCGGGACGGCAGCTACAGGCCCTCAGGCCTGTGGAGGTATTGGAGAGGTATTTTTCGCCGCCGGATGCGCTCCTTACTTTATATCGCCAGAAAGCTCGACAAGGCCAGTACAGTACCCACTTTAGGTCGCCTGAGGGGGATAAGTTTATCAGTGGAATGTGGATGGAGCTGCCGGGACCCAATGGGGACTGCTGTCAGTTTATTTTGGTATTTCAGGATGTTACGGAGATAGAGCTGCTTAAGCAAGAGCTTTTGCAATATTCGGAGGAGCTTCAGCAGCAGCTTAGTATGGCGGAGCAACTAACCCGCGAGAAAGAGCAAGCCCTGGCGCAGCTGCGTGAGCAAAGCGAACGGCTACGGCTGCTGGCTGCAGCGACCGCCTATTCTAACATGATGCAGTTTATTCTCTCGCCGGAGGGACGGATTGTGTGGGTAAATCGGACTTTTGAGCGGGCGTCGGGTTGGACGGCCCAGGAGCTGACTGGCAAGCATGTGGATGAGATAGGGGGCAGCTTTGCCCATCTACTGCGTTCCCCAGACGATAAGCCTACCCCGGAAAACTCTATCGTGCAGCATTTTGCTCGGTCGCCTTTTACGGAGGAGATTTATGCGTACGATCGGCAAGGGCGAGGCTTTTGGATGCTCCTCACGTTGGCCCCTATTACGGATGAGACGGGGATAGCCACGCACTACCTCGGCGCCATGCTCAATATCACCCAGCGTAAGGAGCGGGAGGAGCGGTTACGGGCCTTTCATGAGGAGACTACGCAGGCCCTTCGGTATGCGGCTCGGATACAGCAGCGCTTCATGCCGCCTGTGGAGGCTTTACGGCCCTATTTTAAGGAGGTAGCGCTCTGGCATGCCCCGCTTCACGGGGTAGGGGGCGATTTTTATCAGGCTGAGGCGGTAGAAGGGGGCGTCGTCGTAGCCTTAGGGGACAGTACCGGTCATGGGGTGCCCGCTGCCATGATTAGTGTGTATGCCGCTACTACGCTGCGCCATGCCCTTAGCCGCTATAAGAATGACTTAGAGGGGATATTTCGCCACTTGCAAGAAGATATCCAAGCTCTTTTTGGTGGGAATGGGGATAGGCCTTTTCAGGAGGGCTTTGAACTGGCGCTTTTGTGGTGGGAGCCGGCGACGCGCCGAGCCGCTTACATAGGCGCAAAGCGGCCACTTTGGGTATGGCGCGGGGGAGAGATATTTCCTGTCACAGGCGGCTCTCAGGATATTAGCGCCACGCAAGGGGCACCTCGGCAAGTGGCTACCCTGCAGCGGCTTACCCTGCAGCCGGGGGGACCGGTTGTATCTCTTTTCGGATGGGCTTACAGACCAGCTCAGCAGCGACGGCAAGCGCTTTGGTTCCGCTCGGCTCAAGAGCTTCCTCCAAACGAATAGCTATCTCTCCCTTCCCGAGCAGGTACAACTTCTCCAGCAGGCGCTGCGCCAGTGGGCGGGTGAGGCCCCCCAAACCGATGATATCCTCCTCCTGGCGATGGAGGTATAGCTCTCGCTAAAGTCGTACCTTTGAAACATGCGCAGATGGAGTGGTCTCCTCCTGGGGGGGCTCCTTTTAGCTCAAGTGGACCCTAAGGCCAATGACCTCATTCGCCGCTCCCGAAAAAAGCTCAAAAGCATGGAGTATATGACGGTGCAGTTTTCCTACACCATAGAAAACCGAGCCGACACTTCCCAAAAACGCATTACCCGTAGCGGTATTTTTAAGTACCATCCCAAGCGAAACCGCTTCGCCGTGGATATAGGCGATATGGCTATCCTCTCCGATGGAAAGACCGTATGGCAGTTCCTCAAAAAAGAAAAGGAAGTGAATGTTTCTACCTACGATCCCAAAGAAGGGTTTAGTTTAGAGCGGGTTTTTCGCATTTATGACCAGGACATGAAGGTCCGCTTAGACCGGACTGAAACCTACAAGGGGCGCACGGTGCATAAGATTTCCCTTTTCCCGATAAGCGATACGACCGACTACTTCCGGGTGGAGGTGTGGATAGATGCCGCGCAGGAGCTTCCGCAGCGGATGCGCATCTCTAATCGCGATGGGACGGTAGTGGAATATGAGCTGAAAAGCTTTAGCACAGCGCCTATACCCGATTCGGTATTTGTATTTGATGTGAAGCAGCATCCGGGGGTGCAGGTGATAGACTTGCGATGAGTCCGGAAGCGCTGTGGGCTTTGGCAGAGGCCCGGCAGAGTTTCTTGTGTGTGGCCTTGGATCCTTCACCGGAAGCCCTCCCTGCGGAGGTAGAAGCCGCAGCCCAGAAAGGCGATCTGGCAGGGGTGGAGGCGTTTCTGAAAAAGGTTATTCAGGAGACGGAGTCGCGTGCAATTGCGTATAAGCTCAATACGGCTTTTTATGAGCGTTTTGGGCCGGAGGGGTGGCATTTGCTGGCGAAGGTAAAAGAAGCCCTTCCGTCGGGCGTACTTACGATTGCAGATGCCAAGCGGGGGGATATTGCTTATACGAATGCGGCGTACGCGGAAGCTTTTTTTGAGCGGTATGGTTTTGATGCGGTGACGGTACAGCCCTATTTGGGGTGGGGGGCTTTGGCACCTTTCCTTCGGTATGAAGGCAAGTGGGTGTTTGTGCTTTTGCGCACGACGGAAGGGGCTCCGTGGCAAGGGCAAGTATGGCCCCAGATACTGGCCGAGTGCCCCTCGTCTTCCTTAGCGACGATAGGATGGGTATGGGGTGCACATGTTAGCGGGGAAGTGGCTCAGCTGCGAGCGCTGCGCCCCCGGGATTGGCTTCTTATGCCGGGTTTGGGGGCGCAAGGGGGGGAAGTTCAGGCAGGCCTTGCCTTGACTCCCTTTTTAGCGGTGGTGGGCCGTTCGCTGTTGCAAGCTGAGTTTCCCGGGCAAGCGGCTCAAGCGTGGGCGGCTCGTACGTGGGCATGGGCTGGCAGGATTGCGGGATAACCCGTACCTTTGCCCACCATGGCCGTGAAGCTCAGATTGCGTCGGGATGGCCGGCGCCATTATGCCTTTTTTCACTTAGTAGCGGCAGACAGCCGGGCGCCGCGCGATGGGCGCTTCATTGAGAAGTTAGGGTATTACAACCCCAACACAAATCCACCTACCCTTCACTTTGACCATGAGCGGGTATTACACTGGCTGAAAAATGGAGCGCAACCTACCGAGACGGTGCGTTCGCTCCTATCCAAGGAGGGAATCCTCCTTAAGCTGCACCTGTGGCGGAAGGGTAAAAGTCCTGAGGAAATAGAAGCCGCATATCAAGCGTGGAAAGCCCAGAAGGAAGCCAAACTCGCCCGCTCCTCATAGAACCCTTACCGGTTTCGGCGCTTTTTTTGTGGGGGCGGGTAGCCCGTCCCCAGGGCCTTCGGGGGTATGTGATAGGGGATGTCTTTTCTACGCAGCCAGAGGCGTACGATTGGTCGGTATTTTGGGTGGCTTTTACCTATGAGCCAGAAGCTCGGCCTTTGCGGGTAGAAGTGTGCCGCCCCTACCTCACGCCCAAAGACGAGAAAGAGCCCGGCCGTCGGCGGTATCTCTTGCGCTTCGCGGGGTATAGAAGTCGTTCTGACGCAGAGGCTTTGCGGCAGGCCGGTTTGTATTTGCCCAAGGCCTACCTTCCGCCCTTGCCCGAAGGGCAGTTTTACTATGTAGAGGCTGAAGGGGCCCAAGTCGTGGATGCAAACGGGCAGAGGCGGGGGATTCTGGCCTTTATCCAGCCGGGGGCCGCGTATGACTTCTTTGTGGTGCGGAATGAAAAAGGGGAGGAGTTTTGGATTCCAGCGCCTTTTGTGGTGCGGTTAGAGCGGGGCACGGTGCCCCCCACTTTGGTGATAGAGGCGCCGGAGGGGCTCTGGGATCCTTCTCTGGCTGCGGGCCTCCCTTGAGAAAAAACTTTGTACCTTTGTACGGCACGGCGGGTATAGCTCAGTTGGTTAGAGCGTCTGACTGTGGCTCAGAAGGTCGTCGGTTCGAATCCGACTACCCGCCCCATGGAAGCCCCCCTCAACCGAGTAGAAGCGGCGGGGCTGCTCACCGTTGACTTAGAAAAGCTTCTGCCCCTTCCTCCCCTTGGGCAGGTAGATTTGGCCCAGTTCATGGAGGAGGGCCTTCTCCTGCGAGAAAAGCCTTTTCGTTCCGCCCTCAAGGCCCATGACTGGAACCAGTACGCTGGCCAAGCTGTAGCCATCCATGTGAGTACAGAGGCGATTGTGCCGCCCTGGGCTTATCTATTGGTAGGCATGTATTTGGCGCCGCATGTGGTGTATTACGCGGTATGTCCACCCGAAAAGCTGCCTGAGCAGTACCAGCTTATGAAGCTGGCCGAGCTGGACCTTACGCCCTTCCGCGATAAGAAAATCCTCCTAAAAGGGTGTGCTACGGTGTCGCCGTCGGTACTGACGGAGTTTTTTCGGCGGGTGATGCCCATAGCGCACTTGGTCTTTTACGGGGAAGCCTGCTCAAGTGTGCCTATCTACAAAAAGAAATAGCGTATGAAAGCGAGGCTTTGGGTGATTTTAGGCATCTTCATCTTAGTCCTTCCTTTTGTATTCTCCTCTTGCAAGACGATAGAAGCTGGCCATTTAGGGGTGCTTTTTCGTCCATTTGGCGGAGGGGTAGACACGAAGCAGACCTACGGCGAGGGCTTCCATCTGATTGCGCCCTGGAATAGCCTCATAGAGTATGATGTGCGCCTGCAAGAAAAAGAAGAGGCCATGGATGTTTTGGCGCGCAATGGGCTCAACATTCACATAGATGTATCGGTGCGTTTTGCGCCTGTGGCGTCAGAGCTGCCGCTACTCCATCGGGAAATTGGTCCAGATTATATGGAAAAGATTGTGCTCCCGCAGATTCGGGCTTCTACTCGTAAGGTGATTGGAAAATACCTGCCCGAGGAGCTGTACTCCACCAAGCGCGACCAAATCCAAGAAGAAATCTACCATGAGACCGACTCGCTCTTGCGCGCTAAGCACATACACCTCGATGCCGTGCTTATTCGTTCGGTGAAGCTGCCGCAGAGCATTGCGGAAGCCATAGAGCGCAAGCTTCGCCAAGAACAAGAAGCGATGGAGTATGAGTTTTCGTATCCAAAAAAGAGCAAAAGGAAGCCGAACGTAAGCGCATAGAGGCGCTCGGTATCAAGCAGTTTCAAGATATTGTGAGCTCGGGGCTCAACCCGTATCTCCTCCGCTGGAAGGGGATTGAGGCTACCCAGGCCCTGGCTAACTCCCAAAATACCAAAATCATTATCATCGGTAGTCCTAAGGACGGCCTCCCCCTCATCTTAGGCGAGTAGGGAAAGGGGCCACCATTGGCCGGGTATTGGGTCTTTTTGTAACTTTGCAGCATGAACGTACCAACGCCTCTCCTCAGAGGAGGAGTTGTAGCCCTTATAGGGGTGGGACTTTTTCTGGGGTGCAAGAAGGAAAAGCACGATGCCAGCGCCGACTCTGGGCATGATGTAGTTACTACGGTGGAGCTGTACCTGGTGCAGGGTTCCGATACCGTGAAGGGACGCTATAAAGACCCGGATGGGCCTGGCGGGCGCCTCCCGACCATAGATACGCTTCGGCCCCGGGGCGGGCAGGGGTATCGGTACTTTGTTCGTCTCTTGAATGAAAGTGGCAATCCCATAGAAGACCTAACAGCCGTGATTACGCAGGAGCAAAAGAATACCCATCGGCTTTTCTTGTTGCCGGAGCCGGACTCTATTTTTGCCTTTATTCAACCTACCGATAGCGATGACATGGGGCGCCCTATCGGGGCGCAAGGCACTTGGCAGCAAGGTCCGGACACCCTCCGAGAAGGCGCCGTACGAATCCTCCTCCGCCACTATCTCAACCCTACCGACAAAAACTACGGCTTAGAACGGGGAAGTACCGACTTAGATGTGCGCTTACCTATTCGCCTGTTATGAAAAGCGAGCTTAAGAAAACTCTACGGCAAAAAGGCCTGCGCTGCACAGAACCCCGCCGCTGCATCGTAGAAGCCTTAGAAAAAGGCCCAAAAACCCACGCAGAACTCTTGCACCTCACCGGTTTGGATCGGGTAACTGTCTATCGTAACCTTATCCTTTTGCAGCAAGTGGGGTTAGTCTATCGGGTCTATTTGCCTGGCCATGAACCGCTATTTGTCTTGTGTGAAAAGGAAGGGGGAGGCTTTCATGCGCATTTTTTCTGTGAGAAGTGCCGTAAGGGGGTGTGCCTGCCAGCCGATACGATACAGATAGTAGAGCCATGGGCTAAGCAAGTAGATAAGGTGCTGCTTTTAGGGCGTTGTCTCCACTGCGCGTAGGGCCTCTGCTACGACAAAGACACTCCCTGTGACCAAGACCGTGTCGCAGGCCTTGAGAGCAGCTGCCAAAGCTTCGGAGACGGTGGGGTAGCTCTGGCCGGCGGGGTATCCTGCACTTTGGGCTAAGGCTTGGAGGGCGGAGGCTTCTAAGGCCCGGGGTGTCGCCGCCTGCGTGAAAAACACCAGCCCCTCCCACCCGCCTAAGACCTCCAGACACTGGCGTATGTCCTTTTCCCGCGAAAAGCCTATAACTAAACCCTCCAACTGAACGGGAACTATTTTCAAGAAAGATTTCAAAGCTTGGAACCCGTGCGGATTATGAGCTACATCCAAGAGTAGGTATTTCTTGCCGATTTTTTTCCATTCGGCTCGGCCGCGCAGGCGGGTATGGTGAGTCACCTGCTGGATGCCCAGGAGGAGGGCCGTTTCCGGAATGGCCCACCCTTCTGCTCGGAGGAGAGCCAGGGTACTCAGGACCGTGCTCAGATTGACAGCTTGGTAATCCCCGGTGAGGGGAGATACAAAGGACTTTCCCGTATCTACGCTATGGAAGCGCCGATAAAAGGCCTCTGGGGTTTCTACCCAATCGGTGGCCTCTACGTGCAGCGGAGCCCAGGTAAGAGGGGCTTTTTGTTCTAAGGCTACTTTTTGGAAGACGGGGAGGGCCTCCGGCGGCTGGGCTGGTGCTACCACCACCGGTCGCCCTGCCTTGATAATGCCGGCCTTTTCGCCCGCAATGTGGGTAAGTGTAGGCCCCAAAATCTCCACATGGTCCCATCCAATCGGCGTGATTACAGAGATAAGGGGCTGCACGATATTAGTGGCATCCCATCGCCCGCCTAATCCTACTTCTACCACCGCTATATCTACCTGAGCATCGGCAAACCATTGTAGGCTCATGCCCACCGTCGCTTCAAAAAAGGAGAGCTGGAGAGCTTCTATCTCCGCTTGCCAGCGCCGGAGGAAGGCGTCTATCCAGCCTATGGACGGTTCTTGGCCATTCACGAGCATGCGTTCCGTGAAGCGCCACAGGTGTGGAGAAGTATGGAGGCCCACCTTGTACCCTGCCGCCTGCAAGATAGAAGCTAAAAACGCTGCAGTGGAACCTTTTCCATTGGTGCCGGCTACATGGATAATCGGATATTTTCGGTGGGGATGGCCCAGACGCTCATCCCAAGCCTGCATGTACGCAAGGGTAGGGTTGAGCCCTTTACGGCCGCTTTGTTCGTAGGCTTTCAGGCGGCCATACAGCCATTCTGTCCAGTACCTAAGCCTATCTTCCATATTAGAAGCGCCGTCGCAGCCACAGGAGGTTTTCTATATGCACCGTATGCGGGAAAAGGTCAAACGGTTGTACGGCTTCTATGGTGTAGCTGCGGGTAAGCTCCGCTACGTCGCGGGCTTGTGTAGCCGGGTGGCAGCTTACATAAAAAATGTGTTTGAAAGGCCCCCGGGCCAGGGCGCGCCGCACACTTGGGTGCAACCCCTCTCGCGGCGGGTCAATAATGGCTACACTTGCTTCTCCTTCTTGGATCGCTTGGTCCCATAGGGCTTCCACGCTGCCGGTAAAAACTTCATAGGTAGTCTGCGGAAAAGCCGCTTTATTTTCAGCGAAGTTTCGCTCGGCAGCTTGTACGGCTTCGGGGAGTTTTTCTACGAGGACGATCTTTTTGACCTTATCCGCTAAGGCCACGCTGAAAAAGCCTACACCTCCATACAGGTCGTAGAGGGTATGTGCCTCTGGGGGCCAGCGCTCAGCTATCCACCGAACCATATTTTCTGCTTGGGGTAGATTTACTTGAAAAAAATCTTTCGGGCCGATGAAATACCGCCGTCTTACTACTTCTAAAAGGAGCTCAGCTTGACCCCACAGGAGAATAGGAGTCAAGTCGTGTAGGCTATCGTTGCGCTTGGGGTTGTAGAAGTAGCCGATACCCTGGATGGCCGAGAGGTTCTCTACGAGGGGAAGGAGCAGTTCCTGGGCTATCTCCGGGCGGTCCTCTGCCAGCGAAAGGAATACCACCACGCGTGCTGGCGTGCCACGCACGAGAAGCGAGCGCAGTAGGCCGGTATGACGCACAGGATCATAGGGCAGGAGGTGTAGGGCTTTAGCGCGTTCTGCCACAATCTTACGGATAGTCTCAAAGGCCGGAGGTACGATTTGACAGCGTGTAAGGTCTAATACTTTAGCGAAGTGGCCGCGAGGATGAAAGCCTACTACCAGCTCGCCTTGGGGCGTCTGTCCAAAAGCATACTCCGCTTTGTTCCGGTAGTGCCAGATGTGGGGCGAGGGGATAGGCATAGGTATGGGGATCGGCAGCTTAGCGATGTGGTGGAAGGCCTGCTGGACAAAGTTTTTTTTGTACTGGAGCTGGGCGGCGTAGTCTATCATTTGCCAGCGGCAGCCCCCGCAGGTGCCGAAGTCCGCACAGGCGGGCTGCACACGTGCCGACGAGCGCGTGTGCCAATACGCTACTTCGCCGTACCACACCTGCTTTTTGCGGCGGGTTATCCAGACATCTACCTCTTCGCCGGGCAGTACGAAAGGCACCAGTACGACGGGGCCATCCGCAGGCCGTATTACGCCGTAGCCGTCACTGGCCAGATCCACTACCTTCTGATGGCTGAGCCTCTCCCACATACTTGCGGTAATCCAACAGCTTTTTTTCTAACCAGTCTGTGGGGAAAAACACTTCCCAAAAGCGCTTAGGGGCTAAATCAGTGCCTTGCCGAGCTGCTCGGAGATACTGGGCAAAGGCATCCAGTGCTTCCTCCTGCGAGGCGAACTTGCCTTGGAGCGCTTTTTGGAGATACCCTACAAAGGCTTTTTCTATGGGGGAGGTGGGCCGAGCTTTGTAGATACGTCTGTAGGCATGCCACAGGGCAGAACGCAAAATCGTATTGTCTTTGCTCTGTACAGCTGTCAGAAGGCGCAAAATGAGTGCAGCCAGGAGGAGATCTTTTCGCTTGATTTCCAAGGCGCCCTGTTCGACTTTGTCTAAGACGGCAAAAGTTTGTTCTACTTTGCCTGCGGCATACAGGTTGAAGGCTAAAAGGTAGTAGCTATTGAGGGCGTAGGTAGGAGAGGAGCGTAAGTAGGTGCGTTCTAAACGGTCCATGTATTCCTCGTAGCGGGCAGCTACGGCATCACTTTTGCCTTCTACGAAGGAGAGATTCAGCTCGTTGAAGAGGAGCAGCCGTTCTTTTTGGAGGGCGAGGAAGCGACTGGCTGGCATAAGGCGCCGGAGCTTCTCTATGAGGGTCCAGGCTTCGGCATAGTCGCCTTTTTCGGTGAGACCCGCCAGGAGGTTATTTAGGGCGAGGAGGTAACGTGACTGCAGAAAACGCAGTTTTTTGGGTTTTTGCTCCATTTTGTAGACGAGTAGGCGAGTAAGCTCTAAATATTTTTCGTTATCGCCGTAGAGGCGGGCGCGCACCGCTTGGCCTGTATCATAAAAGAAGTGCAGGGTAAGCGGGTCTGAGGGCTCGGGGGGTTGCAGCCCCAGCCGAGACACAAACTGGTCAATCACCAGGAGCCGTTCCTTGGGGTGGGATTCCCCTTCCTCCAAAATGAGCTCTATGTACAGGGCAGCAGCATACCAGGCTTTATGGGCATAGGAAAGGTAGTTCAGCACCCGTTCGGTATGGCGGAAAAGGTCCTCGGCGCGCAGACCTCTGCCGCGGATGAGATTCATGCCCCATAGCTGTTTCAGGAGGTCTAAAGTCTGGAGGGCTAAGGCAAACTTTTCTTCTTGCAGGGCTTGCTGGTAGATCTTGAGGAGGACCTTAGGGAGGAGCGGTATGAGGCCTTTATACAATAAGAGTTCGGCGCGGCGCAGGCTTTTGGAGAGGCGATGGTCCGGCGAGTTGGTCTCGTAAAAGAAAGTAAGGGCTTCTAAGAGGCGTTCATTCAGATGCTTGACCAGCTGTTCTAAGCGGGGTTCTTCTTTTTGGAGGAGGGGGCGCACCTGCTTGACAGGCACGCGATGTCGGCGTAGCTCCCGCAGTCTGTCAAAGAGCTCCATGTATATTTTATCTCCTCCGTGAAAGCCCGAAAATCGTTTAAAATACCTTACTTCTGAGGGGTCCATTCGGCTAATAAGCTGGTAAGCAAACTTAAGACTGTATAGGCTGAGCACGGCCCTAAGGTAGATAAAAAACTCAAAACTCTGAGACCCAGAGGAGGGTCACGAGGGTACGGCGTAGATCCCAGGGGTTAGGGAGGAGGCGGCCGCTGGCGAAGGTGATTCGGAAAAGCCCTGCTGCCAGGCGGGTCTGGAGACTGATGCCGGCGGCCAGCGCTTGGGTGAGGTTCTGGGGATAAAGGGAGAGGTAAGAAGCCTCTCCAAAAGCGCCTAAGTAGCCTTCTTCTTCCAGGCGGAGGCGCACCTCGGCTATTCCCTGCACATAAGCGGCAGCAGGAAGGGTATTTTCGGCAAAACCCCGCAAGGAGTGTTCTCCCCCCAGCCGGGGAAGTTCGTTTTCAAAGAATCCCTTGGCCCAGTAGTGGTAGCCCCGAAGTCCGCTGCGCAACACCAGCAGGCGACTGAGGGAAAAGTACTTTTCTATATGGGCGAAAGCTTCTTGAAAGGCGCCTACGGCTGGCAGACGCTGGTATTCTAACTTTTGTAAGGCGGGATTGCGGAGGTATCCTCGCTGGCCTTGGGTACCCGTGAGGGTTACGCGCCAACCCGTGGTAGGCGCTGTGCGCAGGTCGGTATTATCCAACTCCCAGCCTAAGCGCACGCCGCGCCTCCGAAAATCCAATACAGGCGGAGGGGGCCAAGTACGCTGCTCATAGGGGCGGGTATTCAGTAGGTTTGAGGTGGTGGAAAAGAAACTGCCTTTGAGGAGCAGGTTGGCGGCGAGCCGGTAGCGTACCTCGGCCTCGCCTTCACGGGTCAGGAAAGAGGTATCCTGCCGCCAGAGCAGGAAGCTTCCCCGTAGCTCCACAAAGCCCCGCAAGAGGTAGGGAAGCGCCAGCGCGAGATTAAGGCGCTGCGAACCCCCAGGGAGCTGGGCAAAGCGCGCCTCTATCTTTTCCCCCAGCCGCAGGGGGCTGATGAGGCTCACCTCAAGGTTTCCAATCACTTGCGGCTTGGGGTTAGGTCCGCTGCCACTGGGCAAAAGCGATAAGGCCCCATCTATGCGGTTGTTGTTTTTGGGGCGGAGGGTAAGCTCTATCCACGCCAGCCCGGGGAAAAGCCACAGCTTAGGCGTATCTACGAGGGTAGCATAGGGGTTATTGCGCAGGCGACGGGGGAGGGCTTCCCAGCGGGCCGCCGAGAGGGGCCGGCCAGGCGTGAGGCCCGTTATCTGGTAAAAGGCGCTCTTTGGAGCCGGCCAACGACCTCGCAGGAGTACCGTATCCAGCCGAATCTGTTCTCCGGCCTGTACTCGGAGCTGCCCAAAGCAGGCGCCTTTTTCGTTGCAAGTGAAGCGGTCCCACGCTACCGTGGCATAGAGGTAGCCTTGGGCGGTAAGCTGGTTCTGCATATCCAGCAGGATAGCCTGAAAGAGCGCAGGCGTGAGGGGAGCCTTACGCCACCGTCGCCACCTATAGCGCCGCAAGCCTGCCTGTGCGGCACTATCTCCTTCCCAAGTGAGCCCTTCTAAGCGAAAGCGCGCCCCCGCAGAGCCCCAATAGCCCCAACTGCGCAAAAGACTATCTCGCCGCACCGTATCGGCTCCTACCGCCCTAAGCGCTTTCTTTTCCGCCGCTGTAAGCCCGATAAGGCCTACTTGCAGCCAAAGCCCCCACACGTCTCCCAAAGATACATCAGGGCGTTATGGATCGGCGTAGGCGTTCTACACGCCGGAGAGCCAAGGACACCCCTATCGCTGCAGCGGCGATGCTGAGGATGCCGCTGTGCAGCTCCCCCGTCCACGCCACCAGCAGCCCAGGGATGAACGAACCGCCAACGCCGCCCATCAATACGGTGAAGCCATTATACAAGCCCGTGAGGGCGCCGCTTCGTTCGGGGGGGTACAGGCTCTGAAGCGTGGCAAACTCCTGCGCGTTGTAACTGCTCTGAAAGAAGGTCCCCACCATGAGGAGGGCTACCAGCAGGAAGTTAGAGAGGGGGGCTGCCGTAAGAAGCACGCTCACCCCTGCGATAGCTAAGCCTACTTGGGCCAAACGCAAGCGGTTTTGGTAGCGGTCGCCTACCCATGCCCATAGAAAAAGGCCCCCAATCCCTGCGGCAAATATCCCAAAGAGCGGCCCGGAAAGCTCCCCAAACGGAATGCCTCGTTCCCGCGCCAAATAGCTGGGCAGCCAGTTGAGCAGGCCAAAAATGCAAAAAGCGTTTGCGCTTCCCGCCAAGAGATACCACCGCAGGGTGCGGTCTGGCCATACCCATGCAGGTCCGGCGGTTCTGGGGGAAGGGGGCAAGGCCGGTATGCCCCAAGCTACCAAGGGCAGGCTCAGCCCCATGCCCGTAAGGCCGAGTACCGCAAAGGCTTTTCGCCAGCCTACCTCCGTCATCAGCGGAATAAGCACAAGCGGCCCCACCATAAGCGCTAGTAAAATACCCGCTACATACACGGAGTTGGCGCGGCTGCGCGCCTTTTCTGGAAAAGTACGCGCGATTATGGCGCTATTCATAGGCATGTGTAGGCTTTCTGCCGCGCCCAAGAGAAGCCGTAGCGCTATTAGTCCCAGCACCGACCCACCAAACGGATAAAAGAGAAAAGTCACTACAGAAAAACCGGCAACAGATGCCAGCAAGCTGCCTTTTATATGCCACCTTTCGGCTAAGGGACTGAGAAAGATTTGCACTAAGCCGAAAGAAAAGTAAAAAGCTCCTAAGAGGTATTGGCCGTAAGAACCCAGCTGGGCGTTGGTCCACCCCTGCTCCTGGGCTATCTGGGGTAAGGCCAGGGCCAGCATGTTTCGGTCCAAGTAATGGACAAAAGTGGTTACAGCCAAAATAAGGGGTATATGCCACGGTAGCATGACCCAAAGGAAAGAAACCCCGTCCATCCTCTTGCTTATATTCAGTCCAAATAGCGTACCTTTGGGCATGACCACCCAAGTCCTTAGGGAAGCTTACACAGCACTCAAAGCCCAAAATCCGCATATGTATTTGCGGGATGCGGCGGTGCAGCTCGGGGTTTCGGAGATGGCGCTTTTGCCTATTGCGTATGGAGAAGATGCGGTGCCGCTGCGGCCGGCCTTTCGCGAGCTATTTGCGGGGCTGGCGGCGTGTGGGCCCCTTATGGCCCTCAGCCGCAACGAATGGGCCGTGATTGAAACCACCGGCCCCTATCCCACACCCACCTTTGAAGGACCTATCGGCGTGCTCAATAGCCCTATCATAGACCTGCGCTTGTACCTTATGCACTGGGGCCATGCCTATGCGGTGCGTTCTTTCGGTAAGGATGGCCGGCCGTTGTATAGCCTTCAGTTTTTTACGCCCCAAGGCGAAGCCATCCACAAAGTGTATCTCCAGGATGCGGCTTATCTACCGCAGTGGGAGGCTTTGATTGCGGCCCATAAGGCAGAGCAGGCGCCTGCGCCAGTGCCGCCGGCCCAGACTAATGGCCATTCGCCAGAGCCTCTACCCGTGGATACAGAGGCCTTTCTAAAAGCTTGGGCCCAGCTCCAAGATACCCACGATTTCTTCCAGCTGTTGCGGCGATTTGGGCTCTCTCGGCAGCAGGCCCTCCAGCTGGCCGAAGGCCGCTATACCTGGAAGCTCCCCACAAATGCCGTAGAAAATCTCCTCACTTGGGCCAGAGATACCCAGACCCCCATCATGTTTTTTGTGGGGAATGCCGGCATGCACCACATTTTTACGGGCACTATCCATACGCTTTCGCCGGCGCGGGGCTGGCTCAACATCTTAGATGAGGTTTTCACCCTGCACTTGAATCCTGCAGGTATCGGCAGCGTGTATCTGGTGGAAAAGCCCACGCGAGAAGGACCGATTTATTCGGTGGAGATTTTTGGTCCTCAGGGTGAGGAAGTTTTGTGGATATTTGGGGCGCGCAAGCCCGGCCTGCCTGTGCCCAAGGCGTGGTTGGAGTATATAAAAATTCTCCAAGCTTCGGCGTGAGGTCTATTGGGAGAATAGGATATCTGCGGCGATTAGTGCCCTTCTTTTCAAAACTTCTCGAAAAAGGTGAGACAGACAGCGGGTGTGTGGCTATAGCGGCTATACACGCATAAGGTGGAGTCTTTTCCCAGCAAGTAGTTAGGGTGCCTACGGGTGCCCCCTCTTTCGTATCTTTGACTGGTGCTGACCCTCGGCCTTTTCCTCTTAGCCCTGAGTCTCCTTATTCTCGTGCATGAACTCGGACACTTCCTCCCCGCTAAGCTCTTCGGGATGCGCGTGGAAAAGTTTTACTTGTTTTTTGACTGGCCTATGAAGCTCTGGAGCTGGAAGCGCGGCGGGACGGAATATGGGATTGGGGTACTGCCGTTAGGGGGCTATGTCAAGATAGCGGGGATGGTAGATGAGAGTTCTCTCGGGAAGAAGGCGGTGCTCCCCAGCGAGCCGGCGCCAGATGAGTTTCGAGCAAAACCCTTAGGTCAGCGAGCGCTGGTGATTGCCGGCGGCCCGCTCATGAATATACTTTATGCGATAGGGGTTCTGACGGTGCTCTTTTCTATAAATGGGGTGCAGCGGGTGCCGCTCTTTCGGTGGGAGCTGGGGGTAGAAGCCGTACCGCTTTTGGGCATACAAGCTGGGGATAGGCTCCTCGCCGTGAATGGCGCCCCAGCCTATTTGGACCGAGTGATGGCCCCAGATTGGCTTCTCGCCAGCCAGCCTACCCTTACCCTCCTGCGCGGGACCGATACCGTGCAAGTAATACTCAACGAAGCCCAAAGGGATAGCCTTTTACACGGGTACGCCCAAGGAAAAGAAATCTTTACCCTGCGTCTCCCGCCGATTATAGAACCGCTCCCAGGGGGGCCGGCGGATAAAGCGGGCCTCAAAAAAGGCGATAAAGTGCTCGCTATAAACGATACACCTGTACAAAGTTTTTCCGAGATGCGTGCGGTTATTTCGGCTGCAGGTGGGGATTCGCTTAGGGTTTTGGTGCAGCGGGCGAGGGATACGCTGGCTTTTTCGGTAGGCAGGGATACGGCGGGGCGCATACAAGTGTTTCCTGTGGCAGAGCTGCCCCAGGAGGTTCGTAAGCTGTCTGTGGAGGAGGCTTTTGTAGAGAGTTTTCGTCAATCGTATCGCCTTACTGTGGGGAATCTCAAAGCGCTTTTTTATCTCCTCACGGGCAAGATGCGCCTCTCGGAAAATGTTTCTGGGCCTATTGGGATTGCGAAGGTGGCGGGGCGTTCGTATGAGACAGGCGGGTGGCAGAGTTTTTGGGCTTTCACTGCGGCGCTGAGCCTCATCCTGGCCGTGATGAACCTCCTTCCCATACCCCTCTTAGATGGGGGACACCTGCTTTTCTTAGGGCTGGAAGCGGTACTGCGGCGCGAGCCTTCTTATCGCATGCGTGAGGTAGCGCAATATGTCGGTTTAGCGCTTATCTTGGCGCTTATGCTTTTTGCCTTTTGGAACGACCTTCGGCGGTTATGAGGGGGCTACTTCTGGCTTGTGCGGTGCTCTTTGCCCAAGACCCAGGAGAAGCCATAGAGCTTTTCCGCATGGGTAAGTATGAAGAGGCGTATCCCCTCTTCAAGAAACTCTTTGAGCGGCAGCAGGATTATCTGTGGGGCACCTATGCGGTGGAATGCCTCTTACAAGCTGGACGCGAGGGCGATTACCAGCGTTGGCTCCAAAGCGAACGCACCCGAAATCGCCTTTCCCCGTGGGGCATGGCCTGGGAGCTGCGCCGTCGATTCCTCCGAGGCGACTCCACCGCTACCCGCGAGTGGGAAACCTTCCTCAAACGGGGCAATCTCCCCCTTGCCCAAATAGAATCCTTCGCTGAAGCGGCCTTTCGCGTATGGGGACAAACCGAGTGGCAGCGGGCTGCGCTCCAGATAGCTCGCCAGCAGCATCCTAACCCAGCGGCTTACGCGGAGCTACTTATCCTCTCTTACGAGCGCGATAACCAGCTCGGGCCTGCGTGGCAGGAATGGCTCAGGCTGTGGCAAGCCCAACGCATCTCCCGAGACACCCTTATGGCTGTTTTAGGCCGCTACCTGCAGGAGGGACTTCCCCTTGACAGTGCTGAGTTTATTTTACTTCTTTTCTGGCAAGACCACCCGCACCCGGATATCGCCCGCGTGCTTACGCGGCTGTATCAGCAAACAGCCGATTATGGGGAAGCCCTACGCTATGCCCGGCTTTTGCAGCGGTATGAAGGGGATTGTCAGCCTTTTTATGAGATAGGATGGAACGCCCAGGAAAAGGGGCTTTTGTCTGTAGCCCAAGAAGCTTATAGCCTTATTTTAAAGCAAGGAGAGGCCTGCCCGTACTATGCCAGCATCTTGCCTCGTTATCTCTCCATAGAAGCCTTCATGCGACATCCGCACCGGGCAGCGGCGATGGTGGACTCCCTCTGGAGGCTCAATCCCACAAATCCCGCCCTTGTCGTAGAAAAAGCCTATTGGCTCCTCCGATTGAGCCAGGCGGATTCGGTACGCTCTTTTCTCCAGCAGTTTGAACCGCCTTCGGGTTCTTTTTTAGCGCAGAAGTATCTCTTGCTCTCCCAAGCAGCCCTGCAGAAAGGCGATTTTGCCCAGGCGCGCCTCTATCTCTTGGAGATTGAGAGCCGCCTCCCCCAATCCAGCTGGATGGGTGAAGTGTACTTCCACCTGGCGCGTCTGGCGTACTTCCAAGGCGAGTTTGAGCTCGCTAAAACGCGCCTCCGCCTCCTCAAAAACAACACCCAAGATGACCTCTCCAACGATGCTATCCAGCTTTTCTGGCTTATTGAGGATAACCTCAAGCCGGACACGCTCCTGGAACCGCTCCAGCTTTTTGCCCGCGCGGAGCTATACCGTCTCCAAAACCAGCTGGAAAAAGCTTCCCAACTCTTAGATACCATAGAAAAACGCTATCGGGGGCACCCCATCACCGATGATGTTTTATGGCAAAAGGCACAATATTATTTTGAGCGAGGGGATACTACCTCTGCTAAAAAGTACATAGAGCTGCTGGCAGACTATCCGGACTCGGAGAGTTTATATCGGGATGATGCATTGTATATTTTGGCCCGACTTGCGCGCACGCCTGCGGAGGCGGCCCGCTATTATGAACGGATCCTCCGAGAAACCCCAGAAAGTCTGTATGCTCGTATAGCGCAGGCAAAGCTAAGAGAGCTGGCCCGGTAAAAGGAAAGCCCCTACCTTTGTTCTATGCGCCTTTTTGTGCTGATGGGGCCGCCCGGCGCAGGGAAGGGCACACAGGCCCGCCGCCTCGTAGAAAATTACGGTTGGAAATACCTCGCCACCGGCGACCTCTTGCGCGAAGAGATTCGCAAACAGACCCCTTTAGGACGCAAAATCCAAGCCTTGGTAGAGGGGGGTAAGCTCGTGCCTGATGAGACCATTATACAGTTGGTAGCGGCGCACTTAGATGAGACAGATACCTATCTCTTAGATGGGTTTCCGCGTACGGTCGCCCAAGCAGAAGCCTTGGATAACTTGGTCCAAGCCCAAAAAGGGGAAGTGGCCGGCGTTTTCTTCTTAGAGGTACCCGAAGAGGAACTTGTCCAACGCATACACCAACGGGCCCAGGTAGAAGGCCGAGCCGATGATACTCCAGAAACTATCCGCATACGTCTCCAAGAGTATGCGTCTAAGACTGCGCCCGTGGTGGCGTACTATAAAGCGCAAGGTAAGCTTTACCCCATAAATGGGGTGGGTTCTGTAGAAGAGGTGGCGCAACGGATAGAAGAAGCCGTGGGGGTTTTGTTAAGGACAGCATGACCGAGGCCGAACCTTCTATTCGCATAGACAGCATAGAAGCGGCGATAGAGGCGCTGCGGGCAGGACGGATGGTCATCGTGGTGGATGATGAAGACCGGGAGAATGAAGGGGACCTCCTGATGGCAGCCCAGTTTGTCACGCCGGAGGCGGTGAACTTCATGGCGCGGGAGGCGCGCGGCCTAATATGCGTACCGCTTACAGAAGAGCGGGCGCGAGCCTTGCACCTGCCGCTAATGGTGGCAGAAAACACCGCACCCCATCATACGGCTTTTACCGTCTCGGTGGATTATATTGGAGAGGGACCCGTCACAGGTATCTCGGCCCAGGATAGGGCGCGCACTATCCGGGCTTTGGCTGACCCTGCGGCAAAACCCGAAGACTTTGCCCGGCCGGGGCATATTTTCCCCTTGATTGCTCGGCCAGAAGGAGTGCTTCGCCGAGCCGGCCATACCGAAGCTGCTGTGGACCTTATGCGCTTGGCTCGCCTCACGCCCGTAGCCGTGATTGTAGAAATCATGAACGAAGACGGCTCCATGGCTCGCCTACCCCAACTGCGCAAGCTCGCAGACCACTGGGGACTCCCCCTCATTACCATAAAAGACCTCATCGCCTACCGCCTCCGCTCCGAAACTACCATTATCAAAGAGGTGATAGTGGATATGCCCACCAAGTACGGACACTTCCAACTGCACGCATACAGGCATAAAATCACCGGCGAACCCCACATAGCCCTGGTAAAAGGCACTTGGTCCCCAGACGAACCCCTACTGGTGCGGGTGCATTCCTCTTGTTTCACCGGCGATATTTTAGGGTCGCTAAGGTGTGATTGTGGCAACCAACTGGCCTTAGCGCTACAAAAAATAGAAGCTGAGGGTAAAGGGGTCTTGGTCTATATCAACCAGGAGGGTCGCGGCATAGGGTTTCTCCCTAAAATGCATGCCTACAAGCTACAAGAAGAGGGACTGGACACCGTGGAGGCCAATGTAGCCTTGGGCTACAAGCCCGACGAACGCGACTACGGGACGGGCGCGCAGATCTTGCGGGACTTAGGCGTGCGTAAAATGCGCCTTCTTACCAATAACCCCCGCAAACGCGCCGGCCTGGCCGGCTACGGCCTGGAAATCGTAGAGACGGTTCCCCTCCTCACCGAACCTACGCCCTACAACAAAAAATACTTACTGGCAAAAAAGACGCGTTTAGGACACCTTTTGCCGGAAGATATTTTGTCTTCCTGTGCAGATGAATAAAGTTTTATAACTCTATGACGGTATTTTCGCCGAGGTTCAGGCTGCTTTCTCGGCCGGTAAGGCTGGCATCCCCGCCAATCACCGAACCCCGTAAAAGCATTTGATATACCCGGCTTCGGTCGCCTATCAGGCTGTCTTGAATCACTGAGTGCTGTATTTCGACCCCCTCGCCTAAGCTCACATAGGGACCCACAATAGACCGATAGATTTTACACGAAGGGGGGATATACACCGGAGGAATAATCACTGAGTGGGGATATTCGGGTAGGGAAAGGGTGGGTCCTTGTTCCAAGAGGACGCGATTGGCTTCTAAGAGGGTTTCTTTTTTCTCGCAGTCCAGCCAGTAGGGTACCGAAAGGGCATAGATAGGGGTACCTTGTTTCACCATGTGGTCTAAGGCGTCGGTGAGTTGGTATTCCCCATGAGAGGTGATGTGCTGGTCCAGGATGTAGCGTATGGCATGGAAGAGGGCTTGGGTTTCGCGAATGAGGTACAAGCCGACCAGGGCGAGGTTGCTACGAGGTATGAGGGGTTTTTCGGCCAGGCGTAGAATGCGGCTGGCTTCATCTACTTCGGCGATGCCAAACTCCGAAGGGCGTTCTACGCGCGCAACGCCGACTAAGCTCCGGGTGGAGGTGCGTACCGCTTGCCAATCTACTTGTACTAACGTATCGCCTAAGCGGATGAGGAGGGGTTCTTCGGGCGGACAGAGTGGCTCTGCGAGGGAGATAGCATGGGCTAATCCCAGTCGCGGCTCTTGATGCACAAAGTGCATTTCTATCTGACCTTCATAGGTAGAGAGGAGAAAGTGCCGTATTTTTTCGCTGAGGTAGCCCAATATGAAAATAAAACGCTGAAAACCGGCTTGGATAAGCTCATCCACGATATGCCCCAGGAGGGGTTTGCCAGCGATGGGGATGAGGGGCTTGGGGTGGGTATAGGTATGGGGACGCAAGTGAAGGCCCGCACCTGCCACAGGAAGGATGACCTGCATCGTAGCAAAAGTAGCGTAGTCTGGTAGAGTCAGAGAAAAAATAGCGCTATCAAGCCCCCGGCCATGGCGATTTTGAGGGCTTGGCTTATTCGGGGGTAAGAGGGTAGGGTGCCTATCGCATAGGTCAGAGGGAGAAGGACCAGCAAACTTGCGGTAACCATGTAGGTCCAAGGCCAACTCTGCCAAAGGATACCTTTTACAAGGGCAGGTAAAAGGGTTAGCCCCATAAGGCCCATAAGTAAGCCTTTCAGGAGGCGGTCCCACGTGGCTGGAGCCAAGTGGGTGGGGAGAGAGCGCACACCGTACAGCCGGTCTCCTACAAGGTCTTCAGCGTCTTTGACCAGCTCACGTACGAAGTTAAAGCCGATAGCTAAGGGTATCATCCAATCAGCAGCATACGTGGTGTAACGCACAAGGAGAAGCACTTCCCAAACAACGAGGCCAGTCAGGGCAGAGACCACGGTATTGCCAGGGAGGCCCGTTTTTTTGCCCCAGCGAGCATACCAAGCTAAGGCGCATATAGCCCCGATATGCAAAAAGAAAATCCGCCACGGCAGCCTCAGGGCCAGCAAAGCAGCCAGTAGCCATAGCCCTACCACTGCGGAGACAAGGGTACGGCGACTCAGCCACGCTACTTTACGGGCCCGCATCGGACGATTTATGCGGTCTATAGGCTCATCGTACAGGTCATTTAGCCAATAGCCTCCAGCGGCGATTGCCAGCGTGCTAAGTACCATAAAAACCCATTCTGGGAAATAGGCTATACTTTGAGGATATTCCTTGTATATCAACGCATAGGCTATGAGGCTTGTACTGAAAATAAGCATTAGATTGGTAGGACGAGCTAAGGAAAAAAGGGCAAAAAGATATCGGCTTTGGCGCCTTAGGGGCGATAGACTTTTCGGGTGTGGCCGCCGGGAGAGCGTAGGAGCCATACGCCCGAAGGTAGAGTTTCTATGGAGTACGCACCCACGTAGCACCCCTCTATGCTCCATACTTCCACAGGGTTATCTGGAGAGAGGAGAGAGGGGGCGTTTAGGCTGCTGGTAGCTCGGCTATTCCACTGGTAGAAGTGATAGCGCAAAAAGTTTTCTACATCGGCCATGTAGGGGGGATTGATACTATTCTGGGTGCCATAGGGCACATGGCCAGCCCCCACCCAGGTGAAGAGCGCATGATAGAGTCCCCTCTCTGCAGCGACAGAATCTATGTTGTAGCCGCCTTCGGCTTCTAAGTAAATAAAAGGGAAGACGCCCTTTTTGTAAGGAACTACATTATCCCCTGTGCCGTGCATCGCGAGGACGGCCGGGACTTTGGAGGAGGCAATCCAATCGGCCTTGAGTATAGCCCCCGATAAAGAAAAAACGCCATAAAACCGGCTGCTGTAGCCGGGGTGTCCGGAGTTTCCTTCTATCCCCCCCTGGCTGGCTAAGTAGGCGGTATCGGCTTGGGGTACTTGGGCCAGTTCTGCCGCGGAGGTGAGAAAAGCCGCATGAAGTGCCGTGCCAGCACCCGCGGAAGAGCCTCCCACATAAATGCGGCTGGTGTCTATGCGAAAAGGATTTCCGTCCTGGATGACACTTTTTTTCAAGAAACGAATAAAAGCTTTGAGATCATGCATGGCGCGTAGGCTGCCGTTTATCCAGTCTGTAGCTGTGGGGCCGCTAAGGCCGATGCGGTAGTCTATGGTAGCCGTTACATAGCCCCGAGCAGCAAAGTAGCGCGCCAGATGCGTGATATCCGAGTCACCCCTTGAGCCCGAGATATACGCCCCGCCGAAGAGAAACACAACCACCGGCCGAGCCGGCTCCGGGTCCAGCTCCGGTAAAAATAGGTTTGCATTCAAGGTTTGGGGGGTACCCCATACAGAAAGCGCTTGTCCGTAGGCGACCGTATCTATGCGCCAGGCGAAAAGACTATCCCAATAGCGCCCCCCTTGGGCGAAAGCCAAGCTCAGAAGCCACAGGAGCTGCCTCACACCAGCAAATATACTCGGGTTTCACAAAAGGGCAGTACTTTCGTTCCATGCGCTTTTTCCTCCTTTTGCCCCTCGTAGTAGCTGCACAGGACACTATCCGGGTGATGGCCTACAATCTCTTACACTACGGAGCTACCCCCGGCTATTGCGATACGCGTTGTAAGGACCAGCAGCTGCGCACGATTGTGGGGTTTGTGCGGCCGCACCTCATCGGCGTAAATGAAGTAGGCCCCTCCGCCGCTCTCGTACGGCGGATTTTAGACTCAGTGCTCAATGTAAATGGAGTGACTTATTGGCGTAGTAGCCTCTATCAAAACACAGTGAGTAGCGATATCGTTTCTGCGCTTTTTTATGACAGTCGACGGTTTGGGTGGCTGGGGCAGGAGCTCATCACTACCCAGGGAGGGCTACGGGATATTTTTGCGTATCACTTGTATTACAAGGCGGCGGATTTAGCCCAGACGCAGGATACGATTTTTGTAGTGGCGATAGTGTCTCACCTCAAAGCAGGAAATGCGTCCTCCGATGCACAGACGCGCGCGCAAGCGGCCCAAGCTATTCGGCAGTATATCCAGAACCTACCCTCGCAGCGACAGCGTTTCGTGATAGAGATGGGGGACCATAACCTGTACGGAGACTCGGAGGCAGCCTATCAAACGCTTACCCAGGTGCTGGTAGATCCAGCTCCGGCGGGACCTTGGAGTGGGAATGCTACCTATGCCTTTTTCCACAGCCAATCCACACGCGTACAAAGTTTAGCCGATGGGGGGAGCGGTGGTGGGCTCAACGATAGGTTTGATTTTATTTTTTTCGCGCCTTCTTGCACGGTATCCACAGCGAAAGTGCGCTATGTGCCAGCTTCTTTTAAGGTGATAGGACAAGATGGCCTGCATTTTGGTAGGTCGCTTACGGACTCTCCGACACCTGCAGGGTATTCGCAGGGAGTTATTAATGCGTTGTATGCGATGTCTGACCATCTGCCAGTGGTAGGGGAGTTTGCTGTGGCGGCTTCTCCTGCGGTGGTAAGCCTTACTGTGGGCCAAGCTTCCTTGCCGGTAAAATGGAGCGTAGAAGGGAATACCCTTATCCTTTCTGCGTGTGAGGGGCTTATCCTGCGTGTAATAGATGCCTTAGGCCGAGAATATTTTAGAGGACAGCTCGGGCCAAATGAGCAAGTTAAGGTTTCTCTACCGGCGGGGGTGTATCGGATTCAAGGGATAGGGCTTTATTCATTTAGTGGCACGGTAGGGGTATTACCCTAAGCCGATATTGCCGGGTAGGCCCGGCAGGAAAGGAGGCAGTTCTCCGCCAAGTTTCTCCATCACAAGGTTCTGCAGTTTATCTCGGGCATCATGGAAAGCCTGAGCTATACCTTCCTCCAGTTTTTGGGGTTCTTGGAGGAGGGCAGGGTCTATGTGGACTGCTTGTACTTGTTGGTGGCCAGAGAGCACGATTCGGACCTTGCCTGCGGCGCCTTCGCCAGTGACGGTGGTCTGCGCAAGCTCTTGGGCCAAAGCTTGCATCTTTTCCACTACTTTAAGGAAGTTCCACATGCCCCGAAGTTGCGGATTTTATTTTGTACCTTTGCCGCATGTACTGGGATAAAAGCATCAAGGCGCAACTCGTCGCTGAGCACAGTCCCCGGGGAGAGGCCCAAGACACCGGCTCACCTGAAGTGCAGATAGCGCTTTTGACCTATCGGATTCAAGAGATATCCCGGCATTTGCGGGAGCACAGAAAGGATTTTTCCACGCAGCGAGGGCTCTTACGCCTTGTGGGGCAACGCAAACGCCTCCTTCGGTACCTCAAGGAAAAAGATATAAACCGGTATCGGGCGATTGTGGAGAAGCTTAACTTGCGGGGCTAATGTATGGAGCGGCGAGTAGAGGTCTTTGAGATTGCGGGGTCAGCGCCGATTGAGATTGCTTTTGGGCATATTGCTCGTCAAGCCGACGGGTCGGTATGGGTTCAACAAGGAGGTACTATCGTAATCTGTACAGCCTGTGCCAGTGAGCGTGGCACAGATACTGACTTTGTTCCGCTTACTGTAGATTACCGAGAGAACTTTTCCAGCAGTGGGCGTATTCCCGGAGGATTTTTTAAGCGCGATGGCCGTCCGAATGAAAGTGAGATTCTTACTTCTCGGCTTATAGACCGTTCTTTGCGGCCTTTCTTTCCTAAGGGCTGGCGGAGAGAAACCCAACTTATCGCTATCTTGGAGTCCTACGATCCCCAATACCCGCCGGATGTGATTGCCGGCTTGGGGCTGTCGGCGGCCGTAGCTCTTTCCAGTATTCCTACGGAGCAGATTGTGGCGATGGCCCGAGTTATTCAGCGAGGGGGCGAGTTTTTCCTCAACCCGCCGGCCGAACAGATAGAGGGAGCCGACCTAAACTTAGTCGTCTCGGGCACCGCTGATTCTATCGTCATGGTAGAGGGCGAAATGTTGGAAATAGAAGAATCCCGCTTAGTAGAAGCGCTCCGCCATGCCCATGCATATATCCAGTCTTTGGTGCGTTTTATAGAACAGATTCGGGAGAACTATGGCAAGCCTAAGCAAGTGATAGACCCTCCCCCTCCGTACCCGGAGGTGGCCGCTTTTTTAGAGGGGGCCCTGAGAGAAAAGCTTTTAGCCATCGTACGTGCCTCTTCGGCTAAGCAGGAGCGGCGGGCTGCCTTTGAAGAGGCTTTTCAGCAGGTGAGTGAAGCCTTAGTAGCGGAAAATCCTGAGTGGGCCTTGCCTGAAGTACAAAAGTTTGCTCTTAGTTATTTTGCTGACCTCAAGCGGCGGGTAATGCGTGAAGTGGTCCTTACAGAAGGGGTTCGTTTAGATGGGCGCAAACCGCACGATATACGCCCTATCACCTGTGAAGTAGGGGTCTTACCGCGCACCCATGGGTCGGCGCTCTTCACCCGTGGCGAAACCCAAGCCCTTGCGACCCTTACCCTCGGTACTAAGGAAGATGAACAGATTATAGATTATGCTACCCAGCAGGGCACCAAGAAGTTTATTTTGCAGTATAACTTTCCGCCTTTTTCTACGGGAGAGGTAAAGCCTTTGCGGGCGCCTTCGCGTCGGGAGGTAGGGCATAGTCATCTGGCCGAAAGGGCCCTCAAGCAAGTCCTACCTCAAGAAGGCGATTTTGCAGATTATACTATTCGGGTGGTGTCAGATATTCTGGAGTCCAACGGCTCCTCCTCTATGGCTACGGTGTGTGCAGGCTGTTTGGCTTTGATGGATGGCGGGGTGCCTATCAAGGCACCGGTAGCGGGGATTGCCATGGGGCTTATTTGGGAAAGCTCCGAACGTTATGCGGTGCTTACCGACATTTTGGGCGATGAAGATGCGCTGGGGGATATGGATTTCAAGGTAGCGGGGACTGAACGAGGGCTTACGGCGTGCCAGATGGATATCAAAATCCAGCACATGCCGTATGAGATTTTAGAAAAAGCCCTCCTCCAAGCCCGAGAGGCTCGGCTCTTTATCCTCCAAAAAATGCGGGAGGCTTTGCCGGCTCCTCGACCCGAACTTTCCCCCTATGCGCCGCGTATCCATCGTATCCCTATACCCCATGACCTAATAGGCGCAGTTATTGGTACCGGAGGTAAGGTTATCCAAGAGATTCAACGCACGACAGGTACAACCATCACCATAGAACAGGACGAAAAGGGGGGGATAGCGGTTATTTATGCCCAAGATAAGGCTGCCTTAGAAAAAGCCGCAGCTATCATCCAAGAGATTATTTCTGAGCCAGAAGTCGGACAGATTTACCCCGCCAAGGTCAAAATGCTTAAAGAAGCAGGTGCTGTGGTGGAGTTTATGCGCGGCAAGGAAGGTTTCTTGCATATTTCTGAGATTGTCCCTTACCGGGTAGAGAAGATTGAAGATGTGCTGAAAGTAGGACAGGAGCTTTTGGTGAAATATGTGGGCGTAGATAACCGAACAGGCAAATATCGGGTCAGCCACAAAGCGGCGGTAAATGGCGAGTCGGCGGCCTCTGAGCGTACCCATAGAGGAACAGAATCACATCGTCGCCCTTCGGGTTCCCCTACTGGACGACGGGCCCCTCATTCCCGCCGTCGTCCATGAAAGTACTCATTACGGGGGGAGCTGGATTTATCGGCTCCCATCTGGCGGAAAAGTGCCTGGCAGAAGGACACAGCGTCACTATTTTGGATGACCTCTCCACGGGGTCGCTGGATAACTTGACGAGGGCCTTTCAGTACGAGGGGCGCTGCCAGTTTGTACGGGGAAGTGTAGAAGATAAGGCGCTGGTACAGGAGCTGGTAAGCCAGCATGAGCGGGTTTATCACTTAGCGTCGGTGGTGGGGGTGAAGCGCGTATTGGCGGAACCCCTCACTACTATTCTGGAAGGGCTGCGTGGCACAGACCATGTATTAGAAGCGGCGGAAGCCGCAGGCATACCTACCCTTGTGGCTTCTACCAGTGAGGTATATGGCCGGGCCTTAGAGTACTTAGACCCTACGGGGCAAGGGCGTCTCTCCGAAGATTCGCTCCTTTTACTGGGGTCCCCTGCCCGACATCGATGGATCTATGCTATTACTAAGCTGGCCAAAGAAGCCCTGGCCATTGCTTACTACAAGCAGCGGGGGGCACCTTTTGTGGTGGTGCGCTTCTTTAATACAGTGGGACCCCGTCAGTCCCCTTCGTATGGCATGGTTATCCCTAACCTTGTGCGGGCAGCCTTAGAAGGCCACCCTCTCCCTGTCTATGGCACAGGCCAGCAAAAGCGCTCCTTCCTCCACGTAAAGGACGCCGTAGAAGCTATCTATGGCTTGCTCTTTACCGCTGAGCCGTGGGGAGAAATCTTCAACGTCGGCAATCCCCACGAAATCTCCATCTTAGCCTTGGCTGAACGCATACGCACCCTCACCGGGTCTTCTTCCCCCATAGAACTTATACCGTATGAAGTGTCTTATGGGCCGGGCTTTGAAGACATGCAGCGACGCACCCCAGACATCCAAAAAATCCAAAACTGGCTGGGATGGAAACCCCAGTATTCCTTAGATGACATTTTACAAGAAGTTATCTCTTATGTTACCTCGCATTCTTCTTCTTAGGCGCAGTCGTGGGGCCTTATGGCTTCTGAGCGTCCTTGTAAGTCTCTCGTGTTCCCCGTTTTCTGGCTCTTTTGAGGGGAAAGTTTATTATAAGCCTTCCATAGAGGGAGAAGGAAAAGAGCAGATAGAACCTCTACTCAAAATGCAGGATTTGTCTTTTTCGCTGTATCACAAGGGCGATAAAGTGCGCATCGATCGACTGCGGGAGAGTATGATTGTGGACTATGCCAAGGATAGCTTTTATGTGCTTCAGCCAGAGCTAAAAGAATATGTAGCTTTACCGCTGCATAGGGGTAAAGAAGACACCCTTCTGCCCGTGGTCCAAGCCCTTACGGAAAAACGCACTATCTTAGGGCACACCTGCATGGGGAAGCGCGTAGAAATGCCGCAGGATACGCAAATATTCTGGGAAGCCACGGATATAACTGTTCCAGCCGCTGCGCGAAAAGCCTATCCTATTGTGTTTCGGGGCGCCGAAGTGCAAGGCCTTCCCCTGCGCATAGAATATACCCTGCCCACCCTCCCCCTCAGGCTTATCTATGAAGCTACGGAGATAGAAGAAGAAAACTTGCAGGATACCCTTTTCCAAATCCCACCTTCCTACAAACGAATTTCTCAAAACTTATGATACGCAGTATAATCGTATCCGTACTCCTTTTTGGAGTTTTAGGCTTTGCGCAGAAGACCTTTGAAGGATCTGTGACCTACACGACGAAGTTTGAAGGAGCTATGGCCCAGCAAATGGCCGATATGCTCAAGGGCCAGCTTCCCGAGAAGATGGTCGCCTACTACAAGGGTAGCCGAGCTCGCACCGACATGGGCGAGTTTGCGTTGATTACGGATGCGGAGGCAGGCTATGTGTATGTGCTTAATCCGGCTCTTCAGACTTACCAGAAAGCCCCCATTCAATCGCCTAAAGAAGAGGAGCCTCAACCTAAGGTGACAAAAACCAAAGAAAAAACGAAAATCCTTGGCCATGCGGCGGAGAAGTACGTCGTGGAGGTAGCTACTGAGCAAGGGCCCGTCAAAATGGAAGTATGGGCAGCGCCCAGCCTCAAGCTTCCCGAACGGATAGGTCAAGCCAACGCCCTTACGCGCGGCGCTAAAGTAGAAGGCCTCCCCTTGCGCATCGTCATGGATGTGCCCGGCGTAGACCTCAAAATCGTCTTTTTGGCTACCCAAATCTCCCAAACTTCCCCCGATGAAGCGCTCTTCCGCATCCCTGAGGGATATGTAGAAGAAAAAGGAGAAAGTACGGAGACTGGAAAGGACTAAAAAGCTACCCGCGCAAGGGGGACTTCGGTGAGGTACGATTTTTGCTACCTTTGTGTGAAGAAGTATGCAACCGAGAGCTTATTTAGGGCTTGCTCTCGGCTGGGCTTTCGCACAACTCTCTGGAGTAGTCAACCAGTATGCTGCGGTAACAGCCTTCTTAGACCCCTCTACCCTGCAAGTGGATGACGCCACGCCCTTTGCGGTGGGTGATCGCATCCTCGTCTATCAAGCCAAAGGCGCTCAAATAGACCAATCCAACTCCCCTACGTATGGGGATATCACCAGCATAGGGGGAGCCGGTCTATTTGAGTTGGCTAACATAGCGGCTATCAGTGGCAATACCCTCACGCTAAACTGCCCGCTTACTCGGCCTTTTGACCTCAGCAATCCCACCGGGGCCGCCACACAAGTAGTGAAGGTAGCCTACTCCCCCGGGGATGTGACGATAACGGGCCCGGTAACGGCTATGCCATGGAATGGCACCAAAGGAGGCTTGGTAGTGATAGAGACAGACGGTACCCTCACCTTTTCCGCAGATATTGATGTTACGGGTCAAGGCTTTCGGGGCGGTCTCCGTTCTATAAACGGGGGGAGTTCCTCTGCTTGTGATGCGGGTACCTACTACGGGGCTGCGGATGACCAAGCCGGCCGAAAAGGGGAAGGCATAGCCAACTGGCCTTCTATGAGCCACTACGCTTATCGGGGTAAGCTGGCTAACGGTGGCGGCGGCGGAAATAACCATAATACAGGGGGCGCTGGGGGCGGTAACTACGGCACAGGCGGCCAAGGCGGCTGGACCACGTGCGGCTCACGCTGGTGGTGTTCTGGGACTAATGTGGCTAACTCGGGTTATGGCTTAGGCGGGGCCTCTTTAGCGTCCTACCTGAGTGCAAGCAATCTACGGCTCTTTTTTGGGGGTGGGGGCGGTGGTGGCCATCACAATAACGACCAGGGAGGCAATGGAGGTCCGGGCGGCGGCATCGTACTTATTCGGGCGGCGGCTATCAGTGGCGGCGGGCGTCAGATTATCGCCCGCGGCGCCCAAGGCGTGCAAAACCTTGGCAGCGGTTGTGGCCAAACCAATGTCTCCTTCGCAGGGAACGATGGCGCAGGGGGGGGCGGGGCCGGTGGAGCCGTGGCCCTCTTCTGTAATAGCTACTCGGGTACCCTCACGATAGATGTGCGGGGCGCTAACGGACAAAACTGTAGTTCTCATCTCTGTTCTTGTTCGCCGGACCATGGCCCTGGCGGCGGGGGCGGTGGGGGATACGTGGCCTTTTCCACCGGCACTACCCCAGCCGGTGTCTCTTTACTCACCGCCGGCGGCCAAAACGGCATAGAACTTACGCCCCTTAATGAAAATCAATACGGTTGCTCAGCTACAGGGAACTGTATCCCTGCTGGCTCCGATAGATACAATCGCGGAGCTACGCCAGGCCAAGCGGGTGGAGCGCTGTATGACCTTTCCTGGACGCCGTATGCGCCTTGTCCGACCGCTGAGGTGCAGCTTCATCGGTGGGATATAGTTTTTTCTCCCACAGGCCAAGTGTATCATAGATGGGTGCTTACCACGCCCATGCCCTTAGAGGGGCTATATGTGCAGTTTGTCTCTAAGGCCCAGGAGGTAGCTGTATATCCCCTTCCTCCGCATGCCGAAGGGGAAGCCTCCCACGCGCGCATGCCTGGGCGGTATACCGCCTCACTCTATGCGCAGATAGGGGAACGGACGCTCCTCTTAGGTCGGAAAGAAGTGGCTTGGGAGCAGCCCTTCTATCGGCAAGGAGAAGGGGAGGTGCTTTTGTACGCGCCTGAGGATGTGTCTTATGCGCTGTATGACGGGCAGGGACGGGTGCTTTTTGCGGGGGTGCTGGTTGGGGGAGTAGGGCAACCCCTCTCGCTGCGGGGCTTGCCAGCGGGGCTGTATCTCCTTCGTGTAGGGGAGCGTGTATATCGGCTCCCTGTCAGTCCTTAGCCGTTCAGAAGCGCAAGGGTTTTACGGGGGTCATCCAGCGCAGGCTCAGGAGGGCCCCGGCGATACCCGCCCGCCAGAAGCCTTCGCCTTCTATGTATAAGGGCAAGCGGCTGGGCTGGTAGGTAAGTCGTCCATGGAGGAGGCGATATTCGGTCCGTGTGCCTTGGAGTAAGCGGTTTCCGAAGTCTTGCACATGGGTGATGTCGCTGAGGAAAGGACTGGCGCCCCAGTTTTGGGTAGCGGTGTTTTGACCTTGCTGGATGAGGCTGATGCGCCCTTCCAGGGTGAGACCGGGCAGGGGCTGGTACCGCACGAGCGTCGTAAGCTCCCGCAGATTTGCGCCGTAGGGATGTGCTAAAAACTGCCCATGGTGCGTCCAAGCCGCCCCTAAGCTGCTGTGGCTGTAGGTGTAAGGCTGAACTTGGTTTAGCTCTACTTGGGCATCCAGGGTAGGCAGCCCCAGATTGAAGCCTTTGAGCCCCACTTGAAAAGCGTATTTATTGCCCCACCAGCCGGCCCCTTCCCGACGCTTACCGAAGTTATAGTCATCTATGGCCAGCTGCCCATACACTTGGAAGCGCCGCAGAAGGTTGGCCCGACCGAATATTCCTAAAAAAGCGTTATCGGGACTCCCCAGGGCTTGTTCCACTGTGCGGTAGAAGATGACAGGGATAAAGTACGTAAGTTCTAAGCCTCGGCGTCCGCGAGGAGTCCAAGGGTTATACATTACCCCTTCCCATAAGCCGAGACTTACGCCCCGCAACGGACGCCATATAAGCTGATGAAGTGCCAAGTACTTACGGGGCTGGTCGCCCCAGCTATCCGGTTTATTTGGAATAAAGTCTATAAGCTGGGCAAAAAAGTTGTGGTATTCCCATCGACCCAGCCGGGTGCGTATATGGAGGTATAGGTATTCTGGCGAGTAGTCGGATAAAAACAGGCTTTGGAAGCCCGGCCCCCAAAATCCCTTATCTCGGCCAAACTTGATGCGGACGGCCGGGGTGGGGGAGTAAGTTAGGTAGCCGCGGGCATTCGCATAATCAAAAGCATTTTGGCGGAAGGGTTTTACAAAGGTTTCTCCCCAGAGGGTGAGGTATTGCGAGTACCTTTGGGTGATGAAGAAGGGGGGGCGGGCCTGCGTTTCTAAAATGTCGGCGTACAGGCCTACTTTTTGCCCGATCTGGGCGCGTAGATAAGCGCCGCGGGTATTTTGGTAGAGGGTTCCGCTCGAGTCGCGGCCGGCTGAGAGATGGAGTAAAGGGCCAATATACAGGCTACCCCATCGGCTTCGGTACCTTAGGAGGTCTCGTCCTTCGGGGAAGAGCGCTTGGGGGAGCCAGCGCGGTTTTTCTCGCGGAGATAAAGAGTCGCTGACCTGAAACGCTGCTCGCACATAGCGCGCCTGGTCTAAGCGGTGTAGCGCAGAGAAGTTGGTATGGCTTAGGAGGTGGAGGGCTTCTTCTCGTCCCCAGGGTCGCGTCTCTATGGGAACAAAGGTGTCTATGTAGCCGAGCACATCCCATCGTTCAAAGTAGGGGTAGAGTTCGCTCCCGAGGAAGATATCGGCGTCTTGGCCCCAGAAAAGGAGGGGCAGGCCCACGACCAGCCACGTGATACGCACCGAGGGCAAAGATGAGTATTTTAGTTATTGGGGAAAAATGTTTCTTTTGTGGGGGATGAGCCGCCGGCGTATGCGTACTTATTATGATGTGTTAGGGGTGCCTTTTGGGGCGTCGGAGGAGGTGATACGGATGCGGTATAGGGAGTTAGCTAAGCGGTACCATCCGGATGTTAACCCTTCGCCGGAGGCGGCGGCCCGCATGCAAGAGCTAAATGAAGCGTACCATGTCCTGAGCGATCCGCGGCGCAGGTTAGCGTATCATTTGCGGCTCGCGGCGTATGTGATGCGGCAGCGGGCTAACCCTTCCACTAAGCGGGTAGCCGCTCCTACGCCTGTTTCGGCTGCGCCGACCTATGCTTTCCCCTTAGGATGGATCTTGGGGGGATTATTGGGGCTTGTGGTGCTTTCTGCGGTGGTGTATCATGTGTATCATCCTTTTTCGCCAGCTAAGGTGGATTTTTCAGGGTATGGCTGGATTTCTTGGCCGGCGTATCTGCACCTACCCAAGAGCATAGAGTGGGTTAATCTTGCCCACAATCGTTTTTCGGCTATTCCTGCGGAAGTAGTGCAACTGCCGGCGCTTAAGGGCCTCAATCTCTCGTACAATCGCATGGAGGTTCTGCCGGGTACGCTTGTACGCCATCAGCAGTTAGAAGAGCTACTGCTCGCAGGAAATGGGATTCGAGCCGTGCCTTTGGGTATAGGTGAACTTTCTCGGCTCAGGCGGTTAGATTTACGGGAGAATCAACTTAAGACGCTTCCGTTCGAAATTTTTTCTTTGCCTAATCTGCACTACTTGGATGTGCGGGGTAATCCCCTTCGGCCGGAGGTACGGGCTTTTTTAGCGAAGTGGCAAGCCGAAAATCCGCACATTCAGGTGTACTGGTAACTCAGTCAGGTACGGGGTCGTATCCGGACCTGCCCCAAGGATGGCATCGGCTGAGCCGCCTTAGGGTGAGCCCAAGCCCTTTCCACAGTCCATGCTTACGCAGAGCTTCTATGGCATATTCGGAGCAGGTAGGCGTATACCGGCAGGAAGGAGGCAAATAGGGCGATAAAAGTCCTTGATACAACCGAATAAACCCTATTAGGACGGATCGCACTGCCTAAGGGCTTTTTGGTATAAGGCCAGCATATCTTCCTTCAAAGAAGGCCAGCAAGGAGGAGAGGCGGCCTGCCATCGCCATAAAAGCCATAGCGCTTTCCCGTCGGGTAGTAGGCTGTAAAAGACAGGTTTTTGCAGGCGATAAGCTTCGCGCAAGAGGCGCTTTATGTGGTTACGCTGCGTAGCCCGGCGGACTTTCTTTTTAGGTACCCAAAAAGCCGCCCTTATTGGAGGGCCGCCCAGATGAATAGGCAGCAGTAAAAAAATAAGCTGTACCCCATTTTTTTCTATGGATTTTCCCCAGCGCCGTAGGATAGCCAAAACCTTAGCGCCTCTCAGGCGTTCTGCCCGAGTGAGCCTATAAGGTCTCTTAATACGGCTTACCGGCGATAGTGTCGCTGACCGTGAGGCGATGACGGCCTTTGGCTCGACGCCGGGCCAGCACTGCTCGGCCCCAGCGCGTGCGCATACGCGCCCGAAATCCATGCGTGTGTAGCCTCTTTATGCGGCTGGGTTGGTAGGTTCGCTTTGGCATGCGGCAAAGGTACATACCTTTGTCCGATGTCCAAACGGATACTTATCACGGGGGCAGCCGGCTTTATTGGGTCCCACCTCTGCGATCGTTTCTGGCAAGAAGGCTTCGAAGTGATAGGCATGGACAATCTTTCCACCGGTAGCTTGGAAAATATAGAGCATCTTTTTGGAAAAGATCGCTTCACTTTTTTGCACTATGATGTGACAAACTTCGTACATGTGCCCGGTGAGCTGCATTATATTTTACATTTTGCTTCACCAGCCAGTCCAGTGGATTATCTGCGTATGCCTATACAAACCCTAAAAGTGGGGGCCTTAGGTACCCATAAGTGTTTAGGGCTGGCTCGGGCCAAAGGCGCTACTATTCTATTGGCCTCTACTTCGGAAGTGTATGGTGACCCCTTAGAACATCCCCAGAAAGAGACCTATTGGGGGCATGTCAATCCTATCGGCGTGCGGGGCGTCTATGACGAAGCTAAGCGCTTCATGGAAGCCATGGCTATGGCCTATCACCGCACCCATGGCGTCTCTATACGGATTGTGCGCATATTCAATACCTACGGACCGCGTATGCGTTTAGATGATGGGCGCGTGCTGCCTAACTTCATCGGTCAAGCCCTCCGTAACGAACCCCTCACCGTCTATGGGGATGGTAGCCAAACGCGTAGTTTTTGCTATGTAGATGACCTCGTCGAAGGAATTTTCCGGCTGCTTCTCTATTCGGATTATCCTTTGCCCGTCAATCTCGGTAATCCCGGTGAAGTATCTATTTTAGACTTTGCCCGAGAGATACTGGCCCTTCTCCCCGAATCGCGCAGTACCATCGTTTTCAAGCCGTTACCCGAAGATGACCCCAAGGTGCGACGACCGGATATCTCTTTAGCTCGGGAACTCTTGGGCTGGGAGCCGCGCATTCCTCGGGAGGAAGGCCTCAAAAGAAGTATCGCCTATTTCCGTGCGAAACTTCAACCCGCATGATAAAAGAACCGCTGCCCTTAGAAGGAGCTTTTCTTGTGCATTTGCCTCGGCATAGAGATAATAGGGGCTATTTTGCAGAGCTTTTTCGGGAGAGCGAAAGAGAAGTATTAGGCCTACCACCTTTTCTGCAAGATAACCTTTCTTTTTCCCGTAAGGGCGTTTTGCGGGGGTTACACTTCCAGCGGCCGCCCCAGGCTCAGGCCAAGCTCATCACAGCGGTATATGGCACTATCCAAGATGTAGTAGTGGATTTGCGGCCTACTTCCCCCACGTATAAGCAGTGGGTAGATGTGCAGCTAAGCGGCGACTCCGAGCGGCTTACGTGGGTGTATGTGCCGGTGGGGTTTGCGCATGGGTTTTTGGTGCTTTCTTCGGAAGCGGTGGTCGTGTATCGGTGTTCGGCGTATTATGCGCCACACGCTGATGGCGGCATTCGGTGGGATGACCCCGAGCTGACGATTGCTTGGGCGTTGCCTTCGGGCGAAAAGCCTATCCTCTCCCCTAAGGATGCTGCCTTGCCCTTTCTCTCTGAGATAGAAAATCCCTTTGCTTCATGAAAGGCATACTCTTAGCTGGTGGGGCCGGTACGCGCCTCTATCCCATGACCCAGGTCATTACCAAGCAGCTTTTGCCCGTGTATGACAAGCCCATGGTGTATTATCCCCTGAGTACCCTCATGCTGGCGGGGATCCGTGAAATCCTCATCCTCAGCACACCCCAGGATATTGGGCATTTTGAACGGCTTTTAGGCGATGGGGCAGAGCTGGGGCTTCAGCTTCGCTACAAAGTACAACCCCGTCCGGAGGGGATAGCGCAAGCGCTTATCTTAGCCGAAGAGTTTTTGGCGGGCGATCCTTGTGCGCTCATTTTGGGCGATAACCTCTTTTATGGAAGCGGGATGCAGGCTTTTTTAGAAAGTTGTAAGATTTCGGAGGGCGCGTTGATTTTTGCGTATCCGGTGCAGGATCCCCAGCGGTATGGGGTGGTGGAGTTTGATGTGGAGGGACGGGTGCTTAGCTTAGAAGAGAAGCCCGCCCAGCCTAAGTCCCAGTATGCCGTACCTGGGTTGTATTTTTACGATGGGCAGGCACCGCTGCTGGCTAAACAGCTGCGCCCTTCGGCACGGGGCGAGCTGGAGATTACGGACCTCAACAGGCTCTACTTAGAACGGGGGCAGTTGCGGGTGCGGGTGATGCCGCGGGGCTTTGCGTGGTTAGACACGGGGACGCCCCGCAGCCTCTTGGAAGCCAGCCTCTTTGTACAAGTGATTGAAGAGCGACAAGGCCTCAAAATTGGGTGCATTGAAGAAGTAGCCTTCCGAAAAGGCTTTATCTCGCTGGCGCAACTACGCCAGATTGCTCAGAGGCATGCTAAGGTTCCGTATGGCCAGTATCTCCTGCGGGTCGTACAGGAATCGCAAGCAAAATGACTCTCGTCAGCCCCTGGTCCAAAGCCTCGTGGCTTTGCCTTCTCGTAAGTGTCGGGGGAGGAGGTATAGGTCTGAGGGCCCAAGGAATGCGCTGGGATACGGTTCTTTTAGCTGAGCCGTATTGGGCATACAAGGTGGGGAAGCAGGACCTACCCAGCGGGCCAGAAGTAGTAGAGAAAGTGCAGCGGGGAGAAACCCTTTTTGTGCGGTTGCGTTTTTGGGAGGGGCCGGGGAAGGTACGCTGGAGCTGGGGAAAGGATACTTTTACGACGGTGGTAAGTGTGGGGGGCCTGCCCCCGGACTCGGTGATGCCGCAGGGGGATTTTGGGATGCCTGCTGTTTCCACGCCGCTTGTGCCGGAGGAGCCTCGTTCTTGGGCATGGCTGTGGGGCGTAGTCGCAGGGGTGCTGGCCTTGCTTGCTGTGGGGTCGCTGATAGCGCGGTATTTCGGCGAGCGAGTGTATCGGATAAAAAGGCGGCTGTGGTGGGGATGGACGCTCTGGCGCCACCGGCCTAAGCCTCACGGCGACTTCGAGGCCTTTCTCCATGCGGTGCAAAAGCTCTTTTGGGCTTCGGCAAACTTCCATCCGGCGGCGCTACTACCCGCCGAGGTAGGGGAGGTACAAGGCGTCCCTGTTCTGCGCGAGGCGCTGCAGCTGTGGGTCCAAGTGCGTTATCAGCAGCTTTTCGGAGGGGGGGCCCTCACTCCGGAAGAGCGCTACCACTACTGGCAAGCCCTGTGGGCAAAGCTTCGAGCAGGCATTCCCGCCTTTTCTGAAAAGGCGCACTTCCTCCTCTGGGTATGAAGCTCGCCATGGAAGCTCCTTACTGGCTTTTGCTCCTGCCTGTGTGGTGGATAGGGGCGTGGTTAGCCGCTCGTATCCGATTGCGCATCAGCTACAGCGGAAAAGGCATCAAGGGCGGCGATTTCTTGGCTCATGTGCCCCGGTGGGGCACCGCCCTTATGCTCTCTCTGGCCACGCTCTCGCTTTCTCGGCCGGTGGGGTACTTCCCGCAAGAAAGGCCCGCTCTCTCTACCCTCTGGCTGGTATGGGATGTCTCCGAAAGTATGTTTGTGCAGGATGTTTTGCCTGACAGACGTACCTATGCTATGGAAAGTTTCTTAAAGTGGCTGGACTCCTTAGAAAAAAACCAGGCACGTACAGCCATAGGTATAATATTTTTTGCGCACAAAGCTTACATAGCTTTACCTCCTACGCGTGATTGGGAGGCCGTGCGGTTTGCTTTGCGGGAGGGCACTCGGTTACACTTAGGGGAGGGCACGGATATGGCGGATGCGTTGGTGGGGCTTCTCAGTGTAGCGCGCCCGGGGGAGGAAGCTCTGCTCATCAGCGACGGCGCCCACAACTACCCCGAAAGCGCTTCCTTGCTGGCTCTCGCTGAGGAAGCCCGCCATAAAGCGCTCCCTATCCATACCTGGCTCGTGGGGAAAGAGGGGCCTCAGATTCAGCCAGAGGCTCTGCAGAAAATCAGTGCGCTTTCTGGGGGAAGGTTCTATGAGTCGGACTTACGGGTAAAAGACTTCTTAGCCAGAAAAGAAAGGGTCATAGCTCCTTATCCCTTAGACGAGTGGTTTTTGTTGGGTGCGTTGGGTGTGGGAATAGGTATGCTGGCGGGTATGGCCATAGGGGGGTGGTTTTCGGTGCTTACGGCCTAATGTGTAGCTTTGGGGGGTGGAACGGCGTACTTTTCTTCAAGCGCTCGCCGTATGGTTAGGGCTACCTTTTGAGGCCGTGCGGCATTGGGAGCGTCCCCGCCCCATGCCGCCAGACGAAGGGGAAGACTTTTGGGCGTGGGTGCGTTCCGAATTTCCGCGTCACTCCTCGCTTATCAACCTCAATAATGGCGGTGTCTCGCCTCATCCGCGCCCGGTGTTGGAAGCTTTCTTCCGTTTAGAGCTGGCGGCCAACGAAGCCCCGGCCTATGTTATGTGGCGTCAGCAAGACCAGAAAGAGCCTATTCGGCAGCGATTGGCGCGGTTGTGCGGCGCCGACCCCGAAGAAATAGCCCTCGTACGCAACTCGACGGAGGCCTTAGAAACGGTCATCTTCGGCTTGGACCTGCGCCGAGGGGATGAGGTTATCCTGGCAGAGAGCGATTATCCGAGCATGGTCGCTGCTTGGAAGCAGCGGGAGGCGCGCGAGGGTATCCAACTACGGTGGGTACGCTTACCCCTGCCTTCAGACGACCCAGAGGCGCTTATCGCCCCCTACCTGGAGGCTATTACGCCCCGTACCCGCGTCCTACACCTTACCCACCTTATCAACTGGACCGGCCAAATCGTTCCCGTAGAACGCCTCACCGCCGAAGCCCGCAAACGCAATATTTTCACTATTGTAGATGCTGCGCACAGTTTTGCGCATATATTGGTGGATTTTCGTGCGATGGGCTGCGATGCTGCCGGCGTAAGCCTACATAAGTGGCTCTGCGCGCCTTTTGGTACAGGACTCCTCTATGTGAGAAAGGAAAAAATAGCTTCAATATGGCCCTTGTTTGCTGCACCGCCGGAACGAAAAGCCGACGATATCCGCAAGTTTGAACATTTAGGCACACGTTCTATCCCCACGGAACAAGCTATCTCTGCAGCTATTGACTTTCACGAGCAGATAGGGGCGGTGCGCAAGCGGGACCGGCTGATTGCCCTCAAAAACTACTGGCTGGAAGCAGCCCTCAAGCTCCCGAAGATAAAACCCCTTACCTCCCAGCGGCTTTCGGCAGGATTGGCTACTATCCAAGTGGAAGGGTGGGAACCCGCCAAGTTAGCCGACCACCTTTTAGAAAAGCACCGCATACTCACCGCAGCGATTGATTGGAACGGCCTAAAG
Source organism: Bacteroidia bacterium (assembly GCA_026003215.1). Lineage (GTDB taxonomy): Bacteria > Bacteroidota > Bacteroidia > SpSt-205 > SpSt-205 > SpSt-205. Next base: position 435,202 of record BPGV01000001.1, on the reverse strand, counting down.
GGCGTACGCATCACCCCGCATGTCTATACCAGCTTCTCTGAGCTGGATAGGCTTTTGGAGGCGCTGCAAAAGCTGTAAGGAGATAGGAGGGGTTATTTTTCCTCTATGGTGTAGGGTAAACCCAGAAGACGGCATATTTGTCCTAAGAAAGCTACGACATCTTCGTTATCTCCATTAGCTCTTTGGATGATAGTGATAGAGAGCGGCAAGGCCTGCTGCTGAATAGTTTGTAAGAGTTCATAGAGGGCTTTCTGGGAGCTGCTGTTGAGGTAGTAGAGATTTAAATGCAAGGAGGTACCAGGCTGAATGAATGATTTATGGTCTATAAGCCACTTTCCAATAGATCTATAAAAGTCTGCGGCACTTGTGAGATTACTCATGCCCTCTATGTATAAGAACGATTGTGTAAGGTCAAATACCACCAGGGGTTGTAAAGAGGAACGACCAATAAAGAGACGCATTCCGCGGCAAATGTAGCTTTGTTTTTACATATCTCCGAGAGGAAGGGAGATGCGTGTTTTCCACAGCGTTTCTACAATAGCAGGATCAGCTAAGGTGGAGATGTCGCCAAAGTCTTGGGCGCCTCGGGCAATCTGTCGGAGGAGGCGGCGCATGATTTTGCCGGAGCGGGTCTTAGGTAGGTCTGGGGCAAACTGCAGTAGGTCGGGTCTGGCAATAGGGCCGATAGTCTGGCGCAAAGTCTCTATGAGTTCTTGGCGGAGGGTGTCAGAGGCAGAAAAGCCCTCACGCAAGACCACGAAAGCATAGATACCTTCGCCTTTGATAGGGTGGGGAAAGCCTACCACAGCGGCTTCGGCGACGGCCGGATGAGCGACTAAGGCGCTTTCTATCTCGGCGGTGCCTAAGCGATGGCCGGACACATTCAGCACATCGTCTATCCGTCCTGTGATCCAGTAATAGCCGTCTTCATCTCGGCGGGCGCCATCCCCAGTGAAGTAATACCCGGGATACGGTGTGAAGTAAGTCTCTACAAAGCGCTTGTGGTCGCCCCACAAGGTACGGGCTTGGCCCGGCCAGCTTTTTTTGAGGACCAAAATACCTTCCCCTGGGCCCTGTATTTCCTTCCCTTCGGTAGCTAAGAGAGCTGCTTCAATATGGGGAAGGGGGCGTGTGGCGGAGCCGGGCTTGAGGGGATGCGTTTCCCCAGCAATCGGGCTAATAAGGATACCGCCGGTTTCGGTTTGCCACCAAGTATCTACGATAGGGCAGCGGCCTTCGCCTACCACTTCGTAGTACCAGCGCCAAGCCTCGGGATTGATGGGTTCGCCCACACTGCCTAAGACGCGGAGGGAAGTGCGTCGGGTTTGTTTGACCCAGGAGTCGCCTTCTCGCATGAGGGCACGTATAGCGGTGGGAGCTGTGTAAAAAATCGTGGCTTGGTATTTATCTACGATTTCCCAGTAGCGGGCAGGTGTGGGATAGGTGGGTACCCCTTCAAAGAGGACTACGGTAGCGCCTGCGGCCAGCGGCCCATACACCATATAGCTGTGCCCTGTTATCCAGCCGACATCCGCTGTGCAAAAGTGTATATCGCTGGGTTGGTAGCCAAAGACTTTTCGGAAGGTGTAGGTAGCATACGTGAGGTAGCCGCCGGTGGTGTGAAGGAGTCCTTTGGGTTTGCCGGTGGAGCCGGAAGTGTAGAGGATGAAGAGCGGATGCTCGGCGGGGAAGGGAGGTGCTTCGGTGTAGGGAGAGGTCTGGGCTATGGCTTCGTGGTACCACAGGTCGCGCCCTTCTGTCCAGGGGATGGGCTGGCCGGTGCGGCGCACCACCAGGACTTTTTCTACCGAGGAACCCGCAGCCAGGGCTTGGTCGGTTTGGACTTTAAGCGGGATAGTTTTGCCCCCGCGGCGACCCTCGTCAGCTGTAATGAGGAGTTTAGCCCCCGAGTCTAAAAGACGGCCTCGCAGTGCCTCTGCCGAAAAGCCTCCAAATACTACCGTATGCACCGCTCCGAGGCGTGCACAGGCCAGCATGGCTATTACTGCCTCAGGTATCATCGGTAGGTAGATGGCCACCCGGTCCCCAGCCGTAATCCCCAGCTGACGCAGCACCCCAGATAGCTTGTACACCTCCAAGCGCAGTTCGGCATATGGGAGGCTACGGCTTAGCTCCCCGGGGTCATCGGGCTCCCAGTAAAGGGCTACTTTCTCCGGGTGCCGGGCAGCATGGCGGTCTACACAGTTATAGGCGGCATTGAGCGTGCCGTCCTCATACCAGCGGATGAATACATCTGGTGGCTGAAAACTCCATTTTCCCCCCACTGTAGGAAAGGTAGCCCACTCCAACAGGCGGGCTTGTTCAAGCCAGTAGGACTCCATGGGTCAAATGTAAAAACTTTGCCCTTTTGTTTGAGAGGGTTAGCCTGATAAACTTTATCTTTGAGGCATGCAGCGGTGGATAGCTAAGGGGCTTGTGGCGGTAGGGGGCTTGCTGTTTGCACGACATGGGGGCACCTTTGTGGAAAATAAAGGCCAAGTCTATGCCGAGGCTCGGTATGAAGCAGTATGGGGCGTGCATCGCATATACCTCACCCCAGAGGGCCCGGCGTTGCTTTTAGTGGAAGAAGCCCCTTTTGAAAAGGCGCATTGGGACCGCTGGGGTCCACCGCTGCCGGTGCGAGCGCACTTTGTGCGGGTGCGGTGGATAGGTAGTCATTCCGTAGAACCCACAGGCGCACAAGAGGAGCTAACCCGCTATAACTTTTTCCAAGGGCCTTGGCAAGCCACCGATGTGCGTGGTTTCAGAGAGGTGTGGTATAAAGGGGTTTATCCCGGGGTGGATGTATGCTTTCGCCTTACACCACAGGGCCTTAAGTGGGATTGGTATGTGGCTTCGCCAGCCGCCCTGAGGTATATCCGATTGAGATACGAGGGGGCCTCTGTATGGGTGAAAGGCGACAGCTTGTACATGGAAACCAGCGTTGGGACTTTTACCGAGTATGTACCGCGGGTCTATCTGCAATCTACGCGCAAGCCCCTCGCCCTTCGGTATCGGATAGAAGGCCCAGAGGTGCGGTATGAGCTCTTGGAACCTGCACCATTGGAGCCGCTGGTGGTGGATCCCGTGGTGGTTTTTTCTACCTATTCCGGGTCGTATTCGGATAACTGGGGATTCACAGCTACTTATGACCTACAAGGGAACGCTTTTGCTGGCGGAAATGTGAATGACGCTTCATGGAATTCTAACCCAGGGGGGATATACTTTCCTGTCACGCCCGGTGTGGTGCAGGGGACCTTTGGCGGCGGCGTCTCGTATGCCAGTAATCAGCCAATCTTTTGGAGCACGGATATCGCTTTATGGAAGGCCAATCCCACGGGTACCACGCGCTTGTGGGCTACCTACTTGGGTGGCTCTAATAATGAACAACCTCATAGCCTTGTAACCGACCCCCAAGGTAACCTCTACCTTTTGGGCGCTACCCGCTCTATAAACTTTCCCACCACGGTGGGGGCGTATCAGCCGGCCTCGGGCGGAGGGATAGACATAGTGGTGGCCTGTATCAGCGCAGCGGGTAATCAGCTCTTAGGTAGCACTTATTTGGGGGGGAGTGGGGAAGATGGCCTCAATAGCCGCGCCTACCCGCTTTATTACTTCTATGCCGATGATGGACGGGGGGAGATAGTGCTCTCGGATACAGCCTGTTATATCATTTCCTCCACGCGCTCGGCCAACTTTCCCGTCACGGCTAATGCTTTTCGTTCTACGCTCTCGGGGGGGATGGATGCGGTGGTATGTAAGCTCTCTTTGGATTTGCGCCAGCTCTATGCCAGCACTTATTTGGGGGGAAGTGGCGCAGAGGCGGGCTATTCTATCCGCGTTGGATTTGGAGGGATAGTTTATGGGGCAGGAGGAACTAACAGTACCGACTTTCCCACTACTCCTGGGAGTTATCAGGCCTCCTATCAGGGAGGCAGGGCAGATGGATGGTTAGCTATTTTGGCCCCTGACCTAAGTCAGCTCCTCATAGGTACTTACTGGGGTACGCCGGCGTACGACCAGGTTTTTATGATAGACTTGGATAGGCAGGGGTTTTTGTGGGGGGCTGGGCATACCGAGGGTACGCTTACGCCTACGCCGGGGGCGTATGCCGCGCCCGGCGGCAAGCAGTTTGTCTTTTCTATGAACGACTCCCTCTCGCAGGTGACACGCCTCTCGGTATGGGGCTCGCCGGGACGCACTACCCCCAATATCACCATCAGCGCTTTTGCTGCTGATAGGTGTGGATACGTGTATGTGTCTGGGTGGGGTGGGTTATTTGAGGGTTCTACGGTGGGCCTTCCTGTCACGGCCAATGCCACGCAAGCTACTACCGATGGGTCTGATTTTTACGTGGCGGCTTTTAGCCCGAATCTCACGGGCCTGGCTTATGCTTCTTTTTGGGGGGGGCCGGTGTCCCAAGAGCATGTGGATGGGGGTACAAGCCGCTTTGACAATCGGGGGGTTATCTACCAATCGGTATGTGGCGGCTGTGGGGGAAACTCCGATTTTCCTACTACGACAGGTAGTATCTCCCAAACCAACAATAGCCCTAACTGCAATAACGCCCTATTCAAGATAGACTTTCAGTTAGGGGATCCGGTGGTTGCGCAGACTACCGGCGCGCAAGGGTGTGCCCCCCTTACGGCGTCCTTCCCTAACCTGAGCCAGAACGGTGTTTCTTACTACTGGGATTTTGGGAATGGACAGACTTCCACAGCAGCGGCCCCAGGGCCGGTTACCTACACACAGCCAGGAACCTATGTGGTTACTTTGGTAGCGCAAAACCTTGCCACTTGCAATCAAAGGGACACTATTCGGCGGCTCGTAGTGGTGGCTTCGCGCCCTTCAGCGGCTTTTAGAGCACGCCCAGGGTGCCGGTTAGAGGTGTATTTTACCCCGCAGGATACCACCCCAGGCCTACAATACTTTTGGGATTTTGGCGACGGCCAAAGTAGCACGGCCTCTACCCCTACACATACTTATGCTGCTCCGGGTACGTATTCCGTGCAGCTCATCGTAGTGAATCGGCAGGGGTGCAGGGATACTTTTACCGCCTCCATAGAAGCGCTTTCCTCCGCTGTCCAAGTGGATTTCTCTTGGACGGGCGATAGTTGCCGTGGGGTTTATACTTTTTCTAATCAATCGGTGGGTGCCTCTTCTTTTGTATGGATTTTTAGCACAGGAGATACACTCGTAGGTACTAATCCGGCCTATCAGTTTCCTGCTGGGGGCGTTTATCAGGTGACACTCGTGGGATATGATAGTTTAGGCTGTACAGATACCCTGAGAAAGTCCGTAGCTGTGTCTCGAGTGGTCCGGGCTGCTTTTGGGATGGAGATAGATTACTGTGCGCTTACGGTGCAATTTCATGATAGTAGCAATGGGGCTGGGTACTACTTCTGGGAGTTTGGCGATGGCGATACCAGTCATGCTCCCAATCCTGTGCATGTATATGCCCAACCTGGCACTTATGTTGTGCAGCTAATCGCTTTGTCAGCAGATAGTTTATGCGCCGATACCCTAAGCCGCTCCGTAGAGATAGATTTTTCTTCACAGGCCGTAGCCGAAGTGCGTGTAGATACGTGTAGCCAAGTTATAAGGTTTATTTCCCGCAGCCGTTTTGCCAACGCTGTGGAATGGCATGTGGATGGACAAGTTTTTCGCGGAGATACTATCGTATGGGCTGCTCCTGGTCCGGGTAGCTATTCTTACCTGCTGATTACCAATCCGCAGGCCCAGCCTATTTGCCGGGATACCCTTGAGGGGGTGGTTAGTATCCCCGCTCGCATGGGGTTAGACTCGCTACTTTGGGAAGGGGATATTTGTGGAGGGTGGGTAATTTTTCGGGTGCCTTGGGAGAAAAGCGCTATCTTGGGTATCTTGGCAGAAGGTATTCTTTTCCCTGCGGGCACTCAAGAGATTCGGGTGCCGCTGTACTCGCCGCATACCTATCAGGTACAAGTGTTTTATCTGGACAACATGGGTTGTTTAGATACGCTAAGGTATGAGGTTAGTTCGGATGCAGTGATAAGCAAAGCCCTATTCATTCCGAATGTATTTACGCCAAATGCCGATGGAATTAACGATGTATTTCGGATAGTCGGTTCGGTGGAGTGCGTGCAAGAGCTTGCTATTTATGACCGGTGGGGGCGAGAGCTGTATGTGACCCGGGTAGCGCCGTTTGTCTGGGACGGGCGGGTGAAGGGTGGGGACATGGCCAGCGAAGGCGCTTATGTATATGTGATACGGCTACGGGGTATCACTCGGGCGGGTACGGTGACTTTGGTGCGATGACATTTTTGGAGTACCTTTGCTCAGATGGAACTCTATCAGCGGGATGACCGGAGAGCAGTCCTTTGGGAGCAGCATAAGCCGCGCATAGAAGAGGCCCTGCGGGCTTGGCAACAGCGTACTTACTGGTTTGCCTATCCTGAAGATACCAAGGCTTACCCGGAGGCGGAAGCTTCTGCCGGGGAAGCGGATTTCAAAGCTCAGCTGGGGCGCCCCTTTGATAGGCTACGCCAAGGGGGGCGCCGCTGGGTCGTCTCCGATGAGGTCTCCCCCTATACACGAGAGGCTCTGGGTATTTCTTATCCCCAGGCGGATGTGGGCGAATGGATAGGGGCCGCAGAAGAGGCCCTTCGGGTATGGCGGTGGGTTCCCTGGACCGAACGCTTAGGCCTCCTCATGGAGTCGGTGGCGCGCATGGCCAAGCGGTTCTTTGAGATAGCGCATGCGACCATGCATACCACGGGCCAAGCGTGGATGATGGCCTTCCAAGCCTCGGGACCTCATGCCGCTGACCGAGCCGTAGAAGCGCTGGCCGTAGCCTACGGCGAACTTTCTCATATCCCCGAGGCAGCCCACTGGGAACGCGACTTCGGGCGGTCCAAAGCCGTCATAGATAAGTACTTCTCCCCGCAACCGGTGGGAATTTCGTTGCATATTGGCGTTTCTACCTTCCCCGTGTGGAATGTCCTTCCGGGCTTATACGCCAGCTTAGCGGTAGGGAGCCCTGTCATCCTTAAGCCGCACCCTCGCGCTATTTATCCCATTGCCATCGTTGTCGCCATCTTACAAGAACTTTTTGAAGAATACCGGCTTCCGTCTTCGATTGTTCAGTTAGCTGTAGATACGGTGGCGCAGCCTGTCACCCGTGAGTTAGCTGAGCATCCTCTGATAAAGCTCATTGATTATACGGGTGGAAATGAGTTTGGCACCTATTTAGAAGCCTTGCCAGGTAAGGTGACTTTCTTAGAAAAAGCCGGAGTAAATGGCGTTTTGATAGAAAGCGTAGAAGATATAGAGGCAGTAGCCAAGAACCTGGCTTTCTCAGCAAGTTTATACAGTGGGCAGATGTGCACTGCTCCGCAAAATGTATATATCCCCCGCGAGGGTATCAAGACGGCTATGGGGACTCTGTCCTACAAAGAGGTGGTAGCAGCCCTGCAAAGAGCCATAGAGGATTTGGCCGCTCATCCGAAGGCAGCGCCAGCGATATTGGGCGCCCTGCAAAATGATACCGTCATAGAGCGGATTGAGCGCCTTTCGGCTCAAGTACAGGTGCTTCGGCCGGCTACGGCTTATGTGCATCCCCAGTATGCCGCTGCGCGAACGCTCACGCCCGTAGTAGCCGAAGTCGTAGAGGAAACCATAGCCCGCATAGAACACTTTGGGCCCCGGCTCCTCTTTGTGCCCGTAGACGATGCCCGAGAAGGTCTCCTCCGCCTCTATCAAGATGCCCGAGAAAAAGGTATGCTTTCTTGTGCTATCTATTCTACCGATCGAGCTTTTCGGCAAGAGGCTGCACGCCTTTTGATAGAAGCGGGTGTAATAGTGAGCTTCAACTTCCGAGGGCAAGTGTTTATCAATCAGAGTGTAGCTTTTTCTGACTTTCATGGAACGGGGGCTAACCCCGCCAGTAATGCTTCTTTCACGGATAGTAGCTTCCTCACAAAGCGCTTTCACTGGATAGAAGTGCGGGATTGCTTAGCGGGATGAAGGGGCTACCCCTTCTCATAGCGATATCAGGGCTTTTTGCCCAGCTGGGCTATATAGAAGAGGGCGAAGCCTCCTACTATGCGCCGAGCTTCCATGGGCGGAGGACTGCTTCTGGAGAGAAATACGACAGGCACGCACTTACCGCTGCACACCGGACCTTGCCGTTTGGAACTTATGTGCGGGTGACCGATAAAACCACCGGACGCTCTGTCGTCGTGCGTATAAACGATAGGGGACCGCTCAAACTTTCTCGGGTCATAGATCTGTCAGAAAGGGCCGCTCAAGAACTGGGTATCCTACAAAAAGGAGTAGCGCTGGTGCGTGTAGAAGTGACGCAACCCGCCGCCGAGGTATCCCCTTTCCCAGGCCCTTCCAAAGTATTTTTTGATATGCAAGGGCGTCCTGTCCAGCCAAAAGGATTTGCTGTCCAGGTAGGTGCTTTTTCGGAAATAGCTAATGCACGAGTATTAGCCCAGAATGTTCAAAAGGAAGGCAAGGAGCCCGTCTTTTTTTGGCGAACTCAACGAGGAAAGACCTCTTTGTATCGTGTCGTCGTGGGGGATTTTTCTAAGCGGGCGGAAGCCGAAAGGTTCCGTGACCGCCTCAAGAGTGAAGGGTGGCAAGCTTTTGTTGTACATTTGTCCCCATGAGCGAGTCGCGCGGGAGCGGTGCTTTTTGGGCATTTTTAGCGGGTGTCGCTGTAGGAGCCGTGGTAGGCATACTTATAGCCCCAGATAGCGGAGTCAATACCCGGAGACGACTCCGGCAGAAGCTGAGCGATTATTGGAATAGCCTCCGTCAGCGTGTATCCAACGCTGGTGGTACTTCCAGCTATGAGGAAGCTCGCCAAAAAGCTTTTATGGAAAGTGGCCTCCGCCCCGACGAATACAAAAGAGCTGAACAGCTGCTCTTAGAGATAGAGGGCCTTTTAGGGGAGGTGCGCTCTACTTCCGCTTAGTATGGGCGTAGTATCGGAGCGCGCTTCGTACTTTTGCCCTGATATGTGGCGACTTGTGCGCATAGCCTTATTGGGGCTTGGAGTAGCTTGTGCCCCTGTGAGTAAGGAAGGCTCGGATAGTTCCCAAAGCATACCTACTACTTCTGCTTCCGGCGCATCTTCCGGGGATACTGCTGGCAAGCCTGCTTCCGCGGAACCAACGGCACAGATTCGGTTTGACAAGATGGAACATGACTTTGGGCGGATCCGAGAAGGTGAGAAAGTTTCTTATCGCTTCAAGGTGACCAATCCCGGTACGGTGCCACTCCGAATCATAGATGTCAAACCGAGCTGTGGCTGCACGGCTCCAGCCTGGACCAAAGAACCTATCCCGCCGGGGGGAGAAGGGTTTGTAGAAGTGGTGTTTGACTCCCAGGGACGCTCTGGAGAGCAGATGAAGACAGTCACAGTCTTTGCTAATACGGATCCGCCTTCGCACCTGTTGCGTTTTCGCGGTGAAGTCATCCCCGCTAAGCAATAAAAAAGCGTATGCATATTCTACTTTGGTTGCAAGGATCGGCCCCACAAGGGCCTGGAGCGGCCCCTATGCTTATCCAGCTCATCTTTTTGATAGGTATATTTGTAGTTTTTTATTTTTTTCTCATCCTACCTCAGCGCCGGCAGCAAAAGCGTGAGCAGCAGTTTAGGGATTCTCTTAAGAAAGGCGATAAGGTGGTCACTGCCTCCGGCATATACGGAGAGATCGCGGCGATAGAGGGGGATACCGTGCTCTTAGAGGTGGATAAGAATGTGAAACTCCGAATAGAGAAGGCAGCCATCCGGACGTACGCTCCTTCGGCGGCCTCTGCTTCTTCATGAGGTGGGTCCTCTTGGGGGTAGCGGCTTTGGCCGGAGGGCTATTGTGGCTTATCGTGAAGCTGGACCAGAAGTATGAGGTTGCCTTCCACATCGTAGTAAGTGCCCCGGGCATAAAGCCGGTGGCCTTCCCGGTCCAAGTAGCAGCGGTAGGCTATGACCTACTTTCGTGGAGGGTGGGAGATACTCTTCCCCTGGCGCGTTTGTGCTTGGGCGTACTGCCTTTTCCTGACAAAGGGGAGGTTAGGTGGGAGGAAAATAAAGAGGTTACGCGGGAACTCTGCGATCGGCTCCATAAAGTGGCTTATCGTCCGTCCCTCCGGTGGATATTACCGGAAGGAGCGGATTTTGTGGCGAGGCCGTACTGGGTGCAAGATAGCGTTTGGATAGGGAAGGGAGAGGCTCTGCCTCCGTATGAGTTTGAACTGGTAGCCCAGAAGGGCAAGCATGTATATCCCGTTGTGCTGCCTAAAAGTTGGTATGTGTATCCTGAGACCTTGTGGGTAGCAGCCGAAGTAGATCGCTTTGTACTGGCTACTGTAGCCCTTGCGCCCCAGGTACAAGGCGCTAAAGGGTATCGGGTCCGTTTTCGCCCGGATAAGGTCTCCCTGCGGTTTTGGATACCGGAAGCCTATCAAGACAAATGGCACCCCGAAGATTTCGCCATAGTGGTGCCCATGGATAAGCTCTTGCCAGGGGATACAGTAGTTTTTCCCGAGCTGGTGCGTAAGCCGTCGTATGCACGGCAGGTACAACTCATACCGTCCGCTTTGGCTTTTACCCGCATCTACTGATGTATATTGTCGGCTTGACAGGAGGGATAGGAGTCGGAAAAAGTTATATCTTGCAAAAAATCCAAATGCAGGGCTATCCTATTTATATGGCTGACTCCCGAGCTAAAGTCCTCATGCAAGAAGATCCCTTTTTGCGAGAGGGAATCATAGCACTTTTGGGTCCAGAGGCCTACTTGCCCGACGGTACCCTGAACCGCTCTTATATTGCAGAAAGGATATTTCGTGAGCCTTTTCTTAGAGAAAAACTCAATGCCTTGGTGCATCCGCGTACTATACAGGATTTTTTAGCTTGGGTTTCTGCACAAAAAGCCAAAGGATGTACGGTTATTTTCAAGGAGGCAGCCCTTACCTTAGAAGCAGGGGCCTATCATGGGCTTACGCACCTGGTCGTAGTATATGCTCCCGTGAAAGTGCGGATAGAACGGCTCTGTCAGCGAGATGGTCTCTCTCCCACGGCCGCGCTGGCTCGCATCCAAGGTCAGTGGCCTGAATGGAAAAAAATAGCTTACGCGGACTTCCTCATAGTCAATGATGGCCACCTCCCGATAGAACCTCAGTTGGAAAATCTCTTGGCGCATTTTCAGCCGCACCCTTCCCCCTAACTTTGCGCAAAATGCTGCGGGCTTATCAACTTGTCCCTTATATACAGCAGCGCTGGGAAGAGGACATCCCTGAAAAAGAGGCTTTGGACGCCTATGTATGGATAGATGTCTGCAGCATTCCACGCGAAAAGTTAGAAAAAATAGAGCGCTATTTTTCTATACGGTTTCCTTCTAAGCAAGAGGTTGTAGAGATTGAGGCTACTTCCCGCTACCATGAGGAAAATGGGCAAACCCGGCTTATAGTACGTCTGATAGAGATACGACCTGCCGAAGAAGGGCTTGTCTTGCAGGAACAAGATTTGAGCATTATTTGGCTGAAGGAAAGGCTATTTACCTATCGGGAGCATGAAAGCAAAGTATTTCAAGAGCTTATTCGCAAACTCAAATATAATCCGGACGTAGCGGATAATCCTCTCAAACTCCTTTTAGCGATTTTAGGGCAGATTGTAGATGTAGATGCTGATAACATAGAGCTTATATCACAGCACATATATAGGCTTTCTTCTGAGCTAAAAACCGCTGATTTTGAGGAGCAGCAGCGTAATATCTTGCAAATACAGACCCTACAAGAGTTTCTCATTCGGCTGCGTGAAGGGCTTTTTGACATTCAAAGGGTACTCTCTCTAATGATCCGTTCGGAGCGCCTGACTGACTCGCCCAGAGAGATTGTCCGTACTTTGCTCAAAGATATTTCTTCGCTTATTGATCACACTAACTTTGGCTTTCAACGCTTGGAGTCTTTACAAAATACAATCCTAAGCTTAATAAACTTGGAACAGAACCGTATCATCAAAATATTTACCGTTATCACGGTGGCGTTTATGCCGCCCACGCTGATAGCAAGCATTTATGGGATGAACTTTCGGTACATGCCGGAGCTGGAATGGCAGTGGGGCTATGCTTTTGCGTGGTTCTGGATTGTGGCTTCGTCTGTGGTGACACTTTGGTATTTTCGTTGGAAGAGGTGGTTATGAGCCGGAGGATAGCCTGGATAAGGTGGCTTGTAGGGGGGAGTCTCCTAAGCCTTTGGGCCCAGAAGGTTTGCCCGGTGGATAAAGCTTTTCTGCGGGGACCTTTGTCTCCTATGCAAACGCAGGCTAAGGCAAAGGATACCTTAGATACCCTATGGGTGCCGGTGGTCTTTCATCTGATAGCGTCGGATTCCGCCGGCTGGTTGCCGGCCTACCGTATAGGAGACCAGCTTCGGGCGCTGAATCGGGATTTTCGGCCGGCGCGAATCCAGTTTTACTTGCCTCGGTTTGGTCCAGGGGGAGGGCCTACCTGTGGGGTTACTTGGACCCTTTCGCCCTTGGCTCAACATGACTGGACCTATCAAGAAGACACCCTCAAGAAGCTCCTATACTGGCCCACAGATAGCTTTCTCAACATTTGGGTGGTAGAAAGCATGACCCTCAATACGATTGGCTATGCCCGGGCTTTGGGAGATACGGTGGGTATGCCAGGTATGGTGCTCGTGACCAGCGTAGTGGGTGACCAGCGAGACATGCAAGCCCCTTTTGATTGGGGACGTACAGCCGTCCATGAAATGGGCCATGTATTTAGCTTATATCATCCCTTTGAAGGCGGCTGCGTAGGTACTACCCCCCAAACCTGCGCTTCCGAAGGCGACGAGATTTGCGATACCCCCCCTCAACGAAATCCCACTTATGGCTGTCCTACCCCCATTCCTAATACCTGCACAGAAACGCCTCAAGACCTTCCTGACCCTATCCATAACCTCATGGGCTATGTGGATGATAGCTGCATGTACGAGTTTACCTCCCTTCAAATAGATCGGATGCGTGCTTTCCTCTCTACTTTTGGAGCTGCCCTTATAAGCCCTGAAAATGCGCAGGCTCGCGGCCGGCAGGCGTTGGTCAGTGAGGATTGCGCTGCTATAACGGCTTTATCACCGTCGCCTGAGCCTTCGGGGTTTAGGGTACGGCGCTTCCCTTGGGGTATAGCCATAGAAGGAGAACAAAACTGTGGGTATAGGCTTTATGATGTATGGGGGCGCTTGTGCCACTGGAGTTCAAGCTGCGAAGTGCCTATGGAAGGACTGCCGGCGGGGATATACCTTTTGCAGGTCGGACCGCACACAGCCCCCCGATATATGCGCTTTTTATGGCCATGAAGGTACTCTTACTTATGCGGCATGGGAAGTCCGACTGGGACCCCGTGGGGGTCTCGGACTTCAATCGGCCCCTCAGCGAACGGGGTATTCGCGACTCTTTGATACAAGCTACAGCGCTCTTAAAAGAAGGGTATCGCCCAGATAGGATATTGAGCAGTCCAGCCATACGAGCTTGGCATACGGCACACCTCCTTGCTCAAGTGACTTCCTTGCCGCATGAAGCAGTCCTGCCAGAAATGGGCTTTTATCGAGAAGACCGCATCGCCGTGGAAACAGCTCTCCAGCAGCTTCCAGAGAACATAGATACCGTAGCGCTGGTAGGACACAATCCTTTATGGAGTGTTTTGGCCAGCGAGTGGGCCGGCGAAAGTATAGAGCTAAGTACCGCAGAGATAATAGGCTTTCGATGGCAAGGATTGTGGGAAAGAATTGGAAGTGTAAGGAGATTAGAAAAAGTTCTTTACTTACGGCGTACAGGATAAAAAGCTTGAAAGAGCGGCTTTTCGCCAGCATACAGGTACAGCCCAATAAGATACCTTCCCGGCGGGAGCTCTTTGGTAAGCCACTCTAACCAAAGGGTGTCTATTCCCCCCGTGGCTCGGACAGTGAAGCGCTTTTCTTCAATAGAGAGGTAGCGGGTAAGCTCCGGGACGGAACGCTCTGCTACATATAAGGCAGCCATGCCTAAATAGGTACCTGCGGGCACGCTATAGTACCAGACTTGCTTATCTGATAAAGCGTTTATACTCCAGCCTAACCCTTCTTGAAAGAAACTTACTTCCCAAGCCACAGTAGGAGGGGGTAAAGTGCCCGTTTCATAATATACCTTGTAGCGCTCTTCATCATATACGTATATTTCCCAGCGGAGGGCCGTATCGCTAAAAGGTAAGCGAGTGGGGAAAGAGAGTATATTGGATTGTAGCAACTCTTCGTATATCGTGCTGGTGAATGAAAGTTTTTTGTTATATTGGGCAAATACTCGTAGAGAGTCCCTTAGGATGATGGTGACTTCGTATCGGGCAAAACATATACCTTGTCCTTGGAGGAAAGAGGCCGGAGAAAAGAGGAGCCAGCCTTGTATAACTGAGTCGGTGCGGAGCCACCGTACTTCAAAGGGGTTCTGCGAAAAGGTCATATTCGGTAGCATCCACCACCCGAACCCAATGAAAATCCCCCACCGAAAGTGTATGCGTTGGGTCAGAGACATATACGAGATTATCTACCTCTAAGGCGTCGTATTCGGTACGCGCTATGGCTACATTTCCTTGGTGCTCATCTATTAAGACTTTTAAGGTTTGGCCAATAAGTTTTTGGTTCCATGCATGAGAAATCTCTTGTTGGAGGGCCATGAGGCGGTGATACCGCTGTTTTTTCACGCGTTTAGGTACGTCATCTGGTAAGTTATAGCTGGCGGTACCTTCTTCGTGGGAGTATAGGAAAGCTCCGACACGTTCTATTTTATACTTTTGTAAGAAATCCAGGAGTTCTTGGAAGTCCTCTTCTGTTTCGCCGGGGAAACCTACGATGAAGGTACTCCGCAAGACGATAGAAGGCACTGTTTCACGGATAGCATTAAGTAAAGCTTCGGTGCGGGCGCGCGTAAGGCCCCTACGCATGCGTCGGAGGATAGGGTCTGCGCTATGCTGGAGGGGCATATCCAAGTATTTACAGATGGTGGGGGCATCTCGGATAATCGGCAGTATTTCGGTAGGGAAGCCTGCGGGATAGGCATAATGTAAGCGTAGCCAGCCTAAGCCTGGCAGGCCAGCGAGTGCTTCTAAAAGAGCGGCTAAGCGCCTTTTTCCGTAGAGGTCTATGCCGTAATAGGTAAGGTCTTGGGCAATCAAGCTGATTTCTTTGACTCCTTCATCAATCAGGCGGCGAGCTTCATGGAGGATATCTTCTATGGGGCGGGATTGGTGTGGTCCGCGCATAAGGGGTATGGCGCAAAAGCTGCACTTGCGGGTACAGCCCTCAGAGATTTTGAGGTAAGCGTGGTGGGGATAGCCTATGCGTTTGCGTTCGCCCAAGAGATAGCGTCGGAGGTCTCCTTGCAGTTCTACGATGAGCTCGTCAAACTCCGCTTGGGTATAAAATCCATCTACTTCCGGGAGCTCGGTCTCTAAGGTGGTGCGGTCGCGTCCTACCAGACAACCCACTACATACAAACGCTGAATGCGGCCTGCTTGCCGAGCCTGGGCATACTGTAGGATAGCTTCTACGGACTCTTTTTTGGCGCGGTCTATGAAGCCACAAGTATTGAGAATGACGATATCGGCTTTTTCCAGCTCAGTGGAGTGAGACAGTACATACTTGTCGGAGAGGGCGGCGGCCAGCCTTTCCGAGTCAAATATGTTTTTGCTGCAGCCGAGGGTAGCAATGTGTAAGCGTAAAGGTTTCGTCTGCATGGTTATTGATAGGATATAGGGGTTTCCTGGATGTACCTAAGAAGCTCTGGGCGGGAGATACGGCCCGTGAGGTATTTTTCTACGACGAGGCTGGCGATAGGAGCGGCCCAGGTAGCTCCCCATCCGCCGTTTTCTACGATTACGGCTATGGCGATTTTGGGCGATTCTGCGGGGGCAAAGCCTACAAAGACCGAGTGGTCGGCGCCGTGGGGGTTTTGTGCCGTGCCGGTCTTGCCGCATAGGCCTAAACCGGGTACATAAGCCGAATAGCCTGTTCCTGCCTCTACGGCCAACCGCATGCCTTCTATCACCGTCTCAAAGTGGCGGGAGTCTATGGGCACGCGGATAGTATCAAAATAGACCACTTGTTTATGGGGTTGCCCGTAAATGTAGCGCAAAAAATGGGGTTGTACATAATACCCCTTATTAGCGATAATGCACATGACATTCGCCATCTGAAGGGGAGTCATAAGGACTTCTCCTTGACCAATGCTGTTGCTAATGATGGTATAGGCATTCCAGCGGTTTCGCTTGTAGATGCGGTCATAATAGTTTTTAGAGGGAAGGTTGCCGGGTTTTTCGGAGGGGATGTCTATACCGATGCGGCGTCCTACGCCGAAATACAACATGTAGTCTCGCCATTGTTCATAAGCAAGCTCTACTTTTTCATATTTAGGGTGGTGAAGCAGATCCGCATAAGCGGAAGCAAAGTAGGCATTACAAGAATGCTGTATCGCGCCGATGAGCGAGAGCGGGGTAGGATGGGCATGGCAGGCCGGTTTGCCGTTGTTTCGGAGGAACCCCATGGCACAAGGGTAGAGGGTAGCAGCGCTTAGCGTACTTTCTTGGAGGGCAATAAGGGCATTCAGCAGCTTGAAGGTAGAACCCGGCGGGTACATCCCTTGAATCACCCGATTGTAGAGGGGAAGGTGAGGGGCGTTATGAAGCTTATGCCACTGGAAGGTGACCTCTTCCCCCGAAAGCAGGTTAGGGTCATAGGAAGGCGCACTCACGGCACAGAGGACCTCCCCTGTGGCTGGCTCTATTGCTACCAAGGCTCCGACTTTGCCATAAAAAAGGGACTCCGCAAACTGTTGCAGTTCAGCATCTACTGTGAGAACGAGGTCTGTGCCTCGTACAGGGGGGATATCTTGCGCGCCATTTTGGTAGGGATACAGCTCGCGTCCCATAGCATCTACTACGATAAACCGATAGCCTTTTCGGCCAGCGAGAAGATTTTCATATTGTTTTTCTATCCCGGAGCGTCCGACCAGATTGCCCAGGGTATAACGCCCTTCGGAAGCAGCGATTTCGGCGGGGGTGACTTCGTTTAGGTATCCCAGAATATGGGCTCCAGCTGGGTATAAATAGCGTCGGCTGTGGAGTACTTGCCCCGAAAATCCTGTTTGATGCCAGCTTCTCTCCATTAGGGCTGCGTACCGAGAAAAGGATACATACCGTGCCAGGAGCGTGGGTTTGGTTAGGCTAAACTGTCTGGCTTGTTCTATGCGTTGGCGAAGCCAGGTAGGCGAAAAGTTAAGAATCTGGGCGATAGTGACGGTGTCTATTCCTGACGCTTCTTTGGGGGTGAAAAATAAGTTAAAAAACGGCACATTAGATACCCAGAGTCGTTCTTTTCGGTCTCGGAGCACGCCCCGGGGCGGGATGACTTCTATTCGGCGTACGGTATTGAGTTCTGCTTGTTTGCGGTCTTCGCCGGCAAAGAGTTGGAGCTGTGATAAGCGTACAATAAGGAGTATAGTCGTTAGCGCTATCACTGTAAGCCAATAGCTTTTCCGGTGGCTGTATCTATCGCCGGGCATACTTCTGGCGAAGGAAGAGCTCAAAAATAAGCCATTCCCACAGGAAAGTGTAAATCGTGCTGAGGAGTGCTTGTAGGAGGATGGTTCCATGCAGGCTCCATCGGCCCAGCGTGAAATATAAGAGGTGATGTATAAAGGTTAGCGGGAGGGCATAGGCCAGAAACTCTCCCGAAGATAACTGGTCTATGGAAAAGGAGGCTTGCCATTCGGCCGGGAGGTTGGGATGGAGGGTCTGAAGCCAGGTTTTACGTAAAGCCCATAGCCATAGCCCGCAAAAGGTATGTAAGCCCGGAGGGGGGAAAACTATATCCAATAAAAGCCCATACGCAGTGGCAAGGAGTAAGGATAAACGGGTGGGCCAGGAAAAAGGCAGAAGGAGCCAAAAAAACACATAAGGCATAGGCCATGCGAGTTCTGGTAGAGCTAAGAGAGGGGTCAGGCTTGCCTGGAAGAGGAGGAGAAAGCCCGCTATAAGGCTTAAGGTCAGGTTACTTACCTTCATGGGTGTCGGGGCACGAGAACAAAGAGGGGTTCATTCCGCTGCCAATCACTGAAAGTAGCTATTTCTATTGCGTGGAACCCCTGGGTAAAGTCAGTTTCTACGCGTGTCACTCGTCCAATCCTTAATCCACTCGGGAAAAGGGCACTGTTGGGGGCTGTCCATACTTCATCGCCAGGCTGCACCGACACATACAACGGGATGTATTCTAACTGCAAACGGTTCAAAACAGGCTTTTTCCACGAGGTCAGCCCAAATACTTGCTGGGAAGTCAAGATAGCGGTGACATGTATATCTTTATGAAAAAGCGCATACATAATGCTGGTATGGGCCGTCGTATCTGCTATAATCCCGATGATCCCTCTCGGTGAGACGACCGCTAAGCCTGGGTATAAGCTGTCCTTAGCCCCTTTATTCAGTAAAGCAAAGTTAGCTCGTAGGTGAAAAGTTTTATAAAGAGCCTCAGCGGGAAGAAGGCGATAAGTTTTCAGGAGAGAAAAATCTCCCCAGGCGGCCAAAGGATAGGATACAGGGCCTGTGGCAGTCTGTAAAGTGGTAAAGGCTTCGTTTAGCTGCGTGGTGAGCTGAGTCATCTCCTCTACCTGCTGCATTGCTATCCAAGGCCGTCGAACCCATAAGAATGCCCTGTGAAAAGCCGCTCTGGCGCTTAACACAACCCGATCTATGGCCGTATTTACTGCCGGAGTGTAGCGTATATACAAAGAAAACGCTATAGTTTGTATTAAAACCCATAAAAAAGTGGGATGAATCAGTAACGTTAGCCATTCACGCATGGATTTTATCGGATACTCGTACAGACTTTGTCTTCTCCCGCATAGCTTCGGCTGGGTCAGCCAATGCTAAGTCGGGGAGAGGGAAAAGAGCAAGAAGGAAAGGCGCCATTAGCTTTTGACGAGGAGGAAGTGAAACTTGTGAAGGTTCTGCAAAGCATAGCTGGTTCCTTTGGCTACGGCACGCAGAGGGTCTTCAGCGACGCGTACGGGGAGGTGAGTCTGGCTGGAGATTCGTTTATCTAAGCCCCGCAAGAGGGCTCCGCCTCCTGCCATGTGAATGCCCCTTTCTACGAGGTCGGCGGCTATCTCAGGGGGGGTAGCCCCTAAGGCTTGCATCACTGCTTCTATGATCTTGGAGATGGATTTATCCAGGGCATTCACAATCTCTCTGTACGAGATAGATTGGGTGCGAGGCGTGCCGGTCATGATGTCTTTACCCCGCACTTGCTGGGTAGGCGGTGGGTCCGGAATATCTACGGTCGCCGCGCCAATCTCTATTTTGATGCGTTCGGCGGTGCGTTCGCCAATCTGGAGGTTGTGTTGTCGGCGGATGTACTCTACGATATCGGCATTGAGTTCATCGCCGGCGATGCGGATGCTTCGGTCGCAGACGATACCGCCTAAGGTAATCACCGCTATTTCTGTGGTACCCCCGCCGATATCAATCACCATGTTTCCCTCGGGGGCTTCGACATCCAGGTCCATGCCGAGTGCGGCCGCCATCGGTTCATGAATGAGATATACTTCTCGGGCACCGGCGCGCTCGGCTGAATCGCGTACGGCTCGTTCCTCTACCTCGGTGATGCCGCTGGGGATACATACCATCAGCCGTAGATTAGGCTTGAGGAGGCGGCGACTGCCGGGGATCTTGGCCAAGAAACCGCGTATCATGGCTTCTGCCATCGCAAAGTCGGCAATCACCCCGCCGCGCAAAGGCCTAACCGTACGAATGTTCTTATGCGCCTTTTCATGCATGTAGAGGGCTTCTTGTCCCACCGCTATAACTCGATTCTTGGTCTGGTCTATCGCCACGATAGAAGGCTCATCTATGACTACCTCTCCGTCAATCATGATGACGGTATTGGCGGTACCTAAGTCTATGGCAATGTCTTGCCGAAGAAGTATCCCAAACATAGCTCAGTGTCTAAAATGTCGGTAAGTGAGAAAAGTCAAGCAAATATCGTGAGTACGGGCGAAATGTTCTATCTCGGCTTGGCGTTTCCCGCCGGGGGGTACGGCCACCTGGCGAATACCTGCTTGATAAATGGCCTCCAGGCTGTCCGTGAAAGGAAAAAATCCATCACTGGCCAAGAGGAGCTTTTCTGGCGGAAAGGGCCGCTGCTGGGCGCGGGCAAGGGCTAATCGTACCGCTTCTATGCGGGAAGTTTGGCCGCTGGCCGCTGCTACAAGCTCGCCTTCATGAACGACCACAATAGCGTTGGAATATAAGCTCCGCAGGAGGCGAGCCGCCCACCGTAGGGTCTCATCCAAGGAGGGTTCCTCAGCCAGGTGACTTTCCTGCCACAAGAGGCCGCCCACGGCCGAGCGCACTTCCCACCCTGGAGAGGATACCCCTTCTGTCTCTACGAGTAGGGCGCTTTTATGGGCTTGAAGCCATTCTTTGGCCTCGCGGGTAAAGTGAGGAGCTGCTATGACTTCTATAAAGTGGCCTTTGGTAGCTTGGGCCCACTGCACATCCACAGGAAAGTTACACACGACCACGCCGCCGTATGCTGCCACGGGGTCAGCCGCCAGAGCATGCTGATACGCTTCTACGGGATCCTCTGCAAAGGCAGCACCACAGGGCTGGGTATGCTTGAGGATCACGCAGGCCGGCTTAGGCCAGCCCCGTACAATCCGAAGCCCCGTCTCTATGTCCAAAAGATTATTGTAAGAAGGCTGTTTTTGCCCAACCACTTCTGGAAGCTTGCCCAAGAAGTAGGCCTTTTGATGAGGATTTTCTCCATAGCGTAGGTATGTGGCGCTTTCCGTTGGGGTTTTTCCCAAGAAAGCCGCGCTTATATGTGCATCATAGCGCGCACAATGGGCAAAAGTTTCAGCTGCATACCTATAACGCACCATTTGGGGTGGGAGTCCTTTATAGATTTGTAGATCTTGTATAGCTTGCGGGAAGTGGGCTACCCCGGCTATGGCCCAGACGCGCGCGAAGTTCTTTGCGGCGGCACGCAAGAGGCTTACGCCCCCGATGTCTATGAGTTCTATCCAGTCTGGGGCTTCGGGGGTGAAGGGGTAAAGTTCCACGGCGACGAGGTTCCATTGGGGGAAGCCCTCGGGGAGTGGCTCGCCAGGACGAGCTAAGATGCCGGAGAAAATCGCCGGATGAAGGGTCTTGACGCGCCCTCCCAACAGCTCGGCAAATCCCGTGAGTCCCTCTATGCTTTGGGCGGGTAGGCCTTTTTCCTGCAAAAATCGGGCTGTGCCTGCCGAGGCCCATAGCGTTCCGCCTACCTCAAGGATAGTTTTCGCTAAGGGAAGGGCCTCTTCTTTATGCCACACCGAGAGAAGCGCCTGAATCGGTTCACTCGCCATAAATCTCTCCGGGTTTGACATGGTCGCGTACGATGCTGCCGGGGCGGATTTGGGCTCCTTTTCCGATACGCACGCCTTCATAAATCACACATCCTCGGCCAATCCATGCGTAGGAAGCAATCTCGCAGTTTTCTCCAATCTGGCAGCCGCTGCCGATATTGACGAAATCGTCAACCTTTGTACCTGCGCCGACCGCGGTGAGGCTTTCTATGAGCACATAGCCCCCTATGTCGCAAGAAATCCCTATCACTACATGCGGGAAAAGGAGTACGCCGCCGCCGAGCCTGGCCGTAGGGGCTACATAAACCGAGTCATGGATGACAGGACGGGCGACCCGCTGGGTCTTTTCAAAAAGAGCGGTGGCCATACGTTCCCGAGCTACGGGGTCTACCAGGGCAATCACATAATCGGCCTGATGCTGCTTGATGAGCTTCCACATGCGGGCGCGCGTGATGGGGGGGAGAATAGAGAGATTGTCTTGTTCTTTCTCGGGGTGCTCCCGTGTTGGCACGAAGCCATACACCAGTTCGCCGGCGGCCTCTAAGAGCTGAGCGGCCCAGCGGGCTAAGGTACCTGTTCCTACTACGAGGATACCGTTCTTGGGGAGTTCTTCTTTCATGGGTAGCGCAAAGTACGGGAAGGAAAAACACCTACTTCTTGCCGAGCATAAGGCGAACCATTTCTGATAAAAATGAGTTCGCCTCGAACGCCGCCTGCGCGGGCGTTGGCTACAATCCAACTCTGGCTTACCGAGTCATACGAAAATCCGTACAAAAGTTCCTCGGGCCGTAACCCTAACTGGCTGCGGGACAAAAACCCGTATTCCACCACGCCGTTTTGCCAGAGGTAGCGGCTTACTCCCGAGTCGGTGAGCATATACACTTCATCGCCGTACCGCTGCAGGTGATACACACTGGTGAGAAGCTCTGTGGTGCGTGTGATAGTGCCATTGGCAGGGTCTATGTGCACCAGGAGGCCTTTGAGGTCGGCGTAGTTGCCTCGGCAGCCCACTAAGAGTTTTCCGTTGGGTAGGAGGGTTAGTGGCCCGGGGTTTTCCCGCGGAAGGGTAATATAGTACAGCACGCTGTCACGCACAGGGTCTATGCAGGCTACTTTATTATTGCGGGCGGGATAGGCGTAGTTGCCACAGGTAAGCCAAACTTTCCCTCCGGCCAAAAGCAGGCCTTCGCTGTAATTTTCTACGGGAATATGTGGGGGTAGGAGCACTCCTGTGCGAGGATTGACCCGATACAGCGTGCCATCCGTGAGCGAACTCACATACGCCTTGTCCGAACTAAGCCATAAAAACTCCCGCGGACTGGCACTTGGTGGAAAGGTGAGCGTATATACCTCTCGGAGAGAAGGGAGACTCACACAACGCAGCAGCCGGGAGCCATTGAGCACTATCCAGAGGGTATCACCCAGCCGCAGCCAATGGTTAGCTACATCCCCTAAGGGCTTGTGATTTACGCTCTGATACGCATTTTCATAGTACCTCCCCTCAGGGCTTATTACGTCCAGCGAGGCATTACTGAGGGTCCATTGGCCTTCATTTAGAACGAAAAGCCCTTGGTAAGCGGGCTGCGGTGTCTCTGCCTCGGCTTTCGGCTTACGGACGCAAGCGATGAGAAAGACCAGCACACTTACGACAAAAGCCCACTTACGCATGGGGAGACGAGGGTACCACGGCTGCCTGCACCCTACGCCGCACTGCCCACTCTATGCCCCACAGTACCAACCCATAGGTCCATGCGCCAAATACTTGGTAGTGGAAAAAAGGTATAGCCGCTGTATAGCAAGCCCAAAGCCCCGTCCAAGTGTACCCGTAATAGCCTTGCAGCCACACCCCAAAGTTGGTCACCCCGAAAAATATACACGCTTGGAGTAGGCTTACCCCAAGGACGGAAAGAAGCCTACGCTTAGAAAGGAGGTACCTTCCCAAAACGACCCCTATAAGAGTGGCCCCCCAAGTAAAAGGCCATAAGCCATGCCAGCCTAAAACCCAATCTGTAATCCCTAAAATGGCGATGGGTACCAAAAAGGCTCCTATTCTCCCCCCCAGCCAGGCACCACTAAAGAGCGCTACCGCTTCCATGGGGGTGAAGTTCGGGGGGTGGGGAAGCAGGCGCCCCGCTATACCTAAGAGAAAAAGGAGGCTCACTACGAGTACCGTGTTTCGCACTGTGCAAAGGTACGCAGCTCAGGGTTTCTGTATTTTTGCCACCTTGTGGCAAAATGGTGGCTCCTCTTAGGGTGGGGTTGGCTTTGGACGCAAGCCCCCTGTACAGCGTGGTATGAGGTGAGGGGGTATGCCGATTGGCCTGGGGGCGTGGTCGAGCTGAAGCCTTCGGGCTTGCGAGAACCCATAGATAGTACGGGCTTTTTTCGTTTCCGGGCCGTATGCCCCGGGCAATATCTCTTGCGAGTATATGCAGGCGAGCATACGGTAGCAGAGACGCTCATTACGGTGCCTGTTGCAGGGGCGTTTTTCCTTGGAGAGGCACATCGGCTGCATGAAGTAGTGATAGCGGAGCACCTGCCGCGCGCAGAACACGTACCGAGGTTAGCTCAGCTTTCTGTACCAGAGGCCAGCCTGGCTACTTGGCTTAGCCAGGTGCCGGGGGTGACACTTTCTTGGGCAGGTCCGCTTCTTCAGAAGCCTGTCATAGAAGGTCTCAGGGGCACGCGTATAGCGTATTGGCAAGCGGGCCAGCCGCTGGCTTCCCAGCAGTGGGGCGAAGACCACGCCCCAGAGATAGACCCCTTCAGCGCCGAAGAAATAGAAGTCCATGTAGGCCCTTCTCCGGTGCGCCACGGCACAGAAGCCATCGGAGGCAGTGTCCTCTTGCCTTTCCCTTCGCTGTGCTGTTTAGCTCCGATAGAGGGGCGTTTCTTAGCCAGCGGCTTTTGGAATGGCCAAGGCGGGCTTTTTTCCGGTCGCCTTCAAGGTACGCTTCGGGGATGGGGCTATCGCTTCCAAGGTACTTTGAGTCGGGGAGGCACCTGGCGCACACCGTCTTATTTCCTTACAGGCACCGCTTCCCGTCAGCTTCACGGGAGCTTCACCCTCATGCGGTTATGGTCGCGCTGGCAGCTCCGTACCTTCTACGCGCAATACAACGCCGACTTAGGCATATTCCAAGGCATGCATGTAGGGAATCTCTCCGACTTAGAACGGGCGGTGGCTTCCCCAGTGCCCCTCGTGACCTCCCAATTTTCGTACCAGATACAGCCGCCTTTTCAGCAGGTAGTGCACGAACTTTGGACTCTCTCCGTAGGGCATGTTCTCCCTAATGAAGCACTCCTTACCCTCACCTATGGCCGCCAATACAACCGTCGCCAAGAAAAAGACGCCCAAGGGCTGTATGCCCTTAGCGGTTTGGCTTTAGACCTTCAGCTTACCTCGCATTTTGTCCAACTCTCGTACGAAAAGAGCCCGCTCTTGTGCGGAGTTTTCGCTCAGTATCAGCGAAACTACCGCCAATATGCGTACTTTATCCCGGGCTACGTGCGATGGCAGGGAGGGGCCTTCTTGCTCTACCGCCACGCACTTTGGGAAGGGGGCCTTCGCATAGAACCGCTTTTATACGATTTTTACGAGGGGGTCATCCTGCGGGAGGGCCGCTCAGCTGGCAGCCGGCGCCATTTCTTCCTACCCGCCGCGGCAGAGCTAACCCGAAGTTTTGCGGTTTCCCATAACTACCGCCTCCAACTGCAAGGGGTTTTTACCTCTCGGGCCCCCAATCCCGCTGAACTCTACGCCTACGGCTACCACCAAGCCCAAGCTACCTTGGATATAGGCGCAAATACCCTCACCCCTGAACCTACCTTCTCTTTGCGAGGAACGCTTGCCGGCCCTTCCATAGCCTTACAGGGGGCGGTATATTATAGTCCTGCGTGGATTTGGGGGCAGCTGGGCGAACCGATGCTTTCGCTGCGGGGAGCGGCTCTCACGCTGCGGTATGTGCAGGGAGCAGCCCTGTGGAGCAGTTGGAGTGTTCGCTGGGAGCGCCGACTTTGGGGGGACTTTTTCGGCGAAGTGCAGGGACAGGGGCTTTGGGGAGAGGTACGCCTCCTGCGAGGGTATCCTATGCCACTTTTGCCGGGCCCCACTGTTACTTCAGCCCTTCGGTGGGAGAAAGGTCCTTGGCTCTGCAAGCTTAGTTGGAGTCAAGTTTTCCGGCAGGTGCGCTATGCCCAGCCGGCTGAGTACCTCCCTCCGCCTCCCGGCTATGGCCTCCTTTCCGCCTTCCTCCAGTATCGCCACAAGGAGTGGACCCTCACCCTGAGCGGAGACAACCTCCTCAATCGTAGGTACAGGCCTTACCCTAACCTCATGCGATTCTTTGCCGATAACCCTGGCAGGCAAATCCGCGTAGTAATGGCGTATAGCTTCTCAGCAAAAAAAGAGGAGTAGCCAGCTGGTGGTGCTTCAGGGCTTTGATATAGACCTTATAGTTGCTGTATGACTTCTGCAGGAGGCTTACTCTTGGAGGCTCGTATTCCCTCCGTAGATAAAATGCCGTATAGGCTTTGGAACACCGCCAAAAGTGGGGAAAGCCAATAGATTGTTCTACTGGATTACCTTGAATGCGGATCTTTCCGAGCAGAAAGCGCAGGAAATTCAGAAGATGCATATGATAGTTTTTGTTTTGCCTGAAGTGAAGAACAAGCATCCGGATAAACCTTGGGTTAGGTCACTGGAGGAGTTACCCGATAATCTCCGTTCTAAAATATGAATCAGCCAAGCTTATTCTATCCTTCCGAGGAAACCCTCCCTTACAAGCGTATTCGAGATATTTCGTGGGATTTTAGGGGGATACCTGCCAGTGAGGGGATTTATCGGATACACCCGTATCCGGCGATGTTTCATTTTTTGGTAGTTCGCCGTATCTTGAAAGAATATTCCAGGAAAGGGGCTTGGGTTTTAGACCCATTTATGGGCTCCGGCGTAGCTGCTACCGAAGCCCTTCTTTTGGGTAGAAACTTTGTAGGGTATGATCTCAATCCGCTTGCCGTAGAGATTGCTCGGGTGCGCACCACTCCCTTAGAGGTAGCCCAAGTGGAAAAGACCCTGGCTTTTCTGGCTGAAGTTTATCCTGAGGCTTCGGAGGGCTACATTCCGTCGGTTCCTAATCTTACCTATTGGTTTGCGCCAGAGACGATACGAGGGCTTGCTCGCCTCCATACTGCCATTCAGCAGATACCAGATAGAGCTATGGCTCGGTTCTTTTGGGTGGCTTTTTCTGAGACTGTCCGAGAAACTTCACTGGCTGATGCTAAGGAGTTTAAGCTTATCCGGAGAAAATCTCGCCCTTCCAGCGAAGTATGGTCTATGTTTGTTCGCATAGTTAAGAAAAATGTGGAAGCTTTTCATACTTTTACTATTCCTTCTCATCCTAAGGTGCATCTCTCTCTGGAATGTGCCAATGCCCTGCATGTGCTAAAAACGCTTCCCGAAGAGTCATTTGATATGATAGTTACTTCTCCGCCGTATGGGGATTCGCGCACGACGGTAGCATATGGACAGTTTTCTCGCCTTTCCTTATGGTGGTTAGGCTATCCCGAAGCAGGAAACTTAGATAGCCGTTTGCTGGGTGGTCACCGCCGGCCCCTTCACCCCGATCTGCCCTCGCCTGTACTGTATGAAGCCCTTCAGAAGATAGCCGATAAAAACCGCAAAAGAGCTGAAGAAGTTTTCAGCTTCTATAGCGACCTGTGGGAAGTAATCCAAGATATGGCGCCGCTCTTAAAGAAAGGAGCTTTCGCCTTCGTGTTAGTAGGTAACCGCCGAGTCAAGGGCGTAGAACTCCCTACCGATAAGATTGTAGCCGACTTTTTTGAGGCCATGGGTTATGTGCATGAAGCCACCTATGTAAGAAGAATCTCCAATAAACGCATGCCTGCCCAAAATAGCCCTTCGAATGTTGTTGGCCAGCGGGATACGACTATGCGGTACGAGTACTTAGTTCATCTGCGGCGGGTTTCTTGAGGGAGGCCTTTTTGGTTGAGGAAGAGCTTTTCAGGGGTGAAAGGGATTTCCTGTTCAAACGGCCTTTGGCGGTGAGGGCATTCGGCTATTAGGCAGTACGTGCAGCAGGAGGGTTCGCAGGGGTCCATGTGCCAGAAAAACTCCACCGGCCGATGCAGCTCCCGTCGCAGCACTTCCTCTACTCCTTTGAGGGCGGTATGCGCTTCTTGGAGGCTCCAATACCACGGGAAGGTGATATGCCCATCTATGTGTAAGCTTACCCCATAGCGCTGGATGCGCACGTTGTGGATATCTATCCATTCGGGGCGTCTGTGTTTTTGGAGGATTTCCACCAATCGGGCGAGGAGGCGTGGGTCTTGGGCATCTAAGAGGGTTTGGCCGGTTTCCCGCAGCAGTTGGAAGGCCCCATAGCCCATGAAGCTCACCAATACCAAGCCGATGCCTTTGTCTATCACAGGGGGAAGGCCCAGCTGTACGGCGCCCAGGCCCGCTACCACCAAGAGTGATGTAAGCCCATCCCCTAAGAGGTGGAGACTCTCCGCTTTGAGCAATTGCGAATGAAACCGTTTAGCTGCCCGCCAGAAGGTAAAGGATAGGCTGGCATTTAGCGCTATGGCTGCTGCCTCGTATAGGTAAGCTTGGTAGAAACCCTCCACCGCGAGCGGCCGAAAGTTCCCGTGCAGGATAGCGTAGGCCAGAAAGCCAGTTGCTCCTGCAATAAGGAGGGCTTGTAGGCCAGAAAGGAGGGAGTCTACCTTCCCATGGCCGTAGGGATGTTCGGGGTCTCGGGGTTGATGGGCTAAAAGGGTGCCGTACAGCCCGAGAATAGCGGTGAGGGCATTCACGAGGCTTTCGGCGGCATCGGAGAGGAGCCCGGCCCCGCCCCCAGCTTCATACGCTAAGGCCTTGAGGAGGAGCACCAGGAGCGCTACCCCTAATGCCAGCCGAAAGTAATCCTCAGGGCGTCTCAGCAAGGTATTTTTTGAGGCGGTCAATAATCGGCACTGGCGTAGGGTCTACACCCCGCAGCTCGGCTAAATACACAGAGAAAATATCCACCGCATGAAAAAGCCACATGAGTTCGGCGAGGAGGGGGGCTTGGGGGGCTTGCCAGTGGGCATAAGGGAGGCCTTTTTCTTGTAGGACCTTTTCCATGAAGCGGATGCGCAGGAGGTTGCGGGGGTGGGTGTGACTGCCCGAGAGGATCCAAAAGGCTGCTTTTTCCCCAAGCGGCGCCGGGAAGTCCCACCCCACAATCTCGTTGTGGTTCATTTCCGGGATGGTATGGTGGCTGGCGAGGTGCTTGGCATTTTCTTGTATCTGCTGGCGAGCACGCAAGGCAATGGCTTCATAACCCGTTGGCGCGTAAATAAAAATGCAACGATTTTGCCAGCTTTGGGCCAGCGTTTTGAGGGCGGGGAGGCTGGGGTGGTCTTTGCTGAGGAGGAGCTTGAGGAGGGCTTGGCTTTCGGTGCGCCAGGTGTCCGGGATGAGTCCGGCACCCTCCAAGAGGCGGAGCTGGGCGGTGATGGAAAAGGGAACGGCAGCGCGTGGCGCCCGGCCGGCGGGTAAAGGTATGAAGGCTGCGAGGCGTCCGCTTTCGCCCCAGGCGCGTAGGGTACCGCCGCTGGCTATCCCTACGACGGTGGCGCCGCGGCGAAGGGCCTCTTCGGTGGCTTCCAAAGTCTCCTCTGTGGTGCCAGAGTACGAGGCTGCCAGCACTAAGGTAGAAGGCCCCACCCACCGCGGCAGCCTATAATCCCGCAGAATAATCCAGGGCAGCTCCAGGTGAGGTTCGCACCAACTGCGTACGACTTCTGCGCCGAAGGCGGAGCCGCCCATGCCCAGCGTCAAGATAGCTTGCCAGGGGCCGCCTTTGAGGGGAATAGCAGGCGCTTCCATGCCCGCTTGCCAATCTGAGGGTAGCGCCTTTACCCACTCCCACATTCCCCGAAGGTAGAGATTTTTTCAGTGCCTTGTGCGGGAAGGTCTACCTTTGTCCCATGCGATGGGCTATGGGGGGCTTGGTTGCTTTGTTAGGGGCTCAGAATCTAATGCAGCAGGCGGATAGCCTGCGCCAAGCAAGCAAGTATGCCGAGGCTTTTGTCCTATATGACTCTTTGGTGCGGCAGGGGGGAGGGTCAGATAGTGTGCGCTTACGAGCGTACATAGGGGGGGCGGAGTGTTTAGCCCAGCAGCGGAAGGTAGGGGAACTCGAGGCATGGGCCGCCAAAGGCGCTGAGCTATCGCTCAAGCTGCGGGATACGAATAGTTGGGTAGCGGTACAGGCATGGGTAGGAGGGGCTTATTTCATAATGGGAAGGTATTCTGCTGCTGAGGGTCTTTGGGATACTCTTATGGGGGTTTTGGGTCGGCTGGGGCGGATGGACTCGGTGGTGTATGCAGGTGTAGGGCATCTTTTGGCGACGGCATGGTATTACCAGGGTTCTTACGAAGCTGCAGAGAGTCTTTTCAAGAAGGTGATACAGATACGTCGGCGTAAGTTAGGCCCGGAGCACCCGCACTATTTAGCTTCGCTGAATAACTTGGCGAATGCGTATAGTGATCAAGGGCGGTATGTGGAGGCGGAGAGCTTGTATAAGGTGGTGGCCGGAGTACAGCATCGTGTGTTAGGGGGAGAGCATCCGGATTATCTGAGTTCACTGAATAACTTGGCGGTTTTATATGACAATCAAGGGCGGTATGTAGAGGCGGAGAGTTTGTATAAGGTGGTGGACGGAGTACAGTACCGTGTGTTAGGGGGAGAGCATCCGGACTATTTGGGTTCGCTGCATAACTTAGCGATTGTGTATGGAAATCAAGGACGGTATATAGAGGCGGAGAGTTTGCATAGGGTAGTGGCCGGAGTACAGTATCGTGTGCTAGGCGGGGAGCATCCTATGTATCTGATTTCGCTAAATAGCATAGCGAGTATGTATTATGAACAAGGACGGTATATAGAGGCGGAAAGTTTGTATAAAGCGGTGACCGTAATACAGTACCGTGTGTTAGGTGGGGAGCATCCGGCGTATCTGAGTTCGCTGAATAACCTGGCAAGTTTATACGACGCCCAAGGGCGGTATGTAGAGGCGGAGAGTTTGCATAAGGTGGTGGCCGGAGCCTGTTATCGCATGTTGGGCGGGGAGCATCCTGATTATCTGCGTTCGCTAAATAACCTGGCGCTTGTGTATTACAATCAAGGGCGGTATGTGGAGGCAGAGAGTTTGTTCAAGGTAATAACTGGGGTACAACATCGTGTGTTGGGTATGGAGCATCCTGATTATTTGCGTTCGCTGCACAACTTGGCAAGTTTATATAATGCCCAAGGGCGGTATGTACAGGCAGAGAGTCTGCATAAGCTGGTTGCTGAAGTCCGTTATCGCATGTTGGGTAGAGAGCACGCGGCATATCTACATTCGTTGAATAACTTGGCGAATGTATATCACCATCAAGGGCGTTATGCAGCAGCGGAGAGTTTGTTTAGGGTAGTAACTGGGGCATGGTATCGTGCGTTGGGTGGGGAGCATCCGGATTACCTGATATTTGTTAATGGCTTAGCCTTGGTCTGTGCGCCGCAGGGTAAATACGGTGTAGCGGATAGTTTATGGGGCGAGGTGATACGGGGCACCTTTGGGCTGATACGGCGGGAGTTTGTAGGGCTTGCGGGGGCGCACCAGCTGGCGTTTTTGGAGAATAATCTCATGGGACGTTTTGTGGATTTTCAGCGCTATGTGGGGGAGCGCGGGTTAGCCAATCCTGAGCTTTTACGGCTGGGGTATCGTACAGCTCGGAGTGTGAAGGGACTGGTGCTGAGTTCGGTGGAGGGGCTTCGGTATTTGGCGGAGCAGAGTGGGGATAGTGTGACGCAGGCGTTGTATCAGCGGTGGCTGCGGCTGACGCAGCAGTATGCGGCGCTGATGCTACGAGAGGACTACGAGCAGGCGGGGCGGGTGCAGAAGGAGGCAGAGGCCGCGGAGGCGGAGCTGGCGCGGCGCCTGCCGGAGGTGCGTAGCTTTTTGCCGGACATAGAGCGGGAGGGGGATCCTGCGCTGCGGCGGGGGGAGGCCGTAGTAGAGATAGTGCGCATAGCGGATAAGGATACGGTAGGGTATCTGTACTACGTCTTGATTCCGGGGCGGCGGGGGGTGGATATACGGCTTTTGGTGCGGCGGATAGGGCTGGCAGAGGAGGAGCGGTGGGAGCGCGTGTATGAGCTGTTGCGTTCGCCGGGGGTGCAGGTGACTGGGAAGGCGTACGAGCTACTGTGGGCACCGGTGGATAGCGTGCTTCCGAGAGGCATTAGGCGGGTCTATGTGTCGCCGGATGGGGTGTATTATCGGGTGAATGTAGCGACTTTGTATGATGGGTGTCGGTATGTGATAGAGCGGTATGGGGTGAGCTATGTAGCGACCAGCCGACGGCTGGTCGTGACCAAGCGGCGGGGAGAGGGGAGAAGGCCGGTGGTGGTAGGTGGTCCTGATTTTGGAGGGGAGGCGCCAGCTGGGCAGCCGGCGCGGGGCAGTCGTTTTTTCCCGTATGGGATACCCCCGTTGCCCGAGGCGGAAGCGGAGGCGCGGGCGGTGGCCCAGCTATTGGGTGTGGAGGCGGTGACGGGTGCCGCTGCGCGGGAGGAAGTGGTGAAGGGTGCGGTATCGCCGAGGGTGGTACATATAGCGACGCATGGGTACTATGATGCTGGGGCGAGGAGTGGTTTATTGGGTTCGGGTTTGTTATTTGCGGGTGCGGCGGTGTGGGATAGTGTGTATCCGCCGGCGGGGGTAGAGGATGGCCGATTGACGGCGAAGGAAGCGAGTGGGATGAACCTTCTTGGGACGGACTTGGTGGTATTGTCGGCGTGTGAGACAGGTCTCGGGGAGATAAAGGGGGAGGGTTTGTATGGTTTGCAGCGGGCATTTTTAGAGGCGGGGGCGTCTCGGGTGATGGCGGCGTTATGGCAGGTGGATGATGCGGCGACGCGTGCGTTTATGGAGGCGTTTTATCGGGGCTGGGGCGAGGCTGGGTGGAAGGCCGAGGCGATAGATGCGGTATATGAGGCTACGGTGCGAGCATTTAGGCAGCAGTATCCGCAGCCGTACCACTGGGGGGCGTTTGTGCTGATGCGGTAAAAATTCACTACATTTGCTGATGCGTGTAGTCCTTCTAAGCCTGGGTGGGTATTTTTATGCCCAAGTAGCTCTTCTTCAGCAGGCGGATAGTTTTCGTCGAGCATGGAAGTATGATTTGGCTTTCTCGCTGTACGACTCTCTCTTAAGAAGGCCCGATATTATAGATACTGCAAGGCTCTATGTGTATATTCATGGAGCGGAATGCTTGGCACAGCAAAGAAAGAGGTCGGAGCTGGAGCCTTGGGCAGCAGCAGGTGCTCAACTGGCTCTTCGGCAAAAGGATACGAATAGTTGGGCGGCGGTACATGTATGGTTAGGGAGAGCGTATCTGCTTACAGGCCGGCTTGCCCGAGCAGAAGCGCTTTTTGACTCCCTTCTCCAGCTCTTAGGGCAATATAGCCGTATGGACTCGGCTGTTTATGCCCTCACAGGGCATTTTTTGGCGATGGTATATAACACTCAGGGGCGATACACAGAAGCAGAAAGCTTATATAAAGCTATTATTGGAATCCGATATCGCCTGTTAGGTGTGGACCATCCGGATTATTTGTGGTCGCTAAATAACTTAGCCAATGTATATTTAGATAGAGGCCGTTATACCGAAGCAGAAAGCTTGTATAGCAAGGTGGTGCAGACAAGCTTTTTTATATTAGGTCCAGAACATCCATTTTATTTAGGAGCTTGTAATAACTTAGCCCTGGTTTATACGAGTGAAGGACGATATCCAGAAGCGGAAAGCCTCCATAAAGCGATAGCTGCACAGAGGTATAAGGTATTAGGTCCGGAGCATCCAGATTATTTATGGTCTCTAAATAATCTTGCTAAAGTATACTTTATGCAGAGTTATTACATAAAGGCAGAAAGTCTCTATAAAATAATACTCACGATATATGAGCGTATAGTAGGTACAGAACATCCGTTATATATATTTCCGTTTACAAACTTGGCTAATGTATATTATGAGCAAGGGCGATATGCTGAAGCAGAAAGCTTATATAAGTATGTGACGAATATACAGTATCGTAACTTAGGTCCAAGCCATCCTATTTACTTAAGTCTGCTTAATAACCTTGCCAATCTATATGACAAGCAAGGTAAATATGCAGAGGCTGAAAGCTTAAATAAACACATAGTAGCTAAAAGATATGTTCTGCTGGGTGGAGAGCATCCAGATTACTTGAACTCTCTCAATAACTTAGCCACAGGATATCGTGCTCAAGGTCGGTATGAAGAAGCTGAGAGTTTGCAGAAGATGGTAGTTCAGATAAGATACCGCTCTCTTGGACCTAAACATCCAGATTATTTAGGTTCTCTATTTAATTTGGCAAATGTATATAAAAGTCAGGGTAGATATGTAGAAGCGGAGAGTTTATACAAAATAGTCTTAGATATCTCTTATGGAGTTTTAGGCAAAGATCATTCAGACTATCTGCGGTACCTTCATAATGCGGCGGAGACATATGCTTTGTTGGGGAAGTATGAGCTTGCGGATGATTTGTGGTATCAGGTGATAATGAGTGTATTTCGTCTTATCCGGCGAGAGTTTGTAGGGCTGGCTGGAGCTCATCAGCTAACTTTCTTAGAGAATGAGCTTATGTGGCATTTTGGGGTGTTTCAGCGATATGTGGCGTCACGAGGCGTAGCTAATCCTGTGCTCTTGCGGCTGGGGTATCGTACAGCTCGGAGCGTGAAAGGCCTGGTGCTCAGTTCTACGGAGGGACTTAGGTACTTGGCGGAGCAGAGTGGAGATAGCGTTACGCAGGGTTTGTATAGACGGTGGCTACGGCTCACGCAGCAGTATGCGGCGCTGATGCTACGGGAAGACTACGAGCAGGCCAGCAGCGTGCAGCGGGAGTCAGAGGCAGT
This sequence comes from Bacteroidia bacterium, assembly GCA_026003215.1. Classification (GTDB taxonomy): domain Bacteria; phylum Bacteroidota; class Bacteroidia; order SpSt-205; family SpSt-205; genus SpSt-205. The sequence continues at coordinate 400,797 of BPGV01000001.1, read as the reverse complement.
AGAGGGGGAGCTGGCCCGGCGTTTGCCGGAGGTGCGGAGCTTTTTGCCGGATGTAGAGCGGGAAGGGGAGCCTGCGCTGCGGCGGGGAGAGGCGGTGGTGGAGGTAGTGCGCTTGGCCCAGAAGGACACGGTGTGGTACCTGTACTATATTTTGACGCCGGGGCGGCGGGGGGTAGATGTGCGGCTGTTGGTACGACGGATGGAGGAGGCGGAAGAGGAACGGTGGGAGAGAGTGTATGAGTTACTGCGCTCGCCGGGCGCACAGGTGAGTGGGAAGGCGTACGAGGCGCTGTGGGCGCCGGTGGATAGCCTCCTTCCGAGGGGAGTCAAGCGGGTGTATGTGTCGTCGGACGGGGTGTATTATCGAGTGAATGTAGGTACGCTGTATGATGGGCGGCGGTATGTGATAGAGCGGTATGGGGTGAGCTATGTGGCAAGCAGTCGTCGTCTAATAGGGAATAAGCGACGGCTTGAAGGCAAAAGGTCCGTGGTGGTAGGGGGTCCGGATTTTGGTGGGCAGGTGCCGTCGGGACAGCCGGTGCGTGGTAGTCGTTTTTTTGCCTATGGGATACCGCCACTTCCCGGGGCAGAGGCCGAGGCACAGAGGGTGGCAGCACTTTTAGGCGTGGAGGCGGTGACAGGGGCCGGAGCCCAGGAGGAGGTGGTGAAAGGGACAGTATCCCCGCGCGTACTACATATAGCGACGCATGGGTATTATGATCCTACTGTGGAGAGTGGCTTGTTGGGATCGGGTTTGTTATTTGCGCAGGCGGCGGTGTGGGATAGTGTGTATCCGCCGGCGGGGGTAGAGGACGGCCGCCTGACGGCCAAGGAGGCCAGCGGGATGAACCTCCTCGGCACGGACTTGGTGGTATTGTCGGCGTGTGAGACAGGTCTCGGGGAGATAAAGGGGGAGGGTTTGTATGGTTTGCAGCGGGCGTTTTTGGAAGCGGGAGCGTCTCGGGTGATGGCGGCGTTATGGCAAGTGGATGATGCGGCGACACGGGCATTTATGGAGCGTTTTTACCAGCGCTGGGGTGAAGCTGGCTGGAAAGCCGAGAGGATAGACCAAGCATACGAGGCGGTAGTGCGGGAGTTTAGAGAGCGGTATAGGGAGCCGTACTATTGGGGGGCTTTTGTGCTGATGCGGTGATACAGCCCTTCTTTCACGGATGGAGGAAGAGCTTCCATACGTGTGCACCTCCCATGAGGATATATATGCCCCAGGGGAGGTTCTCCGGCAAGCTAATCTTCCCTTCTGGGCCTAAAATCTCTTCCCAGAGTAGCTGACTATGAACGTTGTATAGGCGTAGAGGAGTGCCGGCGCGAAGGCCTGTGAGAGTTATTTCTTTCCCTCGCTGCAAAAGCTGCGGCGGAGAAGGCTGCCCGTGTTCAAGGTTCACTACCTGTGAGCCGTACCATAAAAGATAGGTGCCCCCGGGATACTCTGCACGCGCCAACCTGCCCGCAGATGACCACTGATAGCGTCTGACCCAGGTGACACTGCCTAAAGATTGTCCCTGAGGCGTGTAGAACCGGATTTCCATGCTATCCTGCGTGAGGTTACCTGTGGGGTCATAGGTGAAGAACCGCTCTTGTGCGTAGCACTCTGCGGGCGAGCAGAGGGAGTCCTGTTCGCTCAGGAGGCGTCCTTGCGGATCCTGGCATAGGGTGTAATACCCCATGGGAATAGGGGATAGGCGGGGAGGATTATAAATCATCAAGCTATCGCAGGTAAGGGCAGCATTCGTGAAGAGGTATCCTCCCGCCTCTACAAAGAGCGCAAAAGACGGGTCAAACTCTTCTATCAATAAGCTATCTCCCCATAAAGCCCTGTCGGTGAGCCCAGGAAAAGGCCAGAGTCTCTCGCCCAAGTAGAAGTTCCACCCCAAAGCAAAGACGGCCGCCTGACTGCTTAGTACAGAGTCCCAGCGAGTAGCGGTATTCCATAGGTGGAAGCGCCGCCGAGGTACAAAAGACGTAGACTCGGGGAGGTAGTCATAAGTAGTAAAAAGCACAGAGGCCCCAGTAGGATAGGAAAAAAGCGTTTGGCTGAAAGGCGCTAAGCTTGGATTGGCGGGGGGGGAGGCTGTGTCTATATACCTTAGGTGCTTCAGAAGGCGCTCTTGAGCGTCTATCCAGAGGGTGTCTGTGCCGAGCACTCGCCAGGTGCCATTCTCTTTATTGAAGGTAGAGGCTGCCCATCCTTCCGAAAAAGTCTGAAAAAACACACGCAGGGTTGTATCCCCAGCGGTGTCCTTATACCAAAGACTATCAGGGAGCGGTTGGGCCAGTAGGCCTATGGCTATAAAGCCTACTAAGAAAAGACGCATTTTGCAAAAATAGCGTTTCACCAGGAGAGGAAGAGGCGACTTATCGCTGCATAGAGTACTAATACCCCGAGAGGCCAAAAAGAAGGCGGCAAAAACAGTAGTCCCAGGCTCAGAAGGAGTAGCCCCCCTACTCCTCTAAGGTTTTTCCGGCTTTTGAGGGAAAGGAAAGGCCAACGACTCACCATGAGCATGCCCACAAGGAGCACTTGTCCTATCCAAACAAGGGGATGGATCCATAGGCCAGTCGGATGGGTAAGCAACCACGCCGCCCAAAAAGCGCCATGGGCAGGGGTAGGTAACCCTTCAAAAAAGCGCATAGAAGAGGGGGCTTCTACATTAAAACGAGCAAGGCGCCAGGCCGCTAAAAGTGGCAGGAGAAAGGGCGCCATTACCATCCAGAAACGCGCTTCATTTCCGTAAGGAAGGGTAGGAAGGGGTTCTTTTAGGTAGTTATACAGTCCGAAAGCAGGTGCTATACCAAAGCTTACTAAGTCAGCCAAAGAATCCAGTTCTTTACCGATAGGGCTTTCGGCTTTGAGCCAGCGCGCAATAAATCCATCTAACCAATCGCACAGCATCGCTACAAGGATAGCTCCTGCGAAGAGGTCCCAGGCTTGCCTATAACTCAGGGCGATGGCCCAGCTCCCTGCCGCTAAGTTGCCCAGCGTAAGGAGGTTAGGAAGTAGCCGACGGAACATACAGGTTGTGGGTCTGAATATAAGCTTCCACCGCTGGGGGCACTAAGTACCGAATGGAGCGCTTCTGCGCAAGATAAGTGCGTATCTGCGTGGCAGAGAGGTCTATGCGAGGCGCTTCTGCAAAAAACCGTAGGCGAGGGCTAATAGGTAAGTGAAGCTCAGAGGTGTTTTTGCGGGGATAGACCCACATGGTCCAGTTTTGGAGGATTACATGACCTTCTTTCCAGGTGGGAACCGTCGCTGCGGTATCCGCCCCCAGTAAAACTACCCATTCATGCGGATAGGCCGTCTGCAAAACCTGTAACGTATCTATGGTATAAGAAGGCTCAGGCAAATGAAACTCTATGTCACACACACGCACATCGGTGTCTTCTGCTATGGCTAAGCGGGCCATCGTGAGGCGATGGACAGCCGGGGCGAGTTCTGCGGGAGACTTGTGCGGATTGTGAGGGGATACAATAAGCCATATCTCCGCTAAGTCAGTCTCATTCAGCCAGTAGCGTGCTAAGATAAGGTGGCCCATATGGATAGGGTTGAAGGACCCAAATAACAACCCAATCTTCATAATAAATACCGTTGGATGATGCGCTCTATTCGGGCAGCTGCCTTAGGGAGTTCGTCGTTGTATAATACGAAGTCAAACTCGGCTATGCGCCGTATTTCCTCTTTGGCGCCGAGAAGTCTTTCCTCAATATCGGCTGGGGCATTTTCCCCCCTTTGGATAAGCCGTTCTCTGAGCGTTTCCAGCGAGGGAGGGAGTAAAAAGACGGTGATAGCCCCCGGACCAAGAAGGTTTTTTAGAGCTAAGGTTCCTTTTACATCCTTGACGAAAAGGGGGACTTGGTTGAGGTCTCGGATGCGTTCCAGCTCTTGGCGGAGGGTGCCGTAGCGGTGCCCAGAAAAGAGCCTTTCCCATTCTAAGAAGGCATTTTGGGCGAGGAAGCGGTCAAACTCGGCCTCGGCGAGGAAGTAATAGTCTTTACCATGGGTTTCTCCGGGGCGTGGGGGGCGGGTGGTGGCCGAGATGGAGAAGGTAAGCTCAGGATAGCGCTGGAGGAGGGTGTGGGCGAGAGTAGTTTTGCCGGATCCGCTGGGTCCGGTAAGGAGGAGGGCTTTCACGGGGCAAAGGTAGGAGGAGCGATGGAGCTACTCGTGATTTTTGCAACAGTTACGCTGGCTTTGGGCCCTGGTAAAAACTATCGGGCGAAGCTGGCGCAGTCGTACTTTGAACGTGGGGTAAGTGTCGGAAGTGGAGTCGTTTTTGTAGGCAGTAGGGGCCTGCGGGAGTAGGCCTTTTTTATGGGGCGGCGCGGCCGCCAAAGGCGGCCGCGCCGCCTATCCGGGCGCGCCAGCGCCAAAGGCGCTGGCGCGCCCCCAGGGGGCCGGCGGGGCCAAAGGCCCCGCCGGCCCCCTCACGCCGGCCAACCTGCCGCCCGTGCCACCTCTTCTACCGCCACCCTGAGCGGAACCCCCTCTTTTTGGGTCCTGTCTCGCCTATCGCGTATGGCTACCGTCTGGGTCTCCGCTTCGCGCGCCCCTACCACCCATATCAGCGGCACCTTCTCTTGTTCGACTTGTCGTATCTTCTTCCCCAGCTTCTCGTCGGTATAATCTATCTCGTAGCGCACCTCTCTTTCCTCTAAAGCTTGACCTACACGCTGTGCATAGTCAAAGAACTTTTCGCTCACAGGGATGACTTTTACTTGAACGGGGCTCAGCCACAAGGGCAGTTCTCCAGCGGTGTGCTCTAAAAGAACGCCGATAAATCGTTCAAAGGACCCTAAGAGGGCTCGGTGAATCATAACGGGGGGGTGTGGCTGGCCATCCGGGCCAATGTATTCTAAGCCAAACCGTTTAGGCATGGAGAAATCCAGCTGGATGGTGCCGAGTTTGCCATCGGCGCCGCAAGCTGTCTCGTACCACGAAGTCTATCTTAGGCCCGTAAAAAGGCTCCCATCGCCGGGATTGACCTGATAAGGAAGGCGAGCAGCTTTCAGCGCGGCTTCTAAACCGCTCTCTGCTTGATTCCACAGCTCCAGCGAGCCGATATACTTTTCGGGGGCGGGTAGAGAGGTAGATTTCTTTCTCCGTGAAGCCAAATGCGCCATACACTTCTTCAATAAGGCGGAGTAAAGTAGTGATCTCTGATTGGATTTGGTCGGGCGTGCAGAAAATATGGGCGTCATCTTGGGTGAAAGCGCGCACCCGGAAAAGCCCCGTAAGCACGCCGGAAAGTTCATGGCGGGTGTACCAGGCCGTATTCAAAGAGGCGTAGGGGCAGGTCCCCTATACGAACGCAGCTGGGTCCGATACACTATCGTACTGCCCGGGCAGTTCATCGGTTTGACCGCAAAGGGTGCTTCATCTATTTGCGTGAAGTACATGTTTTCTCGGTAGTTTTCGTAGTGACCAGACTGTTCCCATAGCTTTTGTGTGAGTATGATGGGAGTTTTTATTTCTTTGTAGCCGTACTTGAGTAGCTTTCTTCGGAGCCAATCCTGGAGGGTATTCATGAGCAGCATGCCTTTGGGGTGCCAGAAGGGGGAAGCCCGGGTCCTTCTTCGTGGAAGGAAAAAAGGTCTAACTGCTTACCCAGGAGGCGATGGTCTCGGCGCGCCGCTTCTTCAAGGGTGTGGAGGTATTCTTGCAGTTGGTCGGGGGTAGGGAAACTAATCGCATATACCCGCGTGAGTTGCGGATTACGGCTATCTCCGCGCCAGTAAGCCCCAGCCAAGGAGAGCACTTTCACCGCTCGGATAGGCCCTGAGTGCCACAAATGCGGCCCCCTTGCATAAATCTACGAAGTTGCCCGACTCATAAAAGATAATCTCTTCGGGTGGTAGCTCCTGAATAAGTTCTTTTTTGTAGGGATTGTGCGCGAAAAACAGGAGAGCTTCTTCTTGGGAAACTTTTTTGCGTACAAAGTACTCGGGCGTACGAGCTAACTCTAAGAACTTTTGTTCTATTTTAGGGAGAGTCCTCGGGGGTAGGGCCGCTTTCCCCGAAATCCACATCGTAGTAGAAATCCATTTTCAATCGGGGGGCCAATGGTAAGTTTAGCTTCGGGCCAGAAGGAGAGCAGCGCTTCCGCTAAGATATGGGCGCTGGAGTTGCCAAAAAACGGCTTTTCCCTCTGGAGTATCCCAATCTAAGAGGGTAAGAATCTTAGCCTCTCCGACCGGAGCGCTCAGCTCGTGGATATGTCCATTTTCTTTGGCTGCGAGGATAACTTCGCCGGCGGGTAGCCCGAGCCGGCTAAGGATGGCGTATAGGGGTTCATCTGGCGAGGCCGTTGTGGTCCAGGATTGGCCCTTCCATGTGAGGGTAAGGTTTTTCATGGCGAGCAAAGCTACAAAAGAAAAAGCCGGATAGGAAAACTTCCTACCCGGCTTTGCTATGCGGTGGGCGGGGTAGCTTATTCTAAGTGGAGCACTTTTTGGGTAGTTATGCCTGTAAAGGAGCGCCACACCAAGGTATAAATCCCTGCCGGTAGGCCTTGGCGAGGCACCGAGAGGGTGCTTGTCCCTTGTACAGTGGCATGCCAGAGGAGCTGGCCGCGGCTGTCGTACAGGAGGAGCTGCCCTTCCCTGGCAGGCAAATGTACTTCCCAGGCCGAGGGCTGGGCCAGTACCTGCATAGGTAGGCTCGTTGAAGAAGAAATAGTGACTTGCAAGGTATCACTATGACGCCAGGTTAGCGAACCCATACCCATGGTACAAGGACAGCTCGGGAAGGGCACATCTCCAATCACTACTTTATACTGTCCAGGGGTGGAAGGCCAAGTCCCCCACAAACTGTATAATAGGCATCATACCCGGGCTTGGTATAGAAGGCATGCTCGTAAAGGTGCTTACAAGTGTGTTATTTTGGTCCAAGACATACAAATTCACGGTACTCCATCCTGAGCCGCAGTTGCTAAAATTAGGCCCCCAAGCGCCACCCCACGACGCGGGGGTCAGACTATCTACCAAGACACCTTCTACCGTGAAGGGATCTCCTGGATTCACCGCTGGGGGAGGGGGCGTTTGCCACGTTACCTTCTTAGGCACCCGGCGAATCGGCAAAGTCACCGTAGCCGTACTGTAAAAGCTTCCCGGGTTAGGGTTAGTTTCGTCACCGTAATAAGTAAAGTTCTGTACCAGAAAGCCGGCCTCACCGCTAAAGCACCGCCAATAAAAGGTTCCTTCTACCGGGCTATAATAGCTGCAGGGCTGGCAGTTACTCATGCTCCATCCGTATTCGGGCCATTCCGTCCCAGGGATAGAGTCTGGGGAGATAGGCTGTCCCCACTGGGCAGACGGATAACATAGCCCATAGATATAGTCTCCTCCCATGAAAGGGGGGGGAGCGGAGCTATCAGCCCAAGGTATGTTGGCAGGGACATTATGGGGACCTACTCCCTCTGCGCATCCCACAGCACCGCCAGGCAAACGGGTGGTAAATCCATACAAGAATCCTTGCGTAGGTTGTACGGTGTATCCCCCTATGTAAATACTCCCCGTGGAAGGGTTGATAGCAGAGGAGCTAACATTCAAGCAGCTATTGCCGGGGTCAGGTAAGAGCGGGTAATAAAGGCTATTCAATAAACCGACGGCGGCCGGGCCATTGGTAGGACTCACGGTGCTAATCCCCGAAGGCCAGTTTCCGTCCTGGTCAAAAATCGCTTGGGCTGTCTCACATCCCCCGGGCGTTCCATAGTAAATGGCTTTTACCCCGGTGCAGGTATTCGGAATAAGCGTACCATAGCGGCGCGTAGAGGTGCTTACATGAGTAGTATAGGCCGCCAGGACGCTATTTGGCCAGGTTATCCCGATACTTTCCACGACGGCGCCAGCAAGCGGGCGTTCCCCGAGCTGCCGCGGACCGTATTGGTCATACAGGAAAACCAAAGTCCCCGGCACAGCCGAGCTGGTATCATAAATAAACGACCCACACGTGTCTGTCCCAGCGGTGCACTGATTAGGGGTACGCAAAGCCAGCGGTTGAATGGGGGTCTTATCCCCTATTACATACGCGCTGTCTATGGAGGGAGCTACGCTTAGAAGGAATACTTTAATATACACTTGATTGCCTCCATCGGTACGGAAACGCTGATTCCCTGTGGGTTCTAAGCCGAAGCGCAGCTCAGCCTCTCCGTTACCATCGGTGAGGACGCTATCATAGCCGCCAGCAGTATATAGGCTTGGCGCAGTAGTCCGGCTATAAGTGCCTGCGGTGACATTATAGTAGATGGGGTTGCCCGCCCCTAAGTTGATGTTTAGGCTGGGTGGAGCTGCTGTGGCGTTATCCATGCGGCTCACATAACGATACCAGCGGTTGGGCTCTAAGCCAGTAACACGCAGGATAGCAAAGTAGGGTAACCGAGTGTTTGTTTGAGCGACGGGACTGACCATGTAGCGCGGAATGACACTCCGGGCCGAATCAACCTGTGCTCTTCCCCAGGAAGGGGATTGCCCCCAGACGAGAGCCATTAGCAAGCCAAATCCTACCGAGTATCGCATAGGCATTAAGTTTCTTCAAAGGTACAGCTTAGCTGTAAATCCGAAGTAAAGTGGATTTTTGTCCGAGAAGCAGTAGATTTGGGGGCGTGCGAAAACTGCTTCTGTTTGGAGTCAGCTTACTTGGGCTCAGGGCTCAAGGGATTACTTTGCCTGAGTCGCCGGATGAATTTGGCGTAGCGTTCAAAGAAGCACTCGACCGGTTCAAGCGGCCAGACATTTCCCAGCGAGCACAAGCTTTTTTCTCTTCTTGGGAGACGGGGGATCTCTCGGTGCCCGAGAAAAAATCCATCGCCAGATTAGCCAGCCGGCTGTACAAAAAGGGCTTCAAGGTTTATCCTGATTTGCTTACCTTTGTAGAAGCAGCGCTTATCTTGAAAAATCCTGAAACGCGGGTTCGGGTACCCGTACCGCAGTTTATCGCGCTTTCTGAAACGCTGGCTCAAGAAAATCCTACGTATTTGCCCCGATTTTGGGAGATTATCGCCAAGTTTGCGCCTCAAGGTATTGTCAACCAAACCTCCATTTTTACATGGCGGATAGACAAAAGTGAAGCTCGGCTGGGTTTTTTTACCTATTGGGATAGCGCAAACTTTGTAGAAAAGCGGGTGCCGGCTCTTTTCTTTCGCGGAACCAATCTAATTTGTAGTACAGGTGGGATAGACATTACTATCCGAGAGGCCAACGGTGTGCTTAACCTTACTAATCGGCGATTCATAGGTACAGAGGGAAAAGCAGATTGGAGCCGTTTAGGGGTAGGCTTTACAGAGTTATACTGCGATCTAGACAGTTTTGTGGTGGATATGAATATTCGTCGCCTGGAGGCGCCCAAAGCTACCTTGTATTATGCTTCTTTTCTGCCTCACCCTGTCAAAGGGAGATTTTATGATGATTTCACCGTCACAAAGGACCCTGCCCAGGCCCACTCGCCTGTTTTTGAAATGACAGAAGGAAGCATAGAAATAAAAGAGTTTATTCCTAACACTACCTACAGAGGGGGATTTGGTTTGTATGGACTTACAAAATATGGTTCAGCTGTTGGCGATACTTTGGCTGAACTTAGTGTATATGCTAAAGGAAAAGAAGTTATGCGGGTGTTTTTGCAAAGGTTAGAGTTTAGCCCTAAAAAACTGGTGGCCAACGAAGTAAGCGTAGAACTGTATTTGCCCTTTGGAGATACGATTTATTATCCCGTCACAGATTTGATATACGATGTGGCTTCACAAGAGATACTTCTCAATAGAAACCGCAAAAACCCAAGGACACGTCAAGGCTTTTATAGCACTTATCATAAAATGGAAATGCTTTTTGATGCCATACAATGGAATCCCGTACGGGATACAGTCATGCGTTTTACCGCTATTATTGACCCTAAGGGCAAGTATGGCGTAGTACAATCTATAGATTTTTTCAATCAAAGAGAGTACGAGAGCTATAAGGATATTCTTCCTATAAATCCGATTGGTGCTATTTATCGCCTTATCAAAGAAAGAGAAGCCCAAATGAAATCTCGCCGCCGAAGGGCTATACGCAGTTACATTTTGGATACAGATATACTTAAAAGTCAAGGTTTAGATGCAAAAACTTATATGAAGCCTTTCCAAATACGCCTTGAAGATATAGAAACATACGGTTTTATCAAATATGACAAAGAACTGGGCACAGTAGAAACCCCTTCCTAAGCTATATCGGTGGGCCCAAGCGGCATGGGGAGAAAAAGATTATGATGCTCTGCGGATATTCTCGAATACACCTGATGGTGAAAACGCTCGTTTAGACTTGCAAAACAAAGAAATTACCCTAAAAGGGGTAGAAGTAGTTGTTTTTGCTGACTCGCATATTGTAGAGATTGCTCCTTATAAGCGCACCATTTATCTGGGGGAAAACCGTTCTATTCGGATGGCGGGACGCTTGGCAGCGGGAAAGACGGACTTGTATGCTTGGCCTGAGCCGCGTATGCAGTTTGACTATGAAAATTTCAAGATACTTTTCTTTAATGTAGATTCGCTCAAGTTCAAACCAGATAGAGATCCACTCTTCCAGCAAGGCCGATACCCGCGCCTGGCGCGTTCTTTGGCTTCCCTACGGATTGAAAATGTAAGCGGGTGCATATACATAGATCTACCCTCTAATAAAAGTGGGAAGAAAGTTATTCCTTATTACAGCATACTGGATTGCTATTCGGAATCTTATAAGTATTGGGAGGCTAACTTCATCCAAAATAGACAATATGCAAGAGATAGATTGTATTTTGAGTTGGACCCATTCATGATAGATAGCTTGGAAACGTTTAGCTTATTGGGGTTAGAGTTTCATGGGGTATTTTATACAGACAGTGTGTTTCCTCCCTTTAGAGATACTCTTAAGATTGTTCCTGATGGTAGCTATGGCGTGCAAGAAGTTTTTGCTCAGGGGATGCCGCTATATAAGGGGAAAGGAAAGTTTTTCGGCCGAGTGGCCATGGATAACTTTGGCTTGCATGGAAAAGGTGAAGTGCATTACCTAACCAGTCAAGTGCAAGCTGATACATTTATTTTTCATTTTGACTCGTGTATGGCTGAAAAAGCCCGGCTTATCCTTCCCCAAAGCCAATATGCATTAACTAAATATCCCAAAGTGGAAGCAGAGGAACTGCGATTTAAATGGTATCCGTATGAAGGCCGTATGGTTTTAGAGACAGGTAATAAACCAGCTATTTTGTATGGAGGGGAAGCAACTTTCCGGGGCCAACTGGTATATACGCCTGAGGGACTCAAAGCAAATGGTCACTTAGAAACAGGCGATGTGCGTATAACCAGTAGTTCTTTTGCCTTCTCCCCCCGAAACTTTCAAAGCAGTAGAGGCAACTTTTGCCATTATAAACCCAAAAAATAAAAAGGATACACTTTTTTTAGCTGAAAGCATAGAGTTAGATTATAGCATAAAAGCCCACCAGGGGGATTTTGTTTCCATGCGAGTGGGCGAACCCAATATACACTTTCCTAAGCAAGCTATTTCCACTTCCTTAGGTAAAGGCACCTATAATCGGGAGACAGGCGAGGTTTTTCTTAATCCACATGTGCCGGATGAAAGTAAAAATTTCGTTGTAAAACATACCAAATCGGGTCGTGATGTAACCTTTAACACCCAAGTGCTCTTATATAATCTAAATACAGGCCGCATAGAGGCAAACAAAGTGGATTCTATTATTGTAGCGGATGCCACCATTTTCCCCGAAGGAGGGCGGGTAGAGTTTCAACCTGATGGGGGTATTGCTCCATTAGAAAATGCCGTTATCAAAGCACCCACTCGATTAAATCATCATGTTATCCAAGAAGCCCAGGTAGTTATTCGTTCTGGATCGGAGTATGTGGGGAAAGGTCGGTATAAATACACTGACATTGAGGGGAAACCTCAATTTATCACGATGGACAGTATTTATGTACAAAATGGCGTTACTACAGCTCGTGCTAAAATACGCTCTGAAGATGAGTTTCTTTTGACAGATCGCATCCTCTTTAGAGATGAAGTAGAGCTAAAAGCCGATAGACGCTTCCTTTACTTTAAAGGAGAAGTTCGTATCCAATCCGATAATGACTTTTTGCGGGACTCCTGGTTTTCTTTTGAAGGCATCGTAAATCCTGACACTGTTTTTATTCCTATTAAGGATCCCAAGAATCGCAAAGGGCAACAGCTCACGGTGGGCCTACATTTTGTGCAGGTGTATCGTTCTTTTTATACAAACTTCCTTCAGCCTAAGAAAAATCAAGATGATATAGATGTCCTTTTAGCCGAAGGGGGCTTATCTGTGGATAGAGCGAGCAAATCTTTCCGCATAGGTCCTATGAAAAAGCTGAACGGAGAAAGCTATCGCGGCAACTGGGTGGAATATAATGACGCCACGCGGATTACGACGGCTTATGGCCGGCTCAACTTTCCGGCTTCTTTTCCGCCGGGGGGAGCCGAGCTGGCCGTCTCCGGCATGTGGCGGGAAGAGCAGCGCTTCCAGAAACTTTCTACGGATCTTATCTTTGCTTTCCATTTGCCCAATATACCTTCTTCCTTAGCCGAAGCTATTGGTACTCGATTTAATCTTTGGGCTTTAGCGCTCCAAGATATGGAATATACGGAGCCAAGATTTATAGAAGCTATTGCAGAGCTGGTAGATCCAGATACTACCCAGCCGGAAACCAATACCCGCGAGATCCTTCAAGTAGCCCAGCGAACAGCTTTGGCTAAAAATGTACCGTTTGCGAAAAAACTCCCTGTAACCCTTCTTTTGGCGCGTGTGCCTTTCCGCCGAAGCGACTCCACTGGTGCTCTTTTTGTAAGTGCCGACGTAGGAGTCGCAGGTATCGGAGGTATAGGTATCGCCAAATATTGCCCGGCTAAAATAGAATATAGCTTCGGCCCGTATAACCCTGCTGAAAGAACCCGGGCTCCAGATGTGCTTACTATCTACTTAGAACCTACCGAAGGAAACTGGCTATTTATTTTATACTCCGGCTACGTAGTGCGTATAGTTACCAGCGATGTCGGCTTAAATCGTCAAATAAAGCAAGTCGCAGATAAGCAAAAAGACTACAATAAGGACCCCAGCAAGCCTAAGCTCCAGCTTATCTTAGCTGACCCTTCCGAGAAAGATGATTTCTTGCAGCGCTTTTCTGGTTATCTCCTGCGGTAAAACCTATGCAACTATGAAGAATATACCCATAGATAAAATCTTATTTTTAGATATTGAAACGGCCCCTCTGTTTCGTTCTTTGGAGAACCTCCCGGAATACCTCAGGGAGTATTGGCTGAGACGATATGACAAGAAGAGGCTCAAAGATACCGCCAGTATAATGGAGGAGGAATATTTCTTAGAAAAAAGCGGCATACATGCCCTGTATAGCCGCGTGGTATGCATAGGAATGGGGTTTTTTGCTCGAGAGGAAAACGGGTATAAATGGAGGACTCAAGTGCTAACTGACCTCTTAGAAAAGAAAATACTTTTAGACTTTATAACATTTTGGGATAGGTTCAAGCAGTATAGTCGTAGAGGGCTTTTGGATATTGTAAAGTTCCCTGTTTATGGTCTATGCGGACATAACATCATGTCTTTTGATATCCCTTTTTTAGGTAGGCGTTTTCTTCTAAACAGTATTCCTCTACCTGATTTTTGGAAAGATAATCAATATAAAAAGCCTTGGCAATTAGAAGACCCTCTCGTCATAGATACAATGCTTCTCTGGAACTTCACTGCTTATGAGAATAGCTTTATCCCGCTGGAAGTATTAGCCGGTGCCTTAGGTCTTCCTTTTTCAAAGTCTCTCAGTCATACTGAGATTAGAGAGGCATTTTATCGCTGGGAAGACTCAGGCGATAGAGGAGAGTTTGATCCTGTGGTGAAATATTGCATGGAAGATGTGCGTGTTGTAGCGGAAATATACCTCTTAATGCAGCAGCCTGAAGGATATGAAACCTTTCTAAACATCTTAGGATATGAATCACCTCATTACCGAGAAAAGTGATTACTTACGGGCTCATGCGCATCAACCCGTAGATTGGTACCCTTGGGGTGAAGATGCCTTCCAAAAAGCATGGAATGAAAATAAGCCTATTATCATCAGCATAGGTTATAGTTCTTGTCATTGGTGCCATGTCATGGCGCGAGAATGCTTTGAAGACCCCGCCGTGGCTAAGATCATGAATCAGCATTTTGTCTGTATCAAAGTAGATAGGGAAGAACGGCCGGATGTAGACCAGCTTTATATGGATTCCATTTTGCTTACAGGGCGTGCGGGGGGATGGCCGCTCAACTGCTTTGCATTGCCGGATGGACGGCCTTTTTATGGAGTGACCTATCTACCTAAGAAACAGTGGGTAGCTTTATTAGAACGAATCGCTCGTTTATATCATGAAAAGCCGGATGAAGTGCGTGAAATGGCTACTAAGCTTTCACAAGCTATGCAGCAGTTAGATAGTACGCTCTTGGCGGAGCTGCCGCCAAAGCCTACTCCTCCCCAGATTCTTTGGGAAGAAGTTTTTCAAAACCTTTTACGTGATATAGATTGGATATGGGGCGGAGAGTGGAGCCAAACGAAGTTTCCTACGCCCAGTCGTTGGATTTTCTCGCTTAGAGTCGGTATTCTTTTGAATAAACCAGAGCTTGTGCGCGCGACCCACCTTACCCTCCAAAAAATGGCCTCAGGAGCCCTTTTTGACCCCATAGAGGGGGGCTTTATGCGCTATAGCACGGATAGACAGTGGCGAGTCCCGCACTTTGAAAAAATGCTCTATGATAATGGCTTACTCCTCGCCCTATATAGTGAGGCTTACCGCCAAACCCCCCTCCCCTTGTATAAATCTGTTATTGAAAAAACAGCCCAGTTTCTTTTAGAGAAAATGCGTTTATCTGATGGACTCTTCGCGGCGTCTTTGAGTGCAGAAAGTGAAGGTGAAGAGGGAACTTATTATGCATGGTCCTTTGATGAGCTAAAAGAAATCCTTCCCGAGACTGAACTTCAAAAGGTATTTTTTACGGCTTATGAGGTGAGCCCTGAGGGAAACTGGATGGAGGGCTATAACCTTCTCTATAGAGCGCTGGAGGATGAAGCGGTAGCAGAGCGATTGGGTATAGCTCCTGACAAAGTTAGAGCCCTTTTAGAAGCGGCACATGAGCGGCTCCGTACGCGTCGACAAGCCCGTCCAGCTCCCCCCCGCGATGAGGCCGCCATCATTTCTTGGAATAGCTACGCTGTAATAGGATTGGTAGAAGCGTATAAAACCCTCGGGGAAAAAGCTTACCTATATGCGGCTCGCCAAGCTATACACGCCCTTTTACCCGGAAATACATCTGACCTTAATCGCATACACAAAGAAGATCACTGGTATGGAGAAGCTTTTGCAGAAGATTATGCTGCGTTGGCTGTGGCTCTTATTCACCTGTATACCGTCACTGGAAATGAACTTTACCTCCATAAAGCTTTGGCTATCGTAGAGAAAAGTATAGAACTTTTTTATGAGCCTAAAGAGGGGGTTTTTTGTTTTACCGCTAAAAACCTCCGCATCTATCCGGTTCGTCGTAAGGATATTTTTGATACCAGTACCCCTTCCTCTAACTCTCTTTTTGCAGAAGCGCTCTGGCGATTGAGCAAATATTTCCAGCGTGCTGATTTTGAAGAAAAGGTACAGATTATTTTAGCTCGATTGCGTAGGCAGATGGCTGAAAATCCCACCTTAGCTTCGCATTTTCTACAAGTAGCCCTATTGGAGGAGAAAGCTACATTTTCGGTAATCTATCGTGGAGAGCACTTTCATCCTTTTTGGCAGCGTTATGAACCAGCTATCGGTTGGACAGGGTGGCTTTTGCACGCAGAAACTGAGGTGCCTGCATTCAAAAGTTATGCAAGTTATCCCCCAGAAAAGTGGTTTCTTTGTACCTATGGGGTTTGTCTTCCGCCGGTAGATACACTTCCAGACTTATGGAGCGCTTTGGAAAGGGAAAAGCAGCGCTTAGCGTAAGCTTATCGGGTTAGGCCTAAATCTTTTTCTACAGCTTCTAAGACCTGCCGACGTATATTTTCTTTCACAAAGCGGGTGTTCGCGCCGGTAGGATGTATTCTATTGGATAGGAATACGACGACAAGCTCACGAGAAGGGTCACACCAGGCTGCCGTGCCCGTAAAGCCTAAGTGTCCATAAGTAGCCGGAGAAAAAGTAGAAGGTACGGTACTGGTTTTATCTCGGCTGGGTTTGTCCCACCCTAACCCTCGGCCCAGTCGGTCGGCTTCCTCTGTAAAAGTAGCAATCGTGGAAGCGGAGAAGTAGCAATATCCGGCGTATTCTCCCCCTTTTTGTAGCATCCATAAAAGTTTTGCCAGGTCATTAGCCGAAGCAAATAAGCCGGCATTTCCAGAACTGCCGCCCAGTAGGGCAGCAGTGGGATCATGCACAAAGCCCCGCAAAGTGTCTTTCCGCCAAGTAGTGTCTATCTCAGTAGGGGCGCATAAGGTATCCAAACAAGATAAGGCTGGATGAAAGATCATACGATACAAGCCCATGGGATAGTAAAAGTTTCGGGTAAGGTAGGTTTCGGGGGTTTCGCCGGCGAGGCGACTAAGCAGCTTATACAAAACGACAAAGCCTATATCGCTATAGACGGGTTTTCGGGTAGGTGTGGGGGTATAGGTGCGTATGCGTTGCCAAACTTTCTTGGGGTATGCAGTTTCTAAAAAGAGATGCCGGCTCAGGGGCAGGGCGTGGGTAGGGGTGAGGCTGTCAGAAAAAGCTTGGGCGTCTTGAGCTTCGCTCAGGAGGGGCAGTACCGGGGGATAGCCGGCGGTATGCGTAAGAAGCTTATAGGGCGTAAGCTTCTTTAAGGGAAGCGTATCCCAGCTGGGCACCAACTCGCCTAAGGAGGCCTGTAGAGGGAGCTTACCCCGTTCATACAGGTCCATAGCCATTAGGGTCGTAGCGAATACCTTGGTCAGAGAAGCTACATCATACAGCGTATGGCTTGGTGAAGGTGTCCTTAGGTCTGTATAGCTTAGCTGGCCCCAGCCCTGTGCGTACACCACCGTATCCCGATAAATAACCGTAAGTACCAACCCCGGCGTGAGCTTTTCCTGAATCACTGCTTGTAAAAGTGAGTCGGTCTTTGTAAAAGCATAAGGTAAGCGATAAGGAAAAAGTGGCCGATAGAGACTAAGGTCGTAGGTAACGGTGCAGGGATAGCGCATGGGAATAGGTATGGGGAGCTTACCACGAGGGGGGGCACTGCCGAAAATGATATTGGCCGCTTGCCACTGACAAAGGGTATCTTCCTGGTAGGCCAGGATTGTAGCGGTCTCCTCACCCAAATAAGAGAGCGCATAAGGATTCCCAAAGACAGCGAGTACCACATCTCCTTTAGTGCCTTGGATGGCACATAGGAAATCTAACACCTTTGGCCGAATACCAAAAGATTTTTTCGGATTGTTTGAGAGATTGAAAAGACCTACGATGAAAAGGTTATACGGTGAGAGGGCTTCCGCTAAGGAGTCAGGCACAGAAGCGTCTAAGGAGGGTAAAACAAGCGCATCCATAGCGCAGTAGTTACTGATATAACGGTAAAAGGGGGCGGTTTTTTCATAGCCTATTTGGATATAGAGAGGCTTTTTTTGCCCTAAGTGTCCGAGGGGGAGGATATTTTTACGGTTTTGTAGGAGGGTCACGGCCTGGATGTAGGCTTCTCGCAAGGGAGCGAGGTTTTCTTCAGCCCAGAGGTCTTGGAGGAGGTTGTACGGGCGTATGTAGGGGCGAGCTGTAAGGCCTAAGTAGGCTTTGAGGAGGAGGAGGCGTCGTACTTTTTCGGTAAGGAGTTCTTCGGAGAGGCGGCCTTCCATGACCGCTTGATGGATGGCGTTAAAGACCACAGGTACATTTTCTACATACAGGAGCATATCGGCCCCAGCTTCTAAGGCGCGTATCTCTAACTCTCCGGGCGGGAAGTATAACGATACGGCCTTCATATTTAGAGCATCTGAAAAAATAAGCCCTTGAAAACCTAACTTCTCGCGAAGGAGGCCAGCTTGTATTTGATAGGAGACTGTGGCGGTGAAAGTATCTAAGGCTGGTACTAAGAGATGACCTATCATAATGCCCATTACCCCCTCGCGGATAAGGTGGCGGAAAGGGTAGAGTTCCACGCTGTCTAAACGAGGGAGGGCATGGGGAAGCGTAGGAAGGTCAAAGTGGGAGTCTATGTAAGTATCGCCATGGCCAGGGAAGTGTTTGGCTACGGCGACGATCCCTTCATCCTGGAGACCGTGCATGAAAAGGAGGCTTAGCTGCGTGACACGATGGCGATTAGCGCCAAAAGCCCGAAACCCGATCACGGGATTCTCGGGATTACTGTTTATATCAGCCACAGGCGCGAAGTTGATATGGACCCCGAGGCGGCGACACTGACGCGCTATCGCCCGAGCTACCTTATATACGAGGGAATCTTCCGGAACGGCCCCAAGGGTAAGGGCATTTGGATACCGCGGTAAGCTATCCAGCCGCATAGCCGGCCCCCATTCGGCATCCATGGCTATCACCAGCGGTATGCGGCTGAGGGACTGGTAGTGATTGGTGAGGGCTACTTGCCGTTCAGGGGAGCCTTGCATAAAGATAATCCCCCCGATGTGATATTGGATAATCCACTTTTCTATTTCGGTTTTATTGAGGCGGGTAGGGCTACTGTAAGCGGGCACCATGAAGAGCTGTCCTATTTTTTCTTCTAAGCTCATGCGGTGCAGCTGCTCAGCAACCCAGTGGCTATCTGCGCGTAAAAAAGGCGGCGCTTTTTGCGCACTGAGCCACAGAACTATAAGCCCTAAGCTTCCTTTTTTCACCTTTCTAAGAGAAGCTGTTGGTCCCGTCGGAGGAAGTTTTGCAGGGTTTCTTCTGTCAGGTCTCCACTCAGGAGCCGGGCCCAATCTATGGCATGCTCGAGCCACCGTACATCCTGCGTAAGGAGGTAGCGCCGGTAAATGGGGTGCTGCGGGTTAAATACCAAACGGGAAGGAGGATTTTTGCCGCTTTGGTATAAGGTTTCTTGGTAGCGGCGTTGGCTCTCATCTCTCAGGAGCAGGGCAGCGGGTCCCTCAGCCCCCATAAGCTGTTTTTCTACCCGCAGCTGCGTCAGCCTTTCCAAAGCTTCTTTGATAGTTTTTTCCTCTTCAAGGGTAAAACCTGAGTCTTTTTCGTTACTTTCCAGCCATTTAGCGGCTTCTTCGCTATCTACGCGCGCAAAACGTATCTTGCCTTCTCTTTCTATGTAAGAGAGCCAGTAAGGGTCAATGAGCGTATCCGCTTTGATGATAGGATAGCCTTTGGCTTCAAAGAGCTTGGCCAAAACCTGATGCTGGGCAGGGTCGTTGAGGTAGAAGCCTACAGAGAAGCCTCGGGGATTTTTGACGGTACTTATACGGGCTTCATATTCGGGCAAAGTTAAGCACTCGCCGGTCGTCGTTTCTACCAGGGCCAGGTCACGGGCTTTACGGGCAAAGTCCTCATCCCGAACCATACCATACTTTACAAAAGGCCCTATATGTTCCCAAAGGCTTTCGTATCGCTTTCTGTCAGAAGAATATATTTCTTTTAGTTTTTCTGTGACTTTTCGGACGATATACTGACTTATTTTTCGCAGGTTAGGATCTACCTGCAGTTGGCTGCGGGAGACGTTGAGGGGTATGTCCGAAGACTCTATGACCCCGTGCAGTAGGCGGAAGTATTCGGGGATGAGGCCTTCCAGTTCGTCGGTGATGAACATGCCGCGCACGTAGAGCGAGAGGGTTCCAGGGCGGGTTACTACTTCCGGACGGAGGGGTGGGAAATACAAGATGCCTTGGAGATGAACGGGATAATCGGCATTCAGGTGGATGTAAAATACGGGTTCGGGGTCGTCGGGGAATAGGAGTTTATAAAACTTTTTATACACTTCCTCGGAGACTTGGAGCGGTTGCTCACGCCAAAGGGGCTTTTGGTTGATGGGGCTTCCTTCGACCAGGATGGGAATAGGGAGGAAGCGGGCGTATTTTTCGGTGATTTGGCGTACTTTCCAAGTTTGGGCGTACTCTTCGTATTCTTTGCTTAGGTGGAGGGTGATAGTCGTGCCTCGGCCCTGCGGCCGCTGGGCCGGTTCTATGGTGTAAGTTTCGCTGCCATCGCTGAGCCATCGTACAGCTTGGACGCCAGATTTGTAGGATTGGGTTAGCACCTCTACCTTCTCAGCTACCATGAAAGCCGAATAAAAACCCATCCCGAAAAAGCCAATAATGTCTGTTTCTTTGTACTTTTCGGCAAATTCTTTGGCGCTGGAGGCGGCAATGACGGTAAGGAACTTTTCTACTTCCTCTTCGGTCATGCCGATGCCGTTGTCTTGGATGATCAGCTGCCGCTTAGTAGGATAGCAAAATATTTCTACCTTTACTTCATCAGAGGCTAAGGTTATGCCTTCGCTGGGGGCTATGGTGATAAGCTTTTGGCAAGCATCCACGCCATTAGCGATAAGTTCTCGTAAAAAAACATCGGTGTGCGTATAAAGGTACTTTCGGATGATGGGTAGGAGGCCGGAGAGATGGACACCTAAGGTGCCAGTGCGCATAAGGCGAAGGTACAAAGGGGGAAGGGTAAGAAGCCTCCTCTACGTCTGGGAGGGTGCGGAAATACTAACTTTTCTTTGCAAATGCGGTAAGGGACGTTGGGTATGAAGTGATACTGCGTACTTTTGCGGCGTATGCGATGCTTAGGGTATCTGCTGGGCGGTGTGATGCTCCTGCAAGCGCAGCAGTATTATCCTTTTGCGATGGGACACTCCGCTGGCGTATTGGGCGCTCAAGTAAATCCTGCCCTTATTGCAGACAGCCGGTATCGGTTTGACTTACTTTTTCTGGGCACCAGTTTGAACTTGACCAATAACTATGTAGGAGCTAAAAGAGAGCTTCTCTGGGATTTTCTACAAGGAAGGCTAAATGATACGGCAGATTTTCGGCGGGTTTATTTAGAAGACGATTATACGAACCCCTCTCTTAAGCAAGTGCGTTTTGAGCAGCAGGTGCTTTTGCCGAGTTTTTTATTGACCTTAGGACGCCGCTCGGCGATCGCGTTTAACTTTCGTATGAGGAATCGCCTGAGCCTAAATAATGTAGATTACCGCTTGGCCAAACTTGCTTATGAGGAGCTGGTTTATCCGCCGTATTGGCGTACCTGGATAGAGGGGCAGGATTTGAGCTTTCAGTATGTGACCTACTATGATGTAGCGCTTAGCTATGCCCGCGTGCTTCTGAACAAGGGAAATCACCTCCTCAAGGCAGGTATTACTCTCAAGTATCTGCATGGGGTGTATGGGGCATACTTTTATGTAGATAAGGTGCGATTTCGCTATCAGTTTTATAATGATGATAGTTTGGCCATAGAGCCCGGGTCTCGTTTTTATTGGGGGCACGCAGCAAATGTAGATTATAACATTTACGAAAAGATTGTTGATAGGCCGTTTGACCATCAGACTCGTTTTTCTTTGGGGGGAGATATTGGGGTAGTGTATGAGTTTCGGCCGCGCTACGGCAAATATGTGTACGACATGGATGGAGAAGTAGGATTAGAGCGGCGAGATAGGGATAGATACACGCTGCGGCTCGGGGTAGCGGTACAGGATATTCGTTCTCGGATGCGTTTTGTGAAAGGCCCGCTCAGCAATCAAATAGAGATTACCCCCAATAACTTAGCCGCTGCGGTGCATGAGTGGAACCTGCGTCCTGTGCGAATTAGTTCTATTCGGGATTTCAACGATACCCTTCGACAGCGATTCGGGATAGCGGATTCAAATCCGGATTTTATCTTGCGGATGCCCACACTCTTGAATATCCAGGTAGATTGGCATATTGCGGGGCCGTTGTACTTGGGTGGCATGGGCTACTTCCCTTTTGGGAAGAAGGTGGAAGTTTTGCGCGCGCCTCGGACTTACACCATTTATCCGCGCATAGAGACTCCGTATGTGACGCTGGGCATACCCTTCACGGTAAATGACTTAGGGGAAAAGCTATGGGGTGCC
This sequence comes from Bacteroidia bacterium, assembly GCA_026003215.1. Classification (GTDB taxonomy): domain Bacteria; phylum Bacteroidota; class Bacteroidia; order SpSt-205; family SpSt-205; genus SpSt-205. The sequence continues at coordinate 378,728 of BPGV01000001.1, read as the reverse complement.
GCAATAAAGTTGGGGCCGTTTGTGGTGGGAACCAATAGTTTGGGTTGGCTTCTTGGGCAGCGGGTGACGCGTACGCTGGATTTTTATGTGATGTTCAAGTCGGGCATTCCTTACCGAGCGCCTCGCGATAAAGATAAAGATGCGGTCTCTGACAAAAAGGATTTCTGCCCCACCACGCCGGGCGTGTGGGCTTTCCAGGGATGTCCGGATAGCGATGGCGACCATATTCCCGACAAGGATGACCTCTGCCCGTTAGATCCGGGTGTGCCTAAGTTTCAAGGGTGTCCAGACACCGATGGGGATGATATTCCGGACAAAGAGGATTCTTGTCCGACGGAGAGTGGTTTGGCGAAGTTTAAGGGGTGTCCGGACCGAGATGCCGATGATATTCCGGATAAGGAGGATTCGTGCCCGGACGAAAAGGGCTTAGCGAAGTTTCAAGGCTGTCCGGACCGGGATGGGGATGATGTGCCGGATAAAGAAGATGCTTGTCCAGATGCAAGGGGCTTAGCGCGTTTCCAAGGATGTCCCGATGCAGACGGCGATGGTGTGCCGGATAAAGAAGATGCCTGTCCGCAGCTTGCGGGCTTAGTGGCCTTCCAGGGCTGTCCAGATAGTGATGGCGATGGCTTGCCCGACAAAGAGGATGATTGTCCTACGCAGCCCGGGCCGCAGGCCTTCAAAGGTTGTCCGGACAGTGATGGGGATGGTTTAGCGGATAACCAAGACCGATGTCCGGATAAGCCAGGGCCCCAAGAAAACAAAGGTTGTCCTTATGCTGACCAAGATAATGACGGGGTGCTGGATAAAGAAGACGATTGCCCCTTCACGCCTGGGCCTAAGACTAACCGAGGCTGTCCCGAAATCCCCAAAGAACAAAAACGCATCTTGGATATGGCCTTCCGAAACTTAGAGTTTGAAACCGGAAAGGCTATCATCAGAGATCGCTCTTTGCCTTATTTGGATACCTTGGCGCAGCTGCTGATAGAGAACCCTTCGTATAAGCTGAAAATCTCTGGACATACAGATAACCAAGGGAAGTTAGAACACAACATGCGACTTTCCAAGGCGCGGGCTGAGGCAGTGCGTAACTATCTCGTATCTAAAGGGGTTTCAGCGGATAGGTTTATTGTGGAGTACTTTGGTCCTTTGCGTCCGATAGCTTCTAATGCTACGCCGCAAGGACGCGCCCGCAATCGTCGGGTGGAAATGAAGGTGGTGTTTGAATAAAGGGTAAAACGACTGCGCCGTATTCTCTCCTTGGGGCAGCCGTGCGGCTGCCCCTTTTATGTTATAACTCTTTGCTACCTTCGCTGAACCATGGCCATCCGCATTACAGACGACTGCATCAACTGCGGCGCTTGCGAACCCGAATGCCCCAATAATGCCATTTATGAAGGGGGGGTTCAATGGCGATACAAAGATGGCACTCATCTTTCGGGACAAATACTCTTACCGAATGGCCTATCCTTAGATGCCGAAGCGGCACATCCGCCTATTGCTACGGAGTATTACTATATTGTGCCCAGCAAGTGCACAGAATGTACCGGCTTCCATGAGGAGCCTCAGTGTGCAGCGGTTTGCCCAGTGGACTGCTGCCTCCCTGACCCTGACCATGTAGAAACGCCGGCCCAGCTTTTGGCTAAAAAGGCTTTCTTGCACGATAATCAGCCACCAGCCCCAGATATTATTCAAGTCTACTTGGAGGATTTAGAGCGGGCTTGATGAGTACTGTTATTTCCTTAGAGGGGATAAAAAAGTTTTATCCCTTAGGTAAAGAAGGCGTATGGGCTTTGCGGGGCGTATCGTTTGAGATAGCGCAGGGGGAGCTGGTAGCGATTATTGGGCCCTCAGGTTCGGGGAAAAGCACGCTCATGCATATTCTGGGCTGCTTAGATGTGCCCACGGAAGGGCGCTATCGCCTGGCAGGACGCGAGACCACCTTACTTTCGGATAGCGAGCTGGCTCATCTACGTAATCAAGAGATCGGCTTTGTCTTCCAGACTTTCCATCTTTTGCCCCGATATACAGCGCTGGAGAATGTCGCATTACCCTTAGTATATGCGGGTGTGTCTAAGCGAGAACGGCTCAGGCGAGCTCAGGCCATGCTGGAAGCCGTAGGCTTAGGCGACCGCTTGCATCACCGCCCTAACGAGCTTTCTGGCGGTCAGCGTCAGCGTGTAGCGATCGCCCGCGCCCTGGTCAATAATCCCGCGCTCCTCTTGGCTGATGAGCCCACAGGAAACTTAGACTCCGCAACTAGTGAGGAAATCATGAAGCTTTTTTTGGAGTTACACGCACGGGGTCATACGGTTGTGATAGTTACCCATGAGCCGGATATTGCGGCTTATGCCCGCCGAGTAATCACCTTGCGCGATGGACAGGTAGTAGAGGATAAACGCCAAGTGCCTGCGCCTATCTAATGGAAAGTACCTATCGGCAAATATGGCGTATTGCGTGGCCGGTCATGGCCGCAAGTCTCGCTCAAAATGCGGTCTCTTTGATAGACACCTTCTTTTTGGGGCTCTTAGGCGCAGTGGAGTTGGCCGCCGGCGGTATCGGCGTGGTGGTGTTTCTCACGATTGGCTTTATAGGCTTGGGATTGGGTACAGGGGTCCAAGTACTTACTGCTCATAGCTTAGGAGAGAATCAGCCTCACCAGCTCGGCGCTATCCTGCGTCAATCTCTCTGGATTAGCGCAGCCATAGGCGCCTTTCTCACCTTGGCCGTAGCCCTGGGCATAGAGCCTCTCCTCGCCCTTATCCTACATGACCCAGCTGTGCGCGCACCTACCGTCCTTTTCCTGAAAGGGAGAAGCTTAGAGCTTTTCCCACTCATACTTTTTGGGGCGTTACGTGGGTTCTATAGCGGAACTGCTCAGACTACCTATATCTTGCAAGCAAACCTACTCTTATCGGGTACTAATCTGCTCCTTAATGCCATTTTTGTTTTAGGACTCGGGTGGGGATTATATGGCGTAGTGGCCGGTTCCGTCTTAGCGCAATATGTAGCTACTTTCTACCTTTTCGTTGGGCTGAGAAGTCAGAAGTATGATCTGACCGCTGTGAGCTTCCAAAAGTGGATAGGGCCGCTTTTTCGATATGCAGGTCCTTCTATCTTGCAGAATCTGGTCGGCATGACAGGCTGGCTTATATTCTTTTTGGTTATTGAGCGGAGGGGGCCTATGGCGCTTGCTGCAGCAAATGTAGTGCGGAGCTTATATAGCTTTTGCATGCTACCGGCATGGGCATTTTCCACGGCAGCCGGGACGTTAGTGGCCTACTTTTGGGCGGCGCGAGCATATCAGGAGCTTTGGCGCGTTTTTCGCCGTACTTGGTTTCTGAGCCAAGGGCTTAATGTAGTTTTAGCCCTTCTCTTAGTTTTATTTTCTTCTTTTGGGGTCAAGATTTTTACAGAAGATGTATCCCTTCAAATGCAGGCTCAAAAGGACCTCTACATTGTCGCGGTTTCTTTGGGATTTATGCCTTTATCAGCGATTCTTATATCAGCTGTGGTAGCGGTGGACCAAGTTTTAGCGGCTTTCGTGACGGAAGTAGGTATTATTGCGCTCTATGTATGCTATGTTTTTTTCTTAGATAGGGCGAAGGTCAGCCTTACTTGGCTTTGGACCGCCGAATGGGTCTATTGGGTTCCTTCCGCCATTGTATTAGGGCTTATATTTTATAGGCGTGTGAGGAAAGCTTATAGGCTTTCCCTATCTGTACCTAATCTTTCTTGATATAGTCTTCACCAATCTTCCTCTTCGTTTGATGGGCTGCTTCCCTCAGGCTCATAAAAGTCCTCAAAACTTTTTTCGTGGCACTCTTCCTTTTCTTCATGAGAGAAGCGGCGGCTACTTTGGCAAGTAGGCTCGGGCAAATCCATGTGTGTGAGCGTCAGTTTATTTTGCGATGGGTCATACCCATAATGTATGATTGCCTTGCCAGAACGCGTGCATTCATGAGTTATTTGGTAATAGCGGGTAATTTTTCTTATTCCCCTGGGTGGCCCCAAAGGGATAAGAGAAAGATAGCAACTTTCTTCGTAGGTCTCTGATTCGGTTGAGGTAGTGGTGTAAAAGTGGCGGCACGATAATGTCAGAGTGCCTCTTACGAGATAAGGTCCTTGGGGGAGCGGTTCCCACTCAAATGTGCCTATTTGCTGAGCGGCATACGCTTGGAGTTCGGCTTCTAAGGCTTGGCGTATTTGGGCAGAAAGAGCTTCCTTTTCTGCTTGTAAGCGCTTATTTCTTAGGTATATCCCCACAGCAAAAGCTATTGTGATTACTACGATCCCCAATGCCACGCCAAAGAGGTATGACAAAGGGGTGGTGCCTGTACGCTTGGGGCTTGTAGAGGAAGCTGTGGGAGGAGAGTCGGAAGAGCTATTTTTTTGAGCGGTGGAGTAGGGGGCTTCTTTGGTAGCTATGCTTTCTTTGGGAAGGGTATATTCTGATGAAAAAGACTGTGCCTCAGCAACTTGTGGAGAGAAGGTTAGGCTCTCTAAGGCATTTTGCATTTCTTTTGCGGTACGAAATCGCTGCTGGGGGTCTTTTGCCAGGGCTTTTTCGATGAAACCTTTCCAGGGTCCAGGACACCAGGCAGGGACGGGGGGAGGTTCCGTAAGGAGTTTCTGATAGATTTGAAAGGCTGTTAGTCCTTGCCAATCCCAGGGGTATCGTCCTATCAGGCATTCATATACCACCAATCCCATGCCGTACAGGTCAGTAGCGGGTGAGACGGGTTGTCCTTGGATTTGTTCTGGGGCCATGTAGAGTGCTGTGCCTACTTGGGTGCCCGTCTTTGTAAGGTGAAGGTCTATGTCTAAGGCTTTGGCTATGCCAAAGTCTATGAGCTTGGCCCCGCCTTGGGGCAAGACCATGATATTGGCCGGCTTTATGTCTCTGTGGATAATCCCTTTTTTGTGGATGTACTCGAGCGCATCCCAGATAGGGCGGAGGATGGCTAACGTTTCTTCTAAGGAGAGAGAGCCTTTTTGGGCTATGTATTTATCCAAGGGGGTGCCTTGGACATACTCCATGATGAGGTAGGGCACTTCCTCCTGGATCACGAAGTCGTATAAGCGCACAATAGCGGGGTGGTCCAGCTCGGCTAAGAGGCGCGCTTCTGTGTAAAAGCGTTGGCAGACCACTTCTACCTGGGCGTAGGATGGGTGCAGGGATTTGACTACAGCGTGGGTGCCTAAGGCGATATGTTCGGCCAGCCAAACCTGCCCCATTCCTCCTTCGCCTAAGGAATGCAACAGGCGGTAATTTCCTACGCGCATGTACGAACAGGGCAGAGAGGCCTTACAGGGTAGGCCTACAAAGGGGAACTTACGGGTGCACGTAAGTCCAACGCACAGTGAAACTACCCTCGGATGTGTGTAGGTTCAAAAGGTATAGGCCTGTGGGAAGGGAAGGAGGTAAAAGCCAGGTATAGCTGGACGCGCCCTGAGGAGGATAAACTTCGGCGACTTTATAACCGAGGGGGGTATAGAGTTCAAGTTTATGCAGGAAGAGGGTAGGATGCTCTACTCGGAGGAGGGGTTCAGTCGCCGGGGAAGGATAGACCGAGAAAAGCCCCCTAAGTTCTGCCGGGGTAAGGGCTACGACTTGAACCCCGCCCGGCTCATAGGGTTGATTGATAGTCGGTAACCCCAAAACTTTAAAAAGGCGGGGCGCACTAAACCACAGCACCGTATCTACGTAAAGGCGCGCGCGAGCTTTGTCGGCATCCGAGCTATTACTGTACCAGCCAAACGGTTCAAAGCCAGCGCCTTGGAGGGGATATAGTCCAGGAAAAGGATTGTCACTGGCGAAGTCGGGGAGAAGGGCCGTTTGGTTGCCTTTTTGGATAAGGTTTTGGGTGAGGGCGTAGCTGCCAAAAACCTCGATGATGGGGTAGTTACCGACAGCTGTCACGACTACACCACTGGTATAAGGCGTGGAGGGATCTTGGACGCCGTGCAAAGAAATGACGGCAATGTCTTCATTTTGGATAAAGGAGGTGTCCCCTAAAGCGCCGCCCAAGTTGAGTACGGCTTGGATATGGGAGGGGTAGCCGGGGTTACCGCTGCCCCCTTCAAAGGCATTAGGGCCAGCTTCGGGGCCGGTGCCTTTGTCTAAGCCTGGGGCAGTAGTATCCACAAACGGGGTACCATTTTGGGTTTTGAACTTAGGATTGTCTAACTCTTGGGGTAGGTTTAGGTAGGCTACATGAAGGCCTACATAGGCGCCGGAGGAGGAGCCGCCCATGACGATACGGTTAGGGTCTATGCGGAACTGATTGGTGGTAGCCGCGTCTTTTCGGAGAAAGCGCACTAAGGCACGGCCGTCTTGCATAGCGCGCCATACCGCTTGAATGATGCTTTGGGCCAGGGCTTCTTGGGTGGTGGCTTGGGCATTCCATCCTACGCGATGATTTGCGGAGATAGCCACATACCCGCGCCGGGCAAACGCAATGCACAACGCTACAATCCCAGAGTCTTCTTTCGTGCCTATGGGAGAGCGCCCAAATGCGGCTGAAGCAATAGAAGGGGGCAGAAAACTCCCGGCATGAATGAGCACTATGACGGGCCGTCGCTGCATGGTGTCATTCAGCGGTTCGTACACATCCATGAGTAGATCTACTGGAGCTTGCGTGAAGCTGAGGTTACTACCGTATTGGACATTTTTGGTGAGCTTGATTTGCGAGAAGACGGGGTCTATAAAGCGCTGTCCTGTTTGTGCCCAAAGCCAGAAGCTACCCAAAAGGAGGGTAAAGTACCGCATGCCCCAAATGTATAGAAAAGTCCCGGCACTGTCCTATTTCCAACCTATGGTTGTGTTTTCTCTGGACTACCCAAAAGGTAGTATATTTGGGCATGTTGCACACCATGAAGGGACTCTTTATCGGGTATGTGTGGGCGCAAAGTTTTGCCGTGCAAGTTTTTTTGGAAGGGGGGAAAGCGTATAGCCCTATCGAAGCCAGGGTACTTGGTGCGGGGGGCGAAGTGCTGGAGCTTTCTGGTACTTTATCCGAGGGTAAAGCCGTTTTTTCTTTACCCCGGCCCGTAGAAGGGGTAGTGTGTATCTATGTCCCTGGCTATTTGCCTGTGCGTACCCGGGGAGCGGTTTCTCTCAGGCCAGGGGTTGTTTTGGACCTCGCTCATTCACAAAACCTCCATCCTCAGAGTGGGTTTGTGGAAAAAGAGGGGAAAGTGTTTCTGGCGGCAGGGGAGTTGGGTAGCCTCCTCAGCGAAAAACATCCTGTCATCAACGCTTACGATTACGAGCTTTTTTTGCTGGCACAAAAAAGTCAAGATTTGCAGGCAGACTATAATGGGGATAGACGCGTGGATGAGAAGGACTTAGACTTTCTGCTCAAAAATCAAACATTACTTCTTCGTACTGAACTATGAAATGGCTCAGGGTCATAACGGCTATGGCTTGCTTGGTGTGGGGACAAGATACCGTGTGGGCGGAAGCGCGTGTATGGGGCGATTATGTGGAGATGGCTTTTTTCTGGCGGGGTCTTACCCGTCAGGTCCCCTTAGGGGCCAACTTTGTCGTGGTGACGGCGCCTGCTGCTGCGCTATGGTGGGACTCGGCGGCGGTGGTGACGGCTGGGCGGTGGGATGCTACCCAGTCCCCTCGGTATCGGCCGTTGTACCTTACGCATCGGCCTGAAGAAGGCGGAGCCCGTCGGGTGAGCGTGAATCTCTTAGCCAATGATCCTTCCATAGGCGACGCCTTTGGCGGCCAGCGGGAGTTCATCGGTCGGTGGCGGGTGCCTATTGGGCAGTTTGGGGATACGCTGCGCAGTCGGTGGGGGATGGAGACGGGAGAGATTGTGTTGGCGCCTTTTGAACGGGCCAAGGGTTCCTTTGTCTTTATGCCCATAGCGCCTGTGTATGTATGCCCTTCACTCGCAGATAGTCGGCTAACGGCTATGGGCACGCAGCTTGGGATAGACCTACCTGCGCCTTTTCGGTCGGAAAACCTCACGGTGCGCTGGTTCCGCGATGGCGTAGAAATAGGGCAAGGACTGACGCACCCAGCGGTGCTGCCGGGTAGTTACTGGGCAGAGATTAGGCATCGTTGCGGCAGCATAGCTTATACGGATACGCTTTCTTGGCGTACAGCTACCCAATCGTATGTCCAGAAAGGAGCTTGGCGAGTATACCCGCAACCTTCCTCCGGCGAAGTATGGGTAGAAGCTCCTTCCTCTGGGGTGGTCCGTTTCTGCTTAAAAGATGCCTTGGGGCGGACTTTGTATGAAACAACTTACGTAGCTACGGCGTCTCATCCACAGGGGCTCGCCTTACCGGCTTTACCTAACGGCGTATATAGTTTGACCCTCAGTATAGGCGCTGAGGTACAATCTATGCCTTTTGTTTATGCGCGCTAAAGGGGGTATGATAGGTTTTCTGGCGCTGGTGTGGGCACAACCGCAGTATGTCGTGGAGTTTGTACAGGGCTACACGGTCAGCAGTACCCCATCCGCTCCAGACTCGGTGGATATTTACCTCATCCTACGCCAGTCCTCGGGTGGGAGCCCGGATACCCTGGCATCGTCTAACTTCCCCTTTTTGTATAACGCGACCTTACTCAATATGGTCGGCGCCCGCGTGATTCACATGCGGAAGTTCAGCAATCAATCCCGGCCCAATTATTATGACGCTATCTCGTGGAGCTATGTAGTAGGACGAGTGAATGTAACCATACGCCGTAGGATAGGCTGGGCTAATCCTGGGGATATTATTGCTTCCGTAGATACGATCTTTGGGCTGCGGGTGCCGGTGTATGGCTGTGGGCCCGCCTATAAGAGCGTGCTCATCTGGGATAGTGTGCCGGCTGCAGTACTGAACTCCCTGCTCCAAGACATGAAACCCCGCATAGATTGGAGCAGTCCGGATACCCTATCGCTGTGCCCTTCGGCGTCTTTTTCCTCCTCTCTTAGCGGGCCTACTGGGACGCCTTGTGTGGGGAGTGGGCTTACTTGGACCTTCTCGGGTGCTTCTACGGATAGCTTTGTAGTATGGGTGCGCCAAAATCCTCCTACGGGGCCGTCGGCGGCTTACCCTGGCACTGTAACCTGTGCGGGGGGAAGCTGCAGTTTTACGCTGAGTTTTGGGGTAGCGGATAGCTATCATGTCTGGGTAGAGGCAGTGGATAGGAAGTGCAGCTGTCCGAAAGGTCTTTCGGATACCAGTCGTTTTCGTATTTATGCACCGCCGCCGGCTTATCCTATTTTGGGGCCGGCTACGGTGTATGGGGGGGGGAGCTATACCTATACCGCAGGAGGCGCAGCCGCCAGTGCCTCATGGACCTATACGCCGCAGGGCGGGAGCGCGCAAAATGTGGGGAGTGGCTCGTCCGTGAGTGTCTCTATTTCTCCTGCGAGCAGCCCTCGGGTAGATACTTTGCGGGCAACCTACCCGGTGGGAGGGCCTTGTGGGGGAGTAGCTGAGCAACTTATAACGGTATTGCCCTGTCCAGATGGGAGCTATGCAAAAGCCCTATCTCCGGGCATATGCAGGGGACAAAGAGCTGTGGTAGAGCTACAAGGTTACACACCGGGGTGGGATAGCCTGCGGTGGCAAGTATGGAATGGTAGTGCTTGGGTGGACATCCCTGATGGGGTAGGGATAGGGGCTACAGCAACCGTGTATATTTCTCCGCCGCTGACGACAGGACCTGCTATATTTCGGGCACGGGTGCATTATATGCAGTGTGTGGATACCTCTGCCTCGGACACAGTGCGGGTAGCCTCCGATGTGATCGACCGGAACTTTTTAAGTCTTACTTCGCCGGTGTGTGCGGGGGATACAGCCTGGATGGTAGCTACGGGGCCAGGGGTGTGGTATACCCCAGATGGGCAGGGCACTTTCACGGATACTCTTGATCCTGAAGCAGGGTACATTAGCAGTCCTACGGACCCGAGTACGGTGCAGATATGCTGGGTCATCCGTTCACAGGACCTTATGCGTTGTCGGGCACCGGGCACAGACACGCTCTGTTTGACGTTGACGGTTTTACCTACGGATGCCCAGGGCGCGTTTGCCCTACCAGCTGGGCAAGATACGGTTTGTACTGGGGGGCGGACGGTTCCTTTGAATGGGCAGATTATCTCAGGTACTGGGGGCTACTGGACTTCGGATGGGGCAGGCTTCTTTTCGCCTTCTGAGCGGGATCCCCAGGCCAGCTATGTGAGTGCCCAGGCAGATGCCGGCCGTTGGATCCATATCACCTGGCATGTGGTGGGCAGTTGTGGGGAGCAGCGTTATACCGACTCGGTGTATGTGGAGCTGGGTACTGCTGCTACCATACAAGGGCCTAATCAGCTCTGTGCCAATGTTCCTTTAGTACTTCAAGCGGTACCTTCTACGGGGTTTGATAGCGTGCTATGGTTTCAGGGGAGCTTGGCTTCTGTGTTAGCAGCTGGTCCACTTTCTTCGGCTAATCCGCGTTTTTTGACCGACTCTTCTATCTATGAGGGTGGTTTGCGCCCGGTAGGGCAGGATACCTTTCTCTTGTATGGGCGTTCTGGCAGTTGTGAGAGTTTTGACCAGCAGGTGGTGGAAGTTTTGCCAGCGCCCACAGCGGCTTTTGACGCTATCCCACGCATCACCAATATGAACAATCCCACCGTTCAGTTTAGCTCTCAGAGCCAAGGAGCCAACGTGTACGTGTGGAACTTCGGTGATCCTAATAATCCAGTTCAAGATAGCGTTCCTAATCCTACATTTACATACTCGGCACCAGGAACCTACACTGTGGTACTCTTTGTGCAAAATGCCCAGGGCTGTTCCGATTTTTATGTTTGTACAAATTGCATACAGGTGCTTCCGCGACGGGTCTTTTTGCCTAATGCCTTTTCGCCCAATGGCGATGGAAAGAACGATGTTTTCCGTATTTTACCCTTGGAAGAAGGCTTGCGTTTTACGCGGCTTGAGGTATTTGATCGGTGGGGGCAGGTAGTATTTGCGGCTGATAACATAGCCGAATGGGATGGCCGCGGAAAAAACAGCCAATCTTTGGATCCTGGCGCGTATTCGTATAGAGCTATTATTGTACTTCCCGATGAAGGTGTGGTTACTTATACTGGCGTGGTGCATATTACTCGTTGAGCTTCACGCCCAAGAGATTCTGCCGGTGGGACAATGGTCTCAGCCGCAAGCGCTAAGCCCCGCGTTGGTAGGGCTATTGGATGGGCGGTTTCGGGCGTCGGTGACCCATGGATTTCGGCCGGCTACGGGCTTTGTGGGCTTTTCTTCTACTTGGGCCAGTGTGGAGGCTCCCTTTACGCTGGCCAATCTTTCGGCCGGGGCCGGGGCCTACTTTTTCTCGGATGTGGCGGGGGGATGGCGTACCACTAAGGGGATGGTGAGTTTTGCGTATGAGGCCCCTCTGGGCTCGCGGGTGCGGTATGACCACTTGCGTGCAGGCGTAGCCGCCGGCATAGTTCAGCGTAGCATAGAACCTAATGACCTGTACTACGAAGACCAGTTTGACGGGCGCAGTTTTACCTTGCCTACCACAGAAAACCTTACCCGTACAGCTGTATGGCATGCGGATTACGCCATAGGCGTTTTGTATTACCGCACCCAAAAAGTCCCCGGCAATGTAGAGATAGCCCCTTTTGCGGGCTTTTCTGTAGCGCATCTTAATCGTCCTTCTATTGGTTTCATGGTGCGTAATACAGACAGGCTTTCTCTCTTTTGGAGTGGGTATGGGGGTGCACGGCTTTTTACACGCACGCCTTTTCAGTTTGTAGGTACTTTTTCCTATGCTCGTTCTAACCAAAGTACCTGGATAGGGGGAAGCTTGCAGGCAGAGTTTGTGATATATGAAGGCGGCTATTGGTTTACTCGGCCGGTGGGCTCAGTGATAGTAGGGGGGGCGCTGCGGGCGCGTGACCAATATGCGCTCATGGCGGGTTTTACGCTGCAAAAAGGCTTAGCGGCTGGGGTAGCCTACAGCCTCTTGACTCGCAGAGCTACGACGCCTACGGCTTTTGGAGGAATACAGCTGATGCTTCAGTATCAGTTGGGCTATGCTTATCGCGAACGCGGTGTAGTATATCCTTTTCCGATTTGGTGATATGGCTCGGGAAATGGCCGTGGTTTTAGCTGCGATGCGCCCCGAAGGACGTTCTTCCCTGCCTCAGCCCACAAAGTGGGCTTGGTGGCTCATAGGCATAGTGGGAGGGATAGGTCTTGTCGGGATATTCTCATCGCTGATGTTGAGTTTTGATTGGCGCGGAGGGCTGCTTGCTGGAGTATGGGGAGCATTGGCGGTAGGGGGGGGCTACGCAGCGTGGCGCTTCTTAACGGGGACGCACCGCTATAAAGAAGAGGTGGTCCTAAAAGCGCGTGAGGAGGTGCTTCGGTTGGAAGGGCGCTACAAGGCCCTGATACAGTATGCGTCGGATGTGTTTTTGATTTTGAGCAAGGAGGGACGGGTGGAATATGTTAGCCCTTCCAGTCAGCGGGTATTGGGTTATGCGCCGGGCCAAATGGAAGGAACATTTCTGCGGGAGTATGTGCATCCAGAAGACCGGGCTTTGGTAGAGACGGCTTTACTACGGCAGAGTTCGGCTTTCTTTACGGTGCGGCTGCAGCATCGGGAGGGCAACTGGCGGTATTACGAGGCCGTAGGGCAGCCGCTTTTTTCTGACGCCATGATTGGGGGGTACCTCCTGACGCTCCGGGATGTCACTGACCGCCAGCGGGAAGAGGCACAGCGCCGCGAAAAAGAAGCCACAGCTTTGCGCCTCGCCATAGAGCGAGAACGGGCTGAGTACGAGAAAAACCTCATCGAACAAAGCAAGCGCCAGCTGGAGGAAGCCTATCGCATCATAGAGCAAAAAAACCGAGACATACAGGAGAGCTTGCAGTATGCGGCTCGTATCCAACAAGGGATGGTAGCTTCTGTGGCGCAGATGCGCGAGCATCTGTCAGAAAGTTTTGTCTTTTGGCGTCCCAGAGATGTGGTGAGTGGGGATTTTTATTGGTTTCAAGTGCGCGAGGAGAAGGTTTATATTGCTGCGGCTGATTGTACGGGGCACGGGGTGCCGGGGGCGCTTATGACGATGATTTCCTCGGCGATGCTGACGCAAGCGCTTTTGGTAGAGGGGCATACGCAGCCCGATGCTATTTTGGCGGCGACGCACCGCCTTATTCGTCGGGCTTTACGGCAGGATGTCCCGGGGGCTACCTCCCAGGATGGTATGGATATCGCGCTCATGGTGTATGACAAGGGCACTCAGCAGCTTTGGTATGCCGGCGCGAATAGGCCTTTGTGGCTGGCGTATCCCGGCGAAGCCGAGATAGTAGAAGTAGAAGCCGATCGGCGGGGTATAGGGGGGGCCTCCGCGCCGGCGGAGCTATTTTTTACGCTGCATGTTCTGGACCTTCCGCCGGGGACGTGGGTGTATGCAGCTTCGGATGGGTATGCGGACCAGTTTGGGGGGCCGCACGGGAAAAAATACATGGCGAAGCGTTTTAAACGCTTTTTACGGCAGATAGCGTCGCTTTCCGCTGAGGCTCAGGCGGAGGCCTTGGTGGTAGAACTGGATGGGTGGAAAGGGGAATATCCCCAAGTAGATGATATTTTAGTGCTGGGCTTCCGTCTCTAAGCGGAAGGAGATTTTGTAAGTTTGCCTGCATGGAGCCGGTGCTTCTGTGTACGCCTAATTTTAGCGAAGGGCGGCGCGAGGAAGTCATAGGGGCTATCGTGGGGGCTATTCAGGGTGTGGAGGGCATAAAGGTTTTGGGGGTGGATCGGGGTTTCACCGTGAATCGTACAGTGGTAGCTTTTGGCGGGCCACCCGAAGCGGTCTTTCAGGCAGCCCGTGCCGCTTACGAGGTAGCTCTCAAGCACATAGACATGCGTCAGCATCAGGGGGCCCATCCGCGTATTGGGGCCGTGGATGTATGTCCTTTTACGCCTTACCGGGGTGTGGAGAGGGAATGGCTTAAGGCTGAGGTAGAGCGTTTTGCTCGGGAGATAGGCGACACTTTTCGGCTGCCGGTCTATTTGTATGCAGAGTCGGCGCGGGTGGAGCAGCGTCGGCGCTTGCCCGACATTCGTAAGGGAGGATACGAAAAGCTGGCAGAAAAGCTTAAAGATCCGCAATGGACCCCAGACTTTGGGCCAGTAGTGCCTAATCCTCGTATAGGCGCGACTGTGATAGGGGTAAGAGATTATATTGCGGCTTTTAACCTTACTCTCAATACGCGCTCTGAGGCGATAGCGCATCAGATTGCGCAGAAAGTGCGGGAAAAAGAGGGGGGTATTCCGCATGTGCAAGCCATAGGGTGGTTTTTGCCCGAGTTAGGGTTTGCTCAAGTGAGTTTGAATATTACGAATCTACGGCAAACGCCCCTGCATGCAGCATTTGAGGCTGTTGAGGAAATCGCCCGAACCCAAGGTGTGCGCGTGACAGGTACCGAGATTATCGGCATAGTGCCGGAGTGGGCCCTCATCGAAGCAGGCCGCTATTTCCTTAGTCGGATGGGAGAAAAAGTCGAAGGGGTTTCTCCTGAAGAGCTGGTGAAAGTAGCGCTTCGTTCTCTTATGGTAGAAGGTTTCCGTCCTGAGGAGCGCCTACCTGAATGGGTTTTTGGTCCAGCAGAAGAATTGGCCTCGGATATGGGAGAGCTTTCGTTGCGGGAGCTTCTCTGGCATTTTGCGGATAAAGAAAAGGCCCTTTCTCCTGTTTTGTCGGTGGTAGTACAAGCGGCTTTGGCTTTGAGTGTGGCAGCCCGTATCTCAGCGGGGCTGCCTGCGCGACATGCTTTTGCTCATGGAGAATACATGCAACTCCTGCAAGATACGCTGAGTTTCCTGCGTAATAATCCCGTAGATGTAGAGCTACTTAGGCAGCTTTCAAAAAGGGTTTTACGAGGTTTCGCGCTATTGAGACAGATATCTGAATCGCTCGCCGTAGATAGGGCCCCTCAACTGCCTCTCTTGGTAGAGTTATTTCACGGAGCGATAGAGAGTTTAGCTGCGGCTTATGTGCCTTTTCAAAATGGGTCTGTGAGTTTTGAGCAGGAGAAGCATGATATAGAGCTCCAAGGGCGATTTTTCCGAGAAGAAATACTCAATAAGGTGCGTATATGAAGCTGACACCTCAAGAAATAGCTCAGCTGGTGCAGGCCCGCCATGTAGAAGGCCTTCAGGAGAAGTGGCTCACGGGTTTTGCCCGCTTAGGGGAAGCCCAAGAGACCGACATAGCTTTTTTTGCTGACCCGCGGTATGAAAATGAGTTGTACGCTACACAAGCGGGTGTGGTGCTTCTTTCGCCTCAATATAAACCTAAGCATCCCCTTCCCCCAGGTCCTACGTGGATTTATGTAGATAAGCCCGAGCAGGCTTTTTATATGTTGGTTCAGCGCTATAAGGCCCCTTCCCTCCCTGGGTGGGGACGGGAGGCCCAAGCTTTTATACATCCTACGGCCGTAGTATCTGAAAAAAGCTACATAGGTGCTTTTGCCTATGTAGGAGAGCGAAGTCACATAGCGGAGAGTGTATGGATATTTCCTTTTGCGTATATCGGGCCTGAGGTGGAGATAGGCGCAGGGACGGTTGTTTATCCGCACGCAGTGATTATGCCCGGCACCAAGATAGGGCGAAACTGTATTGTCCATCCAGGGGCTATTATCGGGGCAGATGGGTTTGGTTTCTACAAAGGGGAAAATCGTCCTTATGAACGTATACCCCAAATCGGCCATGTAGTCATAGAAGATGACGTAGAAATAGGCGCTAATACGTGTGTAGATAGGGCTACCTTAGGGGCGACGCACTTGGCCCACGGGGTGAAGTTAGATAACCTTATCCAAGTGGGCCATAATGTACGCATTGGCGCACATACCGCCATCGCCGCCCAAACGGGTATTGCGGGAAGCTCTACCATAGGGGCCTATTGTCGGATTGGGGGTCAAGTCGGTATTGTCGACCACGTCCATATTGCCGATAATACCTCTATCGCGGCTCAAAGCGGTATTTCTAAGTCTATTTTGGTGCCAGGAAAAGCCTGGCGGGGTGCCCCTGCCCAAGAAGTGCGCCAGCAGCTCCTCATGGAGGCTCTTATGCGCAAACTACCTGAACTCTATCCTCGTCTCAGAGAGTTGGAAAAAGCCTTATCTCAACCGTAGAAACTATGTTCCAAAAACAACACACCCTTAAAGAAGATTTCTTTTTTGAAGGCATAGGCTTACATACAGGAGAGAGTGTCCGTCTGCGTGTACGACCTGCGCCGGAAAACTACGGGTATGTGTTTATACGCACCGACTACACGCCCGCCGTAGAGATACCTGCTCGGGTAGAGTACGTGGTGGATCTTATGCGTTCTACTACTTTAGGGAAGGAGGAGGCACGCATTCATACGGTGGAACACCTTTTGGCGGCTCTTTCTGGAATGGGCGTTTCTAATGCGCGCATAGAAGTAGAAGGGCCAGAAGTTCCTATCTTGGATGGGAGTGCCCTTTCTTTTGTAGAGGCTATTCAACGGGTAGGCCTTGTGGCCCAAAAAGAGCCCCAGCAGTTTTACCACATAGAGGAGCCGGTGCATTATCAGGATAAAGAGCGTGGGGTAGATATTGCGGCTTTTCCTTTTGATGGTTTTCGGGCTACGGTCATCGTAGATTATAACTCGCAGGTTTTAGGGATACAGCCCGCTACCTTGGTGCGGTGGGAAGACTTTCCCACAGAGATAGCCCCCGCCCGTACTTTTTGCCTTTTGTATGAGCTGGAAGAGCTTCATAGGTTGGGTCTTATCCGGGGGGGCACCCTGGATAACGCTATCGTCATTGTAGACAGGCAATATACCCCTGAAGAACTGAGACGTATCGGTTCGCTCTTTGGCTATCCCAATGTACAAGTGGTAGAACAGGGCGTCCTCAATAACACGCCGCTTCGTTTTGATAATGAGCCTGCTCGCCACAAGCTATTGGACCTGATTGGGGATCTGGCGCTCTTAGGGGCGCCTTTACGAGGCCAGATTATGGCTATGCGTCCCGGCCATGCCGCGAATATCGCCTTTATTCGTACCCTCCACAAGCTCATACAAAAACGGCAAATCATCCAACGCTTCCAAAAAACCCCTACGCCGGGAGGGGTCGTCTTTGATATTCATGCTATCCGGCAAATCTTACCCCATCGCTATCCTTTCCTTTTAGTGGATAGGATTACGCATTTTAGTGAAGATAGCATCGTAGGTATAAAAAATGTTACCATAAATGAACCCTTCTTTGTCGGACACTTTGAGGATAATCCCATTATGCCTGGCGTGCTCATCTTGGAAGCCATGGCTCAAGTAGGGGGCATACTCTTTTTGAATATCGTAGAAAATCCGCAAGACTATTGGGTGTATTTCTTAGCGATAGACGGTGCTCGCTTCAAAAAGCCGGTGGTGCCGGGGGATCAGTTGGTTTTCAAGTTAGATATGCTTCAGCTGCGGCGGGGTATCTGTAAGATGGCCGGCAAAGCGTATGTGGAAGATAAACTCGTCTGTGAAGCCGAGCTTACCGCCAGCCTCGTGCCGAAAAGTTCCCTCAAGACGGCCTATGCCGCTAAGGCTCCAAGTAGAGAATCTCGGACTGAGGTACAGCAATAAGTGGCTCTTTCGGGGTATTTCGTTGGATATACGCGCAGGGCAAGCCTGGGCAGTCACAGGACCTAACGGCAGTGGCAAGTCCTCTCTTTTAGCCCTTCTGGCAGGATATAAGATGCCCTCCGAGGGGAAAATATGCTATACCATACACGGTACACCGTGCTTATCTCTTCCATCGGTATATGGGTTTTTCTGGCAGTCCCCTCATGTGCAGCCACCGCCTGATCTACGGGTAGAAGATGTGCTTTCCGATGTGCTTAGGTGGAAAGGCGCCCTGATACAGCCCGTCCCCACGCTTGTAGAAGACTTGCCTCGCAAAGCCCCGCTCTATACGCTCTCTTCAGGTATGCGTCATCGGCTTATGGTGGGGTTGGCTTTATCCATGCACAAAGGCCTCGTACTTTTAGATGAACCGACCGCTTTTTTAGACCATAGATATAAATCTATTGTCTGGGAAGCTCTTAAGGCCCAAGAAGCTTATCCAGAGCGGATACTTCTCTGTGCGACAAATGACCCTGCAGAGGCTGCGCTTTTTTCGCAGGTCGTATCTTTAGCGGCGTATGCTGCGTAAGTACTTGGGCCTTTTAGGTGCGGTCGGCCTTCTCGCGCAAAATCCGGACCCCGTAGCGTTGCTCAACACCATGTTAGAGCGTACGGGAGAGATAAAGACGCTCCGCTACGAGCTGAAAAAATATGAACGAGTCCAAGGTAAGCTCCTTTTAGAACACATGCGTTTCAAGCTCAGGCGCAGACCTTTTGCGGTGTATGGGTATCAACATAGCCCGCGCAAAGGCGTAGAGGTCCTCTATCCCGCCGAAAAAAATAGTAATCGCCTCTTAGTAAAGCCTAATACTTTTCCTTATTTAGCCGTTACCTTAGACCCCCATGGAGACATGGTGTTAGAGAATCAGCATCAGACCATTTTTGCTGTGGGGTATGACCAGATACGCACCCTTCTTCTGGCGGCGAGGGAGCGGTACAAAGGGCAAATACCCCAGTTGGTGCGGTATGAGGGTAGCCTGGTGTGGGATGGTCGTCGCTGCCATAAGCTCACCCTCACTCCCCCAAAGTATACCCTTACCACCTATACGGTACAGGCGGGAGATAATCTCTTCCGAATCGGCGATAAACTCAAAGTAGGTTGGTATAAAATCATGGAGCTGAATGGCTTCAAAAGCCCAAATGTTTCTCTCAAGCCGGGACAAGTGCTTAAAGTACCTTCAGATTACGGAAAGGTTATACGGCTCACTGTAGATAGTGAGCGACATATTCCCTTAGTGGTGGAGGTGGAGGATGAAAATGGGATCTATGAGCGTTACGAGTATTATAAGGTGGAAGTGGATCCAGCCCTCACAGATAAAGATTTTTCGCGCGATAATCCGGAATATAACTTCTAAAAACTATGCTGCAAGTAGATTTGACAGGTAAAGTTATCGTCGTCACTGGGGGCGGTACCGGTTTAGGCAAAGCTATGGCCAAGACTTTCGCGGCCTGTGGTGCGCAAGTGGCTATATGTGGGCGTCGCCAGGCCATCATAGAAGCTACAGCTCAGGAACTCGGTCCTGCGGTACATGCTTACCCCTGTGATGTGCGAGAGTGGGAAAGTGTCTCTGCCTTCCTGGAAAGGGTCGTAAATGATTTAGGTAAAATAGATGCTGTGGTCAATAATGCGGCCGGAAACTTCTTAGCTGCCTCAGAGACCCTATCGCCTCGGGCCTTTCGGGCGGTGGTGGATATTGTGCTTACGGGCACCTTTCATGTGAGCCGGTGGGCAGGCGCGTATTGGATAGAACATCGTCGGCCGGGGCACATCCTGAATATCGTCACCACTTATACGGATACGGGCTGTGCGTTTGTGCTTCCTTCCGCAGCGGCTAAGGCAGGGGTACAGGCGCTTACCCTCTCCCTCGCATATGAATGGGCCCCCTACCATATCCGAGTAAATGCTATCGCGCCGGGGCCTTTTCCTACTGAAGGCGCCTGGTCACGCCTTATGCCGAATGCAAACTTTGAAGAGATGTACAAAAACCGTCTGCCGACCAAGCGCTATGGTCGTCCCGAGGAGTTGGGCGCCTTAGCGGCTTTCTTGCTTTCTGACCTTGCGCCCTATCTCACCGGCGCCGTAATCCCTATTGATGGAGCGGAGCGGCTTCAAGGAGCCATGTTTAACTACCTGGCGCAGGTAGCCGATAGGGAAACCCTCAAAGCAGCTTTTGCCGCCCTCAAAGAAGCCACTCGCGGGAGCACTTGACCAATATATGCGTTCGGCCGCCGTTTTGGAAGCTTTAGAGGAGCTTATCGTGCGATTAGAGTTACGAGAACCGCAATCCTTTCGCATACAAGCCTATAAGAAGCTATGGGATACCCTTAGTCGGTTGCCGGAAACGGCGTGGGCTTCTGCGGAGGCGCTTATCCGGGCGCTACACGGGCAGCCGGGGATTGGGGAAGGGTTACTCAATACCGCAGTGGGGCTTTATGAAAATAGCACCGTACCCCTCTTAGAAGAACTTCGGGCTGAAGTCCCCGATAGCCTTCTGGAGCTGCGGCGGCTGCCAGGGCTGGGCCCTAAGCGCATACACCAGCTGTGGAAAGAAGCCCGCATTACCTCCATAGATGCTTTGGACCAGGCCATAGCTCGTGGCAAACTGCAAAACCTTGCTGGCTGGGGGCCGGCCCTTCTCAAGAAAGTAGAGGAAAGTATTCAGTTTTACCGCAGCACCGCTCATCAGTGGCTTTTGCAGGAAGCGCAAGCCCTATGGATAGAAGCCGTTCATGCCCTGCGGGAGAGAGGCATTATGGTGGTGCCTTTGGGAGCGTTGCGTCGGGCATGGCCTTTACTTAGTCACATTGAAGGCGCCCTTCCCGCTTCTCAAAAAGACCATGCAAGGGAAGCCGGCTGGCAGCTCATAGAATCCACCCGCCTCAAGCACTCTGACTTTCCCATAGAACTACACCTTATCCCAGACAAGCATTGGGTAGAAACCCTTGCCTTAGAAGGATTCTCAGAAGAAAACCGGCAAAAACTGCAGCGGCTTTTCAGCCAGGTAAAGGAAATACCTGCTACAGAAGAGGCACTCTTTTTTCGGGCAGGCTTACCCTATATTTTGCCGGCGTGGCGCGATTGGCCAGATATTGTGGATTTAGCTTTGGCGGGGAAGCTCCCCGAGCCGCTCACGGAAGCCCATGTGCGTGGGTCTGTGCATGTGCATACCACGTACTCCGATGGGCGGGATAGCCTGGAAGCCATGGCTACCACAGCCCAGCAGATGGGGTGGAAGTGGCTCGGGATTGCTGATCATAGTGAGCGAGCAGCCTACGCCGGTGGACTTTCCCCCGAACGCTTAGCCCAGCAGGGCGAAGAAATAGCTCGCCTGAATGCCTCTTATAAGGGGACGTTCTTATTGCTTAGGGGGATTGAAGCGGATATTTTACCTGATGGGCGGGTAGATTATGAAGAAGCTATTTGGAGGAGACTCGATTTTATTGTGGCTTCTGTGCATGAAAAGCTTCGGATGAGCCGAGAAGAGGCCACGCAGCGATTGCTTACTGCGTTGGGAAACCCCTACGTGCGCGTATTGGGGCACTGGACTGGCCGGCTACTGCGCGCCCGCCCCGGCTACCCTATTGAAGAAGAGCGTATCCTCAAAGTGTGTGCTGAGCGGGGCATAGCGATTGAGTTTAACGCTAATCCCTATCGCATGGAGATTGATTGGCGGTGGGTGCGCCGAGCCGCAGAACTCGGCGTGCGTGTAATCCTCACGACCGATGCTCACTCCGTACAGGAACTATCCTATTGGAAAAATGGCTTAGCTGTTTTACAAAAAGGATTACTGCCCCCTGATTTGCTCCTGAATGCCGCCGCTTTTCCCCCCTTCCCGCTAAACTCCTAACTTCGCTTCATGGCAGAACAGGCTCCGCTCCCTACCCGCCGGGTTATTTTAAGTGCAGCGGTAGGGATAATGGGATTGTATGTTCTTATAGCGGTCTTGGCCTATTTTGTTAATTATACTGAGGATCTTCCAGCATTAGAAGGCGCACCTCAAGCGACTATTCTTAATAATCCTACAGGTTGGATTGGAGCGAAAATTGCACATCAGCTAATATATCACGGTTTTGGCTGGATAGGTATATTATTTCCATTTATGTTTCTATATGCAGCCCTGAGTTGGTCTCGTGGACAAAAAATTCGGCTAAAGGTATTAGGGTGGGGGCTTTTAGTCTTATATGCTTTTTCTACTTTAGGCGGCTGGTTAGTGCAGATAGGCTGGGTAGAGGACCTTTTATGGTGTGGAAGTGTAGGAGCAGGATTAGCTGCGTTTTTGAGCCTTTATATTGGTCCTGTAGGCCTAATCTTGGTGTGGATACTGATTTTCGGCGGGGCAGTAGGGTATTTCTCTGGGCTTTTCAGGAAGTTCCTTCTCGCCTCTCAGAGGTATAACGCTGTAACGCCCACCCAAGAGGAAAGTCCTTCCGCTATTGAAGACGCCACCCAGGAGGGTCTCACCGAAAGCCATCCCTCTTGGTACGAAGTCGTACGTTCTCCTTACCCGGAAAGCCCTCCTCCGCAACCCTCTCCGGCAAGCGAGGAACTTCCACCCGAACCCGCAGAAGATAAACATATATCCTCTCTTTCTTCTGATGAAGTTTCTAAATTTCTTTCCAAAGAAATCCCAAGAGAATCAGATAAAAAAACGCATAATGCCGGAGATGTAAGGGAAATAGTCATGGCTATTAGCGGTCTACTTGAACATGAAAAAGAGTCTGTCGGAGAAAGTATTATTCCCAGCGTCTCGGATAGTTTGTCCATACATATAGAGGGTTTTTCGGAGCCAGAGGTGTCTGTCTCGGCTGAAAATGTGTCCTCGGAAGGAGAAGCAAAACCCGCGGTGCTATCGGCCCAACAGGCCCTTCCACCCATAGAGCTTCTGGTCCAGAAAACAGAAGGGGGGGCTCCTCCCATAACCGCTCAGGAACTTGAAGCGCATAAAAATCAGATTGTGCAGACCTTGCAGCATTATGGGATTCAGATCACGCGCATAAGTGCGACTGTGGGCCCGACCGTGACGCTCTTTGAACTGATACCGGCCCCAGGGGTACGCATCAGCAAAATCAAAAGCTTAGAGGATGATATTGCCCTGAGTTTAGCGGCGTTGGGGATACGGATTATTGCGCCGATGCCGGGCAAAGGTACGATTGGGATAGAGGTGCCCCATGCCCGTCCCCAAGTGGTGCCCTTAGGCTCCTTGATATCTTCACAGGAGTTTCAGCATACTGCGGCGATTTTGCCCTTAGCCCTCGGAAAAACTATTACAAATGAAGTTTTTATTCGGGACCTTGCACAGATGCCCCACCTCCTCATAGCAGGGGCTACTGGACAGGGTAAGTCTGTGGCGCTCAACTGTATGCTTCTTTCGCTTGTATATCGCCTCTCCCCGCAAGAAGTGCGCTTCGTACTGATTGACCCTAAGAAGGTTGAGATGAGCTTGTACCAAGATCTGGAGAAGCACTACTTAGCGGAAGTGCCGGGCTTGCCGGAGCGTATAATCACAGATGTGCGTCATGCTTTGCCGGCGCTGCAAAGCTTAGTTTTAGAGATGGAGATGCGGTATGAGCTGCTGAAAGAGGTCCAGGTGCGCAACATTGCCGAATATAATCGTCGCTGTGTGAGGGGTGATGTGCCGGAGGGCCATAAGCCCCTTCCTTATATCGTATTGATTATAGATGAGCTGGCCGACCTGATGATGACGGCCGGGAAGGAAGTAGAAGGGCCTATTTGCCGGCTGGCACAACTGGCGCGCGCTGTGGGGATACACCTGATTGTGGCTACGCAACGTCCCTCGGTAAATGTGATTACCGGCCTTATCAAGGCCAACTTCCCTGTGCGTATCTCTTTCCGGGTGGTATCGCGCGTAGACTCGCGGGTGATTTTGGATATGGATGGCGCAGAACGGCTGATTGGACGCGGGGATATGCTCTTTGCGATGGGGACGGAGGTTTTACGGCTACAGAGTGGCTACGTAAGCGCTTCGGAGATAGAGCGGGTCGTACGATTTATTGCGGGTCAGCCGCCTGTTGAGCCGTATGTTCTACCAGAGCCTCCTACGCCAGAAAAAGAAACCTCCGAAGAAGCCGAGGCTCTTACAGAGCGCGATCCTTTGTTCTACGAGGCGGCGCTTTTGGTGGTGCGCAGTCGGTATGGTTCTACCTCCCTCCTGCAACGGAAGTTGGGGATTGGGTTCAATCGAGCAGGGCGACTCATGGACCAGCTGGAGCGGGCAGGTATAGTAGGACCGGCCCGGGGCAGCAAACCCCGAGATGTCCTCGTAGAGGATGAGCAAGCGCTACAAGCCCTCTTGTAAGTGTAGGCATTGTCGTATATTTGCGGTGCCTTGGTGATGTAGCTCAGTTGGTAGAGCACCAGACTGAAAATCTGGGGGTCGGCGGTTCAAGTCCGCCCGTCACCACAAGTGATACGCAGGGGCTCCCTACTCTTAGGCGTAGGTTGTGTGATAGCACAGGTTGTCGTAGGGGGCGTAACGGAGACTTCAGCGCGCTTTAGTATTTGGGATACGCAAGCGGAAATATCCGTAGCCCATTGGATAGGTCGCCGATACAGCACGGCAGAGCCGCCTATGGGCTTTACAGTAGATAGCCTTGCCCCCAGCACCCAATATGTCTACGAAGTGCGCCTCTCCAGTGGTAAAATAGTCACAGGAAGTTTTCGTACCCCACCCTTTTCCCCGCTTCGGGTGGCTTTCATCTCCTGTCACGACCTTGCCCCCGCTGGCCGAGACCAAAAAGCTATTTACGGCGTAATAGCTCGTTATCAGCCGCATTTGATTATACATTTAGGAGACTGGGGTTATCCCGATACTACTGAGCCAAACTTTCCACCCAGTACCCATTTTTTTGCACAAAGGTGGGAAAATCTGGTACGATTATACAAGCAGCGGCATGAAGACCCCTACATGCAGCCGCTCTTTCAAATAGCCCCGTGGGCTTATGCGTATGATGACCATGATTATGTAGCAGATAATACTGGACGAGACTATCGGGCCCAATACAAGACCCTAAAGCTGCCTGTCGGCGATTATCCTTTTGACCCTATCCAACGGGAAAATGCCCTCAAAGCGTATTCCCGTTTCTTTCCGCATTACCCGCTGGTTGATTCTACGGAAGGCATTTTTCAGCGGTTTCGCTGGGGGGACGTGGAGTTTTTTCTTATAGACGACCGTAGCGCGCGCACGGGTACGATGCGGGTTTTTCAACTCGGAGAACTCGGACGATATTATTTCCGGCCTAAGCCAGAATATTCTATCTTAGGTAAGAAACAGCGGGAGTGGCTTTTACAGGCTCTTAAGAGCAGTACTGCCCGGTGGAAAGTCATCCTTTCAGGAGTAACTTATAATAGAAACTTGCAGCTGCTAATCCATCAAGCCCTCACGCTTCCCGACCAAACCTTGCGTTTAGCTATGGGATTGTATAAGGTGCCGGCCATATTTATTGCGGGGTTTATTGCGGATACGTGGGCAGGGTATCCAGCAGACCAAGATAGTATCCTGGCGTGGTGCTGGCGGGAAGGGATCCCAGGGGTTCTTTTTGTGAGTGGTGATACCCACGTAGGCACCTTAGAGGATGGTACGATGGGCGGTTTTCCTGAGCTTATGACGGGTGGACTGGGTAAGACAGAAAAGCGTTCCTACAAGCTGGCTAAACTTTTAGGTATAAGTATTTTCAATAGGGGAGGGCAGGGTATATCGGCTAATGATTTTCGGCCAGCTTTTGGACTTATAGATTTTTATCCTGACTCGGCCCATGTTAGGCTTATAGGGGTGCAAAAAGGCGTCCTTAGCGAAATACGTCTTGATGCGGGAATGCGGCCGCTTCCGCCGACGTTATGGGAGCGGCTAAGCGCCCCTAATATTGGATTGATGTTTGACTTAAGACCCGCGGGCGAGCGGCGTTATCAGCTGCGTTGGCGAATGCCCAATAAGATGCCTCAGCGGTTGGCTTTTTGTTTGTACGACTCAGAGGGGCGCAAAGTATGGGAGACCCCCTCTGCCGAAGGCACTTATTGGAAAGCCCAAAAGTACTTAGACCTCCCGCAGGTACCGCCAGGGGCGTATTTCCTTCGGGCAGAAGCCCAGGGCACTTACTACGGCCTACGTTTGTACTTGCGTTGATTTTTGTACCTTTGCGCCCACATGAGCGCTACCCCAGAGATAGATCTCAAGCAGTTGTATGAAGCGTATTCACCGCCGCGGGTACAAAATGCCATCGTCAAAGGTCGCATCGTGGCGGTGGATAAAGGAGAAGTATTGGTGTCTATTGGCCATAAAGCCGAAGGGCGCATCCCGCTCTCGGAATGGGCCCCGGATGAACCTCCCCCTCAGGTCGGAGAAGAGATAGAGGTATTCGTAGAGACGTTGGAGAGTAAGGACGGCGGGGTAAAAGTGTCTCGACGTTTAGCACATTCGCTTCGCACCTGGCAGCTTATCCAAGAAGCCCTGCAAAAAGACCTCCCCATAGAAGGGGTTATACGCCGTCGTACCAAAGGAGGCTTTGTGGTGGATATCGGCGGCATAGAAGCCTTCTTGCCTGGCTCCCAAGTGGATGTAAAACCTTTGCGTTCTACCGACTCGTACGAAGACCTCTTGGGTCGGCGCATGCGCTTCAAGGTAGTGAAGATTAACCCCGCCCAATATAATGTAGTCGTTTCCCATAAGGCGCTCCTGGAAGAAGAGCTGGCTAAGCAAAAAGAGCGTATCCTTAATATTCTCGAGCGCGGCCAAATCTTGGAGGGTACCGTCAAAAATGTGGCTTCTTTTGGGATATTTGTGGATTTAGGAGGGGTATTAGATGGGTTAGTGCATATTAGTGACTTATCGTGGGGGCGGATTTCTCATCCCGAAGAGTTGTATAAACCAGGCGACACAGTGCGCGTGGTGGTATTAGACTATGACCCTGACACCCGACGGGTAACCTTAGGGGTAAAGCAACTCCAGCCGAATCCTTGGGAAGTGCTGCCCGAATCGTTACAAGTAGGCGCTGTGGTAGAGGGGACTGTCGTAGCCGTGGCAGATTATGGCCTCACCGTGGAAATCATTCCGGGCGTAGAAGGACTCCTGCCTGTATTTGAACTTTCCTGGTCTACAACCCCCGTAGATGTGCAAAAGCTGTATAAGGTAGGCGATAAAATTCAGGCTAAGGTTATCCAGTTAGACCCTGAGACGCAGCGCCTTACCCTGAGTGTGAAGCAACTTTCGCCTGACCCATGGCTCACCGCAGGAGAAAAATACCCGGTGGGTTCTACCCATAAGGGCATCGTCAAAAATTATACTTCCATAGGCGCTTTTGTAGAGTTAGAGCCGGGCATTGAAGGGTTTATTAATGTGCGGGACCTTTCTTGGATACGCCGGGTGCGGCATCCTTCTGAAATTCTCCAGCGTGGCCAAGAAATAGAAGTAGTGGTTTTAGATATTGACCCCGAAAATAAGCGGTTGCGCTTAGGGTACAAACAGCTCTCCGAAGACCCGTGGGATATGATTCGCTCGGTATTTGAGCCTAACTCCGTCCATGAGGGTATAATCAGCCGCATTACCGATGCTGGTGCTCAGGTAGAGCTGGCCTTTGGTGTAGAGGGCTTTTGCCCTATGCATTACCTAAAGTCTTCCACTGGAGAAATCCCCAAAGAAGGCGAATCGGCTTTATTCAAAGTCTCAGAGTTAGATGAACAAAACCGTACTATTGTCTTAGCTCGTATCGGCGATAGGCCTACTTCTGCCCGAAAAAAACGTAAAAAGAGCGAAGAGGCTCCTGAAGAAGCCCCAGCAGCTACCCCCGTAGATCCGCGCACCCGCCCTACTTCTCGCCAAAAACTGGGAGACCTGGAGGCTATAGCTCAGCTTAAGGCGCTATTTTCTCAGCAATCTTCGCCGTCTTCTTGAAAATCTTACTTGGGCTGTTAGCTCAGTTGGTTTAGAGCGCTGCTTTGACAGAGCAGAGGTCGGAGGTTCGACTCCTCCACAGCCCACCCTCGTAGCCGAGAGACGCTCCACCAGAAGCGTTGTGTAACTTTGTTGCATGCGCTGGCTTCCTTATGTCCTCATCCTGATAGGAGCGGGATGTTCCTCGCGCGACACGGCACCGAAACAGGCTCCGGTTTCCTTAGACAATGTGCCTGCTCAGCGTACCGCTGAGCACTGGCGCCTCCTGGCTGACAGCCTTTCTTTGGAAAAACAACAAACTATCCTACAAAAGGTGCTCAGTATAGCTGAACGCGAAGGGTGGGCCGGTGCTGTACGCTACTGTCAAGCAGCTGCTGAAACGCTTACCCGTTATCAGACGGCACAGATTATCCTTAGGCGGGTGGCTCTGCGGTATCGTAATCCCCAAAATAAACTCGCCGACTCGCTGGATCATCTTGCGTATGAGCATTACGCGAAGACCCAAAGCCAGGAAAGCCTTCTATGGGAGCTACCCTCTGGTGAGCTTCGCTATTATCGGCCTATTTATATCCAGATGCCGCAGTGTCTCAAATGCCACGGCAAACCCGAAGATTTAGACGGTCCAGCATTAGCGCAAATCCGCAAGTACTATCCGGGTGATAAAGCGCGAGATTTTTCCATAGGAGATTTGCGAGGGCTCTGGAAAGGAACTATTCGGCCCTAAGCGCCCGCTGCAGGATTCGAACCTGCGACCCTCTGGTTAACAGCCAGATGCTCTAACCGCTGAGCTAAGCGGGCACCGCAAAGATACGGGTTTTACGACTTATACAAGGGGTGTTTTGTTTAGGGAAATATGCGTTATTGGCTTATTGGCGGTAGCCATGGGATTGGCCGCAAGCTGGTAGAGCTCCTCCTGGCAGAGCGCCACGAAATAGAAGTATGGGCTCGTACGCCAGGCGACTTACCTCCTTCGGTGCGCTTCCAGCAAGTAGATATCCTTGCCGAGAGTCTGCCATCACCACCACAAGGCCCCCTACATGGGGTGGTCTATCTGCCTGGCAGCATTACCCTGAAACCCTTCTCAGGCCTCAAGGAAGCTGACTTTCTCAGTGATTGGCGTATCAACTTTTGGGGGGCTGTGCGCTGCTTGCAGGCAGCGTATCCCCGTCTAAAGGAAGCAGACCATGCCAGCGTAGTGCTTGTGAGTACAGTAGCTGTACAAACGGGTATGCCTTTTCATGCAAGTATCGCCGCAGCTAAGGGGGCTGTGGAAGGCCTCACGCGTAGCCTCGCTGCAGAGTGGGCCCCCACCATACGCGTCAACGCCGTGGCCCCTTCCCTGACCCAAACCTCACTGGCTAAAAAGCTTCTTTCTACCCCTGAAAAAGCCACCCAATCTGCGGTTAGACATCCCCTGCGCCGCATAGGCACGCCCGAAGATATAGCCGAAGTCCTCGCTTTCCTGCTCTCTCCTCGTAGCAGCTGGGTTACTGGCGCTATCCTCCCCGTAGACGGCGGCCTAAGTGCCCTCCGACTCTTGGCATAGCCCTACCCCTATGAGATACTGAGCCACACCGTATAACAAGAATATCAAGCTCCCAGCCCCCGGTAAAGGTTCGGCCCAAGCCAGAAGGTTCAGCGCTATCAGCGTATCTGACACGACAAAACAGACAGCCCCAATGAGCACAGCCCAGAAGCTTTTTTTCGGAACATGGCCCTTTCGGGTGAGAGCGCTCCCCAGCATACTAAGCAGCGTTAGGCCATAGAGCAATACAGGTAGGCGTAAGACCGCTTTATCGGGAGGGTGCCCCAGGGCGTGCCACAAGTACCCCAGCATACCCGCCCCGTAGAGAAGGATCACTCCATAAGCCCACTTAGGAGCCCCAACCGGCCAGTGTTTGGGCGCATGTATAAAAGTGATGACATACAGGACTTGGGTGCCTAAGAAGCTGCCCACCCCGGCGAGGAAAAAAGTCAAGTCGCGCTTGACCCCCAAAAGGGCCTCTGGCCCGTGGGGATCTGGCGCAAAAAGCAAAAGTATGTCCCCTATCCAAGCAAACCCAAGCGCTATCAAGAAGAGCTTAGAGATACGCTTAGACAGCCTTCCCGTACGCCATAAGGCTATGCCCAAGAGAGGCATACTGAGCGGCTTGCATAGCGCGACGAGAAGGGGGGCAGGGATAAGCTCCCCTATACTGACAGCCAGCACCGCTCCAGCATATAGAGAAAAAAATACCCGGCTATTCTGCACAATCCAAAGTTCGGATTATGTTTGCCTTTGAGATGGAAGCTTACCCCTTAGCCAGGCTCTTGGAGGCTGATAGGGCCTGGCGAATAAACTTTATTAACTCCCTGATTGGGCCTAAAAACTTACATGTACTCATCACGCGTACGAGTGAAAACCTGTGGAATGCCGCTATTTTTAACTCAGGCCTTCATGTGGGTTCGTCACCGCCGTATGTAGGTTTTTTACTCAGGCCTACTACTGTGCCTCGCCATACGTATGCAAACCTCAAAAAATATCCCTATGCTACACTCAATGCCGTATCACGAGATTTTTATAAGCAAGCGCATAAGACCCATAAAAAGTTTCCCGCTGAGGAAAGTGAGGTAACGGCCTTGGGCTTGTCCTTGCGCTGGGCTGAAGGGGAGGATATGCCTTATGTGGCGGATAGCCCGCTTACTGCCCGCCTGCGATGGGTAGAAGGGCATCTCATTAGTGTGAATCAGACGCACCTTTTGGTATTTGGTGTGGAGAAAGTGTGGACAACCCAGCCGCCTGCGGAGGATGGCTATTTGCCTTTGCATGCGTTAGGTTTAGTGGCCGGGAGTGGGTGCGATGCTTATTATGAACTGGGTTTTCTGGGTCGGGAACCCATAGAGCGTAGCTAACTTTGCGGGCCTGTGCGTCTCCTGATACAGCTTCTTTGGCCTTTTTATAGGCGATATGGGGGCCTGCTGGTCTTGGGGATTTTGTGTGTGGCAGGGGCTAATCTGCTGGCTTTGTATCCGGGCTGGGCCACAGGACACATTATAGATGCCCTGGTAGCGGCACCGAATGCCTCATCGTACGCAGAAGTGTTTCTGCCCGTAGCCAAGTATTTGGCGGGCGTAGGTGTTTTTTCGCTGCTACGAGCGCTGCTCATGGTAGGTATGCGTCTCACCTTAGTGGTTCTCAGTCGGCGTGTGGAAAGAGATCAACGCAGCTTTCTCTTGCAGAAGCTCCTGGAGTGGGACCTGAGCACCTTCCAGAAACACTCTACGGGCGAGCTGCTCACTTATTTTACAGAAGACCTCAATCGTCTGCGCAACCTTACTGGCCCTGTGGTGCTCTATGGCCTGCAAACGCTGTTTTTAGGGGTTTTTACGGCGGTGCTGATGTTTTATACGGATCCTTGGTTGGCGACGGTGAGCCTGGCACCTGTGGCGCTAATACCCCCACTTACGTACTTCCTCAGGCAGAAGGCTGTGCGGCGTGGCCTTCGCCAGCAAGAGGCTTTCGCGCGTCTGAGTGCTTTCTTACAGCAGGTATATCCCTTTTTACGCCCGCTGAAAGCAGTTGCCCAGCCCCCAGCGCTTATGAAGCGATGGCAAACCCTTACCGAAACTCATGCCCAAGCCAGCCTCGCCGTGGCTCGTATAGAAGCGTACCTCCATCCCTTGACAATGCTTTTAGTGGGGCTAAGCCTTACAGGTGTGCTCATCTATGGCGGCATTCGTGCAGCTACGGGCGCTATAAGCTTAGGGGTTATAGGGTCTTTTAGCCTGTATTTGCTGCAACTGATGTTTCCCCTCGGTGCGGTGGGGTGGCTAATGAGCCTTATACAACAAGCCAAAGCCAGTGCCGAAAGGCTTTTGAACTTACAGGCGCTTACGCCTGCGCTTCACTATCCCCCTGTCTCTCTGAGCTGTCCTAAGGCCCCGCAGTGGCGATGGGAAAACCTCGCTTTTCGGTACGGTCCGGAGGCCTCTTGGATCTTTGAGCGTTTCTCGGGCACGATTCAGACGGGGGAAAAAATAGCCCTTTCCCTGCCCATGGGGACAGGCAAGACTACTTTGGCGCGATTGCTGGTGCGACAGGTGGATCCCGTTTCCGGGGAAATCTTTTTTGGAGATGTGCCTTTACGAACCCTTTCTCGTGAGGATTTGCGGCGATGGATAGGCTATGTACCCCAGCAGCCTATCCTCCTGAGTGGAAGTATAGCCGATAACTTGCGTCTGGTACGGCCCGAAGCCTCCCGCCACGAACTCTGGCAGGCGTTAGAATGGGCAGGTTTAGCCGATGAGGTAGCAGCCCTCCCCCAAGGCCTCCGTACAGATATTGGCCTATGGGGACAACAAATCTCCGGGGGGCAGCGCCAAAGGCTTGCCTTGGCGATGGTGCTCCTGAAGCAGCCCCAAGCCCTCATCTTGGATGAAACCTTCGCTCCCCTGGACTCAGAAAAGATTCATGAAATCCTCACCCACCTTAAAAAGTATTTTAGTTCAGCTACTTGGCTTCTGCTTACCCATCGGCAAGAAGTAAAGCCCTTTGTGGATGTATGGGCAGAAAGCCTTCAGGAAGCTTTTTCTTCCAAGGAGAGGGAAATCGGGGCACGGTGCAAATGAAGCTCTCCCGTGGGTAGAATGTGAAAAATTGCAAAGCCTTTTTCACTCAGCGTATCTGACAACGAAAAACGGTGACACCGATTCGGGTCGCCTTCGGCACAAAGGAGCGCTACATGGAGGTGTTCCCGGAGCAGTTTTTCTATGGTCGGCAGGAGACGATTGGGATTAGGCTGCCATTCATAAGCAATGTTAACTTCATGAAGCGCTTTTTGTAAGGGTCCTTGCGAAAAATGGGGCACGTACCGTGAGTAAGGCTGCTTACGCAAGTCTAAGATAGCGTGTATTTCATATTTTTGAAGTAGCGCTTGAAAGTCTGCCCAAGGGTGATTGCTGTGGCCAATTGTGAAAACATGAGGGAGGGAGGCTCGGCGCAGGCGGTCGTGCAGGGCTTCGCCTAAGCCATAGGGAGAGACTGCTTGAACGAGGATGTAGTGAGTAGGTTCTTTTTCGCAAGCAAGGAGGGTATGGTAGAGCTGAGCGGCCGCGTCTGCGAGATTTTCTGCTGTGGGCAAGTAGTGGAGGTAAGGGTGCGAAAACGGCACCGGCTGAAAGACCACAATAGAAGCGTTTTTTTCAGGGGGAGGGGTGCGCCATCCATAAAGGAGAGGCTTACGGGGCGCATAATGCCGGAGGAACTGACCGGGCGCAACAGGCGGCGTGCTGGTGACATGGGTGCGGGTATAGAGTTTTTCGCCCAAGGCCTCTTCTAAGGTCTCTCGGGGAATAGCCCCTGGGCGGTAGAGAATGAGCCGGCCGTTTTCTTCGCCGATGATGGTAGATTCGATTCCAGCGGCGCAGGGACCACCATCCAAGATAAGCGGTATTTGGCCGGCGAAGTAGTCCCAGACATGGGCAGGGGTAGTAGGGCTTACCCCGCCAAAAGGATTTGCGCTGGGAGCCGCTAAAGGAAAGGGCACCGCTTGAAGTAGCGCCTGCGTGAGAGGATGCGCGGGCGCTCGTACCGCCACCCGCGGCAAGCCGGCCGTGACTTCTTCGGGCACAGCGGGCCCTTTGGGTAGGAGAAGCGTAAGGGGCCCCGGCCAAAAGCGCATCATTAGCTTGTAGGCCCAATCAGGTATTTCTGCTACGATCCCCTCCAACGCTTCAAGCCCCTGTACATGTACAATTAGCGGATCGCTGGAAGGTCGCTTTTTAAGTTCAAATACCTTGCGTACCGCCTCAGCTTCTAAGGCGTTAGCCGCTAACCCATAGACGGTCTCCGTGGGAATGGCTATTACTGCGCCCTTTCGCAGGAGGGTAGCGGCTTGGCTAACATCTGTCGTCAGGAGGGTTTCCATACAAAAGCCAGAGGAAGTAACGTAGGCACACCACGAATGCGATACACAACGGATGTAGCTCCGGCAAAGATAAGCAGCCAAGGCTGATTACCCAGCTGCTCATACTCGTACATTACTTGCCTACAAGCGCCGCAGGGCATCACAGGGCCTGGGGAATGAGGCGCATACACCGCTAATGCTTCTACTGCGGGGATAAGCTGCTGGCTTCCCAAGTAGAAAAGTAAGGTTCTTTCGGCGCAAAGGCCGCTGGGGTAGGCGGCATTTTCTTGGTTATTGCTTGCCCAGAGGCGCTTGTCCGTGGTGCGTGCTGCTGCCCCCACAGGGAAGCCCGAATAGGGCGCATAGGCTTGGCGAGCCGCAGCTTCTGCTGCCGCCAAGAGTGCCTTTTCCTCGGGGAGCAGGTCGCTCCGAGCTATCTCCTCATAAGCCAGAATGAGCTGGTGCTGCATACCTCTAAGGTAGAGTTTTCGTAGCTTTGTGCAGATGAGTGAAGTGCAGCCAGTGCCGTCCGTGCAAGATTACACCGCCGCGTCTATCCAAGTATTAGAGGGGTTAGAGGCCGTTCGTAAGCGCCCCGCCATGTACATCGGTGATATTGGGATACGGGGCCTTCATCACCTCATTTTTGAGGTTGTAGATAACTCCATAGATGAAGCCATGGCGGGGTACTGTACCGAAATAGAGGTTACCCTGCATGCGGATGGCTCCGTCACCGTAAAAGACAACGGCCGCGGCATACCCGTGGATATGCACCCCACAGAAGGGCGTTCTGCGCTGGAAGTGGTCATGACCGTCCTCCATGCAGGCGGCAAGTTTGACAAACGCACCTACAAGGTCTCAGGGGGCTTACATGGCGTAGGGGTTTCCTGCGTAAATGCCCTCTCCGAGTTTCTGGAAGTGCGGGTGTATCGGGAGGGGAAAATCTGGTACCAATCCTATAAGCGGGGCGTGCCCCAGTGTCCCGTAGAACCCATCGGTACTACCCAGGCCCACGGTACCGAAGTGCGGTTTAAACCCGACCCCGAAATATTCCCCGACACGGAGTTTCAGTTTGACATTGTAGCCAATCGTCTCCGAGAGCTCGCCTACCTCAACAAAGGGGTCAAAATCACCCTACGAGATGAGCGCGAGCTGGATGAGGAGGGGCGCCCGCTCACGAAAGTTTTCTATTCCAAAGGGGGCTTGCCGGAGTTTGTCAAGCTGCTTAATCATGGAAAAGAAGTCCTTCACCCACCTATTTACATAGAAGGCAGCGACCCCGAAGGCCTCTACCAAGTAGAAGTCGCCCTCCAATACAACGAAACCTTCAATGAAACCCTCTACTCGTACGTAAATAATATCCGTACGCATGAAGGCGGAACCCACGTTTTAGGTTTTCGCAAGGCCCTTACGCGGGTTTTCAAGAGCTATGGCGACAAGGAGGGCCTTTTTAGCAAGCTCAAGTTTGAAGTCTCGGGCGATGATTTCAAGGAGGGGCTTGCGGCGGTTGTTTCGGTAAAGGTTCCCGAGCCGCAGTTTGAAGGGCAGACCAAAACTAAGTTAGGCAACTCTGAGGTAGCAGGCATCGTGGAGAGCATCGTCGGGAAAGCCCTCTCCGAGTACTTAGAGGAGAATCCCAAGGTCGCTCGGGCGGTTCTTCAAAAGGTACTCTTAGCGGCGGAGGCACGCTATGCGGCGCGTAAGGCCCGAGAAATGGTCCAGCGCAAGGGTGCCGTTGGCAGTGGGGGCCTTCCTGGGAAGTTAGCCGATTGCTCCAGTAAGGAACCAGAATCTTGTGAGATTTTCTTAGTAGAGGGGGATTCCGCAGGCGGTAGCGCTAAGCAAGGACGCGACCGCCGCTTCCAAGCTATCCTGCCCCTGCGTGGGAAGATCCTCAATGTAGAAAAAGCCCACCTTACCCGCATCTACGAAAACGAGGAAATCAAAAACATCGCTATCGCCTTAGGGTTTGGCAAGTTTGGCCCACAAGGCATCCATGAAGGCGACTTGGAAAACCTCCGCTATCATAAGGTTATTTTGATGACAGATGCAGATGTAGATGGAAGTCATATCCGAACGCTCCTTCTTACGCTGTTTTATCGGTACATGCGCCCTCTAATTGAAAAGGGACATTTGTACATAGCTTTGCCGCCCTTGTACCTGGTTAAGAAAGGCAAAGAGCAGCGCTATTGCTGGAACGATGACCAGCTTCGCCAAGCCGTAGAAGAACTCGGCGGGGGCGACGAGAGCAAGGTTACCGTACAGCGCTATAAGGGGCTCGGCGAGATGAACCCCGAACAGCTTTGGGAAACTACCATGAATCCCGAAACGCGCACCTTACACCAAGTCTCTATTGATGATGCTGCCGAAGCCGATGAGGTATTTACCATCCTGATGGGTAAAGAAGTCACGCCCCGCAAACGCTTTATAGAACAGAACGCCCGCTATGCGCGGTTAGATGTGTGATACCTCAGAGACTGAAAAAATCTTCTATAAGCTGCCTGGCTTGCTCAGCCAAGGCTTCAGGGACCCATAAGCGTGGCGGGCCAAAGGCCGGATTAGGCGCTCCCGTAAGGCCACTCCCCAGTACTTGTTGGATATGCTCATTTTCTATCCATGCGGGTATACCCGCCGCACTCAGGTAATCTCGCAAAACCGTTGCCCATAAAGCATTGGGGGCTTCTGTCAAGGGAGTCCATCCCTTCATGGGACGATATAGGCGGTATCGGTGCGGACGTGGTTACTTTCGTGGCCAGCCCGGTCCACCACATACACCTCAAACACGACAGCCTCTTGGGGCGCATTTGGATCCAATCGCGCTATATTAGGGACAAGGATGTCTATGGTGCCTTGGATAGATTGGGGAGGTCCTTCGTAAAAGCGAGGCATGTTGTAGCGCAAAAGCCCATCATACCCCGCAGGAAATCGGGTACTATCCCGTAAATCTTTCAAAAACAAATCATACAGCGTATCGGGTTGCCCCCCTAAATCCCCGTCGCCATCTTTATACCGCAGGGTAATCTGAAACGTACCAAACTCTTGTACTGTTTTAGGCGTTATTTTGACAAACTCTATTTGTGGAGCTGGCGGGAATATCACGGAATCCCGTTTGCATCCTATAAAAATACCTATCAGTATGCCGACGCTCAGTAGGCTTAACTTTCCCATTTTACGCGCAGGATGGAAGGACCTAAGAAAAGTACAATCTCTTTTGAAGCGATCTCTGCGGGGGCGAGCCATACAGAGAGGTTTTCCCCGCAGCGCCTTTTGAAGGGCTTCTGCATAAAGCTCACGCTGTACCAGAGGCAGTTCTGAGAGCCAGGGAATGTCGCCTTTTTCTATGAGTTTGCGGGGCACTTCTTGCAGGGACGCGCGGGTAAGTTGCGCCACTTTTTCCATTATAAGGTGTTTTATGGCGTAGTTTGCCAGTACCCGCTCATAAGAAGAAAAGAGTCCAATAGCTGCATGCAGAAAGGCCCGAGCGGCTTCAGCCTCTAAGGGTACGGGTTCGGGATAACCAATAAGGAGTAGTCCGCCTACCCCTTGGGGAAGGAAATAGGGGGCTACTATCCAGAAAGGCGGGCCTTCGGTGAGGTTCAGCTCTTGGCTGCTGAGGGTAGTACAGTTTCGACTGCTCCATAAGGTTTCCAGAAGCGTTTCGGGGAGAGGCCATTCCTCCGGGGGGGTAAATGCGATCTTGCGTGAAGTCCAGCTATAAAGGGTATGGCCTACCTTTTCCGTTATTTTTACAGCTATGGTAGCCGTGGCATTTACGTATTGGCCAAGCTGCGCCAAAAAGATACGGGCTGTGCTGCTGAAGCGTGCATTAGAGGTCCCTGTGAGGAGGGTAAAAAGATCTATCACAAAATCTTGCCAGCGGGTCTTTTCCGCCAAGAGCTGCTGGGTACGCCGCATTTCCTCTTGGGTCACGGCCAGCTCCTCTAAGTTTTGCCGAAGCTCCTCTTCTCGGGAAATAAGTTCTTGGTTCTGGATCTGGGACTGTTCCAAAAGGGCCTGGATGTACCTGCGAGAACGCACACTTTGGAGGTAAGCTGCCCACCTGTAGAGGAAATCTTTCCATTCGGAGGTACTGAGGGTGTCTAAAAGGGACTCTTGGGGCGCCGCAAGCACCCACAAGCCTTCTACGCTGTCTTGGTAAATGAGCGGTATAGCTATGAGAGTGGTTTCTTCTACTTCTACGAGTGGGGAGAGGGTGCGTGTCCCCAGTAGCTCTGCAGGTAAGGTCTGGGTAAGCGGTTTCTTTTCTTGGATAGCCTGCCCTAAAAACCCTTCACCGATGCGGAATGCTGCCGGAGTAGGTTCGCCGGACAGTCCTGCACTGGCTTCAAAGCGGTAGAGGTCTTTTTCTGTGGGGTCGCCGATGTATAGGAGGCTTACGGGCACGCGGAGCTGCGCGCACAGGCGCTCTTGCAGGCCCTCAAAAAGTACCTTGAGAGCCTCCTCAGGTACGGGAACAAGATACTCTTCCAGGGCTTGGAGGGCTTCCATCTGTCCAAAGCTACGAACTTATCTGGACTTTTTGGCGGCTTTCCCGAATGATCCGCCAGATAATCGGTCCTGTGGTGACCACGACCATGCCGACGATAATCCATTCATAGTACGTCTGCACCCAGGGGATATTCCCTAAAAAATACCCCGCTGTTACCAAGACACTGGGCCAGGCTACCGCCCCTATCAGGCTGACGATAAGAAAATGTCGATAAGTCATTTCAATAACTCCGGCTAAAAGAGGCGCAAAAGTGCGCACAATAGGCAAAAACTTGCCTAATATCAATATGCCTGCGCCATACTTTTGGTAATATTCTCGGGTAAGCTGTATGTACTCAGGTCGGAAGAAAAAGCTTTTGGGGCGCTGGAAGAGGGCTTTTCCGGCGCGCCATCCTATCCAATAGCCGCTTTGGTCGCCTAAAAAAGCAGCTAACGCTATAAGCCCTGCCACAGCGTAGAAAGGAAGCTGGAGGACCCCCACCGAGGTAAGCAGCCCGGCCGTAAAAAGGAGGGAGTCCCCCGGGAAAATAATCCCCACCATAAGACCTGTCTCGGCAAAGACCACGGCCATGAGCAGGCCCATACCCCCCAAGTGTATAATGGTCTTAGGGTTGAACAGGTCTGAGAAATGTTCAAGCATAGGAGCGTACTTTGGCATCCCCCCAGAGCTCTTCCAGTTTATAATATTCGCGCACTTCGGGGAGGAGTACGTGCACGACAATGTCGCCTATATCTAAGAGGACCCACCGCCCTACTTCGTAGCCTTCTACATGATAGCTGACTTGGCGGCCTTCCGCTTCCTTGAGCCGTTCCAGCAGGGTGTCTATGATAGCTTGAGCTTGCCGGTCGGATTCTGCCGTGGCTATTACAAAGTAATCACAAAGAAGATAGCCAATCTCTTGCAGGTCGAGTACTACGATAGCTTCGGCTTTTTTGTCCGAAAGGGTTTGTACTACCAATTCTAACCGCTTTTCTGGGGAAAGGAGGGCTACAGGCTTTTGTGTGCTCATCTTTTGTAGGAACAAATATAGGGCTTTTCCGCCGTGCAAAGGTCGGGGAGAGGTTCCCCTGTGGAAAGAACGGGCATAATGAAGCCATAGAAGTTTGCTACCTTCGCCGCATGGCCTTTCGAGTGCGCGTGGAAGCGCTAAGAGAAGCAATAGGACGGGTACTGCCGATTGTACCTACACGGCCTATTTATCCTATTACCCAAAATATCCTTTTACGGCAAAGTGGAGATACCGTAGAACTGCGGGCTACCGACTTAGAGATAAGCATGCGGACGGTCTTGTCTGTGGTGCCCGAAGAAGGGGACAGTGTGCAGCTGGCCTTTGCCCCTAAGCCTTTGGCTGACCTCTTGAAAGGCTTTTCTGAAGACGACACCCTCATCCTCAGCCAAAAAGACCAGACCTTAACGGTGGGGTCGGCCTACGGACGGTATGAGTTTGGGGGCGTAGCTGCGGAAGAGTTTCCGGCCTTTCCCGCCCTGGAAGAAGCCGAGGGCGTTTCCTTTCCCATAGAACTCCTGGACGAGGTAATCTCGCGCACGGGGTTTGCCGCCAGCCGGGATGATGCCCGCATAGCCTTGACAGGCATCTACTTTGACTTTGAAGGCACCCATACGCACTTCGTCGCGACGGATGCCCATACCCTCGTCCGCCTCAAAAGAGAAGACATACGACTCCCTCATGCGCCTAAACTCCTTCTCCCTGTGCGAGCCCTTCAATCCCTTCAGCAAGCATTCAAAAGCCTTCCTTCGGGGGATGTGCTCACTCTCCACCCCGGCGAGGGGCAAGCCCTCTTCCATCACCCAGTGTTAGATATGGTGTGCCGTCTGATTGATGCGAAATACCCTGACTACCAAAGCGTCATACCCAAAAATCCACCGCATGCTGCCCGCATAAATACGGAAAGTTTCCACAAAGCGCTGCGCCGCTTGCGGGTTTTGAGCGACAAAACTACCGGCGTTATCCGCATGCACTTTGAGGGAAACACCCTTACCCTCCAGGCGGAGGACCTTATCCATAATCGTTCCGGTCAAGAAACCCTCCCTTGTGAGTACGAGGGGCCGGACTTCCGGATTGCCTTTCGTGAGAATGTGATTGGCGGGGTAATAGAGCACCTCGAGTCGGCGGAGTTTGTGATGCGAATGGAAGCACCGGGCCGGGCTGCCTTGATTGAACCGGACCCCCAAGTGCCTCCTACAGAAGCGCTCTTCTTAGCCATGCCGCTGATGATGTGATCCTTTACGGCGCAGGAGACCACGCCTTGGGGCTTTGGGAGATCTGTCAGCTCCAAGGCATACCCGTAGAAGGCTTTTTTGACGATGGGCCGGGGCCTTTTACCCTTCCCCAAGAAAAGCACTTAGGCCCGTACGACGCCTCCGTCATGCCCGATGTTCCTTTACTCATAGCTATCACCGACAATACCATACGGCGTAACCTTTCCCTTCGCGTGAAGCACCCTATTGCCGAAGCGCTTGTCCATCCGCGGGCGTATGTATCTTCCTCTGCCCGATTGGCCCCGGGGGTGGTGGTGCTCGCAGGAGCCGTAGTCCATAGCCGTGCTGAAATCGGGCCCCATACTATCATAAATAGCGGGGCTGTCGTAGAGCATTTTGCTCGGATAGGGGCGTACTGTCACCTCTCGCCGGGGGCCATCGCGGCCTGCCGCAGTGGGATTGGGGATAGTTGCTTCATAGGCGCGGGCGCTATCGTGGTCCCCTACACCGAAGTGGGCGAAGGGTGCATCGTCGGTGCGGGTAGCTTAGTACTGCGCTCGCTCCCGCCTTTCACCCGGGCCTGGGGTCACCCCGCCCACCCCCAAGAGCAAAAACCTAACCTCTAACAAACCTCTACCTTCTTTACCTCAGGAAAACCGGCAGCTTGGAGCATTTCGGCAAGCCGCTCTACATGGTACCGAAGCTCTTCCCGTAAAAGCGGGTCGTTAAGCTGCACGAGTACTTTTCCTCGGCGATACCGTACGGCGGCGGTGGCTGCAGCAATCTCTGGCCCCATGAGGCGCTTCCAGGTCTCTTGAAGTCGTGCTTCAAAGGGGAGGGTACCGGAGAGCTTGCCCGCTAAAAACGCCCGTAGGAGCTCTCCCATAGACTTAGGCTGTGCCATTTTGCAAGAGAGCATGAATTTTCTCTGCTCGGCGCTGGCCAAGCACTTCTGCCAGCGCTTCTACAGAGGCAGTCCTTAGCCGCTCTACCGAACCAAAACGCTGGAGCAGCTTTTCAGCTAACTTTTCTCCCACACCAGGCAGTTGGAGGAGCGTCGTGCGCAGGGTAGCCGCATCGCGCCGCTGCCGATGGAAGCTCACCGCCGTGGCATGGGTCTCATCCCGGATCTGCTGCAAAAGCCGCAAAATGGGACTGCGCTTGTCTATGTACAGAGGCTCCCCGCGGCCGGGCGCGAAAATCTCTTCTTTTTTCTTAGCCAGCGCGAAGACGGGCAGTGAGAGGCCTATTTCGCCCAGCGCTTGTAGGGCCGCTGCAAGCTGACCTTTGCCCCCATCAATCAGGAGTAGGTCGGGCAGCGGAAGCCCTTCTCGTAGGCGCTTCTCATAGCGGCGCCGCACCACCGCCCGCATGATAGCAAAGTCATCCCCTACCTGGATATCCTCCCATACATAGCGGCGGTATTCGCTGCGGCGAGGCTCCCCTTCTACAAACACGGTGACGGCCGACACCACATGCGAACCCTGTAAATGAGAGTTGTCTATGCATTCAATGCGTAAGGGTAGGGTAGGGAGGCCTAAGACTTCTTGAAGGGCACGCAGGGTAGAACGTTTTTTCTCCAGCTTTTGCTCCAAAAAGGCGTTCTTTTGCTCTACGAGGGTGAGAGCGGTCTTGCGACAGAGAGTGGCTAAGGCTTGCCACTCCGGCTCTTCGGGGAAAAGAAAAGTCCAAGCGTGGGTTTCAGGTAGGGGAGCCTCTGGGGGCCAGCCATCCAAAAGGACTTGGTTAGCCAGATTTTCCTGCTCGCTGGCAAGCGCACCCAATACCCGCTCCAAGACTTCAGTAGGATCTTCGGCCCACTCCCGGGCGGAAAACTGCCACGTATGGCTGGCTACCACGCGCCCCTTTTGTACCGACAGGTGGTGACATACCCCCGCCCGAACCCCTACTGCAAAACTCACTACCTCCACATCGCCTAAGGCCGCATCCGCTACGATACTGCGTTGCTGGTAGGCCCGCAGCTGTTCCAGTCGTTTTTTGAGCTCGTGTGCCCGCTCAAACTCCAGGGCCGCGACCGCTTGCTGCCGCTGCTGCTCTAAAGCGGATAGTACCCGTTCCCAGTGCCCTTCTAAGAGCAGCTTAACCTCCTCTACAGCAGCCTGATAAGCCTCATAGGATTGCTTGCCGATGCAAGGACCTGCGCAGGTGCCAATATGGTATTTGACACAGGCCCGAAACCTCCCCGCAGCAATAGCCGCCGGCGTGAGTTTTAGGTCGCAGTCCCGCAGCTTATAAATCCCCCGAAAGAGGTCCATGAGGGCCCGGAGCATCCCTCCGCCGGGAAAAGGCCCATAGTAGCGCGCGTTCGGATACATCTTTTGCCGCACAAAGAGCAATCTGGGGTACGACTCATCGGTAATGCACAAATAGGGATAGGTTTTGCCATCTTTGAGTAGGACGTTGAAGCGGGGCTTGTAGTGCTTGATGAGGTTATTTTCTAAAAGAAGGGCATCCCATTCGGTGTCGGTGACAATCCACTCTATTTGGGCAATGTGCCGTACTAAAAGGCGGGTCTTATAGTCACAGGCAGGGTCCTCCGCCCGCGTAAAGTAACTCAGCACGCGCTTACGGAGGCTGCGCGCCTTGCCTACATAGATAACTTCCCCTCGCGCACTAAGGAACTTATACACCCCCGGCAGGTCGGGTAGGGCTTCCTTCGCCGCCGTCACTTCCACTGAGCAAAGATACGCTTCAAGAGGAGGACGAGTAGAGTTTGGGTTTTTGTAAAAGCGTCTTTCTTAGGTACTATTGCATAGATGTGAAGAGCATTTTTTACCTTTGCAATGACATGAAGACTACTCGGTTACTCTTAGGCTTGCTTCTGGTAAATGTCAGCTACGTATATGCCTCGCACCTGATGGGGGGCGAGATTACGCTGGAGTGCTTGAATCCAAGTACCAATCCCCCCACTTATCGCATACGCGTACGGATATACCGGGATTGTGCCGGCATCAGTCAGCCCAGCACTATTACCATACGGCGGCAGTCTTCTTCCTGTAATGTGAATACC
Organism: Bacteroidia bacterium; assembly: GCA_026003215.1. Taxonomy (GTDB): domain Bacteria; phylum Bacteroidota; class Bacteroidia; order SpSt-205; family SpSt-205; genus SpSt-205. The sequence continues at coordinate 335,532 of BPGV01000001.1, read as the reverse complement.
ACTTTCACGCTTAACCGGGTGAGTGTCACAGACATCACGCCCACCTGTCCGGGCCAGCAAAGCAACTGCAATGGAGGCTCGGGCCCCTACGGCTGGGAGGAGCATGTATATGAGGGCACTATCCAGCTGCAAGCATGTAGTGATTGGGTCTTATCCCTCTCCGACTGCTGCCGAAACTCCGCTATCACCACCGGGTCCGCCGACGAAGATTTCTTTATTTACACCCGCATCAATACCCAAGCCGCTCCGTGCAATAACACACCGCAGTTTACCAATCCCCCTACTGCGCTCACCTGTAATAACCAGAACTTTTGCTTTAACCCGGGGATGAGTGACCCGGATGGAGACCAACTCCAAGTGACGCTGACCAACTGCCGTTCCACAGACATCAATACGCCCGTGACCTACAATAGCAGCTGTCCAGGGGGATGCAGCGGAAACAATCCTTTGCCGGCCACTGCGCCTCCTTCTGTCAATACCACCAACGGCACGGTGTGCCTCACCCCTAATGCCCTTGCGGTGGGGCCCGTCTGTATCCTCATCCGCGAGTACCGAGGCGGCAATCTCATCGGAGAATACCTCCGGGATATGCAGGTGCGCGTAATAAACTGTACCGGGCAGCCGCCCCAGTCCAGCGCCGTCAATGGCACCCTGCCCGCTAACCCGTATAACCCCGCTAACCCCGGCACCTATACCGCCTACTTCTGCCCGGGGGTGAACCAGTGCTTTAGCCTCCAGTTCCGTGACCCAGATAACCAACCCGTCTCGGTCTCTTATAGTAACCTACCCCCAGGAGCTACTTTTACCGTTACGGGCAATAACACCACCACGCCAAGCGGGCAGTTTTGCTGGACGCCGCCCAGCTCAGGGACCTACACCTTTTATGTGACCCTGCAGGACAATACCTGCCCTGTACGGCAGACAGCCCAATACGGCTTCACTGTCGTGGTCAATAACCAAACCCCTAATCCTACCAGCTTCACCTATGTGTGCGGCTCGACTACCGTGATTGTGAACTTCAACGCGCCTATTGCTTGCAGTTCTATCGCAGCAAATGGGAGTGATTTTCAGTTTGTCGCGCCGGCGGGGGCACCTGCTATTACAGCGGCCACAGGGGTAGGGTGCGGCGCTGGACAGACTACAACCCAGCAGGTGCAGCTTACGCTCTCTGCTGCGCTCAATCCTGGCACCACCTACACCCTGCGTATCAGGACCGGCACCGATGGAAATACTATATGCAGCCCTTGTGGTGGTTGCGTCCCTAACAACTCGGACTTTGGTATCACCCTCAACGCTATCACGGGGAGTGTGAATATCTCGGCTACGGATACGACCATCTGTCGGGGGTCACGCACCACCCTCACCGCCAACGTGAATGGCCCTACCCCCCAAAACTACACCTGGTACGCCAATGGAAGCTGCTCGGGTACGCCCATAGCCAGCGGCCCTACGGCTAATCAGATTACCGTCGCTCCGACGAGTACCACTACCTACTGCGTACGGGTAAGCTATGGGGCCGGCTGCCCGGACGCTACGAATACTTTTACCGTCACTGTGCGGCGGGCGCCTACCGCCTGCTTTACCTATACCCCTAATCCCTTCTGCGCCGGGCAAAACGTCACCCTCAACCCCTCCTGCTCCCAGTATGTGCGCTCCTGCGGTGGGTCATGCGTTTTCGCGTGTGATGTGAATAGTGAGTGTTTTCCTTTTACCTGTCAGGCGGCGGCGTGTGGGCACTTTTCGTATTGGCTGATGGACTTGCCGCCGTACTTGCAAGCGCAGGGGCCGGGGGCCAGCTCGCTAAACTCGCTTACGGTGACCTTCCCTGCGCCGGGAGAGTATACGGTGCAGTTTACGTTGTGCGAGCCTTTTCAGGGGTGCTGCCACACTACTACACGGCGTTTTACGGTGACCTGTGTCTTGTCCGCGCTGGATGTGCTCCTGCGTGCGCAGCGCAGCCGGCCGGATGCCGTGGCCTTGGGCTGGGCGGTCAATACCCGAGACGCAGCGCAGCGCTTCTACCTCATGCGGCGCGCAGAAGGGGAGTGGCACACTATCCATATTCTGGAAGGTGAGGCTTACACCTATGAGGACCAGGGGCTGGCGCCCGGGCGATACTTCTACCAGGTCTCGCAGGTCCTCCCCAGCGGTACCGTCCTCATGAGCAATACCGCTGAGGTGGTGCTCCTTCCTGAGGGCAGCTACGTGCAGGTAGCCCAGCGACCCTATGCCTTGGGCGAGCCGGCCTTGGTGCTGTGGAGCTTCCCTGAGGGGCAGCCGACTTTCCGGCTAATAGATGCTGCAGGACGGATACTCTTTTCTCACCAAGCGCTCACCGCTGAGGGTAGCATAGAAATCCCGTCGCCCGTAGCGGCAGGCCTCTACTTCCTCCAAGTGGAGACGTCTGAGGGTACGAAGGCCTTCCGCCTCCTCTGGCAGTAAACTCACAAGGGCCTTGGGGGACTCACCCAAGGCCCTATATCTTTGCGCTATGTGGCGGCTTCTCAGCCTAATTTTTGTTTGCTTTTTGTGGGCTCAGCCGCAAAAAGCCGAGAAACACCTGCGCCGTGCGGAAGAGCTCATGCAAATAGAAGACTACGCTAATGCCCTGGGCGAGTACGAGACAGCTCTCCAGTATAACCCCTTCAGCGCAGAAGCCTATGTAAATGCGGGATATTGTGCTTGGCGCCTCCGGCAAAATAGAAAAGCCATAGAATACTTCCAGAAAGGCGAGCAGATGGGGGTAAATTTCACGCCCAGGCTTATCTTAGCGTATGCGGATGCGTTGCAGCGGACCGGCCAGCCCCAAAAGGCCCGTCCGCTCATAGAAAGGCTCCTTACCCAAACCAAACCCTCTGACCCCATGTACGACAGGCTTAGAGTGACCCTCCAGCACCTCAAAAACGCCGAAAAGTACATGGAAAAGCCCCTCAAGGTGGAGATAACCAACTTGGGAGGCGTGCTTAACTCTCTCAATCCCGATTACGCGCCGGTGATTTCGGCGGATGAGAGCGTACTCCTTTTTACTTCTCGGCGGCCGGGTTCTACGGGCGGGAAGCTGGCCGGCGACGGCCTTCCCTACGAAGACATCTACGTCAGCGAAAAGCAAGCCGATGGCAAGTGGAGCCCTCCCCGCAATATTGGTCCCCCACTCAATACCGCGGTGCATGATGCCTGTATTGCGTTATCGGCCGATGGGCAGACCTTGTTTCTCTTCAACTCAGACAATGGGGGAGACATTTTTATGAGTCGCCTTAGGGGCACTCGCTGGCTTGCCCCCAAGAATATGGGCAGCCCTATCAACTCCAAGCACTGGGAGCCTTCGGTGTGTCTCTCGGCCGATGAGCGCACGCTGTTTTTTGTCTCGGACCGGCCGGGGGGCTTGGGCGGCCGCGACATTTATATGTGCCGCCGCCTCCCTAACGGTAAGTGGAGCGCCCCCATCAACTTAGGTCCCCCCGTCAATACCCCGTACGATGAAGACGGCCCCTTCTTTCATCCGGATGGGAAGACGCTCTTTTACTCCTCCAACGGCCCTAACTCTATGGGGGGCTTTGACATCTTCCGTACCGAGCTGCGGCCGGATAGTACCTGGGCCCCCCCTGTGAATCTGGGATATCCCATCAACACGCCGGGCGATGAGATATATTTTGTACTCTCAGCCAGTGGCCTCCATGGCTACTATGCCAGCGAAAGAGACGACTCTTATGGCGAAAAAGACATTTATCTTATAGACTTCTCCACCCTCCGAGAAGAAAAGCCCGTAGCTTCTCAAAAACCGGCAGACGACTTACAAATCTCCTCCGAGCCGGCGCCAGTCACTTTCCGGCCTAACCTCACCTTAGTCACAGGTATCATCTACGATGCCGAGACGAACCAGCCCTTAGAAGCCACTATCACCCTCATAGACAACGAAAAAGGCGATACCATCGCTGTGCTTACCTCCAACGCTGCCAGTGGTAAATACCTTATTTCGCTGCCCGCCGGCCGAAACTACGGGATCGCCGTGACCGCCCCGGGCTATGCCTTCCACTCCGAAAACTTCATCGTGGAAACAACGCAAGGCTACCGCGAAGTGCGCAAAGACATCGGCCTAAATAAATACAAAACGGGTACGGTCATCATCCTGCGTAATATCTTTTTTGACTTTGACAAGGCCACCCTCCGCCCCGAGTCCAAAGCCGAACTGGAGCGGGTATACCAGCTTCTCGTAGAAAATCCCCGCTTGAAGATACGCATCGCTGGACATACCGATAGTATGGGTTCGGACGAGTATAATCAAAAACTCTCCGAGAATCGCGCGCGTTCTGTGTATGAATATCTCATACAAAGGGGCATTTCTGCGGATAGGCTTTCGTATATAGGGTATGGCGAGAGTAAGCCCGTAGATACCAACGAAACCGACGAGGGGCGCCAAAATAACCGACGCGTGGAGTTGGAGATACTTTAACGTATCGGCGCTCCTACCAAGGCTTCTAACTCAGCCAAGGAAATTTGTTTGATACCTAACTTTTGCGCTTTTTCTACCTTAGTAGGGCCGGCTTCCTCGCCTACTACGAGGTAGTCTAAGTTTTTGCTTACGCCGCTGGCATAGGTGCCGCCGTGCGCTTCAATATAAGCAATAATCTCTTCGCGGCTTATGCCGGGAAAGGTACCTGTGACTAAAAGCCTTTTGCCGGCTAAGGGACCGCTGCGTTTTTTTTCGGCTTTTTGTATAGAAAACTGGAGGCCCACGGCTTTGAGCCGTTCAATTTCCTCCCAGTTTTCCGGATCATCTAAGTAGGCCCGCACGCTACGGGCGATAGTTTCTCCAATCGTATAGACGGAAGCTATCTCGTCCTCCGCGGCGGCTTTGAGGGCTTCTACGGTGGGGAACGCCTCGGCTAACTTTTCGGCCACCGCTTCTCCTACATGGCGAATGCCCAGGGCGTACAGCACTCGAGGATAAGGCACCTCCTTAGAAGCCTGAATATTCTGGACGATCTTTACCGGCATTTTTTCGGCAAAGCCCTCTACGCCTATAAGGTCCTCGGGTTTGAGGCGATATAAGTCGCTAAATCGTCGTACTAAGCCTTTTTGGTAGAGTTTTTTGAGGATTTTTTCGCCGAGGCTTTGGATGTTCATGGCTTTACGGCTTACGAAGTGCTCGAGCCTTCCAATCACTTGGGGAGGGCAGTGTTTGTAGTTAGGGCAGTAATAGCCGACTTCGCCTTCGGGTTGGACGAGGGGGGTGCCGCATTCGGGACAGGTAGTGGGCGGGATGACAGGCTTAGCGTCGGTCGGACGCCGCTCAGGTAACACACGCACCACCTTGGGGATAATCTCTCCGCTTTTTTCTACTACCACTACCTCCGGGAGATGCAGATTTAAGCGTGCTATTTCGTCGTAGTTGTAGAGGGAGGCGCGTTTGACAATAGTACCGGACAAGCGTACAGGCTTAAGCTCAGCCACGGGGGTAATAAAGCCCGTGCGCCCTACTTGGTAAGTGATAGCCCGTAGCTCAGTAATCGCCTGCTCGGGGGGATACTTGTACGCGATAGCCCAGCGCGGCGCCTTGTTGGTCGTGCCAAAGGTCTCGCGGAGAGCACGGCTATCTACCTTGACAACGATACCGTCAATATCGTAGGGGAGCCCATGGCGGCGTTCTGCCCAGGCCTGGATGACCTGGACTACCTCGGGGAGGGGAGCAGGCCCGAAGGTCTCCACCACGGGGAAGCCCCATTCTCGTAGCTGCTGCATGACCTGCGCATCCGAGTCGGGAAGGCCTTTTGCCTCAGCAAAGTACGCAAAGAAGCGCAAACCGCGCCGCGCCACCTCCGTAGAGTCTTGGAGCTTAAGAGAACCCGCGGTAGCATTGCGGGGATTCATGAAGAGCGGCTCGCCAATCTCCTCACGCTCCCGATTGAGCTGCTCAAAATCGGCCCGCAGCATATACACTTCGCCGCGCACTTCTATCTCCGCGGGGAAGGTACCGCGCAAGCGTAGGGGTATGCCCCGTACGGTGCGGAGGTTCGGCGTGATGTCATCGCCCTGGACTCCGTCCCCACGCGTGACCCCTTGCACGAAGAGCCCCTTTTCGTAATGTAAGCTTACAGCTACGCCATCTATTTTATGCTGTGCGATGTAAAGCCAGTCTTTGTCGGGCAAAAGTCTTTTGAGCCGTTGTTCAAAATCGTAGAGTTCTTCTATGGAGTAGGCGTTGTCCAAGCTGAGCATGGGGCGGCGATGCACCACCACGGGAAACTCTTTGGTGACGGTGCCGCCTACTCGTTGGGTAGGGGAGTCGGGCCGCCGCAGCTCCGGGAAGCGTTCCTCTAAGGCGCGCAGCTCCGCCACCAGCCGATCATACTCGCTGTCTGGGATAATGGGCTGCGCTAAAACGTAATAGCGGTAATCATAGTCGGTAATCTCTCGGATGAGGGCTTCTATGCGTTGGGCGGCCTCCTCGGGGGTAAGGGTGTCTATGGAGCGGGGAGGGGTGGCCGAGAAAAGGTCCATTCGGCGGCGGTCCGGACGGGACTCGAACCCGCGGCCTCTGGCGTGACAGGCCAGCGTTCTAACCAGCTGAACTACCGGACCAAGCACCGCAAAGATACGACTTTCCGCACAAAGTCAAGAGACCCTCTAAAAGCACATCGCCCCAGCTCTAAGGGCTTTGCCCCCCACGGAACCTTACTTCACAGTCCCCTGGGGGTTGCAGCTGAAATAAGCTACTTTATTTGTTTGCTAAATAAATAGTACCTTTGGGCCATGCAAGTTCGTAGAGCTCTTATAGGAGCTATCCTTAGCGGAGCCTATCTCTGGGCCCAGTGTAACTTCAACATGACAAATGGGCAGACGGTGCACTTAGGAACCACTTCCTGTTGTGGAGGAGCCAGCTTCTATGACGATGGTGGTCCTTCCGGCAACTATAGCAATAGCCAAAATAGCCTCATGCGCTTTGTAGCCCCGAATGGCCAGCGTATCCAGATAAGCTTTTCCTCCTTCACGCTGGAAAATGCCGACTATTTAGAGCTATACGATGGCTCCGGGACAGGGGCTCCCCTGATAGGCCGGTATGGGGGAACGAATACGCCTCCTGCTGTAGTGAGCTTGAGCGATACGGTGACCTTTCGGTTTTATTCGGACGGGACGGTGAACTATGCGGGATGGGCAGCCACGCTAAGCTGTGTGAGTGTGAATACGCCGGATAGGTATGTGTTAGGGCCTGGGCAGGTGAGCTGGAACATAGATTGTGCGCGAGGGATAGTCTTTACGGACGATGGGGGTACGGAGGGATCGTACAGTGCGGGGGTAGATGATACGGTGACGTTTGTGCCGGCAAGTGGGCAGTATGCGTGGATAGCGTTTCCGTACCAGCTGAGTTTGGGTGCAGGGGATACGCTGTGGATATGGGAGGGGAGCCCCGCCCCGGCAAATCTTTTAGCGATGTATGTGGCGGGCTCCAATCGTGGGGATACGGTCGTGGCGGGGCAAGCAGGCACATCGTTGATTGTGCGGTTCAAATCGGATGCGATAACGCAGGCGGCTGGCTTTCAGGGCCATGTAGGGTGTGGGGCGCTTAGGCCAGCTGCTACGCAGATGGGGTTAGGCGTGCGGCGCATCAGTTGTACGAGTGGGTGGGTGCTGCGTTTTTATGATGATGGCGGTCCTGGGGCAAACTACGCTAATACCCAAAATCGCCTTTTACGCGTGGTTGCTCCGAATGGCCAGCGTGTCCAGATAAGCTTTTCCTCCTTCACGCTGGAAAATGCCGACTATTTAGAGCTATACGATGGCTCCGGGACAGGGGCTCCCCTGATAGGCCGGTATGGGGGAACGAATACGCCTCCTGCTGTAGTGAGCTTGAGCGATACGGTGACCTTTCGGTTTTATTCGGACGGGACGGTGAACTATGCGGGATGGGCAGCCACGCTAAGCTGTGTGAGTGTGAATACGCCGGATAGGTATGTGTTAGGGCCTGGGCAGGTGAGCTGGAACATAGATTGTGCGCGAGGGATAGTCTTTACGGACGATGGGGGTACGGAGGGATCGTACAGTGCGGGGGTAGATGATACGGTGACGTTTGTGCCGGCAAGTGGGCAGTATGCGTGGATAGCGTTTCCGTACCAGCTGAGTTTGGGGGCAGGGGATACCGTGTGGATATGGGAAAAAAGCATGATGCCAGACCATCTCTTAGCCGTTTTCACGCCGGGGAATAGTGCCCGAGATACGGTATCCGCTTCCCTGGCCGGCGAGCCCCTTATTTTCCGCTTCAAATCGGATGGGATTACCGAAGCTGTGGGGTGGCAGGCATACGTCGGCTGCGCCCCTACTCCTCGGACTGGCGCCACCTGCATGGGCACAGGGTACAGGTATCTTGTCTGCCAGCCTAACTGGACCTATCGATTCTATGACACTGGTGGCCCTACCGCCTCTTATGTCAATAGCGAAAATAGGCAGATGTACTTTGTCTTACGCGATGGAGCCACAGCTTGTGGCGGGATAAGCTTTAGTTTTAGTAGCTTTTCAACGGAAGCTTGCTGTGACTCTATGCGTATTTACAACGGTGGTACCCCAGGAACCTCTACTTATTGGACCTTGCGGGGAAGTAGTGCCTCTCCCAATCCTATAAATGGAAGTGCGGACACGATGCTGGTGGTCTTTCGCTCGGATGGGACTACCCCCTCCAGCGGCTGGATAGCTCAGCTCAGCTGCGTCCAGAGTGGGCCTACAGTGACGATTAGCCCATCTTCGGCTACTTTGTGCCCAGGGGGGACTGTGACCCTTACAGCCAGTGGTGCAGCCAGCTATACCTGGAATACAGGCGCTACGGGGTCTACCTTGGTGGTCTCGCAGGCAGGTACTTACTATGTCATAGGGGCTACAGCAAACGGATGTCAAGCAGCTTCTGCACCTGTGACGGTCGTAGCGGATGTAATAGACACTACTGTCCAAGTAACGGGTACCCAGCTTAGCGTGGCTACTCCGCAGGCAGGCTTTCAATATAGCTGGATAAACTGCGAGCCTCCGATTGCGGTAGTGGGTACGGGGACTTCGTACACTGCTACGGCCACGGGCTGGTATGCCCTTATTGCACACAATCCCAATACGGGTTGCCAGGATACTTCAAACTGTCACTATGTAGATGTTGGTACCACCGGGATAGGTAGTTCGGAGGGGAACATCCATGCGCCGGTTCGTTTGTATCCGAATCCGTCGAAGGGGTATGCCCGGGTGGAGAGTGCGGTGTCCATAGAATGGCTGCGGGTATGGGATGCGCAGGGGCGGTTAGTGCAGGAGGTGCGGGTAGGCGGGAGGAGCGCTAAGGTAGAGGCCTTAGAAACGGGGGTATACTGGGTGGAAGTGGGCTTGGCGGGTGGGGAGCGGTGGGGTGTGCGGTGGCTGGTGGTGCGGTAGGGTGGGGGGCGGCGGGCCGCCGCAGGCGGCCCGCCGCCCCGTCTGTAATACATAAAAATCCTCTCAAAAAATCAGCAGCATGACTACCCATGCACGGAAAGACCTACTTTCCAATACAAAAACGCGAAAAAATATGCCCTAAAATCTCCTCTGTCCCAATCTCCCCGGTAATTTCGCCAATTGCCGCTTGGGCTGCTCGCAGTTCCTCGGCCACCAGCTCGGTCCCTCCGTCCTCTCGTAAGAGATTTAAAGCGCCTTGAATAGATTTTTCTGCCCGAGTAAAGCTCTCATAATGCCGTGCGTGTGACAAAAGCACTTCCCCGTCCCCTATGCCGGCTTTTTCCAACTGGGCTAAGATGGCTTTTTCCAGAGCCGCTAATCCTTTCTTTTCTCTGGCAGAGATCCATACTACGCCTTCCTGAGGAGGAGGGGGTGTGGGTAGTAAATCCACTTTGTTGCCTACCCATAGGATGGGCGGGAGCTGGGCTTGGCCTAATAAGAGCGGGGCGCTGGCTTGGGCTTCTGGGAGGGTTTCGGTGGTGGCGTCAAAGACGTACAGGATGAGAAAGGCCTCTTGAAGCTTTTGCCGGGCGCGTCGTATGCCTTCGGCTTCTATGGCATCGGTGGGGTGTTCGCGCAGGCCAGCCGTGTCTATGAGCCGCAGCTCGTATCCCCCGAGGAATAAACGCTCTTCCACGGTGTCCCGAGTAGTCCCCGGCATATCGGAAACAATCGCTCTTTCCTCCGCTAAAAGGGCATTCAGTAAGGTGGACTTACCCGCGTTGGGACGACCCACAATCGCAATAGGAATGCCTTGGCGTACCGCTTGACCTATCCGATAAGAACGAAGTAAGGCTCCTATCTCTTCGAGGAGGGCTTCTAAAAGGGCTTTTAGCTGGGCCCTCGGGGCAAACTCCACATCTTCTTCGCTAAAATCCATTTCCAGCTCGAGGAGCGCTAAGAACTCCACCAGTTTTCTGGCGAAAAGTACGCACTTTTTCATAGTAGCCGCCCCTGAACTGGCTCAGGGCTAACTTATGAGCTGCTGCGCTTTGCGCTTGAATGAGGTCAGCAATCGCTTCGGCTTGGTCTAAGGAAAGCTTGCGATTGAGATAAGCCCGCAGAGTAAACTCGCCTGGCCGCGCCAAACGCGCTCCCCTTTCTATGCATAGCTCCACTACACGACGCAAAATGTATAGGCTTCCATGGCAAGAGAGCTCTACGACATCTTCGCCGGTGTAAGAATGGGGAGCAGGAAAATACAAAAGGAGCGCTTGGTCCAATACCTCGCCTTCTTTTTCCTGAATATAGCCCAAGGTAGCACAGCGCGGCTTAGGCTTGGGGCCTTTCCATAGAGACTGAATGATAGAGAGGGCGTCTGGTCCGCTTAGCCGTATCACGCCGATGGCAGCAGGGGCCCATGCCGTGGAGACAGCCACTATGGTGTCTTGCACAGCGCAAACCTATAAGCCGCAAAGCACAAACGTTCCACGCTGTAGCGCTCTGCTGTAAAGGAATCCCTAAGGGACGCGCAGCCCCCTTTTATCCGAAGCATAGGTGACGAAATAGCCCCATACGCGTCTCTTGCCGCCGGTAAAGTTAGAGTAGGCGTTATCTGGGGGAGGGGTGAAGCCTCCACTGCCGCCAAAGGCATTCCGAACCAGTTGGTCATAAAACCGTACCACCTCCACAGGTAGGGTCATCAGTTCTACCGCAACCGTATCCCCAGACTGTATTTCGAAGGGAAACTCAAAAACGATAAAGTTGCCGTCTATGTAGCGGTCATCGGAATATATCCAGTCCTGCAGGCGATTTTGGAGGGTATCGTTACGCCAGAAGCGGACGCGGTAAGCGTTGGCCTGGCTGCCTGGGTCACGCGCGGCTCCAATGAGACGCAGGCCTTCCGGCAAGGGACCTTGAGCCGGACGCCATAACGCAAAAAGCGTATCCAGTGTCACTTTGGGCGGTAGCTTACTTGTAGCATAGAGAAGCTCTCCTTCTACCCTGACCCAGAGACGATAAGTCTGTCCAGTTGTAGGTCTTATAGTGCCTCCTACCCGGACATAGCAGGAGTCTTGCCAACGCAGGGTATCTCGCTGACCGGTGGATAGTTCTTCTAAAACTACCTCGGCGTCTTGTACCCAGCTGGGTCGTGCTTCGCCAAAATAGGGTGCTGTGCGGGAAATCTTCACCACAGCGCTATCCAGGTCGTTGTAATACGCTTCTATCACCAGCTCGCCCGTATCCGCTAACACATCCACATCTATGGGATGCAGGCAAGCGGTAAGGAGATAACTTATGCCTATCGGCAGGAGTCGGCGTATCATGGCTTGGTGGTCAAAACATTTTAGAAGGGGGGCAGTTCATCGTCTGCTTCTGGGGGCGGCGGTAAATCATTGGCTCGGGAAGAAAGGGTATAGCCACTGGGGCTGTCAGCCGGGAGGAGGGTAGGCTCTAAGGAAAGGAATCGCATATAATCACTAATGAATCGCAGCCGTACTTTTCCAATAGGGCCATTTCGTTGCTTACTGAGGAGCACTTCGGTGATACCTTGGGTAGGCTGGCCTTCTTCGTCTTGGAGGATACCGTAATATTCTGGGCGATAAAGGAAAAGCACTACATCGGCGTCTTGTTCCAAGCTACCACTCTCTCGTAGGTCGGAGAGTTGGGGGCGGCGGTCTCCGCCGCGGGTCTCTACAGCTCGGCTTAGCTGGGAAAGCGCTATAATGGGCACTTCCAGCTCACGTGCTAAAGCCTTGAGCGAACGGGATATAGAAGCAATCTCCTGCTCGCGGTTTTGGGTGCGTACGGTGCTCCCCATAAGCTGGAGGTAATCCACCATGACGAGCTGGATATTTTTCTCGGCTTTGAGACGGCGGCACTTAGCACGAAGGTCGTAGATAGTAATAGAAGGCGTGTCATCTATGAAAATAGGCGCTTGGCTAAGCTTTTCTAACTTTTGCGGCAAGGCTAACCATATTTCAGGGGGGATTCGTCCGGTGCGCAGAAGTTCCGAGCTGATTTCTATCTCTAAACTAATGAAACGGTACATAAGTTGGAGAGCAGACATTTCCAGCGAGAATATAGCGACAGGATACCCGCTGAGAGCAGCATTTCGGGCTAAGTTTAGGGCAAAGGCGGTTTTCCCCATACTGGGGCGGGCAGCCAGGATGATGAGGTCAGATTTTTGCCAGCCAGCGGTCATCCGATCCAGTTCTGGGAAGCCCGAAGGTACGCCCGTGAGGGGCTGCGTATTTTGCCGAAGCTTTTCTAAGAGGGCTAAGGTTTCTTGGAGCACCCGTTCCGCCGGTTGGACACTTCGCCGAAGGTGGTGCTGAGACAGTTCATAAAGACGATTTTCGGCATGGTCTAACAAATCAAAGGCATCCGTTTCTTCTTGAAAGGCTCTTTCTGTGAGTTCGGCTGATAAGGTAATGACCTGGCGCAAAAGGTATTTTTCTACAACAATACGGGCATAGGTTTCGGCATTAGCACTGGAGGCTACGCCTAAGGTAAGCTCGGCCAGGTAGTAAGGACCTATTTCTTTGATATCGCCCGTTTTGCGCAGCAGTTCAGTGACGCTAAGGAGGTCTACCGGTAGGCCTTGGTCAAAAAGGCTTCGGATAGCGGCATAGATTTGTTGGTGTTTAGGGTCGTAGAAGGCTTCTGGGGTGAGAAGGTCTATGACCTTGGCGATAGCATCTTTTTCTATCAGGAGAGCCCCCAAGAGGGCGCGTTCTACATCTAAGGCTTGAGGTATGACTCGTCCTGTGGGCTCAGGTAGGGTCGTTAGCGAAGGAGAGGCGTTTTTTCGTCGGGCAGGCATCCCCTCAAAGGTACCAAAAAGAAAACGGCCTCCCTTTGTCAGAGAGGCCGCAAGTTCAGCAGAAAAGAAGGTTTTTACTTCTTTTCTTCGCCAGCCGGCTGGGCTTGTTGTTGCCCTTCACCTGCGGGTTGCGCCTGAGGCTCCGCTGCAGGTTGCGCAGGCTGTTCGGCCGGTTGCTGAACTTGTTCTTGCTTTTGCTCTTCTTGCTTTTGCTCTTGCTGCTGCCCACCGCAGCCAACCAGCAGGTACATGCCTGCTGCCAGTAGGGCTACTGCTAACGCTCGCATAGGCGTGTGTGTTTGGCACAAAGGTACGAACTTTCGGACATTTGCAAGCCCTTCTCATGAACTTGCCCTTCACGCTCCACATGGGTCCCCAGCATCCTGCTACGCATGGGGTGCTCCACTTGCACTTAACCCTTGAAGGCGAGTGGGTTACGGGAATAGCGGTAGAAATCGGCTACATGCACCGCTGCTTTGAGAAACACGCGCAAGCGCTGAGTTTTCCCCAGATTATCCCCTATGTAGATCGGTTAGACTATGTAGCGCCCCTTGCCGGAGAGGCGGCCTTTGTGCTGGCTGCGGAGCGCGCCATGGGCTGGGAAGGTCAGCTCCCCAAGCGTATAGAATACCTGCGCGTATTAGCGATAGAACTGAGCCGAGTGGCGTCTCACCTTTTGGCCATCGGCACCTATGCCACCGATTTAGGGGCTGTGACCGGCTTTTTGTGGGCTTTTCGGGATAGAGAATATATCCTTGAGCTTTTTGAAGCATGGATGGGGGCTCGCCTGCTGCCAAACTATATCTGGGTAGGGGGGGTAGCCTTTGATGTACCAGTAGGGTTTTTAGATAGACTAAAAGAGTTTATACCGTACTTGCGCCGTAACCTGTCTGAAATAGAAAGGCTCTTACTGGATAATCCTATTTTCCGTCAGCGTACGGCTAAAGTAGGGGTTATTCCTTTAGAACTGGCTCTGGCGTATGCTGCTTCGGGGCCTGTCCTTCGTGGAAGTGGATTAGCCTGGGACCTACGCCGTACTCATCCGTACAGCGTGTATCCGGAGCTGGCGTTTGAAGTGCCTGTGGGGCGCGGTGAGATGGGCACCTTAGGGGACTGCTGGGACCGTACTTGGGTGCGCTTTCAGGAAATACACGAAAGCCTAAAAATCATACAACAGTGTATTGAAAAGCTGGAAAAAGCTTATCCCCCCGGTGCAGACTTCAATCCTCGGGGGCTTTCCGACAAAAAAATTCGACCAAAAGACAACTTGTCCCTCTATGCTGCTGTGGAAGGCCCCCGAGGAGAAATAGGCTTTGTTGTAGAGACAGAAAAAAATAAAGAGGTTCCTCGCCGGGTTAAGGCCCGCTCCCCTTCTTTTGTGCATTTGGCCCTTCTACCTGCTGTGGTCCAAGGGGGAATGTGGCTGGCCGATGTGGTGGCTTTGGTGGGTTCGTTGGATGTGGTGATGTGTGAAGTAGACCGATAATCTGGGCGATTACCTATATTTGGCGCGGACATGCGATACACATGGCTTATTCTCCTTCTATTTGCGGCCCTGAGCTGCTCCGGCAGCCGAGAAAAAGAAGGTAATCCCTATGTCTCTGACCAAACTACCCCTACACGCGGCGATTGGGTTATTCTCTTTGAGCTGTCTGACCCCGAAAACCTCAACCCCACCAACTATACCGGCGCAGATGCAGGGTATATCTTGGCTAATATCTTCATGTCGCTGCTGAGCGTGGATCCACGGGACACTACTTATCCTTACGTGCCGGCGCTCGCCGTGGGCCTGCCGGAGCTATCGCCAGATGGATTGCGCTACACGTTTGAAATCCACCCTGCAGCCCGCTGGGATAATGGTGAACCTATTACTGGAAAAGATGTGGAGTTTTCCTTCAAGGTTATCAAAAATCCACTTGTGGACTGTGCTCAGTTGCGGCCTTATTACGAGTTCATAGAAGATGTATCCATAGACCCCAAAAATCCCAAACGATTCACGGTCATAACCAATAGAAAATACATGCTGGCCCTTTCTTCTATCGCGACCGCATTTATCCTCCCTCGCTACGCATATGACCCGGAAAATCTCATGGAAAAGTACTCTATTCGCCAGCTCAATAGGGAAGGGGATAAGCTGCGCAATGATCCTAATATTCGCCGCTTCGCTGAGCAGTACAACGCCAAGCAGCGGGAAGCTAAGGATATCGTAGGCAGCGGCCCTTATCTCTTAGAGGAGTGGGTGACCGGCCAGCAAGTGGTGCTTCGCCGGAAAGACAACTGGTGGGCCGATACCCTCAAAGGCGTGGCCTATGAAGCCTACCCCGAAAAGCTCGTCTACCGGGTCATCAATGACCCTAATACCGCTATCACTGCCCTAAAAGCCCAGAAGCTGGATGTAATGAACGGTATCCCCGCCAAAGATTTCATGGAACTCAAGAAGAACTCCGGCTTTCTTACCCATTTCCGGTTGGAGACTCCCCCTATGTTTGCCTATTCTTATATTGGCCTGAATATGCGCCCACAGGGGCGCGCCCCTATTTTCACCGACGTGCGCGTAAGGTGGGCGCTCGCGCACTTGGTAGATGTGGATATGATTATTCGGAAGTTCTCGTATGGTTTAGCCCAGCGGGATTACCGGTCCACTCTATCCCATGCACCGAGGCGCTTATAACGATACCCTACGGCCTATCCCTTATGACCCTAATAAAGCCGCCCAGCTCTTAGATGAAGCGGGCTGGAAAGACACCGATGGCGATGGCGTGCGCGAAAAAACGATAGACGGTCGAAAGGTCCCCTTGGCTTTTGATATTTTAGTGAATGCAGGTAATGAAGTGCGCCTACAAATCGCCCAGATCATCAAGCAAGAGGCAGAGAAAGTAGGTATGAAAGCTAATATTCTCTCCTTAGAGTGGTCGGTATTTTTAGAAAAGACAAAAAAACATGACTTTGATGCCTACATAGGTGCTTGGGTCGGTAGCCATAATCCGCAGGACCTTAAGCAGATCTGGCATACCAGCAGCTGGGCTGAAGGCGGCTCTAACTATGTCGGCTTTGGGAATGCCCAGACCGATGCCCTGATTGAAGCGGTGCGAGAGGAGCTGGATAAAACTCGCCGGGATTCTTTGTACCGGCTTTTCCATAAAATCGTATATGACGAGCAGCCGTATATCTTTCTCTCTGCGCCGCTGGAACGGATAGCCATACATCGTCGTTTCCGGAATGCGTATGTGAGCGCTATACGGCCGGGCTTTTTCCCGAATGGCTTCTGGACCCCGAAAAACCTTATCCGCTACGGAAAGGCTAACACTTCTCCTACCCAATAGCACTTATGGGGGCCTACCTCCTGCGACGCATAGCGTTTTTTCTGCCCACACTTTTTTTGATTACGCTTTTTTCCTTTCTCATTAGCCAGTGTGCCCCGGGCGACCCCGTAGAACAAATGCTCGTAGGCCGAGCCGGCAGCAGCGGAGAACAGCTTGCAGAAAGACAAGCTACCCAACAAGCTTACATTGAAAAACGCCGCGAGTTAGGCTTGGACCTCCCCATCTTTTACTTCGCCATAGCGCCCTTAGCCGAACCGGAAACCCTCTACCGCATACCCCAAGTCACCGTCCAAGAAGCCCTTCGCCGCCTTACATACAAGTTCGGTAACTGGGAAGCGGTGCAAGCTTACTACCAGGCCCTGCTACGCTTAGACTCCGCTTTTTATGCCAGCGCTTCGGATACGCTCTGGAAAGAAAGCCGTACCGAGGCCCGGGCGATCCTCGCTCTCCTTCCCCAAGAAAAAGAATACGATGAAATCTTGTACAAACTTCGCCAGCTTAAGCCATTTCTCCTCCCGGCGCTTCTTCCCTTCTACAAGGAAGTTCAAGCAGCTGTGGAAGCTCTACCCCAAAAAGCCCAAACATGGAAAATTTATATCCCCTCTTTGCACTGGTACGGCACCCAAAACCAATACCATCGCTGGCTTATGGGCCTTTTCCGAGGAGATTTTGGTATTTCTTACCAGGATAAGCGGCCCATTGCTGAAAAACTACGCGAGGCAGTTCGCTGGTCCATCGTCATAAACCTTATCTCTATCGTGCTGGCGTACCTTATCGCTATCCCGCTCGGTGTGCTCTCTGCGGTCAAACGCGGAAGCCTTACAGACCAAACTATTAGCCTGAGCTTGTTTATGCTCTATTCCTTACCCAGCTTCTGGGTAGGAACCATGGCTATTGTATTTTTATGTGGAGGCGATTACTTGGATCTTTTTCCGCCAGGAGGGATTCAAAGCACAGAACACAGTGTGGATTGGCCGCTGTGGGATAGGCTGGTGGACTGGGGCTACCACCTCATACTGCCGGTTATGGTCTATACCTATGGCTCACTGGCGTTTTTGAGTCGCCAGATGCGCACCGCTCTCCTGGAAGTCCTGCAACAAGATTATGTACGTACCGCCCGAGCTAAAGGCCTCCCTGAAAAACAGGTAATATGGAAACACGCCTTCAGAAATTCACTCATCCCTATCATCACCCTGCTGGCTTCAGTTTTCCCAGCAATGATTAGCGGCTCTGTCATTTTAGAGACCATATTTTCTATCCCCGGCATGGGCTTCCTAAGCTATGGGGCCATGGTTGCGCGGGGACTATCCGGTGATTATTGCAGTTTTTACCATCGGCGCTGTCCTTACGCTAATAGGCATTTTAGTAGCCGATGTGCTCTATGCGGTGGTAGATCCCCGAATCAGCTATACCAAACGCTAACTGCCTATGAGTGTCGCTATTTCGTATTCACCGCGTGCGCGAGCCTGGGAAGCCTTCCGTAAAAATCGTCCGGCCTACTTCTCCCTGTGGGTAGTGGTGGTTTTAGCGGTGATAGCCCTGCTGGCCGATTTCCTGGCCTATAATAAGCCCATAGTGGCCTCCTATCAAGGGAAGGTAATTTGGCCTGTTTTCCGAGATTACGGGGAGAGCTGGTTGGGTACGAAGCTTTGGGAGCCTGAGCTACGCAAGGCAGACTGGCGCACGCTGGCGGTAGATTGGGCCGTGTGGCCTCCTGTACGGTATGCTCCAGAAGAGCTGGACCTGCGAAATGCCCCCGCCGTGGGCCCCTTTGATGAGCAAATCATCCACTCTTCAGCTGAGCGGCACTTCTTGGGTACAGATAACCTCGGTCGGGACTTACTTAGTGGGCTTATTCATGGTACCCGCATCTCCCTTACTGTGGGCTTGGTATCAGTAGGCATCTCCGCTTTGATAGGGATACTCTTGGGGGCTTTAGCAGGCTACTTTGGGGATACTACCTTGCAAGTTAGCCGTGCTACGCTTTGGACAGGGCTGATAGGGATATTGGCAGGGTTATATTATGGCTTCTACTTGCGGCGATATGCCCTTGCAGAAGCCTTAGGTGAGGGAATCCTTCCTTTCCTCGGGAGTTTCCTTCTGTCACTCCTGTGGCTTGCCGCTATAGTGGGGCTTTTTTGGCTCCCTTCCCGTCTGCTTAAGAAAACCATTTGGGGTAAAAAGCGGCTCGCCTTGTGGGTAGATCTGTCCATTAGCCGCCTCATAGAGATTATGCTCTCTCTACCTACCACGCTCTTGATATTTACTGTGGCCGCTATTGCCAAACCCAGTCTCTTTTTAGTGATGGCTGTGATAGGGCTTACTTCCTGGACTGGGATTGCCCGCTTCACTCGGGGGGAAATGCTCAAAGTACGCAGTTTAGATTACATCCAAGCAGCCCGGGCGTTGGGTTACTCTGACTTGCGCATCATGTTTCTCCATGCTTTGCCAAACTCCCTCGCGCCTGTGCTGGTCTCTATTGCTTTTGGGATAGCCTCGGCTATTTTGGTGGAATCGGGATTAAGTTTCTTGGGGATTGGGGGTACCGCCTACCACGGTGACTTGGGGGTCTCTTCTTTCCTCTGCCCGAAGTGCTACAGGCGCCTGGTGGCTCGCAGTCTTTCCGGGCTTAGCTATATTCACGGTGGTGACCCTCTTCAACATCTTAGGGGAGGGCATACGAGACGCTATTGACCCTCGTCTGCAAGCGCGTTGAGCGGACTTGGCATAACTTTCATAGCGGTTTGGGCGGTTGGGGTAGCGGTATGGCTTCTGCGTCTCCCGACGGAACGGCTTTATGCGTCTTCAGCCCGAGAATGGGTTTCAGTCTGGATAGCTGTGCGCGCGCTTTTGCGCTTTGGGTTGGGAGCTTTCGGGGTGTTGTGGTGGGAAAGCTGGCGTACTCCCCCTGAGCCCGTTTATGCCGCTATCGTCGTAGAAGCGGCTTGCTCCGCAGCTTGGCAAAAAGTCCTGCCTTATACCGAAGCCTTCTGGCAAAAAGGCGTCCATGTAGGCCTCATTGCAGCTAAGCCTACTCGCGCCTTTTGGGCTATACCTCCGACCCAAGATAGGGCGCTCTTCCAAGCGCTTTTCATGGCGCTGCAAGACAACCTACCAGCCGCTACCGCCCAGCCCCCCTCAGCCACCTTAGTATGGGGGCAGCTTCGCCCATGGCGAACGCAACTTTATCACGTGGTATGGATAGGCCATTTTGAATCGCCCCTTTCCGCCGCTGCCCAAGCGTACAGCACTTGGCTCCCGGCTTGTGGAGAGATGCCGCCTTTCCAGGCTTCTTCTCCACCTATCCCGCTTCCTCCCGAAGATCTACCCACGCGCCCTGTGCCAGCGTGGGTCGGGTATGCCTTAGCGTTTTTCTTGTGTGGGGGGATCCTGCTCGGTATGGAGATACCGTTCTACTTCCTTAGGAAGCACCTGGCCCTTCGCCAAGCGCAAAATATCCTTCGCTAAGGGATTACGCCTACACAGCTCTTCCCACCGCTCCTGCGAGGTCTGAAATGCCTGTATTTGCGGAAAAGCCTCTGGTTTGACTTCCGCCTGTACCTGAATATCTTCTCTCTGTAAGACTGAACGCAAACAATCCTCCAGCTTGCGTAGTTGTAAGCTAAATAGGCTGATGTAGCTGGCGTGGGGAACCCATACAATCAGGCGATTACCTTGGAGATGGTATTTATTTTCCCGCAGGAACTGGGCCAGTTGAGTTTGGCCCTCCTCTGAGGTGAAGTAGTGGCTAAGGGCTGCCTGCCAGTGCTCGGGCGTAAGCGAGGCAGCCGCCGACGTGTTAGCTAAGACTTTTTTTTTACTTCATCCAGAGAGCGAGGGAGTGAAGGGCGCGTAGAAGTACGAGCAGGCGGAGTGGCTTTAGCTTCGGTAGAGCCTGAGGGTGTAGCCGAAGAGGGGGCTTTTGCCGAAGGGGAAGGGGTAGAGGAGGTAGGAGGGGCTTCGGGACGCAGCGCTTGAGGAAGCAGGGCTATCTTGAGAAGGGCTGCCTCTAAGGCAATCTCGGGCGCACGGGTGTATTGCTGCCGACGCTCGGCTTCTAATAAAATATCTATCCCATGGAGCAAAAAGGCCGCACTATACGCCAACGCCTGCTGGGTGTACTTTTCTCGGTAATGGGGGGGAATATGCTCGGCCAAAGCCTGAGGCAAGTATTGGGCCAAAAGAAGAGTCCGAAAGTGCATCAAAAGCCCCTGGGTAATAGTGCTGGCGTCGTAGCCGCCTTGCAGATAGTCGTGCAGATGGTGTAGGGCTTTCTCCCCTTCCCAGTTTTTGAGGGCTTCACTGAGGGTAAAGTAAGACTCGTAATCTAAGGTTTCTAAGGCTTCCAGCACCGCCGTATAAGTAAGCTGGCCGGCGGTGCGGCTGATAAGTTGGTCAAAGAGGCTGAGGGCATCCCGCAGCCCCCCCTCCGCCTTAGCCGCAATCAAAAAAAGCGCCTCCGGCTCTGCTTGAACCCCTTCCTTTTCAGCGACCTTTTGCAGCTGGGCGGTTATCTCTTCCGTGGGGATGCGCCTAAAATCAAACCGCTGACAGCGCGAAAGTATGGTGGCAGGGATCTTGTGCTTTTCGGTAGTAGCTAAAATAAATAGGGCATGCGCTGGGGGTTCTTCCAACGTTTTCAGAAAAGCATTAAAAGCCGCGGTGGTAAGCATGTGGGCTTCATCTATGATATAGACTTTATAGCGCCCCTCTGGAGGGGTTAGATGTACTTGGTCTGTAATAAGCCGAATATCTTCTACGCTATTATGGGAAGCTGCATCTAACTCTATAAGATTTAGGGCTTTTCCTTGAATGAAGCGTTGGCAAGAAGGGCACTGGTTACAGGGATCGCCTTCGGGGGTGAGATTTTCACAATTGACGGCTTTGGCTAAGATACGGGCACAGGTAGTTTTGCCCACACCACGCGGACCGAAAAACAGATACGCATGGGCTATTTGCTTGTAACGCAGCGCATTCCGAAGGGTCTGCACAATAAAAGGCTGGCCTACTACCTCCGCAAAGGTGCCCGGGCGATATTTACGCGCAGAAGCCTGGTGCGACACCAGACAAAGCTACGACCTTAGGCTGGTCAGCGCGCTTACCTTTGGCCGGTGGGCGCTTGCGGGAAATGGATAGCTGCAGGACTACTATTTACACTTTTAGGCGGCGTGGGAGGGTATGCGGCCCGCTACAAAATAGCCCAATGGATAGGGGAGTGGCTCTTACCTAAGGTACCGCCGCTTGCGCCGCCATGGGATGCCATCATCGTCCTAAGCGGACGTCCCTTTGAGCGCAGCCTCAAAGCCGCAGAACTTTATTTTCAGGCGCCCACGCGGGTGATAGCCTTAGGCGGCGCCTATAACGATGACCTATTAGCCCTGGGGGCCACCTATACCCAGGAGTGCCTCTTTACGCAGGAGGCCCTGCGCGCGCTGTGCGTGCCCGACTCCCTTATAGAAACCCATTGCATAGGCACCAGCACGCGTGAAGAGCTTCAAGCCATCCTGAGGCTATGCCGAGCGCGCCGATGGCGGCGGATCGTGCTTGTGTCCTCGCCTTTTCATGGACGGCGGATTACAGAACTGGCTGAAAGACTCCTTTCTCCAGCAGGCGTAGTATGGGGTATTGCCGCTGCACGCCCCCTCCACTACCGCCCAGAAGCCTGGTGGCACACCGAGGCCGGCCTCCTCACCGTCTGGGAAGAACTTGCCAAAGTTTGGTATTACCGCTTGTCCCAAGATTAGGGAAAATGTTTTACCTTTGCTTTATGCGATACCTATCCCTCTCTCTCTGCAGTATAGGGGTACTGCTGGCCCAGCTTAGTGGGACCTACACCATAGGAGCTACGGGCAGCTACACTAATGTATCCGCGGCTATTACCGCCCTCAATAGCCAAGGCATAAGCGGTCCGGTGCGCTTTGAGATTTTACCTGACTATGCGGGGGAGCCTGGTGGGACGACTACTATCAATGTAGCGCTTTTTGGTCCTTATCCAGGGATGGGGACCCACTCCGTCACCCTTACTGTACATAGCTCGGTGATGACGCCTATCACTATTGCTACTTCACCCTCTACAGGCCTGACCAGCCGCTTTGTCTTTCGGCTCAATGGTGTAGATAACTTCATTATTGATGGGGGCCCGAATCGGCTCCTCCGCTTCCAAAATAATAGCCCCAACTCCGTCACCGGCGTCATAGGCCTTATTTCAGACAATACCTTTCATCCCAACCCCTGCCGTAACATAGTCATCCGCAATGTAGAGATAGATGGGCAGGACAAAACCCAAACGCGTTTTGGGATCTACTTGGGCTCCATGGGAAGTGCCTTTCCCGCAGCAGCTAATGTAAATGGGAATAATAATAACCGCATAGAAGGGTGCTGGATTTATAATGTCCAGGAGGGGATAGCGCTATGGGGGCCCTCTGCGACCAACCGGGACCAAAATAACCAGGTTCGTCGGTGTAAGATAGGGCACCCATCCGCAGCGCTAAGCTGGGGAGGGAGCAGTTATTCCGCTGGCATTGTGGCGGCACACCAAGATGGCCTCCGCATAGAAAGAGATACCGTCTTTAACGCCAGCAGCGGCACAAACTATGGATACACTGGGATAGCGGTAGGATATACGCCGCAGAGCACCTCCTCCGCTCCCTGTATAAATACCCACATCCTCGGTAATTGGGTGTATGCCATCAGGTACACAGGCAGTGGAGGATGGGACGCTTACGGGATTAGGGTACATGTAGGAAGCAGCTCTCCAGCTAATGTCTATATCTATAATAACTTCATCGCGGATATAGCTACCGATGGCTATAGTGCTCCGGCGGGTACTTGGAACGCTTATGGGCTCCTAATAAATGGTTCCTCCAACTCCAATGCTGGCGTCTATGTTTTTCACAACTCTATTCATCTTTTTGGTAATGTATCGTCTTCTTCATCTACATCTACACCCTCATGTTTGGCTATCCGTTCTGGTATCACAGGCGGTGTTTATGTACGCAATAACATCTTTCAAAATACACAAACGCCAGGGAGTGCTTCTACCAGTCGTACCACGGTGGCGATAGCATATGAGGGGACTTCTCCCTCTGTATTTGCTCAGCTGGATAACAATGCCTACTATGTAAATAACACGAATGGTTCCCAATATGCCTATGTGGGTGCTTTAGGATCAAACCGTCGTGCCTCACTCAGTGACTGGCGAACGGCCGTAGGAGGGGGCCGAGAGCAAAATAGTATCCAGCTTTCAGCCGCTGCGCCTTTTGTGAGTAACACCGATTTACATATTCCTGACGGTACCGCTACGCCGATAGAGGGCGGGGGCGTCCTCATCACCAGCCCTATCGCTATTCTCACAGATATAGATGGAAACATGCGTCCGGAAGGCTCTCCTAACCCAGATATGGGGGCTGTGGAGTTTGTGCAGACCATTCCGCCGTGTCCTTCGGCTATTGATGCGGACCAAATATCTATAAATCCTGCCTCTGTAACGGTAGGGACGGGGAGTAGTTTTACGATAAGTGTGAATAACCCCAGTAATGTCACCCTGCCTGCGCAGTGGGAGATCTCCATCAATAGTGGGCCATGGGCAGTCTATGCCCCTTATAATGGGAACCCGTTGGTGTATACCCCTACGGCGGCGGGAACGTATGACTTTCGCCTGGTGGCTCGGGTAGCCCGCTATCACCAACCTCCTACCTGTACAGGCTTACAAAATGATACCTCTAATGTAGTCACTGGTACAGTTACTTGCCCCTCCACCCTGAATGCCGATCAGATATCCGTCAATCCTACAAGCGTCACCGTAGGGGATCCTGTAACGGTGACCGTTAGCAACCCAGCTAATGTGACTCAACCGGCGCGGTGGGAAGTCTCCATCGATGGCGGTGCTACTTGGAATACTGTGGCTTCCTATACGGGCTCGCCTTTTCAATATACGCCTACAGTCATTCAGCCGCATCAGATACGTTTGGCGGCTTTGCCTCCTACGGGCTGCTCTGGCCTAACAACCACTTATTCTAATGTGGCGAGCTTTACGGTACTCCCGCCACGTGGCGCTTCCATAAATGACCCCATAGACATTACCCCGCAAGTTCCTACTCGCACCGATACCACTGTAAATGGCAACAATAGCCTTCCCGGTTATACAAACTCCTACACGGGACCAGGCAATCAGAGCTCACCGGATGTGTATTACCGTTATATCTTGCGCGAGTGCTTAGATTCTATTCGGGTCTCCACCTGTAACTCTACCAATTTTGGAGGTGGTAACGATCTTTATCTCCATGTGATCAATATCAGTGTCAATCCCGACCGCATCCTTTATACAGATGGAGGGCGCTGTGGAGGAGCAACCACTATCGATCAAGCGGCTTTGGATATCTATCATGACCCTAATACCACTGGCGCCTCGCTGGTCACTTCTACCTCTTCCTACAGGGCGGGGATGCGCCTGCAAGCCGGAGATACGCTCATCATCATAGTGCAGGGATGGAGCAGCAATACAGGGCCATTTGTCCTGGATGTGCAAGAATACCGCTACAATCCCGCTAACCAACCCTCATTGCCGCAGCCGCCTTTCTTCAGTTTTGATACCAGCCGGGTATGTTATCAGGGCGGTATCGTACGCGACAGCCTCAATACCGGTCAAACTAACCCGGCCTTTGCCCATGTGTGGTACCTCAATGGCCAGCAAGCCGCCGGGGTAACAGGCCCCATCTATCAACCCCAGTTTACCGCTCCGGGCATATATGAAGTGGTAGTAGAAATTCGTTCAGCCAACCTCTCTTATTGTGCTCCCACTACCTCTATCCCTCGGGATACGGTGTATATCGTGGTAGATACACTGCCTAAGGTAGACTTCTTAGTAGATGGGAGCCTATACGAGCATGCGCAATATGTCACTATCACAGGCACAGGCACTACGTGCGTGGATTATCAGGCCACTATCAATAATCCAGCTTTTACCTATACCTGGGTCATAAATGGTAGCACCTATACGGGTGTTGGTCCTCATCAAGAATGCTATACGCCCAGCCAAAGCGCCGATACCGTAGTCCTGATTACTACCAATGGCTCTTGCATAGAGGTCGATTCGTTGTATGTTATCTTAGACATCAGTACAGGGCTCAAAGCCGGCAGGGATGGACTCACCTTCTATCCCAATCCTACGCGGGAAGCCGTGTATGTGCGCGCGCTGGCTACCGGACCAGCGGCGGTACGGCTGTGGGATATGCGTGGGCAGCTGCTCTTCTCCCAAGAAGTACTGCTCCAAGGAGGGGAGCCCATCCGCATAGCGCTTCCTTCGCTGGCTGCGGGGATATATATGATAGAGGTGCGCCAAGGGGAACGCCTCCTGCGGGGACGGCTCACCATAGAATAAGCCCTCTCTATCTCCCTTATCAGCGGGGTAGGCCAAGCCTGCCCCGCTGTTTTTTTACCTTTGTCTATGCGCCGACTCTTGTATTGGGTAGGGGGTGGGCTTCTGATACTTTTACTGGTACTCCTTCTCGTCCCTTACCTCCTCCGAGATAAAATCCACGCCCTTCTCCAAGAGCAAATCAACAAAAACTTGTATGCCCATGTGGAATATAAAAGCGTGAGTTTATCTTTTTTTCGGCATTTTCCTGTACTGACCTTGCGTTTAGAAGGGTTGTCGGTGGCCAATAAAGCGCCTTTTCAAGGAGATACGCTGCTCACCTGCCGGGCCTTAGATGTAGGAATAGATGTATGGAAAGCCTTGCAGGGAGAGATAGCTATCACGCGGTTTTATCTCGTGGAACCTAAGATTTATGTCAAGGTCTTATCGGATGGGCGAGCTAACTGGGATGTAACCCTGCCAGATACCACCCAGACCCCAGAAAAACCCGCAGATACCGCTACTTCGGCCTTCCACCTCAGCTTACGACGCTATGAGATACAAAATGCCCAAGTGGCTTATTTAGACTCTTCGCTGGGTATGTATGTTCAACTGGTAGGGCTCTCTCATCAGGGCAAAGGTGACCTCACCCAAGACGAAACGACCTTGGAAACAGAGACACAAATAGACAAGCTTTTTCTCACCTACGACCAAACGGCCTATTTTTCTGGCCAAAGGGTAGAGGCTGGAGTAGACTTGGATATATCTTACCCCTCCTCTCGTTATACCTTGCGGAGGGGTAAGCTTCGCATAAATGCGCTGCCTCTGGAGCTGACAGGAAGTGTGACGCTGCCTGACTCGCTTACTACTCTCTTAGATGTGCGCTTTTCAGCTCCAGAAGCCTCCCTCAAGGAACTTTTATCCCTTATACCCGCTGCTTTCCGGAAAGAATACGAAAGCCTTTCTACCGAAGGCATACTTAAACTGGAAGGATTTGTTCAGGGGGCGCTGAGAGACTCGCTTTTTCCTGGATTTAAACTAAATCTTTCTGTAGAAAATGGCCGCATAAAATATAAAGGCTTACCCAAACAGATAGAAAATTTACAAGTTCGTCTAAAAGTAGAAAGCCCTGCTTCTACAATAGAGAGTCTGCGGGTGCGGTTAGATACGTTTTTTCTGCGGGCAGGGGGGAGTCGGTTACAAGCTCGCTGGAATAGTACGGGGCTTTCGCGTATGCTCCTCCAAGCGGCCGTCCAAGGGGAAGGTAACCTCTCAGAGTTTGCGGCGGCTTTGCCCCTGGGATATGAGCTGCGTGGGGCTTTTAAGGCAGATGTTCAAATGGCGGGGGTTTATGCAGAGAAACAGCTGCCTTCGGTGGCGGGTCTATTCACGCTGCGTGACGGTTTTCTCAAAGCCGCTGACTTTCCTACGCCGCTGGAAAATATCTCTATAGACTTTGTGGCCGAGTCGCCCGAAGGGCTGCCCGCGCGCACCGTGGCTAATCTCAAGCGCTTTTTTGCCCAAGTCGCCCATGACCCCATAGAAGCTTCCCTACAAGTGAGCGACTTAGACGTGCTAAACTATACTTTCACCGCAAAAGGCCGTATAGATTTGGGGACTTGGACGCGAATTTTCCCTATAGAAAGCACCCAAGTTGCCGGCATACTCACTTTTGACCTCTCTGGTCAAGGAGATCGCGAGGCCTTAGAAAAACATGATTACACCCGCTTACCTACCCAAGGGACCTTCGCTATCCAAAAACTCACCTATAAAAGTCCCGACCTCCCCCAGGGCCTCACCATAGACCAAGCAACCCTTAGCTTTTCCCCTCGTTACGCTGTGCTTTCAGGATATAAAGGTACTATAGGACATTCAGACATAGCCTTAGAGGGCAAGCTGGAAAACTATTTAGGCTATGTCCTTAGAAATGAAGAAATCATCGGGACTCTTGCCCTACGAAGCCGACGGTTGGATCTGAATGAATGGATGGTTTCTGATACTACGCAGGCCCAGGCTACGGCTACAGATACCAGTAGCGCTTTGGAAGTTGTAGTACTGCCAGCCAATGTAGATTTCACTTTTCAAGCCGAGGTAGGCGAGCTTTTGTATGAAAAGATGGTATTTAGGAATGCTCGAGGTAAGCTGATTTTACGGGATCAGGTGCTGGAGTTAGAAGGTTTTGCGATGGAGGGGTTAGGGGGGCGCATGACGCTTGCTGGAAGCTATGCAGCACCAGATAAGCGAAATGCCCGGTGGGATATGCAGTTTCGGTTGGAGCAGGTGCAGATAGAGGAGCTGGCGCGACACTTTAGCACGATGCGACGCATTGCGCCGATTGTAGCCAATACCCAGGGCCGCATGAACCTATCGCTTTCTGCTGGTAGCCGTCTTCGGCCTGACTTTATGCCTGAGCTAAGTACGCTCTCAGGGGCTGGCTTAGCGGAGGTGCTGCAAGCTATAGTCAAAGGCTCCGCTTCGTTAACTGCCCTTTCCAGTGCCGCTAAAATGCCTCAACTCTCTACCTTGCAAGTGCATAATACCCAGATTCGCTTCAAGCTCGAAAATGGAGCGCTTCAAGTAGAACCTTTTACCTTTTCAGCAGGCGAATACAAAATGGAAGTAGGTGGCGTCACGCGGTTAGACCAAACCCTTGCCTACACCATAGGCATAGAGGTTCCCGCCGCATGGGCGCAAGGGTTTTTACAAGCGGCGGGCCTCCCGCTCCAAGCCCCCGGCAAGGTACAACTGGTGGCCGACCTGGGGGGGACCATCACGCAACCTAAGGTGTTGGGTATCCGTCCTAAAGGCAGTACAGAAAGTGTAAAAGAAGCTATAGCAGGCAAAATAGCAGAAGAAAAAGCGCGCTTTGAAGCAGAAGCCAAGCGAAAGAAAGATAGCATAGAAGCAGCCTTGCGTCGTAAAGAAGACAGCCTGCGCCAAGCCCTGGAACAGAAGCGCCGCGCAGAAGAAGAGCGCCTGCGCCGCGAAGCCGAAGAGCGCCGCCGTAAAGAAGAAGATCGCTTACGCCAAGAAGCGGAACGCAAAAAACGCGAAGAAGAAGAACGGCTCAAGCGTCAGCTGGAGGAGGAGAAAAAGAAGAAAGAAGAAGAACTTAAGAAGAAGCTGCCCTTCCCTCGCTAAGGCTGGCTTTTTAGCGGTTTCCCTGTATATTTGCCTCATGCGAGGTGCATTTATTCTCCTCCTATTTTCCCTTGTTAGCCTAAGCCTGGCGCAGGAAGAGCGGGAACGGCCTTTGACACCTGAGCCGTCAAAGGTGGAGCCTTCTACTGTACCTAACACCTACACGATAACGGGGATAGTGCGCGATGCCGCTTCAGGGGAGCCGCTGCCGGGCGCTTATATCAAGCTCAAAGGCACGCTTATTGGCACGGTTTCGGATGCTATGGGTCGGTTTCGGCTCTCTGCAGCAGGGCAGCCTCCCTTTATCGTAGAAGTTTCTTATGTAGGTTATGAAAATGCCCTGGTGGATGCCTATCCTGGCCGTGAGATAGAAGTAGCTCTCAAAGAAGGCGGGCTCTCCATGAAAGAAGTCGTTATCAGCACCAGCCGGCTGCCGGAGACGGTCTTAGAGGCGCCTGTCACGGTCAGCCGCTTAGGCATAAAAGAACTTCAGCTTGGGGCCGCTTTCAATCTTTTTCAGCAGCTGAGTACCATGAAAAATGTAGATGTGAACTACCAATCTATCACTTTCCCTGTAATCAATACGCGGGGTTTTGGCGGACCCGGGAACCCGCGCTTTGTCCAGCGTATGGATGGTATAGAGATGCTGGCCCCGGTATTTGGGTTTCCGGTGGGGCTTTTGAGTGCGTCCCCAGAGATAGATGTAGAAAGTGCAGAACTTACGGCGGGACCGGCTTCTGCGCTGTATGGCCCTAATGCTTTTAATGGGCTGTTAGATGTCTATACTCGGCAGCCGCGTCGGTATCCGGGCCTTGCGGCTACGGTGCGCCTCGGCGTAAATCATATTGCCTCTGACACTGCGCCGCAGCCCTTCTTGAATGTAGCCGCACGATATGCCCATACTTTTGGCGAACGCTTTTCCTTCAAGCTGGTAGCCGAATACCTCAGAGCTACCGATTGGTTAGCTACGGACTATAGGGACCAGGGGTCGTATACAGGCGCAGAAGGGGCGTATGCCCAACCAGGCCCCCCAAAATCCGGGGTATAATGGTGTCAATACTTATGGAGATGAAGTGCGCATAGGCCCCCTGGATCCCCGCTCCGTGGGTCTACCCTTCAATGAAAAGTTTTACTTAGCACGTACGCCTTACAGGGATAGGGACATCATTAATCCAGCGGTTTTTCTTCAAAAATATTCAGCTCAGCTACAATACTTTCTCTCAGATAACTTAGAGCTATCCTGGCGGAGTTTCCTGGTAAATGGCAATACGATATATCAAGCTGCAAACCGCAACGCCCTACGCGATGTACTTTTTCATAACCATAAGTTGGAATTGCGAGGGCGGCGATTTTTCATACGCAGCTATGGGAGCTGGGAAAGCTCAGGGCGCGCCTATGATAGCCGTTTCACGGCCATATTTCTCAATCAGTGGGCTAAGCCGAATGAAGCTTGGTTTCTTGGGTATTTTGAGGGGTATGCCCTGTATGGAAGCCATGAAGCGGCTCGGGCCTATGCTGATACAGCTGTTCGTCTCATGAGCCTCCCCGGCCAATTTCGTCCTCGCCCTGAGCCAGGCACCCCAGAGTTCCAAAAAATAATGGAAGAGATCAACAGCGGCTATTACCGCACGCAAGGACAGGCTGGATTTTATGACAGGTCTTCTTTTTATCATACTGAAGCGCAGTATGATTTGTCTGACTTTGTAGGTAAGTGGGTAGAACTGCTCGTAGGCGGGAATGTCCGATTTTTCCGAGTCAATACTCGGGGTACGCTCTTTGTAGATTATGAAGGTCCCTTTATGACCCACGAGTATGGCGGGTTTATTCAAGCTAATCGGTGGTTTCTGGATAGGAGGCTACGGGTATTGGCTTCGCTGCGGTATGACAAAAATCAGTATTTCCAGGGGCGCTTTACGCCGCGAGCGGCTCTTTTATATGCGTTTGGTAAGGAACGCCAACATAGTCTCCGCCTCTCGTATCAGACAGGATTTAGGATACCTACGCTGCAAGACCAGTTTATTGCTTTGGATATAGGTTTTCGAGAGATCACTTTAGGGGGTACTTTACGAGCTCGGGGTGTGTATGGTTTGGACAAGTTTATGTTTGTTCCTGCTTCGGTATACGCCTATCAAGCAGCGGCGGCAGGGGTAACGGATAGTGCCACCCTGGCCTCTCTGGCCCAACAGTATTTGCAAGCTATCTCGGTCGCACCGCTCAAGCCTGAGTTTGTACAATACTATGAAGTAGGAGGACGTTTTCAGCTTATCTCAGGTTTATATGCCGATGTAGAATACGCTCGCGCGTACTATAGGGACTTTGTTCTCTATCGCAATGTAATCTCCTCTGAGCCTGCGTATGAAACTGGCACTACCAAGCCGATTGGCTTATCTAATGTAAACCCTTCTACCCTGGCAGGTTTAGAAAATCTCCGCGATGGACGATATTATGCATACAATACCGCGACGAATCTTTCAGATCAAGTTTATGCCGAATATGCTTCCTTGGGGATAGAATACGCCATAACGCCGAAGATTTTATGGACAGCCTCATACAGCTATGCGACCTTAGTGCTTTCTGTGGCGAAAGATCCTTCGTTCTTACCCAACTTCAATACACCACGCCATAAAGTAGGGAGTAGTGTATATCTTTCAAACTTTGGACGGTGGGGGGGGAGTCTAAACTATCGGTGGATAGATGCTTTTCGAATGGACGGGCTCATTCAAGGGGCGGTGCCTGCTGTCCAGTGGGTAGATGCGCAAATCTCCTATACGGTGCCCAAATGGAAGACGCAGTTTCGCATAGGGGGGCAAAATATCTTGAACATTCGGTATGTGCAGCTACCGGGCGGACCACGGATTGGAGGCTTATATTATTTCCAAGTAGTATATGACCCCTTCCTGCGTTAGGGGCATTCGCGGGTGTCCAGTACTTCTATCCCTGTTATTTTGCCCTCTATAAAGTAGAGCCGTAGCTTTTTGATTTTACAGGAGGTAGTAGCGGGGACTTTGTCTATGACTTTCCGAGGTCTTTTTATGTACCGGCCATACCACCGATCATATACACGCTCGTCTACTGTACGGGTGAAGGTTTGCGGCTTAGTGGTGTATTTTTGATATAAAAGGCCTTCTACTTGCCAGGTATTACCTTTCTTGTAGCTGGTAGGCTCTTCTATCCACGCCACGGAGTCTTCTTGGAGGGTTTGCCAAAAAGAGGTGTAGTACTTAGTTATAGCTCCTTCTTGGCTGATCTGGGCATCGCTAAAAAAAGGAGAGAGTGTTTCAGAAAAAAGGGCCCTAAGTTTATGCTCATCATGACTATGTATGGCTTTGGCAAAGGTCTCTGTCTGAGAAAGGATATGCCTTTTCTCGGCATTACTGTGGAACGCAAGCCATAGGAGAGAGCCTATCCCCCCTGCCAATAAAACGAGTATGAAGCCTAAAAATATCTTTTTCTGGGGAGGAAGAGTCTGAGCTTTTTGCCAGGAAGCTTTTATTTGGGCATAAGTACGATGAAGGAATGACTCGGGAGAAGGGGTCCCTATTTGAGTCTGGGTAAGGGCGGGATTGTATGAGTTAGGGGAAGGGGCTTTATCGGCATATTTAGGTAATACTTTCAGAAGATCTGCGGCAAACTCCTGGCAGCTCTGGTATCTTTCTTCTCTTTTTTTGGCAAGTGCTTTGATAAGTATGGGTTCAAAGTCGGTGGCGATAGCTGGAGCGAGATCTGAGAGGGTAGGGGGAGGTTCGCTGGCGATTTTTATCAGTATCTCAAACTCAGAAAGCTGGCCTCTATCATACATTTCTTTACCTGTAAGCATTTCAAAGAGCACTACCCCCAGCGAGTAAATATCCGCCCGGTGGTCAATATCAGAAGGGTTTTTACTTTTGAGCTGTTCTGGGCTCATGTATAAGACCGTACCTAAGGTCGTCCCTGTCTGCGTAAGGGTAATCGCCTCAGAAGCCGTAGTAGGGTCTGGGGTAACGATACGGGCGATTCCAAAGTCTAAGACTTTGACTACATTATCGTTTCTTATGAGAATATTACTGGGTTTTATATCTCTATGGATGACACCATTATCATGAGCATACTGAAAGGCGTCTAACACTTGTAAAAATAAGTCTATTGCCTGATGTGGGGGTATAGGCCCGCGTAAAACTCGATGAATATACCTATCTAAGGAGATGCCTTCTACATATTCCATGATGAGGAAGAGGCCTTCTTCGGGGCGGGCCCAATAATCGTACAGCTGTACAATATTGGGATGATTGAGTTTCGCTAAGATGAGGGCCTCTCGCTTAAACCGCTCCTGAATCTTAGGGTCACGGGCGAGATGTGGGCTTATGACCTTAATAGCCACTTTTCGGCCTATCTCGGTATGGACACCGAGATATACCTCTCCCATGCCCCCTTGTCCTAAAAGTTTTTCAATCCGATAGTTCAATAGTTTTTTCCCGAGGAGCGTACTCATTTTTTCACCACAGGCACCGTAAGCTTCTGACCCAAGCGAATCTTTTCATCTTCTAACTGATTAGCTCGCTTTATGGCTTCTACCGTAGTAGCATACTTGCGCGCGATCGCAGAGAGTGTTTCTCCCTTTCCCACCGTATGTGTATGAACGCTTTTTACAGGTATTTTAAGCTTCTTTCCAGCTTGAATGTTGTCATCTTTTAGATTATTTGCTTTTCGTAGCTCTTCTTTGGAAAGGGAAAAGGCTTTAGCTATTTGGGTAAGGTTGTCTCCTTTTTGGATAGTGTAGGGAAAGTAAGTTCCTGATATTGGAGAAGATTTTGGGGGAGAAGAAGAAACTTTTGGGACAGAAGGTTCGCTGGGCGGGGGAGTAGGCGTAGCCGGTAAGGGCATAGGGGGAGAAACTTCCTCTTGGGTCTCTGGTTCTGGGGCCGAAAGGGCAGCTGTGGTGTCGGCGTCTGCAGCGGTTGAGTCGCTGAGGATAATCATTTGCCCGTCGGTAGGCGGGGTAGAGGACGCAGCACTTTTGCGGGCAAAAACCCATATGCCTATGAGCATAACTGCCAACGCTATGGCACCAGCAATCAAGTACTTTTGGGGGGGCAGCTTGAGGTTCATCTTCCCTGCAAAGGTAGCCGTTTTTGTAGGAGGGCACACGAGGAGGACAGTAGTATTATCATAACCGGCTTGAGCCACCGCCTGTTCTACCAGCTTTTCGGCTTTTTGGGCCAGATTTAACGTATTGTCGGCTAAGATATCTATTATTTCTTCTTGGGATAGAGCATTAGAAAAGCCATCTGTGCAAAGTAAAAATATCCCTTTACGAGGCAAAGGGCATTTAGCGACATGCGGTTCGGGGGTGCCTTGGGATTGGCCGAGGCACTGGCTTAAGACGTTTTTCTGGGGGTGATGGAGTGCCTGTTCCGGGGAGATGAGCCCTCCCCGCAAAAGTTCTTGCACCAACGAGTCGTCGTGAGTAAGGAGGCTAAGCTGTCCTTTATTATACAAGTACAGGCGGCTATCCCCTACATGGGCATGTAGCACTTCTTGTGGGGTAATGAGCACGACTACGGCGGTGCTACCGAGGTTTTTGTGGTGAGGATTAGCTTGAGCGTATAAGAGTATGCGATGATGCGCAGCTAAGAGGGCATCCTTGAGGAGGTCTTCGGGCGGAGTGGGGGGAGCTTCCTGGAGAAACTGGTAAATCGTTTCAGCGGCGATACGGGCGGCAACCTCGCCGGCGGCATGCCCTCCCATTCCATCACACACAATCACTACATAGCCCTGAGGGATAGGACCGTGATAAAAAAAGTCCTCGTTTTCTTGCCGAACCTTACCCGGATGGGTAGCTGCGCTAACCTCTACCATTCGCGCAAAAATGGATAGTCTTTTTGGACATATACATCTTCGTAGAGGGATTCAGGTTCAGGATAGGGACTGGCGTCCGCAAATGCCACGGCTTCGGCTACTTCGGCGGCTACTTCTTCTTCTATCTTTTCAATATCTTCTGGAGTAGCGAGCCCTTTTTCATACAAGTAACTTTGTAGCCGAGCGAGCGGGTCCCGCTCCTTATACTGCTCTACCTCTTCTCGGGTACGATACTTAGCCGGGTCAGACATAGAATGCCCCCGATACCGATAGGTAAGTATCTCTAAAAAGTAAGGTCCTTTCCCTGAACGAACATGCGCAGCCGCCTTTTTTACAGCTTCATAAACGGCAAAGACATCCATCCCATCTACGCGCTCGGAAGGCATTTCATAAGCATAAGCTATTTTATAGATTTCTGTGACATTCGAGGTTCTATTTACGGAGGTACCCATGGCATATTGGTTATTTTCACATATATATAAGGCTGGAAGCTTCCATAACATGGCCATATTGAAGCACTCATGGAGGATGCCTTGGCGTACAGCGCCATCTCCAAACATCGTTACGCAGAGACGATCTTCTTCTCTATACTTGATAGCAAAGGCTGCCCCCGTACCCAGGCCGATCTGTCCGCCTACGATGCCATGCCCCCCTAAGAAGTTTTTTTCGGCAGAGAACATATGCATGGACCCCCCTTTTCCTTTGGAGCAGCCGGTGACTTTACCCATCAGTTCAGCAAATATCTCGCGCATGGGGATGCCGCGCAGATAGGCGTTCCCATGCTCACGATACCCTGTAATGACATAATCGTCTGGACGAATAGCTGCTTCTATGCCCATACCCACCGCTTCTTGGCCAATATAGAGGTGGAGGAATCCCCGGATCTTTTGCTGAGTGTAGAGCTGGGCGGCTTTTTCCTCCATACGCCGCACCGCCAGCATTTGCCGGTACCAAAAGAGAAGCTGTTCCTTAGGATAAGAAGGGGCGGGAGCAGCAGTCTTTACCTTTGTCATGTAGCAAAGATACGGCGCATGTATTTTAGGGCCTTGGAAGGAGTGCATCTCCGGAAATACACACATCTTTTCATAGAAATACCGACGGAAGGCTTAGCTTTTATAGGTCAGAATGCTTCTGGTAAAACAACTATACTGGAAGCTATTCATAAAATGGCTATATTGCGCGGGTTTGGGCGGGATGAGGAAATGATCCAATGGGGGAGTCAAGGATATCGTATTCGGGCGCGACTGCCTGACGGCATCGCTGAGGTGCGGTATGCCCGAGGTCAAGGTACCACCTTATTGTGGGAAGGTGAGGTAATCCAACCGCTTTCTCGGTGGATAGGCCACCTCCCCGTGGTGGTTTTGCGCCCCGGTGAAATAGAGTGGATAGAGGGTCCGGCTGCTTTCCGGCGGCGATGGGTCGACCGCCTCCTCTCTCAAATAAGCCCGGAATACCTACATGCCCTCACCCCCTACGTACGAGCCCTCAGCCAACGGAATGCGCTCTTAGGCCAAGACCCCTTGCCTCACGCCCAAATAGAAAGCTGGGAACAGCTCCTCCTCACATACGGTCCATTCCTCCAAAAAAAACGCATAGAACTCACCCAAAAACTCCGAGAATACCTTCAATCCTTCTACGCTACCCTCGGCAGCGAACCTATAAATCTACGCTACAAGCCCTCTGTAGAACCGGAAGCCTCTGCTTGGAAAAAAGCTTGGGAAAAATTACGCAATAGAGAGATAGCCCTCAAACGCACCCTCATAGGCCCCCATTCCGAAGACTTTGTCATAGAACTAAACCACAAGCAGGCTCGTGGCTATGCCTCAGAAGGGCAGAAAAAATCGCTACTCATCGCCCTGAAATGGGCAGAAGCCGCTTACTTAAGCGGCTTACAAGCTAAGGGACCTATACTGCTTTTAGATGATATAGGTGAAAAGTTAGATGCTTTCCGTCTCCGGGCGGTGGGGCAGCTTGCACGCCTGGCCGGGCAGACCTTTCTCACCGACGTAGATCCCCTTCGGGTGGAAAAGGCTTTCCCCGAACTGCCCATCTACGAGATACAAAACCCTTAGAAAGGAAACCACATACGCACATACAAGCGGTTTTCTTTTCGTAGCGGAAGGGAGGTATAAATCCCTAAATAAGCCAAACTAAAGCTGCTGAAATATTGATATAACTTCGAAGGCAGCCAGCGATATATGGAGAAGCCTACTTCGGGGTAGAACGCATTGGGCGTCCATGCACCTTGGAGGTGAAAAGTAGGTATAGGCGCAAAAGACCGGAAGGGAAAGTGGGTATTAGGTAGGCTCCAGGCATAAAAGAAATAGGCAAAATAGGTAGTCCTTTGAAAAAATGGATACGAAGCCAAGGCAAAGGGCAGCCCCGTGAAGTAAACGCCGGGAAGCGTGCGCAGTTGATGTTGCCACAGAAGGGGTACGCTATCTGGGGAGAAGCCTCCGCTTAGCCGGAGCTGCATATCTGCCCACCGGCCCCACTGCCAGCGATGCCACAGGTCAGCTTGAACCCACCGAAAAGGCCGCCCTCCGGAAAAAGGCATGAAATACAGGGCTTGGAGCGTGAGGCGAGGCCCTACATAAGCCTCACGCCATAGCGTACTGCCTCGGCGTAGAAGGGTCTGGCGCCGCAGGTATTCACTTTGCAAGCCTAAGGTATACCCCTTCCAAATATCAGAGAGGCTTTGGCGTTCTGTCCATGCACCAAGGCAGAGTAGGTGCACGGTACTTCCCAAGGGCAGTCTAAAGCTCAAGCCTGCTGAGCGTTCTCGTACCAGGGCTTCCCAGCGGAAGGCATAAGCCCGATTGGTATTTTCATAAGGCTTTTGGTCCCCAAGGAGGGTAGCGGGATTTTCATCCAGCAGGCGGGGCAGGGTCGCTTCTCGTACATCATCGTAGGCATAGAAGCGGGCGCGTGTGAGGGTGCCTATTTCCACTTCTGCGCCGAAGCGCCAGGGGGTGCCCAAAGCACCGGCCCAGCGGTAGGTGCCATACCCCACCCAGCCCCGCACCCTGAAAGTTTCCGAGACTTGGTCGCTGCTTTCCACGCCTATCTGCGGGCGAAGCCCTTCTGCGTCATGAAACAGGAGTAAGGGTCGTAGGAGGAGATTGACATGCCCGAGGTTTATACGGCCGGTGAGGAGCGAAGGAAAATCCATAAGCCAGCGATAACGCCCTATCTGGACCGTCTTTAGCAAGCTATCCAGCTGTGCGTAAGATAGGCTTTCTTCGGGACTGAGGGGTTCGGCGCGCTTGTCTGGGGATAGAGGCGTGAGGTGAGCAAGAAGGCGTATCTCGTCCCTTTGAATAGCTTGTACAGGCGGAGGAATATGTATCTCTTGCAGGAAAGACCGGGTGCGCACCACTAAGGGGAGGGTTCTTTCACGAGAGCGCACTTGAAAAAGCACTTCCGAATGAAGCTGGGTGGGAAACCATACAGTATCTCCGAGCTTTTCGTAGTGCTGCCATATACGGAGGGCGGCTATTTCGGTGGGTGTGGTCCCAGTAGCTAAATCTGAAGCTTCTCCTTGGAAGCTGTACAGAGCTGCATCCGGAAAAGCCAAGATAAGCCGTCCTTGCAAGGCCCAGCCCTGCGCTCGTTTCTTGGGGAAAAAGGCTACCTCATACAGCGTGTCCCCTGCGGGGGTATAGGTGGTATCGCGCAGCTCATACACATAATAAGAAAAAGCTTCACTACCTAAAGGACTGGCTAAACGCTTTTCCCATATTATTATCCATGTTTTGTATAGGCTCAAAGGTTGTAGAGCAGTAGGGGAGAGGAAACTTTGGATAGGGAGGTTACCTACGATTTTTTGGGCTTTGAGGGTCTCGCGTTGGCGGGTGGGGGAGAAGAAGGTTTTTTCGGTTTGGGTTTCCCATAAGAAAAGGTAAGGAGGCAAGCTGTCGGCATGTTGGCGCAGGCTTTCTGGCAAGCTAACGGTAAGCTTATTATAGCTCACATAGGCATGTGGTCGTACAAGCGGGTCCCACCGATTGCGGGCAGCTAAGGCACGCTCAATGAGCGCATCAGCGGGATTGGCGCCCGGCTGTATAACCACAGGGGCAAGTTCGACGGGGGCAGGTGCAAGGATAATCTCTTGGGGAAGGACTCGGGCTTCTCCTTGGAAGGGCGCATAGCCAACGCAGCGGATAAGCAGCGTATCTGTGGGCTGAGCTATCAGCGAAAAACGTCCCGTGAGGTCAGAAAGAGTGCCTTGGCCTGTGCGCCGATTGAGAATAGTGGCAAAGGGTATGGGTTCGCCCGTAGTGTCTCTGAGCGTAGCTTGGAAAAGCATCTGAGCCCATAGAGTCGAAAGGAGCCCTACGCAGAGCGTCCACCACATATCCCAAAGGTACTCACTTCAACGGCGTATCTTTGGGGTATGGAAGAGTGGTTCTCGTCTTCTTTCTATAAACTTCTGTATGCGCATAGAGATGATACAGAAGCAGAGAAGTTTGTAGATATTTTGCTTAAATATTTGCAGCTACCCATGGGGGCTTCTGCCTTAGATGCGGGGTGTGGAGAAGGGCGCTATGCGCGGGCCCTGGCCAAAGCTGGGCTTAAGGTAGATGCAGTAGATATGGCCCCTGTACAGCCGCATTTGCCGGCGGGGGTACGATTTTTTCAGGCCGACCTCCGCACTTGGGAACCCGACAAGAGGTATGATTTTATTGGGAGCTTTTTTACGACTTTTGGCTTAGGGGCGCAGCGGTGGGATGAGCTTGTCCGCCTTATGCATCGTTTTGTGCGTTGGCTTGCACCTGAAGGCTGGCTCGTCATAGATTATCTCAATATTTACCGTAGAAACCCTATCACTCACGAGGAACGGGAAGTAGAAGGAATACACTTCTTTATTGAACGATGGCAGACTATCTTCCATCTCCATAAACGCATTACGGTAACTCTCCCCTCGGGAGAAAGAAAGGTATATGAAGAAAAAGTCTTTAAGCTTACGCAGGGGGACTTAGCGCAGATAGCGGAGCGGAGCGGCCTCATAGTAGAGGATTTTTGGGGAGATTATACAGGAGCACCGTTTCAAGTGGAGCGCAGCCTTCGGCTTATCCTCTTAGCCCGAAAGCCCGTATCTTAGGGGAATGCTTCGGGTATATCATTACGACTTTTGTCTGGAATTCACGGTGGCTTCCAGGCCGATTCAGGGCCTTCCTACTACCCAGACCCTCCTCCAAGAGAAAGGTACGCGTTTTCTATACCTCCCCGGTACCTTGGATAAGATACGAACCTACCACCTCAGGCAGACAGAACTACCTAAGCCCCATACTACGCGTATTTACTTTCCTTCTAAGGAGGCGTTGGAAGCTTTTTGGCAAGAATACCGAAAAACTTTTGAGAATATTTGGGCGGGTGGGGCTGTGGTAATAGATGGGGCTGGGGATATTCTTTTTATATGGCGCCGGGGTCGGTGGGACCTGCCTAAGGGCAAAGTAGAACCGCATGAGACCCCCAGCGAAGCCGCTCAGCGCGAACTGGTAGAAGAAACAGGACTTACCTGTGCTACCCCTATGCGGCCTCTTACACAAACCTTTCACACATATATGGAAGGAGAGAAAGTTTTTCTGAAGGAGGTCCACTGGTTTCTTTTTCGCTGTGTAGAAAAAGCCCCCGTAGCCCATGTGCAAAAAGAAGAAGGCATAGAGTCCTATCGGTGGGTTTCGCCGAAAGAAGTGCCTTTTTTGTATCCGCAGTCGTATGGTACGATCCAGGATGTGATTGAGTATGTCTTACGGGAGGTACTATCTCCGCTTTCCGGATAGGATATATCCTTTGGCCCCTCCTTGCATAATGGGGATAGTGAATGTGACGCCGGACTCTTTTTCGGATGGGGGAGAGGCTTTGACGCCAGAGGCAGCCCAGCACAAAGCCGCTCACTTAATAGAAGCTGGGGCCGATTTGCTGGATATAGGGGCAGTTTCTACTCGCCCAGGGGCTCCCGACGTCCCCGTAGAAGAAGAGCTACAGCGCCTGCTCCCGGCCCTTCGCAGCATCCGCAAAGCCTTTCCGGACGTCCCCATCAGTGTAGATACGTTTAGGGGAGAGGTGGCGCGCATAGCCTTGGAAGAAGGCGCCGACTGGATAAACGATATTTCTGGCGGCGCTTTTGACCCTACCTTGTGGGAAGTCATAGCCCACTACCGGGTGTCCTACGTGCTGATGCACATACAAGGTACCCCCCAAACCATGCAGCAAAACCCCACCTATACCAATGTCGTACAGGAAGTTTGGGAATACTTCATAGAAAAAACACAGCAGCTGCGGCAGCTCGGCATAGAAGATATTGTGATAGACCCAGGCTTCGGCTTTGGCAAGACGATTGCCCATAACTATGCGCTTTTTCGGGCGCTACCCCACTTTGTGGAGATGGGCTATCCGCTACTTGTAGGCATCTCGCGTAAGTCTATGCTCTGGCGGGTTTTGCAAAGCACCCCAAAAGAAGTATTATGGGCTTCCACAGCGCTACACTGGCAAGCGCTCTTGTGGGGCGTACACATCTTACGCGTCCATGATCCAGCTCCTGTGCGCCAACTCCTCCAACTTTTACCTACATGGAACTTTTCCGCATAGGGCCTATCCCCGTCACTTGGCGCGATGGGCTGGACTTCCTCCTCCTTACAAGCATTTTATATGCAGTACTACGATGGTTTTACCAAAGAAACCTGCTAAACTTAGCACTGGCATTATTGGGACTGGTAGTACTCTATAAGGTTGTAAGCCTTTTAGGACTTCTGACAGTTTCTTTTATCTTACGGTATGTGCTTACGGGGATAGGGGTGATTTTGGCGGTAGTTTTAGCGCCAGAGCTGCGTCGGTGGCTGTATAGCCTACGACTTCTGCCTGGGCTACGGGTTTTGCGGCAAGCCATCGTCACCGAGGAAACGGCCGCCCATTTGGCGCAGGAGCTGATAGAGGCGCTACAACTCCTCTCTAAGCACGGATTGGGCGCGCTCATTGTCGTAGAAGGAGATGATGACCTGAGTGCCTTTGCGCAGACAGGCGATGTGGTTCAGCTTCCGGTGGAAGCTCGCATGTTCCTGATGCTCTTTGAAAAGAAAAGTCCGCTGCATGATGGGGCGGCGCTTATTCGGGGCGATAAAGTGATTGCGGTGCGTTGTACGCTGCCCTTGAGTGAACGGTTAGACTTACCTCAAACCTTTGGCCAACGACATCGGGCAGCCCTGGGCTTAGCCGAACAAACAGATGCCTTGGTCTTGGTGGTATCCGAGGAGACAGGCATCATTTCCGCAGCACACAAAGGCGAGTTGCGCCGCTATCCCTTGGTAGAGCTCAAAAAGAAAATCCAAAGCTTTTACCTTCGCTGAAATGGGGGTCGTAGTCGTGACGGGAGGCACCCGCGGGATTGGGTATGCTATCGCCCGGCGGTTTGCGGAGTCTTATCCGATTGTCACTTGTGGGCGCACCCCGCTCCATGTGGCTCGGCTGCGCAGCCTTCACCCCGACTGGGATGTCCAAGAAGCCGACTTAAGCCAAAAAGAAAACGCCCTGGCTTTTGGTGCTTACATCCGCGAAAAATATCCCTCTATAGCTGTGCTTGTCAATAATGCGGGGGCTTTTCTACCGGGCTCGCTTTTGCAGGAGGAAGAGGCAAGCTACGAAGCCATGCTCTCAGCCAATCTACACAGCAGCTATTATGTAACGCGTAGCCTGTTGCCGGTTTTCCTTACACAGAAGCGTGGATTGATAGTATTTATTTCATCTATTGCGGCGCTGCAAGCCTATCCCAACGGCAGCGCTTACAGCATCGCGAAAGCCGGCCAGCTTTCCCTGGCGCGTAATCTACGAGAGCAACTCAAGTCGTACAACGTAGGGGTGACTGCCCTACTTTTAGGGGCTA
Organism: Bacteroidia bacterium; assembly: GCA_026003215.1. Lineage (GTDB taxonomy): Bacteria > Bacteroidota > Bacteroidia > SpSt-205 > SpSt-205 > SpSt-205. The sequence goes on along the minus strand of BPGV01000001.1, from coordinate 292,771 downwards.
CGCTGACGGATTCATGGGCAGGTGCGCCTTATCCACCCGAACGCTTTATCTTACCGGAAGCTGTGGCGGAGCTTTTGTGGAGCATAGCGCATCTGCCCCCTCCCACGGTGGTAGAAGAGGTGGTGGTTCGGCCGATGTTAGGGGACCTGTGAGGCCCCTCTATCCAATGGCCATAGCCTGCCAGGTAAGCTATCCAATCAAGATACCATGGGGGTAAAAGCGTGTCTTCGTGGGTAATCCGCCAGGGATCGCCGCTCCAGCGTTGTACTTGGGGGGGATGACCAGGGGAAAAACGCACCACATGGGCTCGTCCGACTGCTTGAAAAAGGAGAGGCAGAGGTTTCTGGGGAGCCCAGCGGTCAGGCACCGTGTCCCATATACTATGACCCCATATGGGTACAGCATAAGGATAGCCTATTGCCCCTAAGATGCTCGGAAGAATATCTATATGGCTGGCCAAGCTATCTCCGGAAGGAAGCGTTCGTCCCGGCACATAAAACCCAATCGGCACGCGAAAGGCGCGCACTGGATGGAAAGCTTCTTCGCTGGGGCCGGTATGATCGGCAGTAAATACAAAAAGCGTGCGCTTAGCCCAAGTTGTAGTCTCTACTCGCGCAAAAAAAACGGCTTAGCGCCCAATCTGTATAACGCACCGCCTGATATATGGGCTGGTGGATGTTTTGTACGCTATCTCGGAAAGTAGCCGGTATAGCATACGGATGATGTGAGCTAAGGGTAAAAATCACCGCCAGAAAGGGTTCTCTAAGCTCTCCTATTTTTTCTGCGCAAAACTGCAGGAAGGGTTCATCCCATATACCCCAGGTACCATCATAGTCTCTTTTGGGATAGGGGTATTCATTTCGGCCGAAGTACCTTTGAAAGCCGGCTTGGGCAGTGTAGGCATCCAAAAGCATGGTACCATTATTGCCCCCGTGGAAGAAAGCCGTGGTATACCCCCATTTAGCGAGGAGCTCTCCCAAGCTGTATTGAATACGAGAAGCATAAGGGGTGAAAATGAGGGGCTCTTCGCCCCAGGAGGGGAGGCCGGAGAGGATAGCGGGCACTCCTTCAGCGGAACGGCTGTTGGTAGCAAAACCCCACTTCACTTGGAGGCCTTTTTGGAGGAGCGATGCCAGAAAGGGCGCATGGCCGCGCTCGATGTACTCGTAGGAGAAGCTTTCTAAGATGAAAACGACCACGTTAGCCCGAGGTAAGATAGCCTTTTCAGGTACGGGGGAAAAGGAACGCGGATACAACGCTATGCCCGGCGGTGGGTCAGGCCAGGGGGGGAGGCGTGGCTGCTCAATCGCTCGGAGGAGAGAGAAAGTGGTATTGAGCACAAAAGGCGCACACGAAGGGCATCCTGCAGGGGCCGCATCCACCACAGAAAGCGGCTTGAGACGTAATCCTCCTCGCAGTCCCACCCCTAAGCAAGCTAAACTAATAAGCCACCCAAGGAGGCGATATTTCTTTGGGGTGGGAATACGGGTTATGAGCCTTTTCCCCACCCAGAAAAGGACTCCTACCAAAAGCCCCCATAAAAGGAAGCCCAGCGCAAAATCCCGTACATACTTACTGAGAGCAGGCAGGGTATCTTGCCAAAAAGAGAGGATTTGGAGGAGTTCCAGGCCGGAGCGTCGTCGGGTATAGGGGAAGTATCCAATATCTATCACCTCCAACGCCAGGCTGGCAGCAGCGGCGAGGAGCCATACCGCAAACCCTATTCTTTTTTGACCAGCGAGCCAAGTTATCCATGCGGGGAGGAGGACCCAACTCGTGGCTACCCAATCAAAAAGAAATCCTCTGAGCAAAATAGGCAAAAACCATGACTTTTCTTCTAAGAAGTCAGCATTCCAGACAAAGAAAATTGCGCGTAGGACCGTAAAGGTGAGGAGCAATATCCCTTGGTAGGTCCAAGCGAGGCGCCACACGGCCGCAAAGGTACGGGTTGGCTTCCCTTTGTATCTTTGGAGGAATGCGGCTCGAAAGTTTTGCGCAGTGGCGGGCTGAGGCTGAGGCGCGGGCTATTCCCTTATGGCAAGTGGTGCTGGAGTACGAGATGCACCAAAAAGGCCGTTCGGAAGCAGAGGTATGGGCTGGCTTAGAACAGGTGTATGCGGTGATGCGGGATGCCGTAGAGATGGGCCTTTCTGAGCCACGTCAAACCCTTAGTGGGCTGGTACGAGATAGCGGAAAAAAGCTCCTTCACCCGCCGGTGCATGTGATAAGCCCGGAGTTTTCTTTGCTGCTGGCGTATGCGATGGCGGCTAAGGAAACGAACGCCTGCATGGGACGCGTAGTAGCGGCACCGACGGCAGGCGCCTCGGGAATCTTACCGGGCATCTATACCTTCTTAGGCAAGCATCACGGGGTATCGGAGAGAACCATTTACGAAGCCATGCTGATAGGTGCGGGGGTAGCCCTAATCATAGAGCAAAAGGCTTCTATTGCGGGGGCGGTGGGCGGGTGTCAGGCCGAGACCGGGACCGCCGCAGCTATGGGGGCTGCCGGCATCGTGTATGCCCTGGGAGGCGATACTACCCAGATCTTTGAAGCCGTGGCGCTGACGATCATGAATATGCTGGGGCTGATATGTGACCCAGTAGCGGGTTTAGTGGAGCTCCCCTGCGTGAAACGGAATGGCTCTGCAGTGGGGATAGCAGCTGCGGCGGCTCAAATGGCCTTAGCCGGGGATACGGCAGTCATTCCCGTGGACGAGATGGTAGTAGCGATGGGGGAGGTAGGCGCTGCCATGGATACCCGCTTTAAGGAGACAGCCTTGGGAGGGACCGCCGCTACGCCCACAGCACAAGCTATCGCACGCAAAATCTGGCCTGAAGCCTCTCAGATTCGCTACGAAGACCCCCCTGTGTAGGCTCAGGGGCGTTTTAACTCGGGTATAATCTCTATGGTACAGCCCGCCGCTTCAAACATCGCCATGGCACTACAATACTTTGTGCGAGAGAGTTCTATGCTACGCAGCACATCTGCCATCTCCGCATCCGGGCTGACTATAGTGAGGTTTATGTGCACGCTTGTAAAGACTTGGGGGAAGTCTGTGCGGCGTTGGGCTTCTGCGGTGAGGGCGTAGGTTTGAATAGCCTTACGTTTTTTTCGGAGGATGCTTACCACATCCGCGGAAAAGCACGCCAACATCGCGCTTAGGAGGCCCTCCATGGGGCGGGCGGCCTTATCGCTTCCGCCCACTTCTATGGGCGAGTCATAGGCTAAGGTATGACCGCTTCCCAGATAGGCTACGAAGTGGAGGCCTTCCCCTCGCCAGTGGAGGCTTGCTTGCAAGTGGGCCCGGAGGGATTTGAACCCCCGACCAACGGATTATGAGTCCGCTGCTCTAACCGCTGAGCTACAGGCCCAACGCCGCAAAAGTACAACTTTCTCCGAGCTTCACGGCTTAGCTTGTTTGGAAGGAGTAGGCCTCTTGGATTTTTTCTTGGAGGGCTTTTCTTGAGGAGGAGGTTCAGGGGGAATAGAGTCTCTGAGGGCTTGAGCTTTGGCTCGGAGGGCGTCCGTCGGTGCATTTTCTATAAGGCTTTCTAAGAGCTGGCGGGCAGATTTGCGTTTATTCTCGGCCAGAAAGATACGCGCCAAAATAAGATACGCCTTTGCGCGCGCCTCTAAGTACGCGGGTAGTTCATCTCTTAGGCGATAGATGGCCGCTCTGGCTTCGTTATATTGGCCAACTTGATAGTACAGGCGAGCCTCGTGATAAAGGGCTTCGGCGGTGAGGGCATTCTTATCGCCTTGTGCCGCTTGTCGGATGAAAAGGAGAGCGGAGTCGTTTTTTCCCAAGCTTTCATAGAGAAGGCCGAGGGTAAGGCGCAGCTTCTGCTGGAGAAAAGGATTAGCAGAGGTATCCGCCAGTAAGAAGCGCAGTACTTGCACGGCGGTATCTGCTCTACCAGAGGAAGCGGCCAGCTCTGCCCAAGTGAGCGTTCCTTGCACCCACGGATACCCGCTGGGGGGCAAGCGCGTAAGGAGCGATTCTTGAGCAGCCCAAGCAAGCGAGAGATTGCCTTGGGCTTGATGCAGGCGACTAAGCCTTTCCCATGCTTGGGCGGCTCCTTCGGGATAGCGGGTGAGTTCTTGGTATAAGCGTAGCGCTTCGGCTGTGTCTTTGAGGTTTTCGGCGGCGAGGGCTTCCGAAGCGAGCGCTTCGGTAGTGAGGCGCGGATACCGTGTGCGTAGCAGGAATGCCTCTTTTTTGAGGGCTTCCCAACGACTCCCATCCGCCAACTGGCGGAGACGCTGTCGCTCAAAGCTGAGGCGGGTCTCGCTCTCAGCAGGAAGCCTTCGTAAGAAAGCCTGATACACCGCATCGTAGCGGTCTGCAGGCAAAAGCTCCCGTAGCCCTTCTAAGGCCAAGCGGGCCGCCTCGGCTGGGGGAACCCCTTCGTTGAGTAAGTTTTCCAAAGTAGAGATAGCTTTCTCTTTCTCGCCCAGTTCGGCGAGGGCCAGCCCTAAGCGGGCCACCGCCAAAGCGCGCCAAGAGGAGGTAGGATGATACCGCAAAAGCGCCTCCGCAGCTTCGCGTACGCATTCAGGACGAGCAAGCCACACCGCGCACACCTCTGCGCGCAGGTAAAGGGCCGCATCAGCCCCCAATGCCGCAGGGTCAATAGCCGATAACACCGCTTCGGCTTCTTTGTACCTTTCCAGCCGTAGGAGCGTCTGGGCCATATAATAACGCACCTGTGTGACTGGAAGCTCCCCTTCCTGGAAGAGCCTCTCGTACAAGGACAGGGCTTCGGCGTACTTCTTTTTTAGGTATAGGGCTCCAGCCGAAACGAAAGTAGCATAAGCACGCAGGGTTTTAGGGCCATTTTTACGCAAAGGCTCGCTGTATCGCAGGGCTTCTTCTGGGAGATTTTGTTGGAGGTAAGCCCAGGCGAGAGCGAGGCGAGCTTCGGCACCATAGGAACTTTCGCTGATATGGGGATGGGTAAGCAAAGTCTTATAGGCGACTGTGGCTTCGGAGAGGGCGCCTTTGCGGTAGAGAGCCTCTGCTCGCCAGAAGTTGGCTATCAAGGTATGCGGGCCTTCTATTTGCGCTGCACGGGTAAAAAGACTTTCAGCCGTAGCATATTCTTTCTGCGCAAAAGCGGTGAATCCCATCTGAAGGTAAAAACGCTGTCGGGGTTCGGCAGCTTCGGAGGCCGGTAGGCTGTCTAAGGTAAAGAACGCCTCCTGGTACTGGCCGCCTAAGGCGTAAAATTCGGCCAGCCACCGAAAAGCGGTTTTCTTCTCAGGGAGGGGCAAGCGAAGGAGGGTGGTAAGAGCTTCGCGTCCTGCCTCCACTAAGTGAAGCTCCCAAGCTATCTGGGCTTTTAGCCACAAAGCTTCCGGGCCGGGGGGAAGCACCTGGATGGGAATACCCCGCAAAAGAGCAAGAGCTTCCTCCAGCCGCTTCTGGCGCCTAAGGGCCATAGCCGAACTATACCGCGCCCAGTACCCAATACTATCCTCATGTCCTAAGAGCCCTTCCCAATGCAAGAGGGCTACGCTATCCTGGTTTGCTTTGTACGCACATAATCCCTGCCATAACTGCAAAAGAGGAGAGGCACCGTGCTGAGCTGCATATGCTGCCTGTACACACTCGCCTATGCGGGCAAACTGCACCCCTACAAAGGGCCAAAGGGTATCTTTATGGGCGATTTCTTGGGTAGCCCAGCGCTGGCACCATTCCCACAAGCGGGGGATGTCTGGCAGCTGCGCCAAAGCATACGCCAGCCACAAAGGGGCTTCCTGGGCGTAAGGCGGGCGCGTTTGTACAGCTTCTAAATGCGTAGCAGCAGTGCGCCAATCGCCCTTTTCATAATAAATGAGGCCCACATAGTAGTTAGCCGCATCGTGAAAAGGCCCGAGCTTCTCAGCTAAGGGGCGCAGCTCTTGTAAGGCCTCGGCTTTTTTACCTGTGGCATACGCTGAGTAGCCTTTTATGAAACGCATCTCATCCCGTAGCGCCTTAGGAAAAGAGAGCGCTTGCAGCTGCGAGAGGTACTCCGAAGCGGTGGCATATTCTTTTCGCAAAAAGGCATACTTAGCGGCATAAAACAGCGCCAGCGCTGCCCTGTAAGAAGGTTTTTCCTTGGCTGCATAGGTCGAGAGCTTCGTAGGGGTACTCTCGCGCAGAAGGTCAAAAAGGGCATACTTTTCCCACAGTTCGGGGAGGGGAGAGGGAGGCGTAGCTGGTAAGGGCAATGGCACGCGTGCCATAAAAGAGAGGTCTTGCTGCCGAGCCCAACTTTGCGCACCATAGAAGTGGGCGATCTCGGCGCGGGTGTGGAAAGCTTGTGGTCCCCACCACGGTGGAAGCATTTGGGCCCATAGAAGGCTTAGTCCCAAGATAGGCGCCAGTTTTGCCATGTCTCTAAGGCCTTTTGTTCGTACTTACGATATTTTCGTTTGATTTTATCTTGTAAAGAGGGAGGGCTCCCCTGTTTTACGAGCCATTTGTAGAGGATATAATGGTCCCGGGCTTTGCCTAAGTAGTCGGTCAGGCCTGGCGGGGGAATTTCGGGGAGTTTTACCCAGTAAGCGGCCATTTCCCAGGTACGGAGAAGCCCGCGTAGGTCATGCCACCGCTCAGGTGTGTAAGGCGACAGAGGAAAATCGCTCAGGGGAGCTTTCCAGCTTTGGAGCCATGTGTGACCTTGCATGTGCCACCGCTGAAAGGCTTCTTCAGCTGGTACAGGGAAACGGTCAGCCCACTCCCTAAGTATCTTTTTAGCTTCGGCTTTATGGAGCCGATAGGCTTTGAGGAAGCGTCTCTTCCTTTTTCTTACCTGCTTTTGGGCTTTCTTGGTGAGGGTTGGCGAGAAGTCCTCTGCAGCTTTCCGGATAAGGTAGGCCTGCCGGAGCTTGCCTGCTTGTTTATAGAGCGTTTCTATGGGAGGGGCTGAGGGTGGAGTCTGCGGAAAAACATATAGCAGCAGGTAAGCCTGAAGCCGTTTTATTCGGCGCCGGAAGCGATAGATCCGGCGAGGGGTAGGGTGAGTTAGTTTCCGCAGACGCAGGTGAAAGGGGGCTTTCTTAAGCATTTTTCTCTTTTAGGCGGCCCACAGCTGCACGAAAAGCCTCTCCACGGTGGGTATAGCTTTCAAACCAATCCATACTCGCGCACCCTGGCGAAAGAAGCACTACATCGCCCGCCTGAGCTAAGGCGGTGGCTTTTTCTACTGCATCGTCCATAGAGGTAGCCTGGACCCACACCGGGACAATATCTTGAAAAGCCTCCAAAAGCCGCTGGTTATTCTCTCCAATCAGTACGAGGGCTTTTACGCGAGCCTGGACAATCCCTCGGAGCTCGCCCCAGTCATTGCCTTTGTCTATGCCGCCGGCTATCCACACAATCGGCCGGTCATAACTGCTGAGGGCATGCCATACGGCATCGGTGGTGGTAGCCTTGGAGTCATTCACATAGATGACGCCTTGAACGACGGCCACCTGTTCCATGCGGTGAGGTTGGAGTTCTACGGTCTCAAAGCAGCGGCGCAGGTCTGCTCGGCGTAGCTGAGACAACCGCGCCGCGATAGAAGCGGCCAAAGCATTGCGTTGCTGAGCCGGATTGGTGAGAGGGGTCCCTTCGTACGAGACCTCCCATCTTTCTGGATCTTCTGGCAAGTGCATATCGCAGATGATTTTTGAGTTTTCTATCCAAGCGTAGATACCCTCCCCCGGCGCGGGCCGATAAGGCCACACCCGCGCCCGAATCGTAAAACGGCTAAGCGCCTCCACCAGCCGCTCACTCCCGGCATCGTATAAAAGATGTGAGGTTTCTGGTATCCTCTCCACAAAATGCAGCTTAGCCTGCATGTAGGCCTCAAAACTGCCGTGCCAATCTATATGATTGGGGGAGAGATTGGTGACTACAGCCAGATGCGGCACTAAGGTATAAGTATCCCAGAGCTGGAAGGAGCTGGCTTCCAAGACAAAGTAGGCATAAGACGCTTCCTCGGCCAGCACACCGCAGAAGCTGCGACCGATATTCCCACAAGCAATCGCTTTTCTACCGGCTGTCTGGAGGAGATGAGCCAAGAGATGTGTGGTAGAAGTTTTCCCAGTAGAGCCGGTGACGAGCCAAAGCTGGGCGTTCTGGGGAAAGTGCCACCAGCCCCACTCCAAATCCGAGATAACGCGCTTCTTTTGGCTTAGGAGTGCTTGAAGCGCAGGGTGGTCAGGCCGGATGCCCGGGCTGCGAACGATGATTTCGCATGTTTGCAGGGCTTCTAAGGGGTTTGAGACGACCTGCCAGGACAAGCCAGCGTTGCGCAAGGCTTCATCGTACGGCGCTTTGGGTGGGGCTTCGGCTACAAGACGTGTCTCATAGCCATGTTTTTGAGCCAACAAAGCTGCACCTACCCCACTTTCACCCAAGCCCCAAATGCCTACCGGTCCTTTCATCGCAGTTTCAGGGTTATAAAGGCTAAGGCATTTAGCAAAAGCGCCACTATCCAAAAGCGTATCACTACTTGTACTTCGTGCCAGCCAGAGAGTTCATAATGGTGGTGTAGGGGAGACATACGAAAGAGCCTTCGTCCTTCTCCATATTTACGGCGGGTATAGCGAAAGTATGCGACTTGTAGCATGACAGAGAGCGTTTCTGCAAAAGAAATCCCAGCTATTAGGGGTAAAAGCAGTTCTTTTTTTATCATCATGGCGATAGCTCCAATCAGACCACCCAACATGAGGCTTCCCGTGTCCCCCATAAATACCCGGGCAGGGTAGGCGTTGTACCACAGAAAGGCCAGGGCAGCCCCTACCGCTGCGCCACAAAAGACCGTCACCTCTGCTGCGTGGGGGAGATATAGAATGTTGAAGTAGTCTGCCCAGATCCGATTGCTGGAGAAGTACGCAAAAGCCCCCAGGCTCACAAAAGCAATCCCTCCGACGCCAATCGCTAACCCATCCAGCCCGTCGGTAAGGTTAAAAGCGTTGCTGGTAGCGGTGAGGATAAAAAGCAACACAGCAGCGTAAATAAGCACCTTGCCCCAGCCGGGTGCATCCCAAGCCCCAAATCGGCCGTACTCGACTTGCTGATTTTTCACAAAGGGGAGATTTGTCCGAAAAAGAGAGGCGAGGTCCTGCGCCCCGAAAAGAAGCATGCTTACCAGGGCTTGTTTTTCAGCCGGAATGTACAACCGGAAAGTATCCTGCCCCCGTAAGACTCGGTAATACTGGGGAGCCCGTCCCTCTCGGAGCGTAGGACGAAAGCGAAAACGCTCATACACAAAAGGCTCTTCCTCCACCTGTAATAGCCTATCGCCTTTTTGGAAGCCTACCTCAGCTAAAGGGGGAATAAGGCGCACACGCCCATCTGGACGCACGTGGAGATTGGTACTGTAAAAGCTGGGCTCTATGAGCATCAAGGTCACCAACCATACGGCTGCAGCGGCTTGGCCCAGGAGCTTAAGGCGCGGGGGGAGCCCTTTTTTGTTGCCTCGCTTTTTGATCCAGTCGTCTAAGAAGCCGAGGGCTGCCAGCCAAAAGGCTAACCCCAAGAGGGCCCATAAGTAAGCGCTTTTTAGGTCTGCCCAGGCCAGGGCCCCTACCGCTAAGCTTAGGAGGATAAGCAGTCCACCACTGGTAGGGGTGCCTTTTTTGGAGGCATGGGTAGCGGGTCCTTCGCTGCGGATCTGCTCGCCAAAGCCTTTCTGGCGTAGCCAGCGGGTAAGTTTCGGGCCGATAAGCCACCCCACCAGCCCCGCTGTAAGCCCAGCCATCAAAGTACGAAAGCTGATGTAATACGCCAGTCCCATCCCAGGTAAATTCCCCATTTCCCCGAGGTAACGCATCAGTTCGCTAAGCATGATCTACCTCCGCATAAGAAAGCAGTATTTCTGTGTCACTAAAGGGATGCTTCACCCCTTGTATCTCCTGGTAGCTCTCGTGGCCTTTACCTAAAACTGCAATAAGGCTATGGGGCGGCGCGAGACGCACAGCGGTGCGTATGGCCTCAGCTCTGTCTGGAATGCGCACTACCTTTTCACGGAGGGCAGGAGAGAGGGGGGCATACATATCTTCTAAGATGGCCAGTGGATCTTCATAGCGCGGGTTATCGCTGGTGAGAAATACCTGGTCAGCCCAGCGGGCTGCGGCTTCGGCCATAGGGCCGCGTTTCGTACGGTCTCTGTTGCCGCCAGCACCCAGCACCGCTATAAGCTTCCCGCCTTCTGGTACCAGCGGCCGCAGCGCCCGAAGCACCTTTTCAATCGCATCCGGCGTATGCGCATAATCTACTAACCCTAACCGCCCTCCGGAAAGCGGAATAGGTTCTAATCGTCCAGGCAGCGTCCGCAGTCCCGTAGAGAGCTGCGCTAAGCGATACCAAAGCTCCTGCTTCTCAGTATTTTTTTCCGGCTTTTCTCCTAAAAATGCTGCCGCAGTGGCAGCTAAGAGGTTATATGCTTGGAAGCTCCCTATCAAGGCAGCATGAAGGTTTTCTACTTTACTGGTGAAAGGGAGCTCGGACTGCTTAGGGTGTGCCCCTTCTAACCGTGCAATAAGCGCATAAGCTATGCCCCACAAGCCGCTCTCCCGAAGTATCAGTTGAAAGTCGGCTATGCCTTGCACGCTGTAGCCATACCGAAGAGCCGCAGTATTTTGCAGCATGAAAAGTCCGTTTTTATCATCTACGTTGGTTAAGGCAAAACTTCCAGCAGACAGGGTATCAAAGAGGCGCTTTTTGGCGTCCCGATAAGCGATAAAGGTCCCATGATAATCCAGGTGGTCATGAGACAGGTTGGTGAAAATAGCGCCTTGGAAGGTCAGGCCTGCGGTGCGGTACTGGTCTAAGGCGATAGAACTGACCTCCATCGCCACGTGGGTGACCCCTCGGTCCGCAAAGTACCTGAACAGCCGATACAGCTCATAACTATCGGGCGTAGTAAGGGTAGCCGGCAAAACCTCCTCTCCACACAGACAAAAGACTGTACCAATCAAACCCGTCTTATATCCTAAGCCTTGCCAGAGCTGATAGAGATAGTAAGCCGTGGAACTTTTGCCATTGGTGCCAGTGATGCCTACGCAAAAAAGATGTTTATCCGGGAAGTCAAACCACCGCTGACACAAGTGGGCATAGCTTAGTCGGGCATTTTCGGTATAAAATACAGGCACATCGGGGGGAGGCTCCACGGGCTTCTCTACCAAGAGCGCGACGGCCCCTTGGTGGAGAGCGTCGGGGAGGTAAGCATGACCATCCGCACTTTTACCTTGCCATGCCACAAAGAGCGTACCCGGCTGCACAGTTCGGCTATCCGCTGTCACGCCATGGATGGGTATCTCCGGCACAGGGCCCGCGTGTTTTAGGCCGGGTAGGCCCTCCAGAAGTTCAGGAAGGCGCTTCATAGCCGAGCTCTAAAAGGATTTCCTTGGGACTTCGCTGATGGAGGCGCACTACCATCGGCCCGTCTCCCTTCCAAAAAACCCTGTATCCCTCGCTTTCTAAGTGATACAAGGCTTGGCGGAGGCTCATGCCTACGACTGCTTCAGGAAAAGGGACCCGGTAGGGAGAAAACACCACATAGTGGGTATAAGAATGCGCACGAACAAGCGGCGTAGGAGGGCGCTCAGGGGTGGAGATACTTAGCTCATTATAGAGGGGCACCGCTACTTTTTGCACGAGCACAGGGAGGCTGGGCTGTAAGCGGTCAGGACGAGCCTGTACCTCTTGGGGCGCAATGCGCAAATCCCGAAAAACCACCGCATCCGCTATCTGCCGAAAGATAGGGGCCGCTATTTCTCCCCCATGAATCCCCCCTTCCTTGGGCTCATCTACCACTACGATGCACGAGTAGAGGGGCTTATTGGCCGGAAAGAAGCCTACAAAAGAGGCCCGGTACTCGTTGACATAGGTGCGCCCTTTTACTTTTTTGGCGGTACCCGTTTTGCCGGCGATAGGATAAAGCGGAGAAGCACTGCCATGAGCAGTACCGTAAGTGACTACGGCTTGGAGGAGGCGCTGGAGCGTTTGGGCTGTCGCTGCACTAAGAATGCGCTGGGGTGGAGGTACGCTGATTGGCTCCCGACGACCATCCGGATACCGAATCTCGCGCACCAGCCGCGGCGCCACCCATACGCCCCCATTCGCTATGGCGTTGTAGAAAGCTAAAAGTTGTAACGGCGTCAGCTGTACATTGTATCCAATAGCCAGCCAAGGCAAAGTCGTAGGGTTATAGTAGCGCGTATTAGGTAAAATACTCGCGGGGTGCGGCTCCGGATATAAAGTAATACCCGTAGGCGATAGGAGCCGAAACTTCTGCAGATACCCATAGAACTTATATGGATTTCGGCCAAAAGCTTTGTAACACAAGCTGGCAAAAGCCACATTTCGGGAATAGGCCAGAGCTTCTTCAAAAGTCATTTCGGCGGCATCGTGCCCATCAGAGAGGGTACGGTCTGCCACTTTCAGGCTGGCTGGCACGATAAAGCGCTGGTTTGGGCGTACTACGCCTTCTTCTAAGAGAGCCGCTGCGGTCGCTACTTTGAAGGTAGAGCCGGGTTCCCAGAGGGTACTTACTGCATCATTGTACATTTCTTTATAGTTAGCGAGGGCGAGGATCTCGCCGGTCTGGACCTCCATGAGGATGGCGACCCCTCCTTTGGCTTTATGACGCTCTACGCCTGCCTGGAGGGCTTGATCCACAATGTCCTGGAGATGCGGGTCCAGCGTAGTAAAAAGGTCGCCACCGGGTTGAGGTTCATATTCTGCGAGATCTTCTAAGGGGATCTCCACGCCATTAGGCAAACGCTGTACAAGCATCCAGCGCTCCTCCCCTCGGAGCTTTTCATGAAAAGCGCTTTCTAAGCCCCGCCACGCCACAGAGTCATTTACCAAATACCCCAAAGTAATCCGTGCTAAGTTTCCATACGGATAAGAACGCTTATGGGTAATCTTCTCTACAATGAGCGCTCTACGGCCCGGTACAGAACAAAGAAGGGGTAGCGCTTCCACCTGTTTTTTCTCTGAATACGTAAGCAAGACCCGATAGGGAAAAAGATACACATGCCTATCTCGGACCTTCCACCGCTGGAAAAGATACGCCCGCAGCGATTCCGGGCGTGGGTGATAGTGAGGAAATAGCCGACTAAGTGCCTGGGCCAAGGGCTTGAGGGAATCTTGTACCTCTTTTTCAGTCCATGCCGCGGGATCTACCGCAATCCGAAAAAGAGGCATACTTGTGGCCCACACCGTGGTGTCTCTCGCCAATATACTGCCCCTCTCTCCAACGATTTTTTTCAAATAAGGACGCTTTTCATAAGCCACGTAAGGCGAAGCCTCCCGATACTTCCATTGAAGATACCCCAGCCGAATAGTTAGTCCTATCCACGCGCCGGCTATGAGCACCAAGATTAGGTAAAATCGTTTGAGTGTCTTACTCATACGAGGGTACGAAAAGCACCAGAGGCGCTTCGGTTGGGAGAGCTAAACCTAAACTATCCAGCACAGGCCGTAGGGTAGAGTAGCTTCTCTTTTGGCTGACACTGGCATTGAGCTGGAGATACTGAGCCCGTTTTTCTGAGAGTTCCTTGCGCAGACGATGAAGCTCTCGTACTTTCATTTCGGCTCGGTACTGTGTGGCTACATAGACTATCAGCCAAAAGACCAAGTATAACATAATCCCCACATGACGAGGAAGCCAATAAAAAGGATTCCAGCGGCTCATAGCTTTTCTAAGACCCAGAGCTGCGCAGAACGGCTCCGAGGATTCTGCTGTACTTCTACAGGAGCAGGAAGGCACCGCCGCACTAAGCGCCAGTTATAGGTTTTTTGGCCGGTGATGGGGTCCTGGTGGGCGGGGTGCTGATACCGCTTTTTGACCTGGCGTACTTCACCGCTATGATAGGTAAGGACCACTAAATGCCCCTTAGGCATGAGCAAGGATTCGGCTGCCGTGAGGAAAGACTCCAAGGCTGAAAGCTCCTCATTGACCGCTATGCGTATAGCTTGGAAAAGCTGCGGTAGATATTTATCGGCTTCTCTCCCATATACCCGACGGGCACAATCGGCCAGTTCAGTAGTGGTAAAAGCCGGATGCGTTGCTTGCAAAATCGCTCGCGCCAAACGCCTACTTTTAGGCAGGTCTCCATACATACGCAAAATATCGGCTAAAGTCTCTTCCTCTTGCTGAGCTATCCATACTCGGGCAGGGAGGCCCTCTTGCGGGTTCATGCGTAGATCTAAAAGGGCCTCTCTCTTGAAGCTAAACCCACGCTCAGGCGTATCTATTTGGTGCGAAGACACCCCTAAATCTGCCAAGATACCTGTGAGTTTTTCTATACCGTACTGCCTCAGCAAATAAGGAAGATCCCGAAAGTTACCTCTTAGGAAGGTGAAGCGTGAATCTTGTATTGCCTGCGCGGGCACTTCGGGGTCCTGGTCTATGGCGAGCAGGCGCCCACTCGCTGTTAGACTTGCCAGGATGGCCCGACTGTGACCCCCGCCGCCAAAAGTAGCATCTACGTATATGCCCGACGGGTCCGTCACTAAGGCCTCGACACTCTCTCGGAGGAGTACGGGAATATGATACACCTGCGCCACGGTCATGTGCCTAAAAACCGTTGTGTCCATTCGGAGAGATGGGCTTCATGCTGGCTTTTCCATCGCTCATACGGCTCTTGGGCCCAGATTTCTATACGGTCTTTCATGCCTAAAAGGATAATCTCTGCAGCAATACCCGCATAATCGCAAAAAGGTTTAGGCAAAACCAGGCGGTTAGCGGTATCTAAGCTCACAGGCTGGGCACCACTTTGAAAGAGACGAGCAAAGTTTCGGCCTTCAGGGGTGAAAAGGTTTATCTTTTCGTGGATTTTTTCGAGTTCGCTTTTCCAGACAGAGAGGGGATAGAGCCATAAGCACGGGTCTGGGGCCCGTTGCAAGACAAAGTCGGTGCGGTTTCCCTCGGGCAGCAGGGATAGCAGCGCACTCGGCAATACAAACCGACGCTTGGCATCCAGCCGAGCGGAATACTCCCCAAAGAGAAACACTGCCTGACAAAGGTAGCCACTTTTCTCCACTTTTTGCCCCACCGTACCCCATTTCCCGAAAATAAAAAATTGGGCTGCCCAAGGACAGCCCAATGAAAACATTTATTGGCTATAATCGCTCTTAGCGCGCCAATCCTACGGTGTATTGGACCCCTAACTGTATACCTGTAAGTGTATATTGTACTGGCCGTCGCCCTGGGGCATACATAGGGGTGTATTCTTTCCCGTAGGTATAGCCTTTGCGTTCTAAGTCCCCAAAGCTCCGCTCGTAGAAGAGTGTACCCAGCACCCACACGCCCTCGGCCAAGCGTATGCGCAGGCCGCCGGTGAAATGTAGAGAAAGGACCCCGCGTTGATACATGCGCGTCAAGATTAGACGGTCGTTGGGATCGGTGCTTTGGTCTAAATAGCGGAGGAGGGTTTGGGTGACTTGGGGAGTAGTGAGGTTACCCGGCAGGACACTATCCCCTTGATACGTAAGCTCGCTTTGGGTCAGAAAGCTGAAACCAGGGGAGATACTGGCCCAAAGGCCCCATACCCCACGCTCATATTGCGGTTGGATAGCAATGCCCGTGCGGAGATAATGTAGCTTTACCTGTACCGTATAAGGCGCACTATTGACGCCTATGCCGTAGAGATCTTGCCCTACGCCTTGATAGCCTATTTCTATCCCGGTGGCGAGGTAAGGGTTCCAGCCCCAGCTAAAAAAGCCTGTCACTCCGGCTTTTTGGGTAGGATCAAAAGAAACCCCATGCGTAGCAGCATCTGTGGGGGAAGAAAAGCGGCTTTGGTACAGCTGCACCCGCGCCCCCATGCTTAAAAATGACTGCGCCAGCCCTACCGACAAAAAACATACCCAGCGCATAGACAAAGATACATGTTTCGCCTAACTTTGAGCCCTGCATGGGGCGATGGGAGGTAGAAGGGGGTATCCCCCATAAGCGGGCCATCCTAAAAGCCACAGAAGCTCTCCGAGCAGGCCAGGTGATTTTATATCCGACTGATACCACTTATGCCATAGGATGTAGGCTTACAGATAAAAAAGCTTTTGAAGAGCTCTGCCAGCTGAGGGGAGTATCCCCAGAAAAAAGTTTATTCTCTGTATTTTTACCGGAGATAGGGGCAATAGGTAGTTATACGGTAGGGGTGGATACGCCTACTTACCGGCTGTTGAAGCGGTTATGGCCTGGGCCGTATACGATCATTTTGCGGCCGGGGCCGGCGATTCCTCGGCACCTTTGGCATCGTCGCACCGTAGGCTTCCGCGTGACGGAATACCCCATCCTACAAGCGCTATTGTCAGAGTTGAAAGAGCCGCTTGTCACGGCCAGCGTGCCCCCAGATCAGTTTGAGCGGTATGCCCGAGGGGTACCTGAAGCATTAGATGCGGGACCTCTGCCTCCCGATGCGCGAACAACCGTGGTAGATCTCAGTGAAGGGCTGGCTCGTCTGCGGGTGTTGCGGGTCGGATTAGGGAGCGTGACGGAGTTAGAGCCCTTTCTCGCCCCGTCGGAGTCGTTCCAAGAAGCGTAACCAAGCTTCCCGACCCACGCCTAACTCTACCTCCCCCGTCTCAGAAATACGCGGTGCTAAGCCTTGTAGTTCAGGCGGTAGCTGTATGGCGCGCTTTTTGCGCCCCCGCTTGCCCACATATCTCAAAACAAAATAATATCTGGTGACGTGCTTAGGAAAAAGGAGGGCGGTTTCTGAGGAGCTTTTGGCGGCGAGCTTCTGCGTCTGTCCTGAGGAAGCGAGCGGCTATATCCTGGAGGCGGGGAAAAAGCGAAACCATACGGGCAGCCCACGCCTTGCCGGCAGGTAGGAGTATTTCTTTTGGACGGCGACGGATAGCGCGGAAGATAGCCTGCGCCACAGCCTCAGGCTTGAGAAGGCCGCCGGCAGAAAGGGTATACACGCTCTCGGGCTTGGGGAGTTCGTTAAAGATGAGCGGGGTAGCCACGGGACCCGGGCAAATCACGGTCACCGGCACGCCTTGCGGACGCAGTTCGGCATCCAAGGCTAAGCTGAACCCCCGCACCCCAAACTTCGTCGCAGTATAGCTGGTAATACCAGGGATAGGCGCTACCCCCCGCCAGTGAGGCAATATGAATGAGGTGACCCCGCCCGCGCTGCACAAATAGCCGCCCAAATGTCCACGCCCCATACACTATCCCGTAGAGATTTACTTGCGCATGCAGGTGCCATACTTCTGAGGGCTGTTCTAAGAAGCTGCCGGCGCGCATCACACCTGCCAGCTGAATTAGCACATCGGCATCTCCGTGCGCCTGGGCCAGAGCCTGCCAAGCCTCTATGGAAGTCACATCCACCTCTTGGAGGCAAGAGCCCCCGGGCAGGGTAGGGTAAGCCGTCTCCAGCGCTTCTTTACGACTATCGGTAAGTACGAGGGTATAGCCTTTTTCCCAGAGCAAGCGTGCCGTTGCCTGTCCAATCCCCCCCGCAGCTCCCGTAAGGATTACCTTAGGCATGGGACAAAGCCCGTAAAGGGTGACGCCGCACCAGCCTATCTATCTGGCGAGCATAATCGTACCAGTCCACCTCCCATACATGACGAGGGGAGTCGGCATAGCGCCGCCTATGGGCCTCCCAGTAGGCAGACGCTTGAGCTTCCACATCTGCTGGAAGCTTATATGCGCCCTGAATGTAGCGCGCGATCAAAGCGGCCTGCTTCTCCGAGAGATTCCACAAGCACCCGTTCGGTTGAATAAGGCCCAAAAAGAGCAATGTAGGTTCTTTTAGAAAAAAGAGGTTGAGATAGAGATGCCGCGCATTCTCTCCTACCGGCACCAGGTCCGCCGGCAAGTAGGGAAAAGCCACTTCATACCCCGTAGCCCATACCAGGGTATCGAACTCCTCAATAGAACCGTCTGTAAAATGGACTTTTTGACCTTCTAACTGGGCAATGCCTGGTTTTATTTGCACTTTTCCGTGGCGTAGATGGTACAAAAGCTCGCTATTTACCAGCGGATGGGTATAGAAGAGGGGTTCCTTCGGCTCGGGGAGACCATACCGGGTCATGGACCCTCGCAAAAGCCGCAACGTGAGCGTAGTCATCGGGCGATGGAGAAAACGCGGTAGAGGTGCTACAAGCTTTTTATACAAAACATCGGTAGGTTCGCCGAAAAAGCCAAACTTGGGCAAAATATGGTATCCCCGGCGAATGGAAATAGCTACACTTTTAGCCACTCGTACCGCATCGGTGGCGATGTCGGCGCCGGAGTTGCCCGCACCCACGATCAGGACGCGCTTGTCTTTGAGTTGGATAGGGTCTTTGTACGCATGGGCGTGGTAACTTTCTCCTGAGAATGTGCCGGGATAGGTGGGGAGGAAAGGCTTCCAGTGGTGGCCCGAGGCGACAATCAGGTAGCGGGCTTCATAGCGTTTTCCGGCGGCGGTAGTTACCTGCCAGTGGTCATCGGTACGGGAGGCCTGGATAACTTCCTCCCCGAAGCGTATGTGCTCCAAGAGGCCGAAGTGTTCGGCATAGCGGCGGAAGTACGTTTGCACGAGGGCATAGGGGAGGTAATCGGGCCATTCGTCGGGGAAAGGAAAACCTTCCATCTCGGAGCACCGCTTAGAGGTGATGGTGACCAAGGTACGGTAAGCACTGGAATGGCCCGTAGGGTCTTCTTCGTAGAGCCAGACCCCGCCTACATCCCAGCGCTTTTCCAGGGCCAGGACCGAGAGGCCGGCTTCTCTCAGGCGGCGCAGGCCTGCCAATCCGGAGGGGCCCGCCCCCACAATAAGGGCTTCTACCGTTTCGCTCATTGCGTTTTAGTACCCTGCTGCTGCGGGATTGGTGGGGGCGCTGCCGCCTACGCCAAAGCTATTCACTGCCACCACATTGGCTTTCAAATGCAGAATAGCTCGCCCATTTAGCGGGTCGTTGGTCTCTACGGTGATGGTTTTATGCTGAGGACCCAACCGCCCGCGAGAATCAAACCGGGCCACAATCTCTGTGCTTTGTCCCGGCTTCAGGACTTTGTCCGCTGGCTCTACCGCCGTGCACCCACAAGAAGCCTTCACACTCTCTATCACTAAGTCGCTCTTGCCCTCATTCCGCACCACAAAACGATACTCTACCGTTTGCCCCTCCAGGACTTCTCCCCCGTCAAACTCCGTCACGGGAAAAACCGCTTTGGGGGCCTTGGCCAGCTCCTCCGGCGAATAGACCACTTCAAAACTGCCATTGACTACGAGCTGCTTTTCAGCAGAGGCCGGATCGGTGGTACGGACCCGAAGAACCTCATAAAACCCCGACTGGTGCTTCCATCCCGCCGCCCGGGCCGCCTTCCCGTCTAAGGTAATCACTACCTTCCCTTCTTGCCCGGGAGCCAGCACCTTCGGACTAAAAGAAGCCCGAAACATAGGCTTAGCTTCTATAAGCTCTACAAACTCTACGGGCGTTTGCCCAATATTTTTGACCTCAAAGGTAAGCGCCGGTGAATCGGTAGATTTCACTACCGCGAAGCTTTCTCGGCGCTTCACCCAAGCCAAACTCCCATCTACCTCGCTATACCTGTCAGCCGGCCGATCGCTGGCCTTGACCACGCCCCGAATAGTAAGCACGATTGGCGTCTCGCTGGCCGAATGCTGCACGGTAATCGTCTTGATAAAGTTACCGGGCCGACCCTTGGTGTCATAGGAAGCCTGTACCCTGCCCGTACCTCCGGGTGGCACCTCTTCTTGGGTCCAACTGGGCGTAGTACAGCCGCAAGAGGCCTTTACCGAAGTAAGCTTCACAGGCTTATCCCCTGTGTTTTTGAAGGTAAAGGTATAAACCGCCGGAGGGCCCTCTACAAGCTCTCCAAAGTCGTGTTCCGTCTTTTCAAAAACGATTTGAGCCCATCCCACACTCCAAGCCGTTACCAGTGCTATGGCGACCCGCATACCCGCAAAGATAAGGTTCTTTGGCAAATGCAAGTAAGCGTCATACCCGGGCTGCGAGGCGGTGGGTAACCTTCCGGGCAGCGAAGACGGCACCTATGCTGCCCGCGCCCAGCCCTACCAAATACCACCAGAGATTCCCTTGCCCTGCGCTGTAAAACGGAAGGCTTACCAGCAGCCCTATAAGATAAGCCCGACTATAGGCCTTGATATCACCAAAAGCCGATAGCAGGTTAGGCAAGAGGAGGGCCTCGGTACTCCAAAGCCATCCAACCCCCACGGCTCCCCAATAATAAGGACGCGCAGCAAGGTAGGCTTCTCCTGGGAAAATATGCCAGAAAAAACCCCATATAGCCAATCCTATGGCACACAAAGAAGCCACACCCCATACTTTCCATCGCTGCTGCATATAAAGCGTAAAAGCTTTATCGCCGGCCCGCGCCCAGGCCGGATACAAATAACTCACCCACTGCGCAAAAAGCACCCGAATATTGAGCGGGAGGAGGGTAGCCCAGCGCCAATACGCTATCGCCGTGGGAGACCCGCTCCACCACCCAATAAACCATGTGGGTAGCACAAATATCCCCTCTAAGGCTAAGTTTCCCCACAAAGAAGTATAGCCAAAGCGTACAAATCCTGGGTAAATGCGCTTTTCTGAACGAAGCGCTTGTAGGAGTAGGGAGGCAATAGGGAGAAGTTGCCATAGCGGTTGGAGGGTTCGGGCGAGCGCTGCCCCCTTAAGGCCCCAAGTGAGTGCGAAGCCCGCCAGTACAAGCAGCCCTATGGTGGTGGAAGTCACCTGCCACCGAAAGAGGCGTAGGTTTTCGTAGCGCCCGCGTAAATAGGCTCGAACGACCTCCGCCACCAAGAAAGAAGGTACAGCCGGCAAAAAAGCCCACATGAGCCAACGCACGGCCAGCGGCACCGTAAAACTTAGCCCGAAGAGCCCCCCAATCCCTATAACCATCCAATAAAAAAGCTGCCTTAGGGCAAAATGCAGCAGGGCCGGTCCTTCTTGGCGGTGGATAGCCGCATAGCGCAGCATGGCCGCCGGCATCCCTCCATGGGCTAAGGCAATGACTCCCGCATAAAAGGCCAGAGCCCAGCTCCACCGGCCGAAGTCTTCTACAGGGAGGAGAGCCGTAAGGAGGACCGCTTCTAATAAGGGCTGCGCCCGCATTAGCAGCATCCCCGCGAAGTAGCCTACCGCATCCCACCGCACCCCCCAAATGTACCGTACCTTCGTCTCGTGGAATACTTCTGTCTGACTCCCCGATGGAAAAGCTATACCCTCATGGACTTTGGCGAGGGGTGGCGCTGGGAAAAATGGGGAAGCTATACCCTCATACGTCCAGATAGCTGGGCCGTAGGGCCGCCCCAGATGCCGAGAGACCGATGGCCCCAAGCCCCTACTTACCAGCCCACCGGCGCTTACGAGGGCCGCTGGGAACCGCCCCTTCCCGAGAAATGGGAAATAACCTACCACGGCAAAGGATGGACCTTGCGGCTCTGGGCACGCACCGGACGGTTCAAGCATCTGGGGATCTTCCCTGAGCAGGCGGCACACTGGGAATGGCTCTACGCTTGGCTTAAGAAGTATCCCGGGGCGCAGGTCCTCAACCTTTTTGCCTACACGGGTGCCGCTTCTGTCACGGCAGCCCTGGCTGGCGCCCAAGTGACCCACATAGACTCCAGCAAAAGCGCCCTCACCTGGGCCGCAGAAAATGCCCAGCTCAACGGCGTCTCTGCTATCCGATGGATACCGGAAGATGCCCGGCGCTTTGTCCAGCGGGCAGCCCGACGGCAGCTCTTGTATGACGCTATCCTCTTAGACCCGCCCGCTTACGGTATCGGTGCAGAAGGCCAACGCTGGGAGTTGGAAAAAGACCTCCCGCCACTCTTAGCCGCCCTGGCCCCCCTCCTTTCCCGAGAAAAAGGCCTTTTCCTCCTCAATATTTATAGCTCGGGCTTCTCGCCTCTGACCCTGTACCGCCTCCTTCGGGAGACCCTCGCCCCCCCTGCCCCCATAGAAGTAGGCGAACTCGGCCTAACCACCCCTTCCGGCCGTACGCTTAGCACAGGAATCTTCCTCAGAGCCGCTTGGTGAGGAAAAAGTGTTATCTTTACTTACATGAAGTACCTCCTTTTCCATGCCTCCCTCCCACGCAATACGCGCGAGGAGAAGTTCCAAAAGCTCCTTACCGCATTTTTGGACCTACTCATGAAAACGGGTGGAAATGTAGCTGAAGCGCTCAGGTGGCTGGCTTATTTTGATAAAAGACACAATCTTACCGACCCTACCTATACCTTAGGCGACTTTGTAAAGGACCTCAAAGCGCGGGGCTACATAGAAGAGGGCTCCACTAACCAAACCGTCTATGTGCCCTCTACCAAAGCCCAAATAGACATTCGCCAGCGAAGCTTAGAAGAGATTTTCACGGGGCTGCGCAGTGGCCCGCTCGGCGACCATCCCCTCCCTAAGTCCGGCCCGGGCGATGACCTCAACTACGAAACGCGTCCCTACGAATACGGCGATAGATTAGAACATCTCCACCTAACCGAAACCCTCAACAATGCTTACCTCCATCATGGCCTCGAAGAATTTCGCCTGACTACCGAAGATCTCACCGTCTATCAAACCGAACAAAAAACCATCACCGCCACTTACGTGCTGATAGATGCTTCGCATTCTATGGTCCTGTATGGAGAAGATCGCATTACGCCAGCCAAAAAAGTAGCTTTGGCGTTGGCCGAGCTTATTCGGCGGCGGTATCCTAAGGACCTACTTTTTATTGGGGCGTTTGGCGATTATGCATGGCCGGTAGAGCTGTCTCAGGTACCCTTCCTCCAAGCAGGCCCCTACCACACCAATACCCGAGACGCCATAGCCATGGCCATAGAAACCTTAGCCCGTACTAAGGCCACCAACAAACAAATCTTCCTTATCACTGATGGAAAACCTACCTGTATCCGCGAAGGAAATCGTTATTATCGGAATAGTTTCGGCTTAGACCCTAAAATCGTCAATAAAACCTTAGAAATGGCGGACAAAGCCCGACGCGAGCGCATCGTCATCACCACCTTTATGATTGCGAAAGATACCTATCTCCAGCGATTTGTGCATACTTTTACCCAAATAAACCACGGCCGGGCCTACTATGCCCATCCCCAAAAAGTAGGGCTTTTTGTGTTCGAAGACTTTATTCGGAATCGCCGGAAGGAACTTCGGTAGGGGAGGGGAGCACTGGGGCTTTTGTATCGCGGGGCGCACTATCCGACCTTCCCAAAAGGGTGTCCTTCAAGGTAGGCAGTACCGTCTGCGGAGGAAGCGGAGAAACTTTACCCTGGGAAGCCTCGAGCTCCTCCGGCAGGGGAGGTAAAGCAGCCTGTGGATCTCGACGCACAGCCCATATCAGGTTACTCTGGCCAGGCACCGTGTGATACCCAATCGTAAAAGGAAGACGTTTCACAGGGTAGGTTCTATACGCTTGCCATAAGTCTTGTTGATACTTACTGCGGAAAAGCAGTATAGGCTGATGATACACGCCAAAAAGCTGGACTCGCCAAGCCGTACTATCAAAATACTTGTAAGGAATGCCGCTGTCTTCTTCTAAAATAGCCACGCTCTGCGTGAGAATAAGACGCCGCATTTCCGAAAAGTCCGCGCCAAAGAGTAGGTAGGAGGCCGACTTGATGAGGGTGACACAGGGACGGAGTGTGCCGAGAAAGTCTCGGCTGCCTATTTGTTTTTCTAAGCCGGCGTTAGCTGCATTAAGGCTGAGGTAGATTACCTCCTGAGTCGGCCCGTCTGGCAAGCCCACTACAAACCGTAATCCTGTGATAGGATTATCCCAAGCAGATTGCGCAGGCTTGCTTTTCCCGCCGGACAAGGTGTCTACCTTTCCCCCTTCTCTCAAAACAATATGTTCAACCGAATAAACCAAGTGCCCTGTACGCCCAAAGAGCGCTAAAAACACCGGCAGAAGCCCTCGTACTTTTCCGTGCGCGAGCTTTACTTGCATGTCTTTTGTCTTGAAAAAACTCAATCGCAAAAGATCTTCCAAGGTACTATATGTTCCTTGCAAACCACGAGCAATTTCTTCCGGAGCCAGGAGACGCAGCACATGAGGGTCTCCTTCTTGTTCTAAACCAAAAAACACGTAGCGGCTGCCCTGCGGATACACGTAAAAAATCGTCGGCCAATCCGCGCCGCTGAAAGGGTAAAATACACTTCCTTTCCATTCATGATACGGCTGCAGTTCTCGGGCAGCCCATACGCGCAGGGAGTCATAGAGCGCTTTCTTACGTATGGTCCAGAGATAGTCCAAACGCCGAGCGTAGCTCTGCCAAGCCGTATCTCGAAGGGCTGCCGCCCAAAATACCGTATCCCGGGGACGCAAACCCGCTAAGAGCCGGGCCAGATCGGTCCAATAGGGATTATAGACAGGCTTAGGCGGGGAAGGCTGGCTTACCGTAGGAGCCAGGGTATCCGTAGAAGATTTTATAGGAGATTGGGGCGTAGATTGGCACCCCCAAATAAAAAATATACTCCAAAAAACGCGCTTCATTTTCGCAGCCAAAGGTACGAACTCCCCAACACTCCCACGGTCAGCAGTCCCGCCAAGCTCTCCCAGGGTCGCTCCCACAGGTTATTCGCCACCATCCATATGGTCAAAACCAAGTACAGTAGCCCTAAATCCCATGGAAGTCCTTTTTCTGTGCGGTGCCTGATAAAAAAGCCCGCTACAGTAAGCCCCGCCGAAAGCGAGAGCGTAAAGCCGATATAGTTCATCACGGCATCAAAGGCCGCCGAAAACAGAAATACCCCTGCCAGCGCTACAATAAGGCCCAGCGCTAAAAAAGGGGCACCGTATGTATTGCGTACGGAGAGCGCTTGGAGGCGAGGATAGTCTTCACCCATCACGCTCAGGACCCGAGGCGCAATCATGAGCATAGCACTCACCGATGATACCAGTGCGAGGCTCACGCCCCAGCCAAAGAGGATATCTCCACCTTCTCCCCAAAGCTTCTGGGCCAAAAGGCGTCCTACCGCCACCTGCCCGGCCAGCTCCGACACCGGTACATGCCGCAAAAGCACATAGTTAAATCCCACATACAGCGCTATAACCACCAGGGTACCCGTTACGATAGCCCGCGGCACCACCCGGGTGGCCTCAGGTACCTCGCTCATGATATACGCCGCGGCATTCCACCCCGAATACGCATACGATATAAATATCAGCGCCACAGCTGCCACCTGCAAGGTATCCCAGGACCACCGAGGGCAGCTAAGCTCCTGAGGGCTTCCCGGCGTGATCGCCATCCCCCCAGCTACAAGCCCCGCAAGCAGCAGGAGCTTTATCAGCACAAAGGCGTTTTGGATCCGAGCGCTCCGCGTAAGGCCTAATAAATGCACTCCGCCCAGTCCGAGCACCAGCCCAAAAGCCGCTATTTTCCGCTGGAGATCCGACAGCGGCAAGGGCAGGTATGCCCCAAAGGCATACGCCGAGGCTGCAATAGGCGCCGCAAAGCCGGCGACCAAAGACACCAGCCCAGCCAAATACCCTACAAACGGGTGATACAAAAGCGTGAGAAAATGGTATTCGCCGCCGGAGCGGGGATACCTTTTAGCCAGTTCGGCGTAGGCTAAGCCGCCCCCGAGGGCCGCCAGCCCCCCCAAAAACCACAAGAAAAGCACCGCCATCCCCGCCGGCAAATCCGCCACGATAAAACCCGTCGTCGTGTAAATGCCCGTACCAATCATGTTCGCTATCACCAAAAAGGTGGCCGAGAGCCAGCCGAATCGCTTTCCCTGCACCGCACAAAAGTAGCGGCAAAAACCGGCTCACCCCTATACCTTTGCAGCATGGGAAAGCCCCCCGGCTTATACGCTCCGCTCGTCCGAGAAACAATCGCTGACCTTTATAGAAACCCGCCGTTGGAGGAGCGCCTCACCGTAAAAGGGTGGGTTCGCACGCGGCGCACCACCCGTAAAGTAAGCTTTGTAGAGCTGCAAGACGGCTCTACGCTAAAAGCCCTCCAAGTGGTACTCCCCCATGAGGGTATTTCGGCCGAACGCATAGAGAAAGAACTCCACACTGGGGCAGGCCTGGCCGTCTGGGGCACCCTTAAGGCCACCCCCGACCGTCCGCAACCCTTTGAGCTGGTCGCCGAAGGGTACGAGCTGTATGGCCCAGCTGACCCCGAGACTTACCCCCTCCAAAAGAAAGCCCATTCCTTGGAGTTTCTCCGAGAGATTGCGCACCTGCGGGCGCGTACCCGTACGTTTCAAGCGGTATTTCGCATACGGAGTGGGGTCTCTTTCGCCATACACCAGTACTTCCAAGAACGGGGATTCGTGTATGTGCATACGCCTATCCTCACGCCTTCGGACTGTGAGGGGGCCGGCCAGCTTTTCCAGGTCACTACTTTGCCCCTGCAAAACGTCCCGAAGCATCCCGATGGCCGCGTAGCCTATGAAGAAGACTTCTTCAAGCGGCCGGCGTACCTGACCGTCAGCGGCCAGCTGGAAGGTGAAATGCTCGCCATGGGCCTCTCTAAAATCTACACCTTCGGGCCTACCTTCCGCGCAGAACCCTCCCATACCCCTCGCCACCTGGCCGAATTTTGGATGATTGAACCCGAAATGGCCTTCTATGACCTCGCCATGACCATGGACCTGGCCGAGGACTTCCTCAAGTACCTCATCCGCCACACGCTCCGCCACTTCGCCGAGGAACTCGCCTTCCTCACCGAACGCTACGAACCTTCCCTCCTCGCCGAACTCGAAAACACCAAAGAAAGCGCTTTCCTGCGCCTCTCTTATACGGAGGCTATAGAGATCCTCCAAAAAAGCGGGAAAAACTTCCAGTTTTCCACGGAGTGGGGCAGCGACCTCCAAGCCGAACACGAGCGCTACCTCGTAGAAGAATACGCCCAGCGCCCCGTGATTGTGTATAACTACCCCAAAGCCATCAAAGCCTTTTACATGCGGGAAAACGAAGATGGGCGGACCGTAGCGGCCTTTGATGTGCTTTTCCCGCGCATCGGCGAAATCATCGGCGGCTCCCAACGCGAAGAGCGTTACGACAAACTCCTCCAGCGCATGCAAGAGGTCGGCCTGGACCTCTTCGCTTACGAGCACTACTTGGACCTGCGCAGATACGGGAGCGTCCCGCATAGCGGCTTCGGCTTAGGCCTCGAACGGCTCCTCCTCTTCCTCACGGGGATGACCAACGTGCGCGATGTAATACCTTTCTTCCGCACCACTGACCAAATGGCTTAATCCCAATCCAAAGTTGGCTTCTTTTCTAAATCCCTCATCCTCAGGGCTTTTCCCCAAAAAAGTCTCCGTTCGCCCATCACCAGGCACGGCAGTGCTAAATTTTTGCCTTACCTTTGGCTTAACCTTCTTTGTGAAGAGGCATAGATAGGTGTAAAGAACTGCGGGTAGGTATCTAAGTCTCCTTCTCAAAGAAGGGCTTAGAGAGCTTATGCGCATGTATAGCATATACCTTGGAGTAGCGGCTCTGCCGCTTTTATGGGCGCAGCAGACCACGCTGATTGACCCTACGCAAGAAGGCAGCTTTGAAGGAACAGGTATGGCCGGCTGGACTATGGTGGACCAAACAGGCCAACCCAACCACTGGTGCATCGGGAATGTAAATACGCCAGCCCCCTCTCATGGCAGCCGATACGCTTATATCAGCGATACCACCGACTGCTCTCGGCACAGCTATACTAATGGCCCCGGAGACGTTGTGGTACATCTTTACCGAAGCATCACCGTGCCGACCGGACAAACTTTTTTGACTTTATCCCTCAAGGCTTTACAAAGGGGAGAAGGAGATGCGGATGCCTTGGAAGTGTATCTTTTACCCATAGGTACCGCGCTTAGTGGTGGCATCCTGCCTCCAGCCACCAATCGACTGTTTAGGGTTATGTATACCACTTCTTCCGTAGACCTACAGTCAGGCTATGCCGTATCTAATGTAAGCTGGACCTCCCTTACATACTACACTTGTGCTGAAGCGGGAACGTACTGGCTTGTATTTTCATGGAAAAACGACCGTCTTGTCCGAAACAATCCCCCCATCGCCATGGATGAGATTTCGCTGATAGCGTCAGCTACGGCCCCAGACCCTGCCTTAGGCTCAGGGGTAACGCCGGTTACTACTTTCCCGTACAGCCATACCCCTACGCCAGCCACCACCTGCGGCCAAAGCGATGACATCCGGGTATTCCAAGTGAAAAACCCCTGTAGCGCCTCCCACCTCGACTCGGAGGACCGGGTATGGACTTTTACCGCCCCGCAAAACGGCTGCTTACAAGTGACTTTCCTGGGGGATACCACGGAGTCCAGCGGCGCATGGCTCTATTTTGGCCTACAGCTTTTTGAAGGGAATCCCTTTGCCTGCGGACGATGCATAGCTTCCCACACGACTTTCAGCCAAGCCCGTCGCACCCTCCGCGCCAACGTGACCTCTGGCCAAAAGTACTACCTCCTCTTAGATGGGGATGCCTCACCAAACTGCGGGCGCTTCTTAGAGCTACGGATAGATCTCTCTGCGGGCGTGTGTGCTACAGCCCTAAGCCCAGCTTCTGACGGGTTTTCTGACCTCACCTTGGGCCCTTCCCCTGCACAGGACTACCTTCACCTCCGAGGAGAAGTCGCCTCACCAGAACCGCTCCGCCTTATCGTGTGGGATGCGCAAGGCCGCAAGCTCTGGGAGACTTCCCTTTCCCCCGCCGCGGGAAGCTTTGCCTACAGCCTACCCGTGAGTGATTGGCCCTCCGGGCTGTACTTCCTCCAGCTTACCCAGGGATACAACTCCCTCAGCCGCTCTTTCCTCAAGGAATAGCGACTTTCTTCTGACCCGTACCTTCCCCCTGCCCTAAGTAGTTTCAATCTAAACTGCTATCTTTGGGGCATGGGGGACCTCACGGGTCGGGCCGATATAGATCGGCTGTTGGAGGCTTTTTATGCGCAGGTGCGGCGGGATCCGCTTTTAGCGCCGGCCTTTGCCCACATCTCCGAAGAAGCTTGGCCCGCTCACCTTCAGCGCATAGGGGATTTTTGGGAGACGGTCCTTTTTGCCCGGCCTAAGTATCGCGGTAGCCCCTTTTTGCCGCACCTCCGATTAGGCTTGACAGCAGCGCACTTTGAACGGTGGCTGGCCCTCTTTGAAGAAACTCTGCGGGCCCACTTCCAAGGACCCAAAGCCGAAGAAGCCCTCACCCGAGCACGCCAGATGGCTACCCTCTTTCTCAGTAAGATAGCCTACTACCAAGCCCATCCCGAAGAAAAACCCCTCCTATGACCGCCACTGGCTGGGTAGTTTTTTTGCACGTCGTAGGAGCTGCTATCTGGGCGGGCGGCCATTTGGTTCTCTTAATAGGTCCCCTCCGAGAAGCCCTCCGCCACCGCAACCCCGAACCCCTCCTGCATTTTGAAAGGCAGTACGAAAAGGTAGGCCTCCCTGCGCTGGCCCTCCAACTCTTGACAGGTCTTTTTCTGCTCTGGCAGTATCAGGCTTGGCCATTTGGGGCAGGGGCGGGGCCTTATGACCGCTTAGGCCAGCTTAAGCTCCTCGGGTTAGGCCTTACCTTGCTTTTGGCGGCGCACGCCAGGCTACGCCTCTTACCGCGGCTTAATCCGCAAACGCTACCCCTCCTCGCTCTCCATGTGCTACTGGTCACCTGTATCGCCTTGGGACTCCTCTACTTGGGTATTGCCAGCCGGTACGGGGGGCTTTAAACCTTTGCCGGGTTTAGAAGGTCTAACCTCCCGATATGCGATACGGACTCGTACTTGTAGGCATGGCCCTCTTGTGGGCCCAAGAAAATCAAACTTCTAAAAAATCTCCGGCCCCTTCTGCAGCCGCAGCCCAAAGAGAACACCTTTCCCCAGAAAAGCGCTTAGAAGCTTGGACCCTTTACCTTACAGAGACCCTAAGCCTTACCCCGGACCAACAAGCTAAGCTTAGGGATATCCTCGCTCAGCACCAAAAGGAGATGCAAGCCCTGCGCGGCGACCGCTCCGAAGCTGCCCAAGAGAAGCGCCGGGCTTTGCGTAAAAATACCGATGCGCAGATACAAGCCCTCTTGACGCCAGAGCAGCAGAAAAAGTACGAAGCTATCAAAGCGGATTGGCGCGCCCGTGCCCGCGCCTGGTACAAAGCCAAACACGGCACCGACCCCGGCGAAGAATAAGCCGTACAAGCACAGCCCCCAGAGGTCGTACCTTTGCCCCGCCATGTCTTGGCGTGGGTGGGCAGCTATTGGGCTGCTGTTTTTGTCCAATCTTTTCATGACCTTAGCGTGGTATGGGCATTTACGGGCCCAGCCAGCCGCTAAGCTCTCGGTTTGGGGATGGCTCACCGTAATCCTGGCGAGCTGGGGTATCGCCTTCTTTGAATACCTCCTCCAAGTGCCAGCTAATCGGTTAGGCTTCCGGGGCACAGGCGGTCCTTTTTCCTTGGTCACCCTCAAAATCCTCCAAGAAGCCATTTCCATCACCGTGTTTATCTTCGTGGCGCGGTGGCTCTTTGCTGGGGAAAAGATAGCGCTCCGGCACTGGATAGCCTTTGGGCTGGTGCTGGTAGCCGTATGGCTCAGCTGGTCCGACCGTCCTACGTGAGGATCCCATGCCCGAAGGGCTCACCATAGAAGTGTGGGTTCATCCGCGGGCGCGGCGATGCGCTTTACGGCCGCCCCCCTCCTCGGTGGGAAGCTTGGGTTCCTCAGCCCCCCGAAAAAAACCAAGCCAACGAGGCTGTCATCACCCTCTTAGCCGAGTATTTTCGGGTGCCGCGTAGAGCAGTGCGTCTCGTGGCCGGCGCCCATCACCGCCAAAAGACCTTCCACATTTTATCTCCACCGCAAAACTAAAAAAAGGTTGGTATAAGGCCCCTACTTAGACAAAAAAGTGTATTTTTGCCCGTATGAAGGTCTGGTCCATGTGGCTTGCGACAGGGGTGGGGCTACTCAGTGCGCAGACGGCAGGGGTATGGCATTGGTTTACCTACGACACCCAAAGTGCTGCTGAGCCTACGGCAGCGTGGTTAGGGACTGGTGCGCCTTACCAGCGCATGATGGGCAAGACGGTCGTGGTAGGCGATACCGTATATATCTTGGCTACTGTACAGCATGCCCAAGCCAGTAATCCCTTTTTTCCGCCTGGCGCTTTATCAGGCTGGGGGGTACAAAATGATAATGATACCAGGGCTGTTCTCCTCGCCTATAATCGCCACGACGGTACACTCCTATGGCAGGCTTCTTTCCATCCCTATTATACCCTCGGCGACCCCACTCATGTACGGGGAATAGACCTATGGGTGACCCCTGACCATACCCTCTATGTGCTCCTGCACGCGAGAGCCTACGGCTCTGGCCAAGTATTAGGCATAACGCTCGCCTATGGGGGTACTACGGTCATAGTGAGCCCTGGGCCCCCAGCACCCATCACCTCCGGCAACGATATCCCAGAATATCCCATGAGCTTTATTTTCCGCATGCAGATGGGGACCGGTAGCCCTAATCCAACCAGCTATGCCCTCCAACAGGTAAAATGTAGATTTATAGCAGCGTTCAACTGCGATAATTTTGAGGCAAACCTTTTTTCGCTCCTGCTCCATGAGGGTAAGCTCTGGGCCAGCGGGACAGTGGTGACAAAGGGATCATTATCGCCAGAACATAACTCCGTAGAACTTAGTCAAATAACCTCTTCTCTTAACTCCACAATAGATGCTTTGTTTAGCTCAGTTACGGGATATCCGCCTACGGCTCAGGCATTACTCCTCCGAATGGACCCGTTTTCTCTCACGGCCGATAGCGCCGCTGTCGTACAAGACAACTTATCCTTCGGCGGTATTCCAGCAGGGTGTTTTGGGAGAGCGCTCTTGGCCTTTGGGCCGGATACCCTGGGTTGGCTTGTAGCTAATAGAGAGCAAGGGACCAATATCCGGTACAAAGTCGCTGGAAGTAGTGTTGGGACAGGGGTTAGTAGTGAGCCCAAGTTACGGCTCCTCCTCATCAAAGGGAGCACTATGCAGCTTGTCCCGGTACCGGCCGGCACACATTATACCTTGGCTGAGTATGCCTCCAGCATATCGGAAAGTGCTACACATTACTTTGTGGCTTTTCAATCTATTACGCAGAGTGGTACTTTTCGGTACTTATACTGGGCGGCGGTGGATACCGCAGGCTATACCATAGGGGCTACTACCCTCCCGCAAGCTGCGCGTCCTCGGCTGATACTGACCGGTATGCAATTTCAGCCCAACCTCCTTCCTAATCGTCTGCCTGTGGTGACGGCAGAAGCCGATAGCCTGCAGCTCACAGGCTTAGCCATAGAGCCACTTACTTCTCTAAGTGGTCAGCCCACTTCGTACTTGTATCTCAGTGGTATAGTCAAATCCCCATCTTGGAGCCTGACGAATGTCACGAATGCGCCGGCAGCCCTCCCTGGCGGCACAGGCAGTGAGGCCAATGGCTTCATTCTCGGACTGCGGTATTATAGAACCCCCTCTCCGGCAGATTGGCGGTTTGGGGGCTATAAGGTCTTGGGGACGTTGGCGTCGCAGGGGCCCCGCCAGGGGATAATGTGCGCCAGCCTCGCCAAGCATCCTACCAGGCCTTCCCTCTATCTCTTTGGCTGGGGGCGTGACAGCGTACTGGTGGAGCCGCGATGGGATGACGGCCACAGCGATACCCTGAGCTTACAGACGGCACCTGGAGGGGTGCCACGCATATGGGTGGGCCGCTTAGACCTTCATCGCTTGGATCTGGGACCAGTTATGCCTATTGCATCCTCGGCGTGTGCGCCTGACAGCTTACCCAATCAACAGCTTGGGATAACAGGGACCTGGGCAGCGACTCATCGCCGAGAACTTTTATGGATGCCGGAGGATCCTGCCCGCCGATACCGGGCTACGCAGCCTTGGGCGGGTAGCTTGGCGAGGGACTTCCCCGCAATCGACATAGAGGGCTCTACCTCAGGGTCAGTAGATTTGCTTTTATCGGGGCGGATGCCGCCAGGACGGTATTTCTTGGTATTGCGTAGCTCCCTCCTCGGCAGAAACTTCGCCGATGTGGGGGATACGTTATGGGTACAGGTCTCAGGCACGACTACCCCTCTCGCGCAGCGGGCAGGCAGCTTGGGGGACCGCTTCTGGGTCTTCCGCTATGTGGGTTCTGACAATGCTAATGCTCCGCCGGCGCGCTGGGCCACCGGCCCCTTCCACCGAAAAGCCCGCTCCTTTGATGTGATTCACGGCGTTGCCTACGTCCCCTGGGACCCCCACGCCGGCGGAAAAGAATGCCTCTATATCCTGGAACGGACGTTCGCCAACGACTCGGCCTTTTTGTATCGCGTCACACTCCACGATGGCCAAGTCGTGCGCCTGCGCGCATGGAAGATAGGAACGACTTCTTCCAGCGAGACGACAGTACGGTTGCCCGGCTCGCTTGTACCAGGCCCTTCGGGGGGAAGTCTCCTACGGTATGATGTCCTGAGAGGCAACCTCTTCCTTCGGGAGGTAGGCGCTCTGCGACTTATCCGACTGGACACTGGGCCTGACTTGATCTTTTCTACCATCCCTTCTCCCCCTACTCCGCCGGAGGCTCCCACTGTTTTTGCTTCGTCAGGCAACTTTTTCTATCAGGCCTACAACGCAGGTCTATGGCGATGGGGTCCCCCTGTAGCCCCCCCAAGCCAGATATTACAAGATGCTCCTTATCCACCCTGTGACCCTACTCGGATAGGGGCTATTCGGGCTATCACTGCTCACAAGGACACCCTCTACTGGATAGAAAACGCCTGTAGCAACGCCGATCTCTTGCGGAAAGCGGTGCCCACTTCCTCTACGCCGCCATATGGCTATGTGATTTCTACCATAGATACCCTCAGGCGACCCGGCTCTTCTTTTGTGTCCCACGAGCTGGCAGTAGTAGAAGGGCCACGCCCTATGCTCTTGGTAGGCCACCCCTGGACGGGAAGCGCTACCGTACTACGCTACGACTTAAGCACAGGGGTAAAAGACACGCTCTTTTTCGGGGGAAGCTGTGGTATAGAGGGCCCTAACTGGGAAATTCGCATGGGTTACTGGGCTATTGGGCTGACTACCTTGCGGGGAGGCAGTATCGCCTTTTCGCATCACGGGGCCAGGGGGGTCATGCTGGCTGTGCCCTTATGGGCCAGCTACTTTACCCAAGATACCCTCCAAGCCGAAGCCCCTATCACAGGCACAGGGGGGCCTATCTTTTACGCCGGCCATTCAGGAGATAGGCTTTACCTCAATCCCAGCGCACAGTGGTATAGTGGTACGGGGTTCGGATTAGACTCGGGACAGGTATCGTTTAGCATAGCGCCTTGTAGCCCGGGAAAGCTATTTTCTTACTGGGGCTATCGGATACCCTTAGTGGGTACGGCGCTCTATGCTCCAGATACGCTCTGCGTGGGGGCCCTGTCGGGCACCCGGGCAGATACGCTTTTCTACGGGACAGGCTATGGGGGTACCGTATGTAACTGGCCTACTTTTTCGCTGAGCAGCACCCAAGGACGCGTGCTCATTGATAACGCACGGGGCCCGGGTATGCCTACCTCAGCTTGGTGGATACGGGGGATAGCGCCGGGACCGGATACGCTGATACTGGGCACTTCAACCCCGAAGGCCAGCTTCTTGATAGGAGCGAGCGGCGCCCTGCGTAAGCCTATCCTGGTGCGACGCGGGCATCGGATACGATTTAGGGCTGCCTTAGAAGGGCCCGCCACACGGGGGTGTAGCGGCTGCCTCCAGCCACCACATCCCTACCTCACGCCGGCAACCTTCTTTACTTACCTACGCATGCCCTCGGCGACCCTAACCGACTCCCTGTGGCGCTTGCCTGCCTGGCCCTGGGAAGCCGACTCTTTCTTATGGCGAAGGCAGGACTTTTCATCCCCACCTAACTACATCATCCCTACT
Source organism: Bacteroidia bacterium (assembly GCA_026003215.1). Taxonomy (GTDB): domain Bacteria; phylum Bacteroidota; class Bacteroidia; order SpSt-205; family SpSt-205; genus SpSt-205. The sequence goes on along the minus strand of BPGV01000001.1, from coordinate 257,897 downwards.
TTTTCCTTGGGCAGTGCTATAGCTCGGGTAGAGGCCTATGATGCCGCCACTCATCAGCGCATAGACACAGCCTGGGCGGTGATAGACACGTTGGGGCACCTTTATCCTTTTACCAGTGCCTACCCTCTGCCCCTAACTACCTATACGGGCGGCCGCATATATGGAGATACGCTCAGCTTCTGCGTGTGCGATACAAATGCCGCTAAATACTTTGTGCTTCGCACCCCTAATCACCTGCCGCTCTATACAGCAGTGGTGAGCCTGCCGGCCCGTGGGGTAGGAGAAGCGGATACTTTTGACCTTACGGACCCTTCTTCTTTGCAGGGGGTGCCCGGACAGCAGTACAAGCTCATCGCTGGGCCGGGGGGGGCGCATGTATGCTGCGACTTGGGCCGGCAACTGTGCCGACCAGCTGAACGACTTCGGCCCCGGTCAAGGGCTCGGGTATGATAGGGGAGGCATCAACGCCGCCGATTGGGAATTTCTCCTTCCTCGAAGTGGCATTACTGCCGGCTTTTCATGGGCCGACTTGGATGCGGATGGCGATGTGGATGCCGCCGACGCTCTCCTTCTCCGGAGCAACCAGAATGCCCTCCGGCAAAGCGCAGGCCCATAAAGTCCGCTACCTGGGCCCACGCCCGGCACGGATACCGCGCTACGCCTTCTAATAGCGGAAAAGCTTTATGCTCCTGGGCCCAAGACCATGGATAAGTAGGGGAAAAGATTTGTTTTTGTTTTGCGTACTTTTGTGAGATGGAGACAGCTTCGGTCTTGACGACAGAGACAAGGGCTCGGACGCTCTCTCTCTGGCTGGGCTGGGTGAGTCCCGCCGATGAAACGCGACGGGAGGTTTTGAGCGTCATGCTCGCTAACGCCGGCTATCAGGTAGAAAAGCCCGCGGTTTCAGACCTTTCCCTTTTGTCCCAAGTGGGGGAGCAATACGATGCCGCTTTTCTCATTTTAGGGCCCGAAGTGGGGCCTCTCCTGCCTGAGGGCACCCCTCTCCTGAAAAAACAATACGAACTCCTCCTCCAGCAGGTCTCGCCACGGTTTCGGCTGATAGTGTGGGCTCCACACGAAGAGGGAACGATTTATACGGTAGAAGCCCAAGAGCTGCTCACCCATATAGAAAACACGCTCACCAATCGGGTGATGCTCACGCGCACAGCCAGCTTGCCACTCCTTATTCAAGAGGTGCGCGCCTTCCTCAGCGAGGCCGTAGAAGCCCGTCAGGCCGTCAAACAATACGAGGTCGGCTTCATCCATAATGCCCGCGACGCTGAAAGCTGCTTCGAGCTAACCGAAAAACTCTCCAAAGCCTTTAAGGTACATACCCTTTCTTTCCGGCCAGAACAAGCCGACCAAGATGCAAAAGAAGCGCTACGGATCTACCAGCAGAGTCAGCTATTGGTTATCTTCTTCCATCGGGCGGGGGATTGGGCTGTCTCAGTAGCTCAGCAAATCTGGAAAGCCAGCGGTGGGCTGAGCGCGCCTACACCTATTCTGCTGATAGGCCCTCCTGAGCCCTTGCGCAATCGCACGCTTTCGGTCCGAGTGCCTAACATCCGACTCCAACTGGCCCCCATAGAAGAAATAGGAAACCACATCGCTTCAGCTCTCCAAGAAGCGAAAAAATCCTCAGTATGGCCCGATAGTCCGCGTGTGTGCCCCTATATCGGCCTGCGTCCCTTTGAAGAAGAAGAAATGGTCTTTTACCATGGGCGCGACAAGCACATCACCAAGATTTTAGAGCAGCTCCAAGAGCGGAAGTTTGTCATGGTGACGGGGGCCTCAGGGGATGGGAAGTCGTCGTTGGTATTTGCGGGCGTATTACCTGCGCTGCGCGCGAACCTTATGCCGGCCCCATATCCGAGCTGGGCCATCGCTACCTTCCGCCCTGAAAAGCAGCCGCTAACGAACTTGGCCACAGCCTTAGCCAGCGCGTTGGGATACAGCCAAGTCGCCGCTGTGGAAAACCGCTTAGTCTACGGCTTCTCGGCCTTGGTAGACCTCTACAAGAGTTCCCCTGCTTACGTGGATCCCACTTCAGAAGCCTTCCAAGCCCTCTCCGACACCGAAAAAATCGCCCGCCTGCGCGAAGGCCAAAACCTCCTCATCCTCGTAGACCAGTTTGAAGAGTTTTTCACCAATGAAGAAAACTACTCAGCGGGCGTGGCTTCCCCCCTGGCACAGATCACCGTAAATGTACTCTCCGAAACCATCCGCATAGCTCAGCGGGAAGGTCTCCCGATTTGGGTCATCTTCACCATGCGGTCGGACTTTATCGGGCAGTGCGTGGCCTTCCACGGCTTTGCCGAACTGATAGGGGAGAGCACCTACTTCGTACCGCGGCTCACCCGAGAGGAGTTTCAAGCCGTCATAGAAAAGCCCGTAGAACTGAATGGGGACCGCATCACGCCGCGCCTCACCCAGCGTCTCCTCAACGACTTAGGCGATGGGATAGACCAGCTGCCCGTACTCCAACATGCCCTCCACCGCATATGGCACGCCGCCGATGAAGGCAAAAGACCCCTGGACCTGCTGGAATACGCCTTGGTAGGAGGGTTAGCCGCAAACCGCCTTCCTGAACAAGACCGCCCTCTCTTTGAAAAATATTTAGCTTCCCTTCCAGAAACCGAAAAGAAACTCTACCCAAACGCCCGCCTGCGGAATGTACTCAACTTCCACGCCGAGTGGCTCTATAATAACCTGGACCGCCTCTATCAAGCGCACTACAGCGAGTCGCTAAGCATAGACCTTTTACAGGCGATTATACGGGGGCTTTTTGTCTCTCTCACACGGATAGACGAGGGGCGAGCGGTACGAGCCCGCCTCACCCTCGGCCAGATTACCGACATTTTGGGTCTTGAAGGGGTTACCCCAGAAGTAGTAGCTCGGGTCGCGGCGCTTTTCCGCAGTGAAAAGGTAAGCTTCCTTCAACCTTCCTTGCGAGAGGGCGAAAGTCCTCTACTTAGCCCAAATGATACCCTCACCGTCTCCCATGAATCCCTCATCCGAAACTGGGAGCGGCTCATCCGTTGGGCCGAAGCTGAGGCCCAAAGCGTACGAATCTTCCGGGAGCTGAAGTTTCAAGTGCAGCGGTGGCTGGAAGCCCACCAGTCCAATCGCCTGCTTTTGAGTGGCGGCGCCTATCAGTACTTCTCGGAGTGGTATTACGGCACCCGTCCGAATGCTGCATGGATACGCCGCTATCTCCTACCTGAGGAGCTCGTACCGGATGAGGACCCCCTTACCCAAGCCCTTGCCCTGCGAGACGCTATTGAGCTGTACTTAGCCCGCAGCAAGGCCCGCATAGAGCGCAACCGCCGCCTCCTCCTCTTGGCGTTGGGGATTATTACCCTGCTTTTCCTCCTCAGCCTGATAGCCTTGTACTATGCCGAAGTACAACGCAGCTTAGCCGAGAAAAACGCCGAAGAAGCCCGCCGGCAAGCCCAAATCGCCCAAGAACAGCGCCTCCTCGCAGAGAAAAACGCCGAAGAAGCGCTTCACCAAAAGCTCTTGGCGGAAAAAGAACGCTACCTCGCCCTACAGCAAAAGCTTATTGCCGAAAATGCCCTGCGTGTCGCTCAAGCAGAACGCTCTAATGCCGAACGCCAACGGATCATCGCCGAAGCCCAGCGCCGCATCGCTGAAATGGAGCGTGAGCGCGCCTTTATCCAGCAGCGCATCGCCGAAAACCAAACCCGCCTCGCCGAGGCCGCCCGCATCAACGCCCAGTACAACCAAGCCCAAGCGGAATACCAAACCCAAATTGCTATCCTCCAGCGCAATAAAGCCCTCATCCTGCAATCGCTCTTCCTCGCTGCACTCTCTGAGGAGCAAACCCGCAAAGGCTATCCCCAAGTAGCTGCCCGTTTAGCCATGGAAGCCTTGCCTCGTCATATCGGCAACCCCAACGAACGCCCCTACGTGGAAGAAGCCGAAGCTGCCCTCTACTATGCCCTCCACGCTCACCTTTATAAAGAACCCCTCAAAAAACTTATCGGTCATAAAAACCGCGTCATTTATGCCACCTTTAGCCCGGCCGGTGAGCAGCTGGCCACCGCCAGTTGGGATAAAACTATACGCATTTGGGACGTCCAGTCAGGCGCCTCCCGAGAAGTACTGCGCGGCCATACCCATATCGTAGAAAAAGTCTATTTCTCCCAAGACCTCAAATATTTGGTCTCGCTGGCAGAAGATTTTTCGGCCCGTGTGTGGGACCTTTCCCAAGGCGTGAGTATAGCTCGGCTTTGGGGACATAAAGACAACCTCACCCACATCGCGCTATCTGCGGATGCATCTACCATCCTCACTACTTCCTTAGATAAAACGGCGCGTTTGTGGCGGGGTACCTCTGGGGAGCTTTTACGCACCGCCCATTTAGATAGCGAGGCTTTGCATGGCGCCCTCACGCGAGATGGCAGTAAAGCCGTCATAGCTACCCGCTTGGGGTCCCTTTACCTTTGGAAAACCACCAACGGAGACCCTATCCGCCTCCAGGCGCATAGCGGGGCTATCTCGCAGGTACTGCTCTCACCAGATGAGCAGTGGATTCTTGCGCTGAGCGAGGATGGTACGGCTTCCCTCTGGAACTGGGAAGGGAAGCGGCTGGCCATCCTCGTCGGACACAGACTTGGGCTTACCGCAGCTGCTTTTCACCCTGAGGGACACAAGGTGGTCACCGCCAGTGCCGATTCTACTTTGCGGGTGTGGGATCTCCCTTCGGGGAAACTCCTTCACACCCTCTCCGGCCATAAAGGCATCCCTTATGCCGTACAATGGAGTCCTACGGGCTTACACATCCTTTCCATCGCCACAGACCAAACCGCACGCCTATGGAGCGGCCGGACCTTCCTCCGCTTGACTGAATACCGCTTCCCGCTGCATATCCAGTTCCGCCCGGCGTTTAGTCCAGATGGCCAGCTCTTGGCGGTACCCGGCCCGCGGGGGAGCGTCTATCTTTACCCACTGCTCCCCGACAGACAGGCCCTCATAGATTTTGCGCATGAAAAGAACCTCCCTGCCTTGACTCCTCAACAAAGACGCACTTTCTTCTTAGAGGACCCTCGGCTGGATAAGGAAGTGCCTACCCTCAAAAAAGTCCCCAAAGCCCGTATCCATAAAGTACAAGCCGGGGAGACCCTCCCCAGCATCGCTCAGCGGTATGGTGTTTCCGTAGAACAGCTCCGAGACCTCAACTTCCTCAAATCCGACGAAGTGCGCGCAGGCGACTCCCTCATCATCACTTACTACGAAGAATAACCGCTCCGCTCCCCAGAGGGACAAAAAGCCCTGTACAGGAAGGTGTTTTCTTAGAGGTTTTTATGGGTTCCGTCGCAGAAAGGCGGGGTATGGGCGTGCTTACAGCCGCAGAGCCATACTTTTTTAGACTCTTCCAGCACAAACTTGACGGGCGCAAAACCTGTCCCCTTGTGGCTGCCATCGCAAAAGGGTTGATTTTGGCTGCGTCCACACGCACACCACCAATACGTGCCCGGCTGAAGTTCTTTTCCAAAAGGGGCTTTTTGAGCAATTACCGGCTCCATACCTTTTAAAACAAAAAAATGGAGCCGTGCCGAAGGTGGGACTCGAACCCACACGGGAGAACCCCACACGCCCCTGAAACGTGCGCGTCTACCAGTTCCGCCACTTCGGCAGCCCCGCAAAGGTACAAACTATCCCTGACTCTGGAGGTCTCGTACTTTCTCTAAAAGCAAGTGTAACTCCTTCTCATGTTCGGCGTCGGGGCGCTCTTCGGCCTCTTGCCAGTGCCGCTGAATGTGCATAAGGTGTGCCCGATAAGGTATCACATTAGTCCCGCAGTAGTGGAGGATACTACTCAAGTGATCCAAGCCCCTCAAGTTCCCAAATCGACCATCCGAGACGCCTACCAAGGCCGCCCACTTCCCTCGCAGCACCTCCCGGGGAAGCGCGTCTATGAAAACCTTCACCACTCCAGGAAAGCTGCCATTATACTCAGGCACTACCCATATCCAATACTTTTGTTGAGCAAGCAGCTCTACTACGCCCCGAAAAGCCTCTGACCTATGCCCAAAAAGGTCAGAAAAAAGAAAATCTCGCGGGAGAGCAAGGAAATCTATGAAATGATATGTCCCTCCACTTTTCTCCACCAGATGTGCAATATGTAAAGCCACTCGCCGGGTGTAGCTTCCTGGCCGATGCGTACAGGAGAGGATAGCCCATTCCACCTCCTCAAGAACAAAAAAACTTCTGTGCACAAATAGGTAACTTTGTCCCGTGCGTGTCGGTATCATCTCAGGTGTACTCCTTGTCCTGGTTGCGGCCGTAGCCGGTGTCCTCTACTGGAAGCTCCGAAAAGCTGAAAAAGAAAATACTCAGCTCACCGAAGAAAAGCTAAATCTGGAAGAGGAGATCCAAAGCCTGAACCAGCGGATATTAGCGATACAAGAAGATTTGGAGCGCAAGGATGTGGCTTTAGCGGAAAAAACACAGCAAGTAGAAAAGCTGGCCAAAGAACTGGAACAAGCCCGCGCTCGCATCCGTAGATATGAAGAGCAAGGACGCATTTCCGCAAAACAAGCTGAAGAAATGCGCTATAAAACCGAACAGATGGCCTATTACATCCAAAAGTATCAAGAACGCATAAAGCAGTTAGAAGAAGAAAATGCAGAACTGCGTGCTAAGGCTTCCGAGCTTGAAAGAAAAGTTGAAGAGAAGGAGACTCAAACACGGCAGATACAACAAGAAAAAGAACAGTTAGAGATAAAGGTACGGGCAGCTTCTTACCTGAAAGCCATAGATTTCAAATACGGTTTAGTACGAGAAAACAATAAGGAAGAGTGGGATACAGAGTTTCGCGCGCGGCGCATCCACAAGCTAAAGATATGTTTTACCCTATTAGAAAATGAGGTAGCAGAACCTGGCCAACGTACCGCTTATGTAGTCATCTCTGACCCCACAGGAAAAGTCCTTACCAACTTTTCGGCTACCAGCGGCTACTTTACGCTTATGGATACCGAGCAACCTTTCTCGGCGAAGGCCGTCTTTACCTATAACCGTACCCGCCAGGAAGTTTGTGCTACCTACGAGCGCCCCGCCGAACAAGAGCTATCCAAAGGCACCTACCGCGTAGAAGTCTTTTGTGAAGGTGTTTCTATCGGGCAAGGGCAGTTTCAAATCAAATGAGCTCAGGCTTACTCCCGGAGCCCTTTTATCACGCACTCCGTAGTACGGAGGGTAAGGTATTCGTTACCGCTGACCCTTTTTTAGCCGAAGCGCTGAAAATAGATACAGGCTATCCCTACATACAAGATATTTTCACCTGGGCCTCAGAAAAAGCAAAAAAAAATAAACCTAATCCGCTTGATCTTTTGGAAGCCTTTGACAAGGCTTTAGCTCGTATAGGGCGCACCGGAGAAACCTACTTTCCTGAGCATTGGGCGATGGCCCAGCGCCTCGGGCGTGATTGGCAAGAGGTACTTTGGGCCACCTCCTCCCTGCAAGAAGCTTTGGGCTACTGGAAGGCCCTCAAAGCCGAAAAAGAGATCGCTCAACTATTTGCCTTGTATGAAAAAAATGCTCTCACTTGGCTCCAGCAGCTACCCCTACCTCTTATAGATAGCTCCAAGGGTATATTTTGGGAAAATTTCGTTGACTTCATTCATCACTATCACCAATACCTCTCACAAAAGAATCGCCTTTTCGCCGAAGAAGCTCTTCAACAAGTTTTACATAGCTCAGATATGGCTTGGGAAAAAGTGGTCTTTCTCCATGTATATAGTTCTTATCCCCTTTTAGAAAAAGTTATAGCGAATGGGGCAAAAGCAGGGGCAGAAGTCTGGCGGTGGGATACTGAATTGCTATCCACTATGCTCCCTGAAGTGTGGGATAAGCCTTTCCCCGGCACGCGAGTGGCTACATGGCCAGACTCTGCACGACAAGTAACCATTTATGAACGTCCTTCTCTTATAGAGCTTTTAGAAGAGGCCGCACAAACCCTGGCAGCATGGCACAACCAAAACCCTGAGGCCCGTATAGCCGTGTGGGGGAGGGAGGATACCCTGATTATTTTTCAACAGTTTATAGAAAAACAGCTTCCTTATCAGGAAATAATTTCAGCCAAACCCACAGCTCTATGGGAAAGTACCCAAGTAGGTAAAAGCTTACAACCACTTCTCCTGGATGGCTTGGCAGGCAAGGTGCGGGCATGGCCGATGGTATCTGCCTCCGAAGACCCTGCTGACCAGTGGGCTGCCACCCTCTATGCCCAGGTAACCTCAAAAATGGTCCCCGAAGATCCCAATGCTTGGCAGTTTCTCTTTCAGCTCTTACAAAGCCGCAATCCTATCTATAAGGGGATCTTTCCGCAAACGCGTATTTACTTAGGTCGCCTGCCGCAGATAGCTGGAGGGGCTTATGACGCACTCTTCTTGATAAATCCGCCCGGAGAGTTTTTAGGCCGATGGGAAAGGGTGAGCTTCTGGCCTGCGGGCTTACGCCGCCGCTTCTTTTCCCCTGAGGCCCACCGAAAGTTAGGGTGGCGGCTTCTCTCGCTCCTCCTCTGGGGCAGTAAAAATATCTTTCTCTGGCGTCTTGCCGGCGTAGAAAACTCCACACCCATAGAAGACCTTTTGACCCATGCCGATAGCCTTTCCATAGCTAAGTACTTCACGATCTCGCCTTCGCCTCCGAATCCGCCACCGCCACGCCTCGCCTCCCAACCTTTAACCCCCAATACACCGCTTTCAGCCTCCACCCCCCTTTCTCCCTCCGAGCTAAGTCAGCTTTTTATTTGCCCAAGAAGATTTTATTGGCAAAAGGTCCTCTCTGAGCGTCCCGCTTCCGAAGCCGCTGAAATAGGTACCCTCCTTCATGAAATCGTAGGCTGGGCTTTTCGTTCCCGCCGCGCTCCTCATGCGGCGTATGAAGCTTCTCTCCGAAAGGTAGCGTATCGCCTGAGCTGCAGAAGACTCTATTACCGCTTGGGGAGGATTCGTGCGCGTGACCAGCAGCCTCTCTGGAAGCGAAAATATAAGCCCTTACGCCCTTTCATGGCGCAAGTAAGCCAACCTATCCTCCACAGCCTTACAGCTCTTTTGTATGAATCTGCAGCAAATCCCCAAAAAGTGCTTCGTTTTCGACATTTTGCGCAGTTCTATCATAGGCTGCATTTCTTTTCCGAAACCCCTGTATCGCTACCAAGCCCCCCGATAAAGGGCCGCATAGATTTACTCATAGAAGCATGGACAGACCCTACTACAGGAGAAGTACTTGAGTCACCGCGTCGTTACCTGATAGATTTTAAGTCATCCCTTTCCCAAGATGTCAAAAAGTTGCATACTATTCCTTGGGATTGGCGCTGGCCTGAGACAAATGAACCTTATACCCCCCCCAAAAAGTTTCCAGAATCGGGCCTGCAAGCTCTAATCTACCTCCACGCCCTTTCAAAAAGCGGGGGCGCAACGCTTAATTCCTTGCCTACGATAGTCATTATCAATCTCTGGTGGCGCCCTAAGCAAGAGGCGGGCCCAGATACCCTCTATGCGGCCTTTCATCCAGAGGGGATACAAGAATACCTCAATAAGTTAGAGCAGCTCATCAGTAATATTGTACCTAAGCTGGAGAAGAAGTCAAAAGAAGGCGCCTTAGCCTTTCCTCAGACCACTGACCACTACAGTTGCCGGTATTGTGATTTTGCTTTATTATGCGACCGTCTGGAAGTGTAAATGTCGTAGCTAAGCCCTCTTCTTGGGTAGGACATGCAGCCTTACTGGGACAGACGGCTATTATATGCGGCGGCTATGTGATAGGGAGGGAGGCTGCCCAGCGGTTTGATCCCCTGCTTCTGACAGGCCTCCGAGCCTGGGGCAGTGCAGCTATTTATCTCCTCCTCTGGCCATTCTTTAAACGAAAAGGGTATATCGCCTATGGTTGGAGCGACTTGCCTAAATCCTGGCAAAAAAGGTTGTTCATTATCGCCATACTGGGTATATTTTTTAATCAGCTGCTCTTCAACTGGGGATTACGCTACACGACAGCCGCAACTACCGCACTCATCTATGCCCTTACGCCTTCGGTAGTCTTTTGGTTAGGGGTATCCGTCTTTGGACGAGAGAAGGTTTCAACTTCAAAGCTCTTTGCGTTAGCTATGGCCTACATAGGGGTAGTTTTAGCTCTTTGGCACAATGTCCTTCATAGCGCACACGGGTGGGGCTGGTTGCTTATTCTTGTAGCCGTAGGCTTTTGGGGCTGGTACTTAAACTTTTCCCCCCCCATGATAGAGCGGCTGGGGGCGCTCGCGGTAACTTCTTATGTAATGCTCATAGGGGCCCTTTTACATACCCCTACCTTGATTGGGGGTTTTTTCCGCCAATCCTGGGCCACCCTGACACCAGGCGCCTGGGTGAGCTTAGGATACCTTATCGTGGGCATGTCGGTCCTGGCCTATCTTTTATTGAATGCCGGCCTCACCCAGTTGACCCCGACTCAAGCGGCTTTGTATATTAACCTTCAACCCATAGGCACGGCTGCGTTAGCTGCTGGGATAGGGCAGGAACCCCTTTCTTGGCAGCTGGGTGTGGCTGCCCTACTTACTACTGGAGGAATGATACTTTTCCGCCGGTGAGGGCTGACGAGCACTTTATGCGTATAGCTCTACAGGAGGCCCACCGAGCCTTAGAAGAGGGAGAAGTTCCTATCGGTGCTGTGCTCGTGGTAGGTCCTCACCTGCTCGCCCGTGACCATAACCGCACCGAACAGCTTAAAGACCCCACCGCCCACGCCGAGATGCTCTGCCTTACCGCAGCCACTACGCACCTACGCAGTAAATACCTCCCCGACGCTACCCTCTACGTCACCTTAGAACCCTGTCCTATGTGTGCAGGAGCGTTAACTTGGGCTCAGATAGGAGAGATTGTTTATGCCGCACCAGACCCGCAACGCGGCTTCTCCCGGCATACGCCTTCCCTCCTACATCCTCGTACGCGGGTCCGTCGCGGCCCTTTTGCGGAGGAAGCACTCACTCTCCTACGGCACTTTTTCCAGCTACGCCGTCCTTAGCTAAGGCTTCCTTATATTTGCTTCATGTCCGTACGATTGGGCATATTTTTTCTTGCCTGGGCTTGCGCGCAGATTCAGATTACGGCTTCAGACCTTCCCTCCGCCGGTACTACTTACATCGTGAGCCAAAGCCGCCCTCAGCCCGGTATAGATTTTACTGCCACAGGCCCTAACTACACCTGGGATTTCTCTCAGCTACCCAGCGATACCCAACTCACCATCGCCTGGAAGCATGTCTGGGAAGCGCCGCAATACACCTTTTCGTGTGGAAATGCCAGTCTCCAAGCTCTTTTACTCAAGATCGCAGATTCTTTCCCTTCGCCCGGAGGAATATCCATACGCGACATTTATGCTTTTTTACGCAAGGGTACCTCCGCGCTCACCGTACAAGGAATAGGAGCCTCCGTTAATGGCTTACCCCTTACGCCGTGCTATCAAGACCCCGATGAAGTATATGTGCTTCCTTTGACCTATGGACAAAATGATAGCACTACTTTTTGGCTGCGGTTTTCTTTCCCTGCTCCGGTAGGAGGAGGTACTATCACTTTAGCCCAGCGGGGCTATAGGCTTCATCGGGTAGATGGGTACGGCCCAACCCAAACGCCCTACACCCAAAAGGTCTGCTTGCGCCTACGACAAGACGTTCACCAAAAAGACACCCTCTACTATAACGGTATTCCCCTTCAACAGCGAGACTCTTCCTATACAGAGTTTCAGTGGTTAGCGCAAGAAGAAGGCGTTCCTCTCCTACGCGTGCAAGGCAACTGGTCTGGTATGGGGGGCGCATTTGTGCCAGTACTCATCCAGTATAAAAACACCTTATCGCCCACAGCTTTGCTTGGAGGGGGTTCATCTGTGCGAATCACGCCTAATCCTACTCAGGGTAGCTTATGGGTTTCTCCTCCTCATGGGCGTTATCTGATAAGAAACCTTTTAGGCCAAATGGTCGCCGAGGGGGAAGTCTCCCCCGAAGGGCAAATCCGCTTGCCTGCCCACCTGTCAGAAGGCGTGTATTTCTTACGGCTTACCCAAAATAGCCAGACTACCTGGCACCGCTTCTGGCTTATACGATAAGGCCATGTCTATGGGTAAAGTCCTCCTCTTGGTAGGAGCCTTTCTTATGGCCATAGGAGGGCTGCTCTGGTTCTTTGAACGCTTTTCCTGGGAATGGCCCCGTCTCCCTGGAGATATCGTGATTGAGCGACCTTCCTTTCGGCTATATATCCCGTTGGGCACAAGTGTTTTACTGAGCGTGCTCCTGAGCGGCCTTTTCTATCTCCTCAGCCGGTGGCTCCGAAGCTGAACCGGTGAGTTCTGGATGCAAAATCCTTACCAGAGAAAAAAAAGCTGTCGGGGCATCTGCAAAAGGTCGCTCTATCATCCACCGTTCTATGCTAAAAAGACGCTTGTATTGAAGGGCAGGAAAAGTATAACCCTCAGGGTAGTGAGTCAGAAAGTCATTCAAAAGTTCTGTGGAACCTTCAGGGATGAGGAGGACATCTGGAGGATTAGCCCTAAGGGTATCCAGAGGAGGTAAAGAATCACAGTACAGTACGCTTCCCCCCGCTTCTTGAATAAGGGTAGCCAGCGGATGTCGGGTGGTAACCAGCTGGAAAGGCGAGCCGAGAGCAATAACCGCTACCCGCAGGCGCCGCGCTTCCTGAAGTTTCTTTTGAAGGGAAGTCACGAGCGCTTGCAAGCTATCAGCTACACGGATAAGCGGCGGGTTATCATATAATGCCCCGAGCTGTCGTAAGTTACGCAACCATTCTGCGGTACTTTTCGGGGCAAATACATATGCGGGAAAGGCCTGCGCTGTAAGGAGGTTTTTTTCGGAAAACCAAACCCAATCCGGACGTAAACGATACAATACCTCTAAAAGTAATAAAGAATCCTCACAAGGTAGATAAAAAAACCGCGCATTATCTCCCTCACCTACACAGGCCGCCTGCACCATAGAAAATAGGCCGGCTTTTTCCCACAACAGCAGAGCCTCTCCTGTGCATAAAGCTACCCGCTGGGGAGGGGCTTTTAAATAATGCTCTTGTCCTTTGTCATCTCGGACGCGCATACCTACAAGGGGGGCTTCTTGCAGCCATTCAGGTGCTCGGGTACACCCTATCCACAACACGCCAGACACCCAAAAGAGTTTGTCCCAGACCCGCACGCGCCAAAGTTCCTATACTCCTGCCAATATCCCAAGAGTATAGGCGCTTTTGGCTTACCTTTGTCGCGACATGCATACACTTGCGTTTGGTTTGCCCCGATTGGGCGAGAAGCGCCAGTATAAGACCCTCTTAGAACGATTCTGGCAAAAGAAGACTTCGGAAGCAGACCTCCTGACCGGCATGGAAACCTTAGAAGCCGAAAGGCTGAATACCTATAAAACCCATGTCTCTATTTACCCCAGTGGGGAACTTTCTTTTTATGACCCCATGCTGGATGTAGCGGTAGCGGTAAGGCTTATTCCCAGCCGGTTCCAGCCCTATACGGGATGGGAGTCGTACTTCCAGATGGCACGGGGCGCCTCTGCCTTAGAAATGACCAAATGGTTCAACACAAACTACCATTACCTGGTGCCTGAGTGGGAGGAGGTGCCGCTTACCGCTCAGCCGGACTTTTTCCTCCAAGCGTATGCACTGGCCCAAAAGCTCGGGCATACTTCCGCCTGGCCAAGCCTCATAGGACCTTATACTTTCTTGGCCCTCTCTAAAAAGGAGGGTCGGCCCCTCTCCCCGGATGAAATAGAAAAATACGCAGAAAAACTTCTACCCGCTTACCGGGGCCTCTTAGAAGCCCTTCAAAAAGCGGGCGCGCCCGCTTTCCTCCTCCATGAACCCGCCTTCGTGCTGGACGAAGTGCCCGTACCCTTGGTAGGCTATATCTACCACCACCTCGCAGGCTTACCTATTTACTTGCTGACGTACTATGAGTCGGTGGATTTTTACCCAAGGCTCGTAGAACTTCCTGTCAAAGGGATTAGCTTAGACTTTGTCTCCAATACCGCTAATCGTCAAGCTTTATCCCAGTATGGCTTTCCAGAAGATAAGGTTCTTATAGCAGGGGTAATTGATGGCCGTAATGTCTGGCGTGCTAATCTCAAAGAAAAAATCCGTGAGGTAGAAAGTCTCTCTAAAATAGCTCGTGAGGTCTGGCTCGCGCCGAGTGCGCCGCTTTCTTTCCTGCCGCTGACCAAGGCACCGGAGACCCATATTCCCGCGGCGGTGTGGGAAAGGCTGAGCTTTGCCAAGGAGAAACTGGCCGAGCTGCGCACCTTAGCCGCTGCCCTCCAAGGCGATGCCCAAGCCCAAGCGGAAGCCGCCGCCTCCGAAGCGCTCTGGCAAGGCCAGCCCTTAGGCTTCCACGAACCTACCCGCGCCCGCGTAGCCGCCCTCAAAGAAAACGACTTTACCCGCTCGGTACCGTATGCCGAACGCAGCCGCCTCCAACAAGAAAAGCTCCAACTCCCGCCTTTGCCCACGACGACCATCGGTTCTTTCCCGCAAACCGAAGACCTGCGCGCCTTACGTAAGGCTTATCGGGAAGGTAAAGTGCCGCCGGAAGAGTACAAGGCGCAGATTCGGCAGCGTATCGCCGAAGTTATCCGCTTCCAAGAAGAGCTCGCCCTGGATGTACTTGTACATGGAGAGTTTGAACGCAGCGATATGGTGGAGTTCTTCGCGGAAAGGTTAGAAGGCTTTGCCATTACCCAGCAAGGGTGGGTCCTTTCGTACGGGTCTCGGGTATACCGAGCCCCCATCATTTACGGGGATGTATGGCGCCCGCAGCCCATGACGGTGGAAGAGATTAGGTATGCGCAGTCGCTCACTGCCAAGCCCGTCAAAGGCATGCTAACCGGCCCCGTTACCATCCTCAACTGGAGCTATGCCCCCCCTAATAAAAGCCGAGAAGAAGTCGCCTATCAGATAGCCCTCGCTATCTTAGATGAAGTACAAGACTTAGAGCGTGCAGGCATTCAAATCATCCAAATAGATGAGCCGGCCTTCCGGGAAGGGGCACCTCTCAAAAAACGGGATTGGCCGGAGTACTTTCGCTGGGCGGTGCGGGCCTTCCGATTAGCTTCTAATGCGCAGCCTACCACCCAGATCCATTCCCACATGTGCTACTCCGAGTTTGAAAGCATCCTCCCATACATCTGGGAAATGGACTTTGATGTGGTATCTATTGAGGCTTCTCGGAGCAAGGGGACCTTGGTAGAGGAGTTTCGGCGCTTCCCGCAGTGGGATAGGCAGATTGGGTTAGGTGTGTATGACATTCATTCGCCGGCGATACCCACCCGCGAGACCATCGCCCAGGTGATAGAAGCTGCCCGAAAGGTACTGCCCGACAAGCTCCTTTGGGTAAATCCAGACTGCGGTCTCAAAACGCGCCGCTGGGAAGAAGTACGCCCCGCGCTCATCCACATGGTAGAAGCCGCTCAGGCTGCCCGTACCCAGGTTCTCTCCTAAAACTTTACACGGCTGGCCCCCCCTAAGTATGGGGGAACCAAAAGAGGTTCAAGCTCCCACCCGGCTTCTGCGCACAGCTTTTTCAAGCAGGCAAAAAGCCGTTTTTTGCCTACACCGTGGATTACTGTCACGGTCCGGTACTGTGCCGCTTCACAGGCGTATAAGTAGCGGCGCAGGGCTTGCACCTGATACAGAAAAATTTCCTCCGCCGAAGCATCCCGCAGCTCAGGGGCCAGCCTCTCAATATGCAAATCTATTTCCTGCGGAGGGAGGCCCGTGGAAACACCTGACTTAGGTAGAGGGGCAGTAGTCGGAGAAACCTCCTTAGTGAACATCTCTGTGGAAGTGAGGCGTAGCCGCTGCCCCTCCATAAACTGCACCAAACGCAAGGAAAAGGTTTTTTCCCATGCTGGTGGAATAGCCGCTTGCTCACCTTCGGAAAGAAGGAGCCGTTGGATATGTACAGTCCAGGGCGGCGAATAGTGCTGGAGAGAAAAAGCAAAAAAACGCGACTCGCCAGGGACTAAGATACCCGCTAACAGGGATTGCCAAGTTTTTTGCGTGCTACTCCTGAAATATACGCTATAAAACCCGGGCTGACTGAGCCCATGGATAAGGTGGAGTTCTGCTTGGGCTTGGGCCATATGCGGGACCAAATACAGCTCGGTTTCTCCAGAGAGCGCAGGCGAAGTAGGCTCGCCAGCAGGTAAAGGCGGGTCTTCTTCTAAAACAAGGTGAGCGAGGGGTATCCGCTGTTCAAACCCTTGACGGCGTATCCAAGCCACGCCGGCTTGGGCGTCTATTCGCAAGACCTCTACGACTTCTGGGGTATGGAGAAGCCGCGCACGAGGCATGTCCGAAGCTATTCCTCTTCTTCGGACTGGGCATAAGCCGCAGCCTCCCGATCTAAAAGCAAAAGAGCTGGTCCTTCCCCATTAGCTAACCGGAGCCGGGCTACCCATCCTTGCATGAGTGACTCTTCCTCGCGCTGCTCCCGAATATACCACAGCAGAAACTCCTCTACATCATACTCGCCTAAATCCCGCGCTTTTTTGAGGAGGTTGTAGTAGCTGAGCGTGACTTTCTTTTCGTATTCGTAGGCCATTTCAAAGCAAGCCAAGGGCGATTCGTAGTTTTTGGGGGGGATTTCTATGGGCAGAGGCTGGAAAGAAGCGCCTTTCTCCATGAGATAGCGGAAAAGGCGCATAGCATGTTCGCCTTCCTCCTTAGATTGGCGCAAGAAAAAGTGCCCAAAACCGGGGAGATCCTTTTCATAGAAATACGAGGCCATTACCAGGTAGAGATATTGGGCATATAGCTCTCGGTTGAGCTGTTCGTTCAAGTGCTGAAGTATTTCGGTAGGCAGCGTCATTTTTCCGGTTGGATTTGAAGAGTTAGGGTAGTCCATGCGGCCACAGGCTTCCCATTATACAAGGCCGGCACAAAACGCAACTCTACAATAGGGTAGGCCAAGTAGGGGAGTGTGAGCTTTGGGTCTGAGTTCTTAAGAATCTGGAATCGGCGCGGTTTCCCTTCTTCCGTCACATACATCCTCAGCGTAAGCTGTATCGGGCGCTTAGGGTGGTATTGTTTGGCGATAAGGAGCTCCACCGTCCGTTTATTCTGGGGGATAGGGTCCTCTTCTAAGAGCACCGCACTATTGGGAGACGGAATATTGGTAAGGTCTACAAGGGTATCCATCCACGGCTCTTTTTTAGGAGGAGGTAAGGGACCAGTAGAAGAAGCCCTCTTATGCTCTTGGGGTACAGGAGCAGAAGAGCTATTGGTAGTAGCTTGCTCTATGCTATCGGCCAAACTCTCCACTATACTTCCTGAGTGTTTTTCATCGCTTGCGGTAGAAGACGAGGAATCTTTCTGGAGAGAACAGGCGATGAACCACAACACGCATACACCTACCCCCGCAAGCTTGGCTAAGCGCCATCCCCCTTGTTTCATCGGAGCTGGAAGTCAAAAGGTATCGTCACCCATACCTTGATAGGCTTCCCCGCTTGAATCCCAGGGGTAAACTCTAAGTTAGGTAGTTCTTTTTCTACGGCTTCCGTAAGCAGCTTATGCGGAGATCTCAGCACAATATGCTTCTCATACCTACCATTCTTGCCTACCAAAACCCGCACGATAACTTTCCCCTGTATTCCCGCTTCTTTGGCTAAGGGCGGATAGCCTATGCGTTTCTTTATCTCGTCTATATTGACAGGTTGGGGTTCCTTTTCCACAGCGATAAAGGCATTCGGGTCTGGTTCTTCTTCTTTCTCTACGACCTCAGCTGGTTGCCCCTGCCCGTCTCCTTCACTTATTTCGGGGATAGCGTTAGGGTCTCCTTCTACATCTTTGGTGCCTGGGTCTACCTTCATGAGGGTGTCAATATTAGCGATAGTCTCTTCTTTTTTAGCCTCTTCTTCTTTGACTACCTGCGGAGGCACGAACTTAATCTGGGCACGTTGGGGCGGGGGCGGGGGTTGTTCCACCGGAGGCGGGGGCGGCTCGTTCTTTTTATCAATGGGAGGGGGCTCCATCAGCTCGGTAATCACCGTCTTCTTTTTACCTCTATTGAGTCCTTCCAACTTAGCTTCAATATAGGCCTTCACAAAAGGGACAGCAATCCCTATCGCAATAGCTGAGATAGCAATAATCAACGCCCGAAGGGTATGACGCACATAGTTCTTCCGGAGAAAGTACGCCCCATACGCCTTATTACGATGGGCAAATAATTTATCATCCCAGTCAAAGGCTACTGATGCCATAGTCTTAAGCTTAGCTCGGTTACGTAGATTTCTTGTAGTCTTCTACCAATGCTACTTCTTCAGGTGTGATATTCACCAGAGCATACTTCTTCTGCTCAACTACCGCCATCTCATCTAAAATATCCACAAAATCCTTATACTGAGCCTCATCCATCATCTTGATAATCACGATCATTTCTCCTTTTCCATAGCGATCTTCGACCTCGGCTCTCCTTTCCAAAAGGACTTTACGGATACCGCTCCTGGAAAAATCTGTAATCCGTAGCTCAGGCTTCTCTATGCCCGTATAATAGTAAATCTTCCCTCGGCCTACGAGCAGTGTAATGACTTTCCCTTCGGAGATCTTGGGCGGCTCTACCTCCTCATTTTTCTCAATCTTAGGCGGAACTACCACAGGCATCGTATTAGGCGTGGACATGGTAGTAGTAAGGACAAAGAATGTAAGGAGGAGAAAGCCCAAGTCCACCATGGGCGTCATATCAATACGTGGGCGCTTCTTGGACTTACGGGCTTTGCCTTTTTTCTTCCCTTTTTTCGGTGCTCCGCTATCACCTCCGACTTCTGCGGCCATAGCTTACTTACGATTTAGGTTTGGCTTCTAAGGTAGTGATGAGATTGAACCGATGTACTTTCTGCTCTTTCAGAGTCTCTATGATACGCGCTATTACCGGATAGGGCGCCTGCTCATCCGCCCGGATAGCTATCCGTATCCGCGGATTGCTATACCGAGCAAAAAGAATCCACTGCTTGAGCTGGTTGTTTGCGCTATCCACGGGTATAGACACTTTTTTATCTATAGCCTTACGCTCAAGCTCACCAAAAGAAAGATAACTCTTCAACTGTTCAAAAGGAACCCCTATCTCAGGGAGCACCGAGAATATCTTCTTCTCTTGCTCGTCAAACTCGTAGCCATACCGCTCCCGAATCTTGTCCAGTATGGCTAAGCGCGTATGCTTACTATCTACCCCAAAGAAAATGCGGCCATCCCGAGAGACCGAGATGACCAAGATATCCTGAGCCGGCAAGGGGGTATCCGCTATAGAAGAGGGCAACTGTACTTCCACAGCTTCAGGAGCCCGAAACTTCACGGTAAGCATGAAAAAAGTAATCAAGAGAAAGGCCAAGTCCACCATAGGGGTCATGTCTATGGCGATATTCTGCTTTTTGGCCTTGAATTTCGCCATAGGAACCTATGCTTTGGCTTGGAAGGTTTGTACAATAATATAGCCCGCTTCGTCTATGCGGTAAGTAATATCGTCTATCCGGCTGGTGAAGTAGTTATATAAAATGGTGGCAATGGTAGAAGTAGTAATCCCCAAAGCCGTATTGACAAGCGCTTCAGAAATACCGGTAGCGAGCTGTACGGCATCCGGCGCCCCCGAAGTCGCCAGCGCTGCAAAGGCCCGTATCATCCCCAACACCGTCCCAATAAGCCCCACCAATGTCGCTATGGATACAATCGTCGCGATAATTGTCATGTGTTTTTCTAACATGGGCAGCTCGAGCGCCAGAGATTCCTCTAAGGCTTTTTGAATAGCCGCGACCTTCTGGTCTTTGTCTAACTTAGGATCGTCTTTTACTTGCTTCAATCGGAGGAGGGTTTCGCGCACGACGTTGCCTACGGTCCCACGTTGTTTATCACATAAAGCGATGGCTTCATCTATACGGTCTTGCTCTAATAGGTATTCTATTTGTTGTACAAAAGCCTCCATGCTCATTTTCCCCGAAGCGCGAGCCAAGGTAATCGCCCGCTCTATGGACATAGTAATCGTGATGAGCAAGAGGCCTATGGCTATGGGCACCAGAACCCCACCTTTATAAGCGATACCTAAATAATTACCTTGGAGCGGGTTATTCTTAGGGTCACCCCCTTCAAAGTTATTGGGGTTCCCCAGCACAAATACATAAACAAGTACTCCAACAGTAATACATGCCACAATAACAATAGCCGCAAAAAACTCGCGCAGGGCACTTCCGCTGGAACGGACTTGCGGGACAGTTACGGCTCCCGCTTCAGGTGTAGTTGTCGTCTGGCTCATACCGCCGCAAATATAGGACTTGTACGCAAAACCAAACCTCTTTTGGCTTTGAGGTGAATGTGGATAAACGCCGTACCTTTGCGCCATGAGCCATCTCCTGCGAGAAGTAGAACATCTCATCAACGCAGCGCATTACAAAAAGGACCTACCGGATTTTAGGGCCGGCGACATTGTGCGCTTGCACTTAAAGATTGTGGAAGGGGGACGAGAACGCACCCAGATTTTTGAAGGTATGGCCATCCAACGCCGAGGCAGTGGTCTGCGGGAAACCGTGACCGTGCGGAAAGTGTCCGGCGGGGTAGGGGTAGAACGGATAGTACCGCTTCACTCTCCCTACCTATTGAAAGTAGAAGTGGTACGACACAACCGCACCCGCCGAGCCCGCCTCTTTTATATGCGAGGACGACTCGGCAAGGCCCTCCGCCTCAAGCGCCGAGAAGCATAGTAGGTTGGTATGCCCCCATTCCTCCGCCCCTCTCTATGGCTTGCACTGGGCATAGGCATCGTCTTCGCACAGCTCCTCCCCTATGAGCCTGTATATTTTCAAGGGAAAGGACACGCCTTCCCTAAAAAAGCCCGTTCAGCCTATACCAAAGTTGTCAAGCGTAAAGGGCCGCAAGACCCAGAGGTATTAGCGGCAGGATTAGCCTATGCGCTTAGCCTTGTAGAGCAACAGGCCCCCTACCAAGCCGACTCCCTCTTACGTCAGATAAGCCCCGTAGTGGAGGGAAATACCGCGCTTCCTCCCCAAGTGCGATTTTATTATTATTGGATTCAAGGCCGAACTCATCGTAGCCTCGGACGCATCCCCCAAGCACAAAAGGCCTTCTTATCGGCTAAAAACCACAGCCCAAATGCCTGGCAACAAGCACTCCTGGGCTTGGAAATAGCCGAAAACCTCCTGCTCGTAGGCAATGCCCCCCAGGCCGCTGATACCCTGCAAGCCGTCTTTCTCCCCACTGAACTCGTGGAGCCGTATGGCACCTACCTCCGCCAAAGAAAAACTTTCCTCACCTTATGGGCCCACTGGCAAAAGGGAGAATGGGACTCCCTGCCCCCCTCCTTGCCTCGTACCTTCCGTGGTGAAGAAGCCGCTTACTACCAGGCCCAATACACTTACTGGCTCGCCCTTAGCGCGGACTTAGCCGGAGATAAAAAGAAATCCGAAAGCTACCTAAAGCAAAGTCTACGATGGGCTAAAAAAACTTCTTATGGTGGACTGGATTTACAAATACGGGCACAGCTTCTTTCTTTTCTCCATACCCTCCTGGAAAGCAACAGAAGTTCGTATAACCGCCGCATTCGCCAACTCAACCCCATCCTCAAAAATCTACGCAATCCTGCATTGCCTGTTTCATACGCCACCGCAGAAGCCCTACAACATCTCTTGCAGATTGGACAGCTCGCCCAGCGACTCCCCTTGGCTGAAAATGTACTAAGTTTAGTAATAGGGAAGGGGGAAGGGCTGTTGGCCGCACAGCTCCAACGTATAGCTTCTCAGATAGCCCGAGCACAGTATCGCCCTGCCATCGCCTTGGGCTATGCCCAGCAAGCGGCCCAACGATTCCAAAACTGGCCTTTCGCTACCTTGGAAGCGGCTCGCACCTGGACAGAAGTCGGCGAAGCGGCCCTCTTGGGGTACAAGTATGCCCAGGCAGATAGCGCTTTTGCCACAGCTGCCCGCCTTTTAGCCGCCATAGGAGAACCCGAAGGTCCCCTCACTTTTGCTATCCGAGAAGCACTTGCCCGCCGAAACGTGCAAGCAGGAGCTTATCTTTCCGCCCAAGCCCTCCTTGAACGCCAACAGCGTACCTACGAGCGCCTCCTCAAAAGACCTACCCAAAGCCTGCCTTACCTACGAGTCCTGCTCTTAGAGGCAGACTTAGCCTTGCGCTTGGCTCAACCCGCAGCAGCCGAGACCCTGCTACGCACCTTGGAAAAACCCATAGAAGACCTACCCTCTGCTTACCTTGCAGAACGCATTGCCTTCTACGAGCTCAAAGGAGACTTAGCCCAGGCCCAAGGTCAGTTTCGCGAAGCGGAAAAACTCTACATGGAAGCCGTGCGCCTGCGCATGCGCCAGCAGAAAGAAGGAGGCACGCCTGCTGGCGAAGAAAGCGCCTCGCTCCTGCGATTAGCCCTTCTGTATCAACGCACAGGACGCCTCACCCGCGCTAAAGAAGTGTACGAGCGAATCACTCGTCTCTACCAAAGTAGCCACCGTGAGGATGGAGAAGTAGCAAGCTATTATATTTCCCTGACAGATTTTTATCTCTTGCTGGGAGATTATCTAAAGGCAGAAGAAACCGCTAAAAAAGCCCGAGACCTTAGTGCGCGTTTATTAGGTCGATCCTCACCCACTTACGTACAAGCGCTCCTTGCTTCTGCCCGCACAGAAGGAGTCTTAGGCCGGTATGATAAGCAAGGTCATCTATTGCATGAAGCCGAACAAGCACAAAGAGGGTTTTATGCTGGGCAACCTGCCTTGCCTTTAGCCCGAACCCTTTATCTCCTGGCAGAAAATCATTTTTTCCAAGGTAAGAACGACTCCGCCAGCTCCTTTTTAGAAAAAGCCGCAGAAGAAGCAGAACGCGCCCAACATAGTGCACCCTTAGAGTATGCCACTTTGTCTTTGGACATCGGAGGTTTGTGGTTAGCTCTGGATAGCCTCCCAGAAGCCGAAGAGCGCATCGCCGCCGCAAAAGCCGTATTAGACGCTCAGGTGCCGCTGCGCCATCCGGATCGGATGCGCGCTTTCCTGTATCAAGCCCGTCTCAAACGCGCCCAAGGAGAGTACCTTCCAGCCTTAGCCGACTTCAAACGCTGGCTTGCCCTCTGGAGTAGTGTCTATGGCACAAAACATCCCGAATATCCCTTCTATCTGGCTGAGATGGCCGATAGCTATTGGCTCGCACGCGACCTGTCTTCTGCCAAAAAAGCCTACGAAAAAGCTGTCTCCCTCCTCCTTTTCCAAGTAGATAGGCTCTTCAATGGTCTCACAGAAAGCGAAAAGACCCGCTATTGGAACCGTGTCAAACAGGTCTTAGAACATTATATGGCCTTTGCTTTCACCCAAGGCACCGACGCCGCTAAACTCAAAGCATACGAAGTGCATCTGGCCACCAAAGCTTTCTTGCTCAGTGAAACAGCGCAGCTGCGCGCCCGCTTGGCCCGGACCCCAGACACAACTGTCCAACGAATCTTTCAAGAATGGCAAGACCAAAAAGAATATGTAGTTCGCCTGTATGCCTATTCCCCGAATGAGCTCAAAGAACTGGGCATCAATCTGGCAGAGGAAGAAAATCGCCTTAATGAGTTAGAAAAGCAGCTCACGGCCTATATCGGTGACATTCGCATGAAACGACCTACGTGGCGCCAGCTTCGTAGCGCTTTACCTGCCCAAACCGTAGCCATAGATTGGATCCGGCTCCGAGTGCCGACAGCTAAGGACTCAGTGGTATATCAAGCCGTCCTAACTACACCTGCTCTCAAAACACCTATCTATGTGACCCTTCCCCAAGGGAAAAAGATGGAAAACTACTACTTTTTCCGTTATAGTCAGTCTATCCTCAATTTTGAAAAAGATACAACCTCCTATGCAGCCTATTGGCAACCTATCATAGAAAAGCTTCCCGAAGGTACTACGACCCTTTATGTGTCAGGCGATGGTGTGTATTACCAGATAAATCCCTCCGCAATGCTGCTACCAGCAGGGGGGTATATTGTGGATAAGTACAAAGTTATCCACTACTCCCGTTTGGCCAGCTTAACTGCGCCCCCAAAGCCGCTGCGTTACTATGAGGGTAGGAAAGCTTACCTTATAGCAGACCCTGAGTATGCCCCAGGCGTTTCCACAGATAGCCTCTATGTACCTCCCCTCCCCGGTACCGCAGAAGAAGCTAAAGCTATACGAGATATCCTCCAAGGGCAGGGCATTTTGGCTTATATTTATACTCGTACGCAAGCCACAGAAAACCGCTTATATGAGACGGTTTCCCCGTATATCTTGCACATTGCCACCCACGGTATTTTCCTACCGTATGATGAAGGGCTCGGAAGCTTAGTGGGTATTCAAAGTGGAAGTGCGCTGGCTAACCCCCTCTTTCGTTCGGCGCTTCTTTTAGCTGAGTCGGGACGCACCATGCTCTATGGCTCTACTGATGTAAGCCGAGATGGGATTGCCAACGCGTACGAACTGCTTTCCTTGCAGCTTACCAATACGGAACTGGTAGCCCTCTCGGCCTGTGAGACTGGGCTGGGAGAAGTGCAAAACGGCGAAGGGGTCTATGGTCTTCAGCGGGCCTTCCTCTTGGCAGGCGCCCGCAACCTTCTTCTAAGCTTATGGAAAGTGGATGACGAAGCCACCCGAGATTTTATGATCCGCTTCTACACCGAATGGCTCCAGAAAAAACTCCCCATAGAAGAAGCCTTCTGGAATACCCAAAAAGCCATGCGCACGGCTCGGTCCGCGCCTTACTTCTGGGGAGCTTTTATCCTCGTACGTCCCTAAAATGTTAAACGCTTCAGATATGGAAATCCACGTCACACCCTCCGCTGCTCAAGAGCTGAAACGCTTGTTGGCCACAAATCCCCAAGCAGCGGGGATACGCCTCAAAGTAGAAGCTGGCGGCTGTGCAGGTCTCACCTACAAAATGGAAATCACCACCACACCGCTTCCCTCCGAGGTAAGCTGTATCGTAGAAGGCATTCCTTTTTACATAGAAGAGGGCCATACGCTATTGCTCTCTGGGATAGAGATTGATTACCCTCAAGGGCTTTTGGCTCGGGGCTTCGTCTTCCACAATCCCCAAGCCAAAAGTACTTGTGGGTGTGGAACCTCTTTTTCGGTATGATTTTGTACCTTTGCCGCCGCTTATGCCACGCTTAGACCCTGTCGGTCAATACGAAGTGACCCAAATCTGGCCTCCCGACCTCACCGAAGCAGAGTATAAGGGGTATCTGGAGGAGTTTAATCGCTTCCTTACGGAAAATGGCGTAGAAATCGTAAATCAAGAAGTATGGGGGCTTCGCCGACTGGCGTATCCTATTCGCAAGCGAGAAGCCGGCTACTATGTATATACCGAGTTTCGTGCCCCCGCTTCTTTTATTCCCCAGCTGCGTAGCTATATACGCTTGCGCCCGTATGTGTTACGGGAGCTTATCGTTAAGCTGGATAAGCACGCCATAGAATTCAATCGTCGCCGTCTCGAAAAACTTCGTGCGCAAACCTCTTCTCAAGTATGATAGAAAAAGGATTAGGTCCTGCCCCTTCTAACCCTGCCTTAGCGGTACTCACAGGTACACGGCAGCGGAAAAAGTTTTGCTTTTTCAAGAAGAGTGGTATCCGGTATATAGATTACAAAGACCCCGATTTTCTCATGCCCTTTATCAACGAACAAGGCAAAATACTGCCCCGTCGCATCACAGGCACCAGCTGGAAGTATCAAAAGCGGTTAGCCAAAGCTATAAAACGTGCTCGACACTTAGCGCTTTTACCTTTTGTCGCAGACAACCTGAAATAGTACCTGTCTATGGCGAGCCGTAATATAGAGATTATTCTACACGCCGATATAGAGGGGTTAGGGCATAAGTATGATATTGTGCGCGTGCGCCCAGGCTATGCCTGGAACTACCTTATTCCTAAAGGGTTAGCCGAAATAGCTACAGAAAGCGCAAAACGTCACTTAGAAGCCCACCTACGACAAATCGCTCATAAACTCGCTCAGGAAAAATCCGCTGCTCAGCAGCTGGCGGAAAAGCTCAGCCAACTCCGCTTGGAGATACGGATGCCCGCAGGAAAAGAAGGCAAGCTTTTCGGGGCAGTCACGCCCCAACAGATTGTGGCTATACTTGCCCAGCACGGCTACACCGCAGAACGCCGTCAAGTGCACTTTCCTGTACCTCCCCGTTCCTTAGGCACGTATGAAGTCGTCATACGGCTCCACAAGGAGGTAACTGCCACCCTCCCCTTAGAAGTATTGCCAGAAGAGCTGTAATACCTATCTTCTTTTTGAAGATCGCCTAATCCCCGGTTAGACCGGGGGTTTTTTATTTATGGTCAGAAGGGGAGCGACGAGCGGCCCACTTACGCAGCTGGCGAAGGGCGATGTTAAAGTGCCGGGGAAAGGCGGCTTCTAAGGTAAGCTTTTTCTGATACACGGGGTGTTGAAAGGCCAAATAGCCTGCATGGAGAAAGATAACCTCCTGGGAGTGGAGGGGCCGTTCTCCTTCAGCAGGTGCTTTATAGCGGGGATGGAAGTCAGAAAGAAACAACGGCTTACCACCATACGCAGTGTCTCCCACTATCGGGAAGCCATAGTAGGCGAGGTGGAGGCGCACCTGGTGGAGGCGACCCGTTACGGGGACACATACCACCAAAGAATAGCCCCGAAACCGCTCCACGGTCTGAGCAAAGGTTAGGGCTGGCTTGCCATGGTAAGGATCTACCCGAGGGGGAGAAGTAGGCGCAATAGGCGCCGTGAGTTCTGCTGCTTCAAAGTCCGGCTCACCGTGAACCAAAGCCCAATACTTTTTTTCCACCCGATGGGCGGCAAACTGCTCATACAACGCCCGGAAGACTTCTTTATCCCAAGAAGCTACCAAAATACCTGAGGTAGGCTTGTCTAAGCGGTGCAAAAGATGCGCTTCTGGGTGAATAATACGGCGAATCTCAGATAGAGCTTCTTTTCCGGAGGCGCCTTGCCGTTCAGGTAGGCTGGGAGTCCCGGCCGGCTTTAGGATCGCCACGAGATATGGATCCCGATACACTATCTCCATCACCAAAACGCTTCTGCCAATGTGAAAGTATTTTCAAAAATCTATCCCTATCAGCGGCAACCATTACAGGTATAGCGAGTTGTGTAACTAAATACACCGCGGATACAACGTCTCGGATTTGTAAGAGGGCTGCGTGGGTATGGGAGTCTTCTTGCACATCCGGGCGCGCCAATAGCTCCTCAAGGAGGATTTGAATAGGGGCAATTTCCCTTTCAAAACGCTTTTTTACAATATTAGCGGCAATCACCCATATATCTCTTTCTGCCGTGTAAAGGGCACGTCGGCTACCAGGAATATCTATCTTGCGAACGAGGCCCCACTCTATAAGTTTGCGTAGATTGATACTTACATTCCCTCGGCTGATAGCCAAAAGCTCTAAAATGGTATCGCTATCCAGCGGCTCAGGATACACATAGAGGAGGGCGAATATCTGAGCCATGGTAGGCCCTACGCCCCAGGAGTACGCTAACCGGCCCCACACTTCTATGAGCTGCCGCTGGCTTTCGCTCAAAGATATCTTGCGCGACTGGTACATTTGCCTTGTGCGGAAGCAAAGATACGCAGGATTAAGCATACTTACGCTCCTCTGGGGATGTAGCACAACAGTAGATTTAGTGGCGCCGGAGGCCCGGGAAAAGCTCGTGGTTTATGCCATCCTGCGCACAGATAAAGACACCCAATATGTACGGGTCGGGCGCCTCTTTGTGACTCGAGAAGATGCAGCCGCCTACGCAGCCCGCACCGACTTAAGCGTATCTGCCCAAGTAACCCTCTCGGATGGGCAAACCACATGGACCGCCACACCAGAAACTGTTCTCAAGAGTCCGTCCCAGCCCTTTTATCCCGTACAAATCATATATCGCCTAACATTGCGTCCCATACCACGCCGCATTTACACCCTCACGGTGCGCGTACCTGACGATACCACGCTCAATGTCACAGCAACCACCGTTGTCCCTTCACCTCCTTACATCGCTAAACCTGAGAGCACCATACTCTTGGCCAACCAACCCGCTTATCCCAGCATAGACCTGACCAAGAAATATGTCATTCAGTTTTACCCACAAGCCAACCTCCAGCTTCCGTCCTTGGCTGGGGGGTATGAGCTGAGTTTTTCTTTCCAGTATGGGGAAATCCGGGGCTCAGATACGCTGTGGAAAGTACTTCGTATAGGTCCTCGCCGATTAGCTCCAGGAGGAACCGCTATACAAACCTATACCCTCCAAGAAAAAGAACTGCTCACCACCGCCTACGCGAACCTAAATAATCCTAATGCCCGCTATGTGTATGACAATAGCCGCCTCAGTACCTCCTGGACTTTATACATTACAGCATTAGATACCGCTTTATATAACTATTTGCGGGTAAATGACCCCGCTACCACCGATTTTACCACTGTCAAGCCGGAATATACCAACATTCGGGGAGGCTTAGGGGTCTTTGGGGCAGCTGCACTCGCTTATCGGCACTTCCGCATAGATAGCTGCTCGGAATACCTTTTACGTCTGAATGACGCTCCTCCCCCCAGTACCCCCTGCAGCTTAGAGTAGCTCTATGCGCCTGCGCTGGATAGCCCTGTCCATCAGTGTAGGTATCCTCTTATTTATAGGGCTTTTTCTGTATGCAAACTTCTTAGCACAAAAGCTTCTGCGCCAGCAGACCACCTTAGTACATTTTTATGCAGAAGCGCTGCGTTACGCGGCTCAGGCCCCCGAAGAGTGTTTAGCTGAGTTTTTCTGGGAATATCTTTTTCCCGACCGGCGCGCAGGTTCTCGGCTTTTTCTGGTGCCCATGGTGCTGACTAATGAAAAAGGCAAAGTACTTAGCCATAATCTCCACGAACTGCGCGAAAAACTCCCCGAAGCTCAGACCTTAGACGCCTTCCTTCCGCTCCTTCATGCAGATACGGTCACTTTTTCTCCTGTCACAGTGCAGTTCGGCGAAGGTCGTATGCTCAAGATCTACTATGGCGAACCCCTCATTATTAGACAGCTGCGATGGATGCCTATATTTAGTGCAGGCTTGATTGCGATAGCCGCTATCCTTTGGCTTATCTTTCTGTATGCAGCCTATCATTACAGGCAAAACCGCTTATGGATAGGGCTGGCTCGAGAAACAGCTCACCAAATCGGTACACCTCTTTCTGGTCTATTAGGTGCCGTAGAAATGCTCAAAGAATCTCCTGAGCTTTTACCTCGTCTTTTACCTGGTATGGAATCAGACATCAAACGATTAGAAGAAATAGCCGATAGATTTTCCAAAATAGGTGCTGCTCCCCAGCTTAAGAAACAACCACTCTTGCCTATTATAAAAGAAGTGGTAGCATATTTCCAGCGTAGGGTACCTGAGAATGTACAGATAACCTTAGAGGCACCGGAAACCCCCATAGCTTTACCTTTAAATGCGATTTTACTCAAGTGGGTCATAGAAAATCTCATTCGTAATAGCTTAAATGCGCTACCATCCGAAGGCGGCCATATCCGCGTGCGCGTTCAAGTGCGCCGCCGAGAGGTATGGATAGATGTAGAAGACACCGGCAAAGGGATTCCGCCTTCTCAGTGGGAGATTATTTTCCGTCCGGGCTTTTCTACAAAACGAGGGGGATGGGGCATGGGCCTTAGCTTAGCTCGGCGCGTGGTAGAGGAATACCACGGGGGCGAAATATTTGTATACCAGAGCGGCCTGGGGCAAGGCACCACTATTCGGATTCGTCTCGCCTTAGAGGGTAAAACTTCCATAAGGCAAAAACTTTGGCGAGGTACCATTTATCGTCTGCAAAAAATAAGGCATATTCTAAAAAAAATATGCTTAGTTTGTGAGAGAAAAGCGGAACTGAACTCCTACCGCCGTAAAAGAAGTCGGAAAAGCATTAGATAGTACAGGACGATTGCGGGTATGTTCTACATAAGCCCGTACGGTAAGCTGGGTACTGAGGGTATAATCTACCGCCGGCTTGACAGTGAAAGATTGGGTGCCTCCGATAGGTTGCGTAAAAGCCGGATTGTCTATTTGGCGGTTTTGATTGACGAGATTACGGTAGGTAACCTCCACTCGGAAGGTTACGCTATTGCGTAGCTCAAAAGTACGCCCAAAAAGCGAGAAGGGTTGTAGAAAGCTCTCACGCCGCCAGTTCCAGGTAATGCTCATCTCTGTGGTACGATTTTGGTTCAGCTGGAGGGCCCCCACATTGAGGGTGAGGGTGCGGCTGCGCCGAAACTCTACCGTGGTATTCATGCCATTTTTCCAAGCGAGATTGAGGCCTAACAGCGGCGAAAAAGTCTCTTGAATGCTCACCGCATTTATGACATAGACTGGCTCAAAGTTGTAGATAGTCTGCCCAGCGATCGTATCCAACGGCGCTTGAATAGGTTGTATGGTCTCTGAAAGTCCATCCCCATTCTGGTCAAAAGCACGAAGGTTTAGCGTATAACTGGTAGTATAAGTAGAACGGTAACTATGGGAGAGGGTTACCGTGCGGAAGCGCTCTTTGAAGAAAGGGATCTGAGATAAGCCTGTGTAGTTGAGGTTCCAGTTAGGTAGAGGGGTGCGGGGGAAGGGCGAGAGCGACATACGGTTGGGATTATAGGGGCCATAGGCACTCAGGAAAGCCAAAACCACGACATCTTGTTGGGAACCTGTATAGCCATTCCAGTAGTCCCGGCGGGTGAGCCCGGCATCAGGACCCAATGCGTTCGTATAAAAAGGATTAGCCAAACGCAAGCGCTGGGAAAAGATATAGCGATATTCGCCTTCTAAGCGTTCGTAGCCTCGGTCACGCTTGCCAGCCAAAGCCGTACCGAAGCTGAAAAAGCTCATGCTAAAGTTACCCTGTGCGTTACGGTTACTAAAGGCGAAATCATTTTGCAAAGTATCCCATCCAAAAAGGCCGCCTTCGGAGAAGGTTTCATTCCGGGTGAGCGTAATATCTAAGCGCAAATCTTTGAGGGGAGCGATACTTGAACGGATGTTGAGCTGGGTGCTGCGGGTCTGCTGGAAAGGGAGGGTAAAGCGGGGATTGCGGGTCATCCAGCCTTTATCGGCGGCGCTTCGGAGCCAGCCCCCGGTGAGGTCGGGTTGCTGTCCAAGGATAAAGTCCCAGCCCGGGGCCTGGCTACGCCGGCCTGTCACCGTGTCCTGGTAGTCCCAATCTAAGCCAAAGTTCGCCGGGCGAGGTAAAAAGCCCGGCAGAGTAGTCCCTCGCTGGCGGGTATAGGCTACATCTACACTTTGCACGCCAAATAACACCCGCCCCAAAGCGCGCCCCATCTGCCGCATCGCTACATAGGGATCGTCCCCCTGCTTACGAGAGCTATCTGCCTGAGAAAAGATATTCTTTTTGGGTGGAGGTGAAAGAATCCTATCTATGAACTTCACTTTTTTATAAAGGTTACTAAACTGAAACTGCCCTGTAAGCTGGATATTTTGGGTATTTGCAATAGTATTTCCGAAAGCCTCTTGGCCCAAAGCTGCCGTATTCCAGCGATAGTCTGCGGTGTAGGTGATGCTGCTATTTATCCAGTCAGTCCATTTTATTTTATTGAAAGGCAAGCGGTAAGTAGCTGTAACATTTTGTTGAAAAGAAAGCGTACGACCAAAGTTTATGCGTTGGTAACGGCCCCGAGCGGGGTCTTTCCCTATGCTAAAAAAGTTATTCCACAAGCTATCCCGCTTTTCTGGGGTGTTGATAGGCCCTTGGGGTTCATCCACACGGGCCTGCACAGTAGCATTATAGTTCAAAGAAAGGGAGGGCGCAAGGTTCCACTGGAGGAGGTACTGGCGATTCAGGAGAAAGTTTTGGTAGAAAGTGGGACGTACCTCAGGTCCGCCATTTATGGCACGCAGGCGCTGCTCTTGGTACTGTCTATTGCCTTCTACCTTCCACCCTACCTGTGCGGGGAGGTAGCTTAGGCTAAAATCACGCAAAAGGGCGGGTTTGAGTTTGCCAAAAGGCTTGAATGGCTTGGATTGGAAAGTATACGAGTAAGCGATACTTCCGGTGTATTGTTGGCTTATGGAGTATTCCGTTTGGGGATTACGCATGAAAGTTTCATTATAGCCGTAGCTAAAAAGGAAGTTTTGTATATGCCAGAAATGCCGTTTAGCTTGGGGATTGAGGTATATCTTGCGTACCCCAGCGAAAGTGTAGCTATATGTGCGGCTATAAGTGGTAAGGATACGTTCTAAGCTGTCCCGCTGTGTGGGCGTAGGTTGAGCTTCTAAGCGGGTGCGGGCTAAAACATCCGGATCGTAGGGGCTATACAAGGGCCGAATGGTATTTTCGCCATACGTAAAGAAGGCGGGTATTTCTACGCCCAGCTTTTTAGGCAAAAGCTTATGGAGTTGTAAGCCGCCGGTAAGCGTATAGCGCTGGGTCCATTCCGTAGAACGCTGGCTGACTTTTTGTTCAATAGCGCCGTACCAAGGGGTGCCATAGCTGCCGGAGAGCGAAAGATTCCCCAGATCGGCCAAGCGTAGGTTAAGGACGCCGGAGGCACTCCAGCCGGGCTTGGTATTGTAGTTGGTCACGCGCAGTTCATTTACCCATACTTCTACGCAGATAGGGCCGCGCCCATCGTCCGGGTTACGCACCCCGATAAGGATGGTTTTTACATTATTGAGCTGAGGGGTGCCTCGTACAGAAACACGGTGTCCATTAGGGAGCGTATAGCTATAGACCTGCGTAAGCGGGAAGTTTTGTACTTGTCGCGCTTGATCACGCAGAACCTTCACCAGGTTTAGGTCTTCTAAGCGAACCTCTATATTATTTGCCCAGATATTTTCTACGGAAAGGTCTCCTATTTGAGAGAGCCTGAGGGGCACCTCATATTCGTAATAGTTTTCGGAATAGTCGGTACCGATCCGTATGAAGAGCACGGCGTCGCCAGTTTGGCTTACGTTGGGGGGGATAGGGCTACCTTGGAGGGGTTCGGCATGAGCCCATAAGCGCAGATATTCATAGAAGCGCAAGTCGTAGTTAAAGGTGCGAAAGACCCCTCGGCCATCGCCATCGGCTAAGTTACAGACGCGCATGACGAGACTTTGTTCATTTTGAAGGAGGCCTGCTACAGGGCTACCGGGAATGGGCTGCCGCAAAATCCCTGGTGGAAGTATGTATGGAAAAGGCTGGCGTGAACCATTTTCTTCAATATTCATCGTACCTGTCTCAAAGCGCGTAGGGTCAGAGGCAGGGTCGGGTAACGTAGCTTCTTCCCGTTGATTGAGATTGACAAGGGCACGCCGCCAGGTAGTCGCTACTAACTCTAACTTCCCAAAACGCAGCACCACATCCCTGTCAAAACCCGTGAGGTACAAGCGGATAAAGTCTATCGCCTTGAAATCTTGTATGCCCCCTACAGCTTTGCCGCTATTCAAGGGGATACGGAAGAGATACCACCGGGTGCGGGTGGTGGTACCATTAGGTAATTTTATTTCTAACTCGCGGCTATCTACGATGTAGTTTCTACCTACCCCTAAATCCGTCGGCCGAAGGGAAATGCGGTACTCAAAATAAGCCTCCCGCGTGTTGAGGGTACCATCCAAGTTAATGTCTTCCACATCAGGAAGGGCACTGGCTTGGCGGGTGTAGGGCTCATTGGCTTGGGGTATAGGAGAGTTTCCCTCTAAGCCAGAAAAACGCCGATAACGCTCTAAAATATTGGGGCTATTTATATCCCGGAAGTGGGCATAATCATCACTGGAAGGATCCGCTGTGGCTGCTTGATAGGCTGCAGGCGTGAGGATGCTTTGGAGCTGGCTCAGGTAAGTAGAAAAAAAGGATTGCTCTACTTCGGAGCGTAGCCCATCTAAGCCCACATCTTGAAACTGGCGTGCGGCGGGGTCATTGTCAAAAGCCAACGTAGGTACCTGGATATTGGGCACACGCCCCCAAGAGGTGATAGAAAGATTGAGGTTAGCCGCATCATCTTGGGCGTTTGTAGGAAGGCCATGTTCGTAAGCTCGCCTGTTGTCCGGTAGTACATCCTCGCTGACTTGACCCAGATTGAAATATAAGTCCCCCCCTGGCGCCGAAGGATCATCCAGAAAAGGATCCATGAGCCAAAATTCTATAAACTCATAGTTAGCTGCTTCAAAATCGGTATTGCCTATTACACGGCGCATGATACCGGCCCAGTTTCGGGTCGGGTTAGTGAAGGTTCCATCGGGGCTAATATCGGTGGGATTAGCGTTGTAGTTATAGGGACCGCGCTCTCGGGGGCGATAATACAGGTCAAACGTGGTGAGTATATTGCTTCCCGCGGCGATAGTCCGATTAGGGAAGACCTCCGCAGGCTCTACGCGTCGAGTATAATGGGCATTCAAGGTGGGACTTTGGTCATCTAACCCGAAACTGGAAGGCCGATTAAAAAACTCCGGGTCAATAAAGTACCACGATAGCGCTGCCCGGGTAAAGTTAGCTGAAAGAGGATTAGGGTCGTTGGGACGGAGAGGAGTAGGCACCGAGGCTAACTTCCAATAGGTCCATTGGGTGAGGTCCAGTACATTGCGCAAGCCTTCAAAATCATCTATGTAAGCAATCCCTTTTTCACCGCCGGTTATGACCTGGCGGGGTATCCCTGGACGAAGCTGGGCAAACTCCCCTTTGAAAGTTATCTCGCTTTCTTCTTTGGTGCTATAAAAGGGCAAGCTATTAAGCAAAGCACTAATAAAACGGGACTTTTCCTGAAGGCTAACATCGGTTCCCCACATAAGGTTAGCTGCGGGCTCCTCAGAAATAATCACCTTATTGATGAGCGGCCGCTCATAAAAGCTCAAACCCGTCACCCCCAGCTGGAAGCGCTGATTAGGACGCCACTCTATGCGACTCCCTACTAAGGTTTTTTGGTCTATGCCGAAAAGCTGATTACTTTCAAAACGAACGCGTATTTCCTGTCCTGATTGTAAAATCCCTTGATTGAGAATAGTTACTTTCCCGATAGTATAATCCACTTGGTAATCTACGCCTTCGGTGAGGGGAGCGCCCCCTGCAGTGACCCGGATACTTCCTGGCTGTATTTGAGGAGTATTCAGGTTTATTTCAGCGCCTGTAGAGGAAACAAAACTATATTTTAGCTTGAAGCGGTTAAGCTGCGGGTAATATTGTACAGCATCTACTTGGGTGAGACGATAGAGGGGGTCATAGGCGTATTTTATAGAATCGTTAACAGGATCGGTTACAAACTGCTGCACCAAATGCCGGCCAAAAGGTTCCAGGACAGGAAAAACGACTACACCTCTATCGGGAAAGATAGTAACCTGGGGAATAAAGTCAAAGGTATTATCGGCGCCGGCTTCCATATTGTTACGCAGCCGGTCTAACCCTACTACCTGAATAAGTGGACGGTCACGCGTATCGGCCGAAGGAAGATACGAAATATCTCCACTTCCATCCGTAGCTTCGTAGACAATCTGTAAATCAAAACCTTGAGGCTGGATATTGAATGCATCTAACCGATAGACATTTTTCATCATGAGGTCCCAGGTGGGGTAGGGTTGATTGTTGAGCGTAGGACGGATCGCTTGGGGTTTGAGCATCTTAAGGAAGAGCACATTACTGTTTTGCGGGTCTGCCGGCTGATCTACGCTAAACTCACCGACCCGATACACGGTATTATCTCCCGCCAAGGTGTACTCATACGCAACGAAAACCGCATCATTAGGTTGTAAGCTGACATTAAGACTAATATAACCGAGCTGACGATGAACAAAAAACTCATTTTCGTTTAGACGCCGCATATTTTCCACTAACTCAAAGTCTTGACCATTGGCTAACCCTTCTTGCCCAAGGTAATACACCACCGAATCCCGCAAGCGAGCCCCAGGATATCTGAGGGCACGGGCATAAACCTCATTCGCAGCATTATCCGGATAAGTACCCGAGACCGCAATCCCGGGATTAAAAAGTACCCCACCTCTGGCAGGAAGGTTCTCTCCTAAATCCACGAAGCCTACCGCATTTCGGGTATTCTGCGCCACTGCACTGGAACGGTTGGTTACCCATACTTCTATCCGAGTGATGTTGATGGGCGAAGACACAACAGGTAGGGTAGAGAGCGATTGTTCATAAATAGAACGGAAAAAGTGATTGAGGAAAAAGTGGCGATTATAGTCGTATTCGCTGGCTTTTTTGACTTTTTCCTGCCGTTGGCCGCCGGCTTTGACGACGACCTCTTGACTCTTACTGCGCTGCTGTGAAGCTATCGCCGTGACAAATATAGAGCCAAACTGCATACGCGTCTTGATTCCCCACAGATTCTGCCCCCCCGTAATCAATGTACCCCCAATCGGCAAGCCTACATTGCCTGCTTCTATGCTCTTTATGATATCATCCTCATACCCTTGATACTCCAACTTGAACTGGTTTTCAAAGTTAAAGCTCGTCTGCGTGTCCCAGTTGAGGCGAAGCTTGAGCTTTTCTCCAATATTACCGACTACATTCATTTGGATTTGCTGATTGAAAGCCAAGTTGGTGTTGCGCTGCTGACGGATAGTTAGGGCGGGATTACGCATGCGATTACTTCGCAAGGAGAGGTCTAAGAGCACATTAATATTGGGACGAATGTCTACGCGGCCACTCCCGAAAATATCTTTGAAAAGCTCACTATTGACATTTATAGGAGGAACCAATCCGGACAAACTTTGAGAAGAAGCAGACTGGGATGTACGACCCGTAGCGGTGAGTTGGCTTTCTCGGCTACGCCTGTCTAAGTACTGTCGGCTAAACTCCCGATTACGGAGGCGTTCATACTCCTCGCGGGTAATGTAGGAGGGGGGGCGAATATCTCGGCCCCCTATGCGTTCATACACCCAGTACCCTTTCCCATCGGGTGTAAGCTCGTATATCACTTCATAGCCACTGGGGGTAGGGAGCATCCACGGCGGCCTATAGGAACGCCGCGCCGTGGCATCAGCGGGCGACTCCTTGAGGCGATACCTTAATGTATCAGCGGGTTGCGCGCGTATCGCCCCTGCCAGGCTCAATAGGAAACTTACTTCCTTGAGCCTTTGTATAAGCTTCCTTTGCCGCACTAAAAGCTAAAAAGCCGCGGCTAAAATAAGGGCTTTTGCTTAATAGACATGATTATCCACCCGAGTCGCAGGACAAGAGCCGCTACGCTGCCATACAGACCCCCGACCCGTGCGAGCAGCTGCACAGGCTTCTGCCACTAAAATCAGAAGAAGCACCCCTACTATCCCGCGCCCTAACCGATACGGATTACGCATGCGACAAATATAGGGTTTTTTGTTCATACAGCTCACACGGACAGGGCATACGAACCTTCTTTCGCTTTTTCGTATGTCGGGCCGCTCCACACGCTACCACCAGCAAGAGGCTTAGCCCAATCCCTACATAGCGCACACTCAAAGGTAAGGCTTTCTTTTAGACTTATCGTAGCTCCTCCTTTATACTTACGCCTAACTCCTGAGAAAGTGCTTGACGCCAACCTTCCCTTGGCAGCTCCCCCTGCCAACGAAAGGGGCGCTTGCCCGCTGGGGTACATACTTCCCCTACCGCCTCATAGAGTAAAATAACATACTTCTCCACCCGGAAACGATTGCTTTGGGCAAATACGGCTTTCTCCTCTATGGCCTTAAAGGTAAGACTGCGGAAAATTACCATCCCCCTCCATGAAAGAGGCACTTTTGCCCCCTCTATGGCGGGTGCATATTCGGGATGCCGATGAAGGTTATACCCATGAAAACCCGTAT
Source organism: Bacteroidia bacterium (assembly GCA_026003215.1). Classification (GTDB taxonomy): domain Bacteria; phylum Bacteroidota; class Bacteroidia; order SpSt-205; family SpSt-205; genus SpSt-205. The sequence continues at coordinate 220,100 of BPGV01000001.1, read as the reverse complement.
CTTGTAGTATATGAGCTATTGTGTCTGCTAACTGCAAAAGAAAAAAGCCTTTTCCTGTAAGGGCAGTATCGCCTTCGGACAGGATGGCCTTCTTATAAAAAGGGTCAAAAGAAAAGCCCCGACTGGAAAAATATATACCCACTGTGTCTTGCCCCTTAAGGAGCAACCAGCACCCACTCCCGAAAATAGCTATCTGTATTGCGCACCAGCGAACCATTCGCGTTCAAATCATAGACATCCAATCGTTCATACCGATAGGAAAGGCCCACCTCCCGAGTGAAAACGTCGTAAAAATAGGCTTTTTGTAGGAGGCCCAGCGTATCTACCCTACGCACTACCCAGGCACTATGCGGAAAAGTACGTGTAGGCGTGGGAAAAAGTGTATCTACGGCCCCATAGCGGCATATTTCTGGGGGCAGGTCGGTATATTCGTTGCGGTTCCAGCGGAGGTAGGGCGCAAGCGGAAAGCGCAAAAGAAGGTAGCGTCGGTTGTCTTCCCACAGTTCGGCTTGGACGGAGTCGCGGTAAGCCAGACCCGCCCGCCAGAAGCCCCAAGCGCCACTATCCTGGACAGAAGCTGTATCCCACAAGACATAAAAGGCCCTACGCCCATAAGCATCAGTCGTAGGGGTATCTATGCGCATACGTACGAAATAACGCTTTCCTTCTGTCCCAGTGGTCGTATAAGTGGTCTCTCGCACCTGATATACCCACGCAAGACCCGTGGCAAGCGGAAACAGCGATTGGCCTGCTTCACGCGAAGGAAGGGGTATCTCTCGCCGACAGCCTATGAGGAAAAACACAAGCGCAAGTATGCTATGCCCCCACCGCATCCCCCAAATATACCAAAACTATCCTTCTTCCCGGCGGAAAAGATCTTTGAGCCGTTGGAGAAAGCTCTTTTCCATAGGACGCTTTGCCGGAGAGAAGATCTGGCTTTTGCGCATTTGTTCTAAAAGTTCTTTTTCTTGGCGGCTCACTTTACGAGGTACCCACACATGCACTTGCACGAAGAGGTTACCTTTCCGGCGGCTTCCGTAGCGTGGGAGACCTTTACCGGGCAGCTTAAAAACCTCTCCTGAGGGGGTACCTGGTTCGATCCGGAGGGACACCGACTCACCCGTGAGGGTAGGTACTTCTATGGTAGTACCCAAGACCAAGTCAGGGTAGGAGACCCATACTTCGTAGATGAGGTCCTCCCCATCTCGGGCAAAAGTAGGATGGGGTTTTTCTACAATCTCCAGGAGTAAATCACCGGCTGGCCCGCCCCAGGGGCCCTTATGGCCAGCGCCTCGGAGAGAGAGGGTCATTCCGCCGACCGCCCCCGGCGGAATATCTACCACCTGTACATGACGTTTAGGCCGCACGCCTTTCCCTTCGCAGATAGGGCAGGGATGCGGAATATAGAACCCACTCCCGCCACAAGTACTGCAAGGCTGATAAACAATCTGCTGAAAGAAGCCCCCTCCGACCCGATAAGCAACCTGTCCTGTGCCTTGACAGGTAGCACAAGGTTTAGGAGGCATGCGTTCTGCGCTCCCTGTGCCCCTACAATGGTCGCATATATCCTCCCGCACATATTCTACTTCCCGGGTGGTACCTGCCGCTATCTCCTCCAAGGTAAGCTCAATAGAGAGACGCACATCCTCCCCTTGAATTACGGGTCTGCCCCTTGAACGCCGCCTCCCGCCGAAAAAGCTTTCGAATACCTCTTCTACGACTTGTGCAAAAGGATCCGCATATCCCCCCCCTCCACCTGCAGCCCCACCCACTGTCCCAAAAAGATCATACTGGCGGCGTTTTTCTGGATCACTTAAGACCTCATACGCTTCGGAAATTTCCTTAAACTTTTCTTCGGCTTCTTTATTGCCAGGGTTGCGGTCGGGGTGGTATTGCAGGGCCAGCTTGCGGTAAGCGGCCTTTATAGTAGCCGTGTCTGAATCTCGGCTCACGCCGAGAATAGCATAGTAGTCTTTATACTTCATTCGGTGACGATTACGCGGGCAGGGCGCAGCAGCTGACCCTTGTACTTATAGCCTACCTCAGCTACTTCTACAATAGTGTGGGGGCTGGACACCTTCAGGCGCTGGGACCGTAGAAAGCACCTCGTGCAGCTCGGGATTGGGAAGCCCTCCTACTTGCGGTTCAATCACTTCTATTTCTAAGCGCTGAAGTACTTGGTGAATTTGCCTTTGCATAAGCGAGAGGCCTTCCTGAAGCTTCTCTATGTCAGGGGCTGCTTGGGCGGCGCGTACCCCCCGCTGCAAGCTATCTAATACAGGGAAAAGCGCCCGCAGAAGGTCCGCTTGCGCTTGAAATACCTGTTGGGGGAGTTCTCGTTGCATCCTTTTTCGGTAGTTTTCCCATTCGGCCGCTGTACGCAAAGCCCGGTCCTTCCATTCCGCCACCTCTTCCCGTAGCCGGGCTACTTCTGCCTGTACCGCTTGCCAATCTCGCTCAGGGACCTGTATCACCGCCGAAGAAGATGTAGGCTTTTCCCCTGCGCCCTCGCCCTCCTGAGAAAAGGAAGCTTCGGCCGCCGGCTGCGGTGCCGAACCCAGCGAAGCGTCTATAAAGAGTTCTACCTTCTTTTCTGTCTCACTCATAGTTTAGAAGGATTGGTTTTTTGAAACTCTTCCCACGCTGTATGCCGATAAAACCCTCCGCCAAAGTACCGCAAGACCTCATCCATAAGCTTGGGGGCAATGTATCCCCTCAGCGTCAGGAGGATGGTACCTGAGGGGTCCATCAGCACCAGCGCAGGATACTCCATCTTCCCTTCTAACAAAAGATATGCCAACTGATTGGCGTGCAGGTCAGGCAGGTATGGAAAGTACGTACCGTTGAAGAAAAGGGAGTCGCGGGCCTCGGCATTCAGTCGCACGCAGTGAAAGTTAGCCGTGGCATACGTAGCGATCACGGGATGTGCCCAGGTATTTTGGTCCATCATTACACAGGGCGCGCACCAGGGGGTGTAAATATAAATGAGGAGGATACGGTCTTGGAAGCGCGCCCGCTGAAAGGCATCGTTGAGATTTTGCCAGTAGATTTGGCTCCAGAGGCTACCGAAAAGGCAGAAAAACTGCCATCCTTTCATGACAGGAGGGCAGCGATGCCGGGGAGGGTTTGTCCGGCTAAAAGTTCTAAGAGGGCGCCTCCCCCGGTGGAAACAAAGCTCAGCTTGTCTACTACGCCAGCTACTTCGGCGGCGCTGGCTGTATCTCCGCCCCCCACGAGGGTATGCGCGCCTTTCTGGGTCTCTTCCGCTAAGTACGCTGCGACCTTGACCGTACCGGTACGGAACTTCTCCCACTCAAAAACCCCCATGGGCCCATTCCATAAAATAGTGCGTGCGCCAGAGATAAAGGTCCGGGCCTGCTGTATCGTCTCCGGGCCAATATCTAAGCCCATGTATTCCGCTGGAAAGGCCCCTTCGTCATGCCGGAAAACCCGAGCTGGAGCATCTGCCCGAAACTCCGTCGCCGCCACAGAATCCACCGGCAAAAGGACCTTCTTCCCCAAAGCCGCTGCCTCCTCCAAAATAGCCCGCGCAGCTTCTACTTGGTCGGCTTCTAAGAGAGACTTACCCATAGGAAGGCCCTGCGCATGTAAAAATGTATAGCTCATGCCCCCACCTATCAAGAGCCTATCTAACTTAGGCAGGAGGTGCTTGAGCAGGGGAAGCTTATCGCTCACCTTAGCCCCCCCTACCACTACCAAATAGGGGTGTTCTATGCCGGTGAGCACCCGCTGGGCATTCTCCCATTCGGCCTCCACCAAGAAGCCAGCGTATTTCTCGGGCATAAGGCGGGGAAGGGCTTCCACCGATGCATGGGCCCGATGCACAGACCCAAAAGCATCACAGACATACACCTCGGCCCACTGCGCCAAAACCTTGGCAAAAGTTGTATCGTTTTTGGTTTCACCGGGGAAAAAACGGATATTTTCCATAAGGTACACTTCCCCCGGGGCGATAGGGTGCACGGCGGTAGGGTCTTCAATCCAGCCCACCGGCCGCCCTAAGAGCGTCTCCAGGTGGGCCCGAACAGGCGCCAAAGAATACTTGGGGTCTGGCTGGCCATCCTTAGGCCGCCCGAGGTGTGAGCACAGTACTACACCGGCCCCTTCGGTCAGCAGGTGCTGAAGAGTAGGCAAGGCCGCTCGAATGCGCCTATCATCGGTAATGCGCCCGTCTTGGATAGGCACATTGAAATCTACCCGCACAAAGACGCGGCGCCCCCTGAGCTTAGCCCCACGAAGCGAGGGTAGCTTCTGCATCACACCAGCCCAGAGAGTTGCGCCACCTTCACCACGAGGTCGGCCGTACGGCAGGAGTACCCATACTCGTTATCGTACCAGCCCAACACCCGCACCATGGACCCTATCACCATGGTAGATTGGGCGTCGAATATGCACGAGTGGGGATTGCCGATGATGTCAGAAGATACAAGCGGATCCTCGGAGTATTCCAAGATACCTTTCAAGGATCCCTCAGCAGCTGCCTTGAAAGCCGCATTGATAGCGGGTTTATCGGCGGGTTTCTTGAGGATAGCGACGAAGTCTGTCACAGACCCATCAGGTACGGGCACCCGCAGCGCAATCCCATCCAGCTTGCCCTTGAGGTGAGGAAGCACTAAGCCTACGGCTTTGGCAGCGCCAGTGGTGGTAGGTACAATATTTACGGCTGCGGCTCGGGCCCGCCGAAGGTCCTTATGAGGCGCATCATGGAGGCGCTGGTCCGCCGTGTAGGCATGCACGGTATTCATAAAACCCTGCTCCACCCCAAAGGCATCGTCTAAGACCTTCACCATCGGCGCTAAGCAGTTCGTCGTGCATGAAGCATTAGAAATGACCTGCATGTGCGGCGTGAGGGTAGAGTCATTCACGCCTAATACCACCGTAGCGTCAATGTCGCCCGAAGCCGGGGCGGAAATAATCACCTTTTTCGCTCCAGCGGAGAGGTGCTTACGCGCCTCCGCTCCATCGGTGAACTTACCCGTGGACTCTACCACTATGGCGACTTGGTTTTTATCCCAGCCGAGCTGGGCAGGGTCTTTTTCGGCAGTCACTCGGATACGCTGGCCCTTGACCACGAGATATTCCCCCTCCACGGCGATAGGATACGGGAATCGCCCATGTACCGAGTCATACTTGAGCAGATGGGCCAAGGTAGCAGGGTCTGTGATGTCGTTGATTTGTACAATCTCTACGCTCGGCTTCTCTATCAGCGCGCGGAAAACAAGGCGGCCTATCCGCCCGAAACCATTTATACCTACCCGAATAGCCATCGCCGCAAAGGTAATACACGCTACCTTTACACCTCCACCGGGAAGCGTTCCAAGACCTTTTTATTGTAGGCGCGCCAGCCCCCGCGAAAGGGCCTACTGTGCAGCCGAATGTAGGCTTCCATCCGCTCGGAGTTGAGCTGGGCTAAAAGCGCTTCATAGTCACCGTCGTACTTGATAAAGTACCCCGAATACACGGTACATTCTTCCAAACGGGAGAGCCCAAAACGAGGCTTTGGGCTTATGGGGGGAAAGAGGATTTTCTTCCCGAAGGACTTTTCTAAGTTTTGGTGACGGCCGAAGGCGTACCACCCTTCGGGGTTGGGCTTGCCCCCGTCTCGTCGCAAAAGGCGCTCCTTGTGAGCAGAAAGGTACACATAAGCCAAAGGATACTGCTGCAATATACCCTCTGGCAAGAGGCGATACTTACCTTCTACAAGCGTATAAGGGAAAATGATATAGGCTTGAGGATGCCCTGCATCCCCTTGGAAGGTAGAGGCCTTGATGATAGGCCGAAGGAGCGGGGTTTCTATCTCTACCAGCTGGCCTGCACGCGTGCGAAGCCGTTGGATAGGCCTCTCAGGCGAAAAAGGCGCTTCCGGAAAAAGGATAAATACCTCATCGGCCAAGGTAGTAATCCCGACCCCGATATAGGCTACCTCGCCCAGGGGTCTGAAACGAGGAGTATAAGAGACGGTATGAAACCACTCACCAGCAGGAAGGACCTGGAGAAAGGGCGGGGTGCCGCGCCTTTCATACTGCCAGAAGGCAGGCCTTTCCTTAGAAAGTACCGTAATCGCAATATAGGCGCCCACCCCGGGAAAAGGAGTAGCGGTATCGTAGTCTATGACACGCTCTAAAAGCTTCTCTTGGAGGAGATAGGTGCGCAAGGGACGCGCCGCCTCGGTATAAAGCCAAGTATTGGGGGTTATAAATCCCAGTTTGCCCCCCTCTGCCAAGAGAGAAAGCCCCAGCTCAAAAAAGGCCAAATACAAATCTGTAGAACCTGTGCGACAAAAAGAGAAGTTTTTTTGGAGGAAGGTCTTATAGCTATCGGGGAGGTGCTGGATGCGCACGTACGGGGGATTACCCACGATAAAGTCGTAAGTAGGTTGTGGGCCGAATAGGGTGGTGTAGGTCATGAGGCTGTCTCGCACAGAGAGTTGGCAAAGGAGGGGGAGGCCATAGGGGGCCAGTTCGGCTTGCAGGCGGGTGCGAGCCACTTCTATGGCGTGGGGATCTATATCCCATCCTTCAATGCCTGCCAGAGCCTCCCTCCACTTATCCGGGGGCAAGCGCTCCAGAATGCGCCGCACTATCGCCACTAAAAACTGCCCATCGCCACAAGCGGGGTCTAAGAGGCGCGCCTGGGGATACTTCACCGGGTCATAGCCCACAGCTGCTAACACCTCCGCCACCAGCCCCTCCGGCGTATACACCCGCCCTAACCGCTTGTCCTCCGAATAAGTGCGCACCTGAGAGGGCATGGCTACTAGTTAAGAAACTTTCTCTGTTCTTCGTCCTTCATGAGTACAGCCAAGGTGTAAGGAGAGTAAATAGCAGACTTTCCAATGAGTAGGCTAACTTCGTGCCAGAAATTCTCTTCATTATAAGCCTCCAAAAAAGAAAGAGCAGGAACACCCACCTGTTGCGGCTCTCCTTTCTCATTCCAGTCTGCTACCAGTATCAACGCTGCATCAAATCTATCTCTTGCGAAGCCTCCCACACCAATAAGAGGCAAAAGCTTTTTGGGAATTTGCTTCGTGTAGTATTCTACACAATCTTCACCTGTGGTATAATCTTTGCGACTTAGAAGATACAACAGCCCAACCGAGAGTGTAGGATGATAGCTCCGTAAAGCCAAAAGCTCTCCCTGAAGCTGATTCACGTTATTCGTGAAATTTTTCTTTATTGAGGCCAGCTGGCTCCGTATAGAGATGGCCATAACAGGAAGAGCTTGTGAGCCAACTTTTTCAACAACTAAAACATCCACATTTTTCAAAGGTAGCTTAGCCTCTAAAAGGATGGCCTCAGGAGATACATTGAAACGAGAGTAGATCTAATAAGCTACATATAAATGGAGCGGACGAATAAGCCGTTGGGAACGAATAAGGGATAACCGCTCGTCAGGAGTAGTAGAGAGAAGTACACGCCCTATATAGGTAAGGGCACCTTCTATGCGATGCATTTCTTCGCAAATATGGCTAAAAAATACTTGGATGAGACAGGGCGGCTATTCTTTGTTGGGCCAGGGTAAGGTAGGCGGGTTCTGTTTCGTAGCCTACGAAGGTGCGGCCGGTTCCCAAGGCCGCCACGGCTGTGGTGCCGCTGCCCATAAACGGGTCCAATACCACCTCACCGGGAAAGGTATACAGCAAGATAAGCCTTTTAGGCAGTTCTACGGGGAAGGGGGCGGGATGGCCTATGCGCTTAGCCGACTCGGGCGCAAAGCGCCACACCGACTTGGTCCATTCCATAAACTGCTCGGGGGAAATGTCGCCCTTTTGGCCAGCTGCAGGACGCCGCCGAAAAGCCCCCTTCGAAAACACCAAAATGTACTCATGCACATCCCGCAGGACGGGATTAGCGGGAGAACACCAACTGCCCCAAGCCATAGAGCCCCCCGCACCTGCCCCCTTATCCCAAATAATCTCCCCGCGCATCAAAAACCCTATCTCTTCCATAAGCCTCACCACATACGCCGAGAGGGGAATATAGGGCCGCCGGCCTAAGTTCGCTATGTTTATACAAGCTCGGCCCCCATGAACCAAAACCCTATATACTTCCTGCATCACCCGCCGCAAAAAGCCTAAGTATTCCTCCAGCGTGAGGGATTGGTCATAGACTTTGGTGACATTATAAGGAGGAGAGGTAACCATAAGGTGCACGCTGCGATCGGGGAGCTCAGCCATGTGCTCGGCAGAACGAAGAAATATTGTATTGCTACACTCAGCAGGGAGCGGGTTATCCGGTACGGGGGGCGATTCTTTAGGGAGACCTTCGTATAGGCGGGAGGCGTAATAGGGCGAAGAATCGTGATTAATGCGCTTGGGCGTGCCAAAAGAAGAAGTACGCGAACGACGACCCATTTTCTCAAAGTTAGAATAACGTGCCCAACGAGACGCTCCCTTGATACTGTGCTATGGCTTCATCTATCTGGGGCAGGGTCGCCTCTCCTTGAAAACTTAGTTCCGTAAGGAGGGCACGCATGTCTTGAGAAAAAATCGGAATAGGCACAGATTCTAAGAGTCGTTGGGTTATGACTCGCCTCCCCCCACGACGAATCCCCAAGCTATCATAGTAACGCAAAAATACTCGGCTATTCAAATAGGCAGCAAGCCAGTAGATATCCTCTTCTCTATAAGGCTGAATAAATAACACATCCCCTGCGGGAAGGATATTGGGTTCGCCTATCGCGAAACGGAAGTGGGGACTTCTGTCCAGGGCCGGGGTAAATAGGCGCTTTTTAGAGAGATAAGCCTTGAGGAATTCAAAGTTACGCAAGGCTTGCCAGTCCCACCATTTTTTGGTGGCAGGTAAGTAGCGCTTTTGCAGGTGCTCCGCATAGCGGCTAAGCTTGGCATAGAAATAGGGAAATCCCTGCTGCAGCTGCTCTTCGTTTTGCACATAAGGAGGCAAAATAAAATACCATGCGGTGCCTTCGAGCACAAAGGGGCGGCAGTAAGCGGCCTTAGCGAAGGGGTAAAGGCACTTCTTTTCCTCCTCTGAGAGGTGGATCAGCTCGTCGGGATGCAGGCGAAAGGCTTCGTCCATACCGGAGACCCAGCCTACCCCTACTCGGGCAAAGTGCGCAAGCGGCATAGTCTGCCATGTCTTAGGCAGGCCCACCCCACGCACCCACGGACGATCCCCCCTAAAAGGCGGAAGAACCTCTACGGAGAAAACCGCATTCGCACAGCGCTTATGTAAAGCCTCCAGCGCAGCGGTGTAGAGAGTTTCGGGGGCAAAAGTAGTTTGCTTGACCTTCATGTAAATAGTATTCAGCGGGGAGCGCTTTTTAATGAAGCGAAAGATAAGGGTCTCCGGGTTCTCGCCCTTGAAAAGGCGGGTTTCATCTAAATCTATGATGAGGTCTATATGACCGCCTTCGGACAAGGCTTTACGCAACTGCCTGGCATGGGTATTGTAAAGGAAGGTATAGGGCACAATATAAATAAGCTCACCTCCCTCCGCTAAGAGCGAAAGCGCGCGCAAAATAAAGGCATAATAGATATCACTTTCAGCCGTGCCGGTAAGCTTATACACCCGGGGTCGCAGCTCCTCAGGCAGGGCGTTATAATGCACATACGGGGGATTGCCTATAATAAGGTCGAAACGCTGCTGAAAGGGATACGTCAAGAAGTCACCTGTAAGTATTTGCACCTGCGGATAGGTTTTTTGGCAGGCTACAGCTAAGTCCGCGTCGTATTCTATTCCTGTCACGTAGGTAAAACCTTTTTCGAGGAGAGCTTGCAGGAAAACGCCCCTGCCACAGCCGGTATCTAATACCGTCGCCGAGGAAGGCAAGGCGCGCGCAAGCGCTATCATAAGCCGGGCAATAGGCAGGGGAGTTTCGACAAAGCCTACTTTCATGAGGGCCTTTCTCGTTTGAGCTGCGTTAGAAGCTTTCATAGGTAGGGCCTGTCAAGAGCCCAACGGATTGAAGGAAGCGCAATGTATATTTTTTATACCTAAGTTCGCCTACTGTTGGATATTGGAGAACTTTTTTCATCTAAGGTTCTAATCAGGGAGCTGGTCCTCCCGTAAAATAGCTTCTAAACATAGGTAGCGAAAGGAGAGCGCAGGTCTTTTTTCATTTTTTGCGTTTTTTCTGCTGGCGTTCCAGGGCGCGGCGTTCGCGGCGGGAGAGGGGGGGCTGTCCCGGAGCCTCGGCCGGATGGGCGGAAGCTCCTACCGCTTCATACTGGGGCACAGCGGCAGTGGGTGCCGAAACTGTACTTGTGAAGTAATAATCATCGGCTTGTCGGGCTCGGAGGCGTGAAAGGTCTCGCTGCCGCGTCTGGCCCTGCGTGGCTTGCCGCTCCTCGTAAATCTCCATCCGGAAAAGCAGAGACAACACCTGCTGATTGAGCCTATCTACCATCGCCTGAAAGAGCTTGAACGCTTCAAACTTATACACCAAAAGCGGGTCTTTTTGTTCATAGACGGCAGTTTGCACGCTATGACGTAAATCATCCAGCTGGCGCAGGTGTTCTACCCACAGGCTATCTATTTGGCTGAGGGTAACTGTCTTTTCTACTTCTGTGAAGGCGGAATGCCCTTCGGAGGCCAAAATCTCCGGAATAGATAAAACCACTGGCAAACGGAGGGTTCCTTCAGTAAAATCTACTTGGAGCCACTGCGCTTCTGAGAAGCGTTTGGTCAGCTCTAAGGTGTGTTCATAGATGAGCTTATTGATACGCTCCCGTTTAGCTCGGTAAAAGGCGTAAGCCTGCTCATATAGGAGGCCCGCTATGCGTTCCGGCTGGAAGGGTTCTAAGTCTTTTGGGGTGATTTCAGGGAGGAAGGCTAACGAACGCACGCAATCATAAGCGATAGCTTCGGCGTCTTCGGGCTTGGAGTAACGACTGACGATGCCCAGGAGCACATCTTGAAGCATGTTAGAGAGGTCCACTTGGAGGCGGTCGCCGAAGAGAGCGCTTCGGCGGCGGGCATAAATGGCTTTGCGTTGGTGGTTCATCACCTCGTCATATTCTAAGAGGCGCTTCCGGATGCCGAAGTGGTTGCGCTCTACTTGCATTTGGGCGTTGGTGATGGTACGGGTGACCATCTTGCCTTGGATGAACTCATCTTCTTTGAACTTGAGAAAGTCCATCCATTTACTCATGCGCTCGTAGTTGAAGAGACGCAGGAGGTCATCTTCGAGGGAAGCGAAGAACTGCGAGGAGCCGGGGTCTCCTTGGCGGCCAGCCCGGCCTCGGAGCTGGTTATCTATACGGCGGGCCTGATGGTGCTCACCCCCGATGACGGCCAAGCCCCCCAGTTCCGCTACCCCTGGCCCCAACTTGATGTCTGTACCCCGCCCCGCCATGTTGGTGGCGATGGTGACCGCGCCTTTGAGACCAGCCTGGGCAACGATTTCGGCTTCCCGCTCATGGTGTTTGGCATTTAGGACATTATGGGGGATGCCGGCCATTTTGAGCATCCGACTCAAAAGCTCAGAGGTCTCCACCGAGGTGGTACCCACCAGCACCGGCCGTCCTTGCTCATGGAGCCGCTTTATCTCCTCAATGATGGCATTATACTTTGCCCGCTGCGTGCGGAAGAGGATGGTCTCTTCGTCCTTCCGGATGCAGGGTTTATTGGTGGGGATAACCACAACATCCAGCTTGTAAATGTCATAAAACTCTTTGGCTTCGGTTTCGGCGGGTACCGGTCATGCCGGCGAGCTTATGGTACATGCGGAAGTAGTTTTGGAGGGTGATGGTGGCCCAGGTTTGGGTAGCTGCTTCCACGGTGACGCCTTCTTTGGCTTCGATGGCTTGGTGGAGGCCCTCCGAATAGCGCCGTCCAGGGAGGATTCGGCCGGTGTGTTCATCTACAATCAGCACTTGGCCGTTCATGACCACATAATCCACATCGCGCTCATAGAGGACGTAAGCCCGCAAGAGCTGCTGGATAGCGTGCAGCTTTTCGGCTTTTTCGGCGTAGGAACGGTACAGGGCCTCTTTCTTTTCAGCTTTTTGGGCAGGGGAAAGCGTAGAGTCTCCCTCTATTTCAGAAAGCAGACTTGCTAAGTCGGGCAAAGTGAAAAGGGCGGGGTCTTCACCGTATTGGGCGATGCGTTCTATGCCTTTGTCGGTAAAGTCCACGGAGTGGTTCTTTTCATCTACGACGAAGAGGAGGTCTTCATCTACCTCGGGCATGCGACGGGCGTTGTCTTGGAGGTAGAAAGCCTCGGCTTTCTCTAAGATGGGCATCATCCCCGGCTCCGCTAAGAGCTTGAGGAAGGGCCGGTACTTAGGCGTAGTGCGGTGTATGCGCAAAAGGAGCTTACCGGCCTCTTCGGGTTTGGTTTTGCCCTCGGCAATAAGTTTTTTGGCTTTATGGAGGGTTTCTTGGCTGGCGCGGCGCTGTTCATTCACCAGCTTGTCAATCAAGGGCTTGAACTGCCGGTATAAATGGTCATCGCTATGCTGTACAGGGCCCGAGATAATGAGCGGCGTACGAGCTTCATCTATCAAAACCGAGTCCACCTCATCTACGATGGCGTAGTGGTGCTCCCGCTGGACCATCTGTTCAGCGGAGGTGACCATATTATCCCGCAGGTAATCAAAGCCAAACTCATTATTGGTACCGTAGGTGATGTCCGCCTGATAAGCTTTTCTTCGTTCTTCGGAATGGGGCTCATAGTAGTCTATGCAATCTACCCGCAATCCGTGGAAAGCCAGTAGGGGACCGTTCCATTCGGCGTCGCGTTTAGCCAAGTAATCGTTGACGGTGACGATGTGCATGCCCAGGCCTGTGAGGCCATTCAGGTAAGCGGGTAGGGTAGCGACTAAGGTTTTGCCTTCGCCGGTGGCCATCTCTGCGATTTTCCCCTCATGGAGCACGATACCCCCCATTAGCTGCACATCATAATGAATCATGTTCCACTCCAGCTCATGGCCGCGCACTTTCCACACGTTGGGCCAGATGGCTTGACCATTTTCTATGCGTATGTGGCCATATTTTTGGGCCATTTCATAATCCCAGTCGGTGGCTGGTACGACCAGCTGTTTATTTTCTGTGAGGCGGCGCGCCGTTTCTTTTACGATAGCGAAGGCTTCCGGCAAAAGCTTAGCGAGGGTAGCTTCCAAGAGTTTATTCCGCTCCAGGCGAAGCTGGTCCAGTTTTTCAAAGAGCGTTACTTGGGCAGCGATATCGCCTGTGCGGATAGCTTCTTGGATGGCGGACTCTGTCTCGGTGCGCTGCTTTTGGATGGGGGCTATGGCGGCTTGGATTTTTTCTCGCAGCGCAAAGGTGCGCTCGCGCAGCTGCTGGTCCGAAAGGTCTCGGAGGGTTGCGTAGATGCGGTTGATTTCTTCTACGGTCGGACGCAGACGGGCAATATCCCGTTCGCGCTTACTCCCGAAAAGCCGGGCTATCCAGCTCCACATAAGGTAAGCAAAGGTAGGGAAAAAACCAGAGCCTTTACCTTCTCCACCAAATGGGATCTTCTTTAGAAGGCGGGTTAGCTGAGGGGGTTAGCTTGTAAGATTTTTTCCAAACCCTTCAAGGTGCGCTGGTAATACAAATCGCATCGCTCACAATAGTACAACGAGTCTGGTTGTTTTTCTTCCAAGGTTTCCCCGCATTCGCAGACCCAACCAACTTGACGGGCGGGGTTGCCTACGACCAGGGCATGGTCCGGTACATCTTGGGTCACGACGGCCCCCGCTGCTACCATCGCGAAGCGCCCAATCGTAGTGCCGCACATAATCGTGGCATTAGCCCCAATTGTGGCCCCTCGGCGTACCCGCGTCTGCAAAAACTCATTTCGTCGCTCTATAAAGGCCCGCGGATACTTGTCGTTGGTAAAGACACAGGAAGGCCCACATAAGACCCCATCTTCTAACTCTACGCCATAGTAGAGCGAGACATTATTTTGAATTTTGCAGTTATTGCCCACGCGGACAAAGGGGCCGACAACTACATTTTGGCCTAAGACGCAGTTTTTACCGATACGACTACCCCGCAAGACGTGGCTAAAGTGCCAAATCTTGGTGCCTTCGCCAATCTCCACATCGTCATCAATCACAGCCGTGGGATGAACGAAGTAGGGCTTAGGCGCGTCTGCTTCGGGGAAAAGCTCCCGGTATAGCTTTTCTGCCAGGGCCGTAGCTGGGAGGAGGGCCTCGGCGGAAGTGCGTGGCACAGCCCGCGTCTGCACACAGTGCACAAAATGCGCTATTTCGCGAGCCAAGGGTTCTTCTGGGGAAAAGGGTATGGAGATAGGTTCTCCCTCGGCGTGCAGGGAAGGGGTTTGTCCGCTTTCCCACACCACACGGTAAGGGTACAAATGCAAAGTAGGCCCCTCTATGCCCTCGGAAAAAATCACTATCCCCTCGGTGCCTACCACGGTAAGCTGACGCTTGCGCTGCGGATGGAGCCAGCTCGCCGTGATATGCGCTTTTATGCCTTGGGAAAACTCCAAGTGTAGGTCTATCTCTTCCGCTAAGGATGAGTAGCAGGCTTGGGCGTGGGCAGTGCTCTTTTCGGGTTTTTGGCCCAAAAGGTGCAGGATAAGCGCAATATCATGGATAGCCAGTCCCCACAAGGCATCTTCGGCGAGGGGGAAGCGTCCTATGCCGGTGCGTTCAGCCCGGAGAGAGAGGAGCCGCCCCAGTCGCCCCTCCCGAAGAAGCGCCTGAAGGGCTTCCACTGCGGGGTGGTAATGGAGTACATGCCCCCCCATAAGAATACGCTCTTTTTTTTGAGCTAATGTTATAAGCTCCTGCAACTGAGTAGCGGAAAATGCGATAGGTTTTTCACAGAAGACGTCTTTTTCTGCGAGAAGTGCTTCTTTTATAAGGGCTGGGTGGGTAGAAGCAGGGGTAGCAATGACGACGGCTTGCAGGGCAGGGTCCCTCCAGATTTCTTCCAGCACAGAAGTCCAATACAGGCCTGGATAAGTCTCGTGGAGGGAACGGTATTTTTCCGGAGAGCGGGTCCAAACAGCGGCGAGGACCTTCTGCTCATATAAAAGTCGGAGGAGCTTTTGGCCCCAACGGCCACATCCGAGGAGGGCGACTCTCACAAGCCTATGATGGGTTTTTGTTTGGGATATTTGACTGTGAAGCGGAAAGTGCGTTCCCACGACTCACCGGGGGGAAGGGTAATATCCCAGCGCAGCTGCCCTTTTTCTGGGTCCAGGGTAGCGCCTGCCGCGTCATTGAGCTCTATTTTGATTTCGGAGGTGCGACTTACGGGTATGCGGTCCCATACCGTGAGGCGAATAGGAGCAGTATAAGTGTGCGAGAGAGACAGCTTGTAAGCAAACTGATGGTGGATAGTACCGCCCGTAAGTCGAGTTTCTCGGCGGTTGAGGGTCTCTATGCGACGCACTTGGATACGACTGGAAGGACCTAAGTCCAGCCAAAGGGTGTCTTCCTGCTGCTGCGGGGGCCAGGTGATACGGGAGACTTCTTGGCCTTCTACTTCTACGGTAGCGGGGGCCTTTTCCCAGAGAAAGAAGCTTCCGGCGGGCAAGGCCGCTCGCAGGTAGGCGCGTTCTTCGGCAGGGGCATTCACAAAGAACTGGAAAGTAGCCTCTATGGTATCCTCCCGCAGGAAAAACTGGGTAGCCCGCTGGCCGGCTATCACGGTTTGGGGGCCTAAATCGTAGGTACGCGAGAGCGTTTGCTCAGCGATGACAGGTAAGGGGGGAGGGGCAGCAGGTCCTTCAAGTTCCTCTCCGGCCTGCTCCCCGGAGGCATCACCCGCTGGAGGAGCGGCTTCAGCGGCTAAAAGGGAGTATCTTCCTTTCGTCGCAATGGGAGCCGCCATATCTACATACCAAGGGAGGAAAGGCGACATTTCCCCGGACTGGCCCGGCCGAGCTGTAGACAAAGTAAGCGGCATATTTTTCCAATCTTCTCCCGAACGATTCTCTACTTCGGCCCAGCGCTGTAAGAGAACCTTCCCCATAGCGGGAAGGGCTCGTATGCGGTAGTATAAACGCCAACTGGCAGGGGGACCGGACAGCTCTACCCGTATAGGGAAAGCTTCTTTCTGTGGTGCCCAATAGGTGATAAAAAGGGCGGCACGTGCCTGCTTCAACCCCTGCATACGATTTTGGTACTGCTCTTTCCACCGGCGAAGGGTGTCTTGGGCTGCTGCTATACGCTTTTGCAGGGGAACTTTCTCTTCTAAGACACGGGTGAGCTGACGCTCCAAGAGGAGTAAGTATTTTTCTACTTCTTCAGGATGGGTAGGGGAGTCTTCGCCGCCAAGGTGTTTGTTTTCTAAAAGAGTACTCTCCTGGGCAGCAAGCAGGGTGAGGCGGGTATTCCATCGGGCCAATAGGCCGTCCAGGGAATCTATACGCTGCTGTAAGAGCTGAAGGTCGGGTGGCACCTTGCGCCACGTAGGAGAGAGGGGTTCTATCGCGGTCTGTACAATATAGCCCTTAGCGGAGGAAGGCAACGAAACCCGCAGGGTAGTGGGGTCAGTCCCAGGCGGAAGTTCTGCCCAAACGGCTTGGGTAAAGCCTTTTTGCGCAGAAAAAAGCCCCGTATAAGTATAGAGCCCTCCCTGAGGGTAAAGGGTAACCCCCGTAAGCTGTAGCACGAGGGGCAGCAGGGTATCCATGCGGCAAAGGTAACATGCGGGAGCAGTGGGATGGCAAAATATTTGCTAAGTTTGATGTATGCGAAGCGTATGGATAGCCCTAAGCCTTATCGGGCTGATGTGGGCGCAAGAAGAGAGCCGCGTGCAAGAAACCCCCTCCCCTCGAAAAACCCCCCGCAGCGTACCTAAGGTCAAGCCACAACCTCAACAAGAGGAAGTCATCGTCATGGAAACCCTTAGCGGCCGAGTAGTCAATAAACAAGGGGAAGGCGCCGCTAACTTACGTATATGGTTTGTGGACAAAGCTACAGGCAAAGTCCTGGGCGAGACACGCACAGACAACGAGGGCAACTTTGCCTTGGCCATACCTCGCACCGATACCCTGATTATTCGCATGAGCCGTGAGGGAAAAGAGTTTATGGAGAAAGAATATCCGCTCTCTGACCTTCTCCAATCAGAAGTTGAGCTCCTTTTTGCCCCATGAGAAAGCTCTTTTTCTTAGCAGTCACATGGCTTTGGGCTCAAAGCCACTGGCCCGGCCGCATTTTGTTTGAACTTTTACCTGAATACGACCTTGCCAAACTCCCCGCTGAGCTTGTCGAACTACAAGGCCAGCTGCGAGGAAGCCTCCGGGAACGCTTCCCGGGCTTACCTTCCAAAAGCCCTATTTATGTGCTGGAATATGCGGCTCCCTTAGCCCCAGAATATGTAGCTAAGCTCTGGCGCCGAAGCCCCGCTGTACGCTATGCTGAACCGGAGTACCTTCCCCAAGCTTTTATGTCCCCTCTTCAGCGTCAGCCCGAAAAAACCGCTTATACACCGAATGACCTTCATCCCCAAAACTATTGTTTGGCTCATCTCCATGTTTTAGGCGCATGGGATAGTACCCAAGGTGACACCACCGTAGCCATCGGCATCGTGGATACCGATGTGCGCTTTGACCATCCCGACCTGGTAGAGAACATCGCCTATAACTGGAATGACCCCATAGATGGGGTAGATAATGACAGTGACGGCTATACGGATAACTTTCACGGATGGGATATAGTCGGAGCGAGTTATAGCGGGAGTGGGAACTTCTCACCTGATAACGACCCCCGAACCAGTAGCCCCGGGCATGGTACCTTCGTAGCTGGCTATGCAGGAGCCACCTCCGACAACGGCATAGGGATTGCTGCGCCGGCCTTCAAGTGCCGAATCCTCCCTATCAAAGCCGCCCCAGATAATAGCTCGGCTTTATACGGAGCCTATGATGGAGTGTTGTATGCCGCCACGCACGGCGCTAAGGTCATCAACTGCTCGTGGGGCAGCACTTACTATAACCAAGCTGCGCAAAACTTCCTTCAAAATCTCGTAAATACCTACGACCCGGTGGTAGTAGCCGCCGCGGGCAATGTACCTCCCGATACCCCAGCCACCTTTTACCCCGCTCAGTACCCTGGGGTAGTGTCGGTAACAGCGGTGAATACTTCGGATATATGGGGAGGTACGGTGCAAATAGGGTACGGAATAGATTTATGCACCACAGGGTATGGCATAACTACCACCGGCTTGAACGGCTATTTTTCTTTCGGTACAGCTACTTCTTTTGCGACGCCGCAAGCCTCGGGGTGCGCAGCACTTCTGCGGGCTTGGCGCCCCGACCTCAACGCTTACCAGATTGCTGAGCTGCTGCGCATCACAGCCGACTCCGTGGAGCCAGCTAACCCGCCCCACCTTCGCTACCGCTTGGGCCGTCGTATTAACCTCCATCGGGCTATCATGACCCGAGATACCCCCGCCTGCAGAGTGACCGCCTACACGCCATACGACAGCAACGACGCCCTATTCTTTGCAGGAGAAACCTTCTTTTTGACCGCTACCTATAAAAACTTCCTCTCCCCAGTAACGAACCTTACGGTGACTGTGGAGCCTCTATCCCCCCACCTCCAAGGTGTGGCTGGGCAAGGCTCGTATGCCATAGGCAGCTTAGGTACCCTACAAGCGCATATTCAGCCTTCCAGCGGGGCGTTTGCTTTTCAAGTGCAACCCTCTTGTCCCCCCAATGCCACAGTGCCTATCCTATTTCGTTTCCAAGGGGATGACGGGTACAGCGACTACCAAGTGATAGAGCTTAGGGGGCTCAATCCCGCATTTGCGCATTTAGACTCTGCGCAGCTGCAGACTACCCTTTGCGGAAATGGCCGAGTCGGCTACTACGATACCCCTACTAATACCCAAGGACGAGGCGGCCGCTGGCAAAATAACCCAAGCTGGCTCTTTGAAGGGGGCTTGGTGATCGCCGACGACACCAGCGCCCATTTGTGCACCCGGGCGCCTGTGGGAGGCATGTATGACCACTTTACCCCCACCCAAGCCGCCACTAAGTCTATCCAAGGCTTATACGAGACCGCTGAAGTCTCTTCCTTAGTCACAGGGGGGATGACTACCCCTAAACCGCTAATAGTGAAGGCGCAAGCCTATGCCCCTCGCCGCGAACCCCTTAACGCCTTCGTAGCCTTTATCTACCAAGTAGAAAACTATGGGGGAAGCGACTATAACGACCTCTCCATAGGGTGGTGGTTAGACTTTGATGTAGGCAACAATCCCACCACCGATCAAGCTACAAAACATAGCAGCCTTCCTCTCGTCTATGCCCGAAATAGTTCAGGCAATCGTTTTATCGGAGCGGTGCTCCTCTCCGGGCAAAGCGCCCTCCTACAAGTGGGACGAGCGGACACCTTCACTGCTGCGCCCCCCAGTTATATTGGCCTTTTCCGACAAGGGAATAGTATTACAGCTACCACAGGTGATGTCTTTGTAGCTATTAGCGCCCAGGGCATCAATCTCCCCGCCAATACCAAGGACACCGTAGCCTTCGCTCTAATAGGGGGTAACACCCTAAGTGAGCTTTTAGATAACGCTCAAGCCGCCATAGATTGGTATGCCTGTTTCATCGCTGGCCAAACGCCCTCGGTGGATTTAGGCCCCGATAGAAGCCTGTGCTTAGGCGATACCCTCTCAGCCCAGAGTACTTCCGGTGCATCTTATCTCTGGTCTACGGGCGCTACCACCAGCACCATTACTCCGACGCAGTCAGGCCTCTATTGGCTCATGCTCCAAGATAACCAAGGCTGCTGGGGTTACGATGAGGTTTCCCTCACGATAAATGCTTTGGCTCCAGCGCAAGTAGTTTTCACACCCGGGCAGACCATCTCCGTAGGTACCACCCTGCAAGGCACAGAACAAAGCCACAACCCCTACCAATACACCTGGCAAGTAGAAACTCCCACAGGCTGGCAAACCTTCACAGGAAGTAGCTTTAGTTATACCTACACCACCGCTGGAACCTATACCGTGAAGCTCCACCGCACCGACCCCAATACAGGGTGTACGGATAGCTTGAGCTGGCAAATACAGGTTACTTCTACCAGTGGGCTAACGCAAGTGTCCCATAAAGTACGCGTGTATCCTAATCCCTCTGCGGGTACCCTTCTCATAGAGCACAGCGAACCTGTAGGGATTCCTTTACGGCTGCGCGACGCTTTGGGTAAAGTGGTATGGGAAACCGACCTCCTCCCCTCTGGTGCCCTCTATCGCTTGCCTTCGGCTCTCGCCCCCGGCTTATACTTCTGGGGAATAGGTAGCCAACAAGGTCACCTCCTGTATATGCCCTAAAAGTGCTACTTTTGCCGCATGGCTCGTATATGTGAAGTAACTGGGCGCCGTCCCCGCACCGGCTATAACGTCTCTCATTCTAATAGGCACACCAAGCGGCGTTTTGACATCAATCTTCAACGTAAGCGCCTCCCCCTGGGTGACGGAGGATCCATAGAAGTACGGCTCACCACGCGCGTCTTAAAGACCCTTTACCGCAAAGGCTATCTGCCTGTACGCTAAGAAGTCCTAAGACGTAGCGGTCTCCCCGCCACTGAGGTACCGGAAAGCAGGGCCAAGATACTTAAGAAGGCCTGCAGCAGTCAAGGAGGTACGGCTATTGTAGCGTAAAGCCATGCGGGCGCCTATTCCGTGCGCCATGAGAGCTAATAATGCGGCCCGCAACGGGGATAGCCCTTGTGCAAGCAAGCCGGTGATAAGCCCTGTAAGCACATCGCCTGTGCCGGCGGTAGCCAGGGCTGGCTCCATAAGCTGAAAAAGAAAAACTTCTCCTCGAGGGGTAGCTACGAGGGGATTAGCCCCCTTGAGCAGTACAATAACTCTTCTTTTTTCCGCCAAGCGCAAGGCTGATTCCATCCGACGCGCTTGGACCTGTTCGGTAGAAAGGCCCAAAAGGCGAGCGGCTTCGCCGGGATGAGGGGTAACAATCGTATTTTTAGGCACCCTTTCCCATAAGGCCTCTATGGAAGCAAGCGCATTGAGCGCATCAGCATCTAAGACACAAGGCACCTGTACGTGGGGAAGGAACTCCCGCAAAAAGGCCTGTGTCTCCGGGGTATTGCCGAGACCGGGCCCAATGCCTACCGCATTCTTTCCCTGGAGGGGGGTCTTTGCCCACAGCGCAGCGACTTCATTTAGGTAGGGCACCGCTAAGTCGCCATAGGGTAGGCTCATCCCGCTCAAGGTCTTGCGATGGAAACTCGGAGCCGCCGAGCCAGGTACGATAGCCGAGGCTAAGCCTGCACCTGCCCGTAGAGCAGCCACCGTGGCCAGCGCCGGCGCTCCCCCCTTGCCCCGGGACCCTCCTACAATAAGCGCATGACCGAAAGTGCCTTTGTGCGCCTCCAAAGGACGAGGCGGTAGAAATGCCCGCACACTTTTTTCCGTCACCCAAAACGTGCGGGTACCTATCCGTTCTATCACCTCCGGATATACCCCAATATCTACCACATGAACCCTCCCACAATAACTGGCTGCCGGGGTTATAAGATGACACAGCTTAGCGGTTTGGAAAGTAATCGTATGTTCACAACGAAGGGGCTCGCTCCACACAGCCCCCGTATCCGCACTAAGCCCTGAGGGGAGATCTATCGCCACCGTGGGCAAATGAAGCCCCCGCAAAAACTCTATGAGCGACGAATAAGGTTCTCGCAAAGGCTGATCCAGGCCTACTCCGACCAGAGCATCTACGAGTACAGGTTTTATCCCCTGCTCGCAAAAAACTTGAAGCTTACGAAGGGTATCTGGCGCAAGGACATGACAAGTCAGGCCAAAGCGCGTGAGGATATCGTATTGAATGCGAGCCAGAGCCGTAAGTTTTTCTGGAGGTTTAGTCAGGAGGATGAAAAGTTCTTTTCCATAGCGGCGGAGGTAGCGCGCAATGACCAGACCATCTCCCCCGTTATTGCCCCCCCCAGCTACCACGACGAAGCGGGTATGCATAGGGTAGAGCTTCCGGATGAGGTGAGCGGCGCGCCGTCCCGCTGTTTCCATGAGGAGGATACCCAAGTAGCCATATTCCAGCTGCATGATCTCATCAGCCCTCCGGCTCTGCGCAGCGTTGAAGACCGGACGCATAGCTCGGCAAAGCTATATCAGGACTGCGGCAAAAACGATTCGCCAAAGGCTACGGCCCCCTTCCCCCGCACAAGGGGTCGGTACTTCCGAGAAGGCGAAGGTATAAACGGCCCTAAGCCATACACCTCCCAACGGCTATCTACTTTTTGGATAGTCTCCTCATCCATTACAATCACATTAGGCCAAGGACGAGTAAATCCATCCAAGTCAGGCATCTTGGTACTGGCGTCTAAGATAAGGTGCGGGCGACCTGATTCATCTACCACCAGGCGGCTATCGCGCCGCACATCGGTGTTATTCGCAAAACGCCAAAACACATCTCCCAAATCCTGGATAGGCATTTCACCATCCAAAAGCACTATCCACTTGATGCCAGCAAAAGCCGGGTGCTTGGCCAGGACCTCCCCTAAGACTAAGCCATGGTGTGGCCTATACTTGACAAAAGTCCCTATCCAGACGGGAATACCCCTTTCAATCAGGCGGAGGTTAGCTTCTCGCAGCTCAGGAAAGTCTCTTTGTAAGACCTCCGCTTGGAGGGCCGCTATCTCGGGCTGCGGGTAGGTTATGGGTGGGAGGAGCCGTTCTTCGGGGAGCTTGCGGGTGCCATCTATGCCTAACTTGCCGCCAAAGCCCATCTGACTACAAGCATGGTCCAGGACATCTATCGGTCCTTGGCTAAAAACCACATCGGTACGCAGGTCAGCGTTTTGCGCCACGGCCTGTGCTACAGCCCAGTAGTCGCGCAGATTTACCTCTTTATCGACCACCACCGCTATTTTAGTGAGCATGAGCTGGCCTGCCCCCCAGAGCGTATGGATAGCTTTCATGCCTTGCCCAGGGTACTCTTTTTGGATAGAGACGATAGCCATATTGTGAAATACACCTTCTATGGGCAGCTCCATATCCACCAGCTCTGGCAAAAAAGTAAGCCGCAAAGGCGTAAGAAAAATCCGTTCTGTGGCTTTGCCCAGCCATGCATCTTCTTGGGGGGGGATTCCGACTATCGTCGCGGGATAGATAGCCTTCCGCCTATGGGTAATCGCTGTAACATGAAACACGGGATAGTAGTCCGGTAGGGAATAATAGCCCGTGTGGTCCCCAAATGGCCCTTCTATGCGGAGGGGTTCGGTGGGGTCTACATAGCCTTCTATCACGATGTCAGCATCGGCGGGCACTTCCATAGGCTGGGTGAGGCAGGGCACCAGCTCCACAGGCTGACGGCGTAAAAATCCAGCGAGAATGTATTCATCTACATTTTCGGGTAGGGGAGCGGTAGCCGCATAAGTATAAGCGGGATCGCCTCCTAAGGCGATAGCTACGGGCATTTTCTGCCCAGCAGCCTTCCAAGCCTCATAGTGCCGGCGAGACACCTTGTGGAGCTGCCAATGTATAGCCGTGGTATAGTCGTCATACACCTGGATGCGATACATCCCGACATTTCTATGCCCAGTCTCGGGATGGTAAGTGTGCACGATAGGCAGGGTAATGAAGGGGCCGCCATCTTCTGGCCAACAGGTGAGGATGGGGAGGCGTGAAAGACGCGCTTCCTTCCCCAAGTACACCACCTCTTGACAGGGGGCGCGGCGTCCGCGCCGCTTGCGCGGCAGGTAGCCGGCGACTTCGCCTAACTTCGGCAAGAGAGTCAGCTTCTCCCAGAGGGAGGCCTTAGGCCCTGTTAGCGCCTGAAAAAGCCGCATAAGGCGTTCGGACACCGCCTCCAGCTTTTCTACCCCCAGCGCCAAGGCCATCCGCCGCTCCGAACCGTATGCATTGATGAGCAAGGAAAACTCGGTACCCGTATTTTCAAAAAGCAAAGCTGGCCCCCCAGCCTTTGTGATCCGGTCCGTAATCTCCGTAATCTCCAAGCGTGGAGATACCGGCACTTTTATACGCCGCAGCTCGCCTGCCTTTTCTAACTTTTCTACAAAGGCCCCAAGCCCGCCTTTTTGCCCCATGCTTCCCCCAACAAAATACCCCTACACCCGCTCTATAATCACCGCCGAAGCCCCCCCACCGCCATTACATATCCCTATGGCGCCATATTTCCCACCGATGTTTCGTAAAGCCGTAATAAGGGTCACCAAAATGCGGGCACCACTGGCACCCAAGGGATGCCCCAGCGCCACCGCTCCCCCCAAGATATTCAGCTTTTCCAAGGGAATATTGAGCAGTTTTTGATTGGCCAAAGCTACGGCAGCAAAGGCCTCGTTGATTTCAAACGCATCTATTTGGCTAAGCCCAAGGCCTGCTCGCTGCAAGGCCTTTTGG
Source organism: Bacteroidia bacterium (assembly GCA_026003215.1). Taxonomy (GTDB): domain Bacteria; phylum Bacteroidota; class Bacteroidia; order SpSt-205; family SpSt-205; genus SpSt-205. The sequence continues at coordinate 195,801 of BPGV01000001.1, read as the reverse complement.
ATAGCATCTGTGGGCGCAATAGTGAACCATTCGGGCTCTTTCGCTGCATCCGCCCAGCTCAGAATACGCGCCAAAGGCCGCAGTCCGTGTTTTTTCACGGCGGCTTCGCTGGCTAAGATAACCGCAGCTGCTCCATCGTTAATCTTAGAAGCATTCGCCGCCGTAATAGTGCCATCCGGCTTGAACGCCGGCTTCAAAGTAGGGAGCTTTTCAAAGTTAGCCTTTTTAGGCTCCTCGTCTTCGGTAATCTCCACGACACCTCCCTTAGCCGCCACAGGCACAGGCACTATCTCCTGGGCAAATAGGCCTTTTGCTTGGGCCTCTTGGGCACGCTTGTAGGACTCGATGGCATATTGATCCTGCATCTCTCGGGTAAGGCCGTAAGTGGTCGCGCATTTCTCGGTGAGGGTCCCCATCGTGAGGCCGCAATAAGCATCTTCCAGGCCATCCCGGAGGATACCGTCCAAGAGTTGTGCGTGGCCGTAGCGGTGTCCGCTGCGCAGCGAAGGCACATAGAAGGGGGTTTGGCTCATGCTCTCCATGCCGCCTGCAGCAATCAGGTCGGCCTGACCCAACGCGATAGTCTGCGCGCCCAGCATTACGGCTTTTAGGCCGGAGGCGCACACTTTATTGACTATGGTAGCGGGCACGGTGGGGGGAAGGCCAGCTTTCAGGGCTACCTGCGTGGCAGGCGCTTGGCCTAAGTTCGCCGAGAGCACATTCCCGAAATATACCTCTTCTATGTGCTCGGGGGCCACTCCTGCTTGCGCTAAGGCAGCTTTGAGAGCAATAGTTCCCAGTTCTGTCGCAGGCACACTGGCCAGACTCCCCATGAAACTCCCAATAGGCGTGCGCTTCGCCGCTACGACATACACCGTTTGCATACTACAAAGGTAGCCTTACGGCACCCAAATACGCCAACTTTGGCCTGTTTGTTCGTCTCGGAGGACATACACGCCTGGGGGTACGCACAACACTTTCTCTCCCGACCACTGCCCTGTACAGCGCCCAAGCGCATCCCATAGGGTAAAAATGCCTCTCCCACAGCGCAAGCGGTACTCAAAGATTCTATCTTCTCTCACGCACGGACAGAGAGAAGCCCCTTGATGCAAGGAAGCCACAGGACTTTCCCCGTACACCCGATATATCCGAAACTGGCCCCCACTGGTGCCCTCCTTATTGGCTGGGGTTTCTATCCCCTGCGAAAAAGAGGTTCCCGAAGGCCGGTGGTATAACGGATAGCTGGCATCACGATGAATATGACCCGCTATCCAGGCTAAAACCTTGTCGCGATGAGGATATAAAAGGCCTACAATCTGGTCATATTCGGAGGACGAGAAGCTATTTACGCCACTTACAGGAGCGTTGATGAGGGGATAATGACAGAAAAACACCATGGGATAGGGTTGAGGTCCTTGGAGAAGCGTATCTAAGCGGCGGATAGACCCGCCGGGAAAGTCATGGAGGTTGGCATCAGGGCCTACGCCTGCCTGTCCAAGGGGCGCAGGCTGCCGGGAGATGCCATCCATCGCGATAAACCGCACGCCACGATACCGAAAAGCAAACGTGTAAAATAAGCTGGGACAGTTAGCCTCGGGGTTCCACACGCGGGGAGGGAGGAGGGGTCCTTCCCAAGCATCCATCTGGGCGGCAAAGTGTGCGTACAGGGGCGCAAAAAGCGCGGCTATAAGACTATCGCCATAAGGATAGGGCGATTCATTGGAGGCACTCACGTAAGGCCATATGTCGTGGTTACCGGGGATAGGAAGGTATAGCAGGCCCGAGGAGTCCATGAGCGCCGTGAAATGGAGGAGTTCGGACAGTTCGCCGCTGTCGGTAAGGTCACCGGTAACCAGCACAAAAGCCAGTTTTTCGGCCTGTGCCTGCTGCCGTAGCCAGGCTAAGGCCCTGCGCAGCCTATCTACGGCATACCCGCCTAAGTTGTCCGCCAACGAGTCTTCATATCCCGACGTGCCATAATCGCCCTGTGCTTCCCCAATATGCACATCGGTAAGCTGCGCAAAGGACCACAGCCAGACCGTATCGCGGGCCGGGTCGTTATGCAGGTAGAGCGGCGTGTAGAGCACCGACTGGGCCCATAGAGTCCTTAGTAACGCATAGGCCTTTACCAGCCCGGTGAGAAAACGGACCATACCCAAAAGTACGCCGTACCTTTGTAAGATGCAAGCGCAAGCCCTCCGCTACGCCGCAGAAGAGCTCTTCAACGCCCACTTCTATGAGTGGCTCAGCGGGTGGGTTAGAGACTATTCGCTAAAAGAAGTACTGGCCAAGTTTGCCCGCCAAGAAAAAGCCCATTATGACTTTTGGCAGCAGTGGGTAGAACGCCCTATTCGGTATAGCCGGTGGCGGTTGTATTGGTACCGGTTTTTGGCATGGCTACTGGGTCCGACCTTCGTGCTACGCCTCTTGGAAAAAAACGAACACCAAACGATTGCAGAATACCGCCGAATCCTACCCACCTTACCCCAAGCTGCCCAGGCCCAGCTAACTGCCCTTATTGAAGAGGAGGAAAACCATGAAGCTGAGTTCTTAGCTGCCCTCAACCAGTATGAGCCTCGGATAAAGTACATCGGCTTTATCGTCTTAGGGCTCTCGGATGCGATTATTGAGGTGACCGGGGTACACGCGGGGTTTTTAGGGGTTTCACATAGGCCCCTGACAGCGGGCATAGCCGGGCTTATCGTAGGCTTTGCTGCTTCCATTTCTATGGCTTCTGCCGCTTATCTCCAGGCCAAGCAAAACACCGAGGTTTCTGCGCCGCTGTCGGCAGCTTATACCGGGCTCTCCTATATCCTGGCTGTGATACTTTTAGCCCTGCCGTACTTCCTGCTGGGAACGATGGGCTTAGCCTTTTGGAGCTCGGTGGGCTTGGCGATGCTCCTGATACTGGGCTTTGTGTATTACAGTTCCGTGCTGTTTGAAAGAAACTTTCGCACAGAAGCCCTGGAAAGCCTTGTCGTCTTAGGTCTTACAGCCCTCCTATCGTATGGCTTTGGCGAAGGACTTCGCCGATTTTTTCCCGAGGTAAGCTGGTAAGGTCGCTACTCTCTCTCTTTTTGTCGGACATAAGCCTCGGCTAAAAGTATCCCCGTAGCGACACTCACATTTAGAGATTCCACCTGGGGTGCGTGAGGGATAGTGAGCTGCGCCTCACATAAGCGAAGGTATTCTGAGGGTAAGCCTTTCTCTTCGCTACCCAGTAGGAGCAGAGTAGGCGTATGCCAATCCCATTCTCTATAAGAGCAGGCGGCAGAGGAAGGGGGCACCGCTGCGACTAAGTGCCAACCGTGGTTTTTGAGGGCTTTTAGGGCAGCGAATAGGCGCATTTCCCGCACTATCCGTAAAAAGGGGATAGTACCTGCGCTGGCACGCCATAGGGCATCGTTAGAAAGGAGGGGGGTTCCCTCTGCACGTAAGAGCACCCATTCCACCCGGAAAGCGGCGCTACTGCGTAAGATAGCGCCTACATTCCGCGGGTCGGTAAGACCCAATAGGGCTAAAGCCACCCCCTGCGGCGGATGGGCCAGCCACTCCATAAGGGTATATAACCGCACTGGGCTGAGATAAGCACACCACGTGGCAGCAGGGGGTAGCTGCGCAGGAGGCACCTGCTGAAAAGGCCACCCATAGCGCTTAATCCAAGCCCATAAAGCAGGAGGCGGCGTGCTTCCCTGTCGCCATACAACTTTTTCTACCGAAGCTCCCCCTTCTATCGCGCGACGAAGGGCCCGCAAATCCGTAATCGTTATCTTTTCCACAAAGCTTGATATTCTAACCGGCGACGCAGTACCCAAGTTTCCCCAGAAAAGCTAAAATAAAAACTGGCTTCCCGTTCAGGGTATAGCCATATTTCTTGGGTAGGAGAGCGCAAACGCACAGAAGGGGCCCCTAAAAAGAGAAAAATCAATCCGCGGTCGGTACGCTCCCCGGGCTTTATGTCCGAGAATCGGTAAAAAGCTTCTCTCCAGGCGTTTGGAGGAGGAGAAGAAAGGCTGGCACCGGGCGCCGGATAGGGCCGAGCCGGCCACACACAGCGCCAAAAGACCCGAGTGGTATCTCCCCGCAAGTACCAGGCGCAAAGCGAGAAAACTTTTGGGGTTTTCTTGGGCTTTTTGAGGACGTAAGGCGGTAAGGGCAAGGAGGTATCCACGGAAGCAGGACGGAAAGTCGCTTGCCATAGGCTATCGCCTTGTCGGCTAAGGAGCGCCGGCCCTTCCCTCCAGTGCAGGCGTACTGAGTCGCCTAAAAATGGGGTAGCTTTTTCCACCCATAGGGGCGTGATAGTTTCAGGCCAAGAAAGCCACGCCGCATAGCTGCTTTCAGGCCCTTCAGCAAGAGTGGCGAGAAGAAAAAAAGCATTTTTCTCCGGCTGCTTCGGAAGTTCCCAAAAGAAATACCCTTCCCAGCGGGGTGCGACAGGAAGGGCCAAGGTGGTTTCCGCTACAAGCGCTTTTTCATCCACCAGCCGGAAATGCACAGCTATCGTACTATCAAATGCATAAGACAACCACTCTTCCAGGTCTAACGCACAGACCAGAGCCCATTTTTGCGGAGTTATCCGGTAGGCCATCGCCTGGAAGGGAGACTCCGTCTCCTCACGGGCACGTTCTATCCAGAAGCCCTGGGCTCTAATGCCGACGATTAGAAGGTACGAGTAAAGAACGGCTTTCTTCATATAGCTTCAAAGCCCGCCCTGAGAGCAAGGTATCGCCGACTACCATGCTGCCTCGGGCCACCATCTCTATCCCATACGAGACCATGTCATCGGGCGACACACGTTCATAACGAAGGTAGGCTATCTCTTCTTCTAACATTTTGAGGGCCTCAGCATAGAGTTTTTTAGCTTCTATGGTATCGCCGAGGGCTAACCATAAGCCGGCTTCTTGGGCCAGCTGATAGGGTTCCATAGGACAGCTCTCGCGAGAGATACGCGCCTGGAGGAAAGATAAAAGCTCTTTTCCTTTAGCCCGCAGCGCTTGCCGAACCAAAGTATCTGAGATGGTATCAGCTTTTTGCGCGTAAAAATCCCCTAACCTGTAAAATACCGAGCGATAGTTGGCAATCATTCGCTGGGTATTGCTGTCATAGAAGATATCCGGCCTATCTAAGTTACGATAGCGATATACTTTGGTCAGAAGCTCATAAGTAAGGCTGTCTTGGATAGGGGCATTATAGATACTGCCTCGGGATGCGCCCTGGGGTTTGAGCGGTAAAAGCTCATACACTTGCCCGCGCACATACAGGTAATCTTGAAGCCCTAAGTAGCTAAAACTGGGCAATGTATTCGCGAAACAAATAGGTCTTTTCCAGCCTTCTTTGAGGTTTGAAAGCACGATATCTAAGGTCATGTAGTCCTGCTTAAGCAAATAGGAATTTTCTCGGCTGCCACGCACCGGTATCTGCCAACGAATCGTATCAGCTAAGATATCCGCAGAAAAGCGTCCAGCTTCGGGGTAGTTTTGTAAAAAGGTCTGCTTATTTATGGGCAAGACTAAAGATTGGGACTTGAAAGGCATCGTAGCGGCCTTTTCCCCCATAAATAGCTCGTCACGAACGGAAATAGGTAATGGGGGAGCCCCATTAGCGCTTTGGTATTTGAGCTGCGTAATGTACCAATCCGTGTTGAGTAAGCTCAGGTTAACGATCCGCACATCGGTACGAACTCCTTCTACTTCTTGGAGGTACCATAAGGGGAAAGTATCATTGTCGCCATTCGTGAAAAGGATCGCATTGGGAGGGCAAGAAATAAGAAAGTTATAGGCACTATCAGGAGGCACATAGTTACCGGCGCGGGAATGAGACTTCCAGTTTTGGGTCGCCATCAAGGCTGGCACCGATAGAGAAGCTATCCCCACGGCAGCGTCCAAGTTTCGGTTGAGATACCTTTCTGCGGCTTCGGCTAAAGCAGCCACCCCCATCCCTGCCCATACCGCAAACAGAATAAACGACCCTACATACGAATAATCCCGCTCCCGAGGCTGATTGGGCGGTTGATTGAGATAAAGAATAATTGCTACCCCTGTAAATAAGAAAAGCATAAGCAATACCCAAAAGTGATTACGATTTCGTCTGTATTGCCAGCTCAGCCCTAAAATACCCAGTAAAAGCGGGAGGCCATAATAATGGGCCTTAGAAGGATCTTTCTTTCGATGGGTAGGCAGATGCTTAAGCCGCCCAAACTCAAAGCCACTTTCCCAACGACTATCTTGTACTTCTGACTCCCGACCGACAAAGTTCATCAGGAAGTAACGAATATACATGTGATAGAGCTGGTACTCCAAGAAAAAACGCAGGTTTTCTATACCTGTAGGCTTATCATCATAAGGACTTTGCGAATCTGCCCCCTTATTACGAACAAAATTTACATAGCTGAAAGGACCTTGACCACTGTAATGCGAAGGGCTCCACATGCGTGGGAAAAAGCGATAATCTTTTGCCGCATATTTATAGGTCAAGCGCGGTCCTTCATATACATATTTATCGGTATTAGGGTAGCGGAGGTAAATATCGCCCTTTTCTTCGGTACCTATCGGAATAGCGTTGTAAAGCGTACCCCACAGGATAGGTACCTCGCCGTATTGCTCACGCTTGAGATAGCTCAGAAAGTTAGAGACATTTTCGGGGTCATTTTCATCAATCGGCGGGTTCACCTGCGAACGCAAAAAAATCACCGCATACGAAGAGTACCCGAGATAAATAAATAACAAACTCAAAGTTGCGGTGCTCCAAATAGGATTTTGTCGTTTCTGGCTATACCAGACCAAAAGCCCCAGTACACTAAAGAGAAAAAGTATAAATAAAGCTAATCCACTGCCAAAGGGAAGGCCTAAACCTGTAGTTTCACCCGTTTCAGGATTGGTAGTACCTACGAGCCACTTTTCTAACGGCCAGGCGAGTGAAACGGTATATTGAATAACGCCATATTGCAAGAACCCCAGCAAAGCTCCCCCAACCAAGAAAGCTATTGAGGCTCCTTTCCAGGTAGGTTTTTCGGCTTTCCGGAAGTAATACATGAGAGCCAGGCCTGGCAGCGTAAGAAGATTCAAAAGATGGACACCGATAGAAAGACCAAAGATAAAAGCAATCAGTATGAGTATCTGATTTTGGCGGCGTAGGTCTTCGGTCTCCTCCCACACACACATGAGCCATACCACGAGAGCGGTAAAGAAAGCACTGGGGGCATAGACCTCGGCCTCGACGGTATTGAACCACACCGAGTCCGCAAAGGTGCTGATGAGGCCTCCCACCAGTCCGGCAAAGCCTATCCGCAGGCTATCAGAGGCTCCTAAAGCCTTTTTGGTAAAGTGCATGGTGACCCAAGCAATCAAAAGCGAAGTGAAAGCCCCCGCCAAAACGCTTACCCAGTTGATGAAGTAGGCGACTTTTTCAGCAGAGGGGGCCAACATGGCAAAAATCCGCGCCATTACCAGATACAGCGGAGCACCGGGCGGGTGGGGCACTTCCAGTTCGTTCGCAGTAGCGATAAACTCCCCACAATCCCAATAGCTCGCGGTAGGAGCCACCGTAAGTCCATAGGTGATAAGCGCTATGAGAAAGACTAATCCTCCAAATAGGCGCGTTTGTTTGCGATAGTCCATCGGCGGCAAAGATAGGGCTATGCCGTCAAGCCCACCCGCCGACTGAGGTCAGAGCACAATACCTGCTGCGGATCCACCTGCGCTTTTATGGCTAAAAAGTCCTTCCACGCTGGATAAGCCGCCCGAAAAGCCTCCGGCCACAAAAGGCTATCTTTGGTTAAGTAAATTTTACCGTCTTCGCTGAGCACCTCCTCCGTAAGACCACGTAAAAAACGCTGAACTTCTAAGGTATTAGGCAAATCTATCGCCAAAGTCCAACCCGGCCCAGAAAAAGCCAAAGGCCCCTTTTGCGGCCCTAAACGTTTGAGCACCGTAAGAAAACTTCGGGCTGGAGCCTCACGCAGGCGCTTCCACAAGCGTATAAACCCCTCGGCTCGCGGCACCACAAACTGAAACTGGATAAAGCCGGCCAAGCCCCAGAGATAGTTCCACTGACGAACCCCATCCAAGGGGAAAAAGTACGGCGCATAGGAGATGACTGAGACCCCCTCTTTGTGCTTATGCCAGTACCACTCGCTGATAATCCCACCCGCATAGCGAAATACAGGAAAGGGCACAGGGAAGGGCACAGACAGCCGACCTGCGGTGCGAAAAGCATACGCAGACTTTTTAGGCGGGGGAGCGTCAGCCCACCGGCCTAAATGCAGGATTGCCCGATTACGGGGATGAAAGTGGTCCAGCCACGCCACCGCAAAAGGGAAGTCCTTATCCTGACTCTCCATTAGCGCCAGCGCTTTTTCCCAATCGGGTACTTTATGCACTTGATTTTGAATGAAGCTGGTGGGGATGCGCTGGAGACAAAGCGCCAGCCGCTCTATTACGCCCGTGAGGCCCATACCCCCCGCAGTAACCCAAAAAAGCGGTTCTTTGGGTTCTACCCGTCGCAGGGTACCATCCGGCAGCCGCAGATCTATCCAGGCTACATAATCCGCAAAGCTGCCATCTACGTGGTGATTTTTCCCATGAATATTGCTGGCAAAGGCCCCGCCCAGCGTCACAAACTGGGTTCCCGGCACCACGGCCGGAAACCAGCCCGCTGGCAGAAACCGCCGAATGACCTCATACAAGCTCAGGCCTGCTTCTGCTACCAACAAGCCCGACTCAGAGTCCCAAGAGAGTACCTGGCGCCATGCCTGCATATCCCAAGTATGCCCTTCACTGCAAAAGGAGGCATCCCCATAACTCCGTCCCAACCCCCGGGCGATCCCCATACCCCTGAGCCTCCCCTCCTTGTAAGGAAGCCATAGCGTTTCGCCCCGGGGATAGCGCCCCCATCCGGAAATACGCTCCAAAGAAGCTTTCATAGCTTGGGAAAGGGCACTTCAAGCATTTCCAAAAGCGCCAATATCCCGTACGCGGCCCCTAATCCCAGCAGAAGCGGGTCGGCAAAAAGATCGCGGCTGGGTTCCCCCGCACCTTTGTTATGCGTAAGGTGATAGTACCGAAAAATCCCCATAACCACCACAGGTAGACTCATAAGAAGCCAGCGAAAAGGAGCATGCATAAGATATAGCATATAGACTGTAACCGTAAGCGTAGCCGAAATACCCATAAGCTGATCCAAATAATACACAGAATAGCCGCCAAGGCTGCGTCGGCTTTGGCCAGCTTGCTCAGGAGATAATAAAAGCAGTTCATGCCGTCTTTTTCCCAACGCCAAGAAAAGCGAGAGAAAAAACACCGTCATAAAGAGATACGCGGAAATGGGAATATTACCCAAGGCAGCCCCTCCATATATCCGCAACAAGAATCCAGCAGCTATGCTAAATACATCCCACAAAGCAAATCTTTTGAGCCAAAAGGTATACAACAGGTTATTAGTCATGTACAGTCCCAGGAGGAGAGCAAAGAGCGACTTTAGCCATAAAGCTCCCCCTATAGCCATGAGGGCAAGGGCTGCGGCACCGGTATAAGCTTGGAGCGGAGAGATGAGGCCAGCAGCCACAGGGCGATTTTTTTTGACAGGATGGAGCCTATCTTGGGGCGCATCTTTGGCATCATTTAGGGCATAAATAGCTGAAGAACCCAAACACCATAACAGAAAAGCCCAAAAAGCCTCATCTAAAAGGTCCCATCGTTTAGAAAACACAACGGGAGCGAAGAGGAGAAAGTTTTTGGTGTATTGGTAGGGACGCAGGAGGCTGAGCCAAGCTTTCAAAATACGACCCATAAGGAAAGTAGGGTATAAAAAGCGGCCACTACATCATCCAGAAAAATGCCCCAAGGATAGGGTAGAACTTCTACTACATCGGCGGGCCAGAGCTTCACAATATCCCAAAAACGAAAAAAAATAAACCCCAACGCCAGCTCAGTCCCACTTTGAAGAGGATAGGCGAACGCTATCAAAAGAACCGCCACAAGCTCATCGGCGACAAACCAAGGAGGGTCAAGGTGAGTAGGTGCTTCTATCCGAGAAAGGGCCCACAGAGTGAGTGCGAGAGCTATACTTAGGCCTATCAAACGCGCTTCCCAAGGGAGAAAACTTAGGCCGGCGGCGCCTACAAAGCCCAGCGCACTCCCCCAAGTAGCCGGCGCCAGGGGCAGGTAGCCTGTACCCAGACCACTTAACCACAGGTGGGGAAGGGAGAGAGACTTCATTCAGAAAGGAGGCGAAGGGCTGCACGCGCGGCGGCTTGTTCAGCTTCTTTTTTGCGCAGACCCGTACCCGTGGTGATGTCTTTGCCATTGATACGGATGCACACCAAAAAGACCTCTCCTCGGGTAGTACGACGGCGCTCTTGCACCACAAACTCTACTTGGCCAAGCTGCCGCTGCTGCGCCAGCTCTAAAAGGCGCCCCTTGTAGTTGAACTCCGTAGCTTCAATCCGTTCCCAGCTAATCAGCGGGAAAATACGCTTCCATATAAAACGTTGCGCCTGGGCATAGCCTAAATCCATGTAAATCGCCCCTATAAGAGCCTCCACCATATCCGCCAGGTAGTCTGGACGCTTGGGCAAGGCCTGAGGCGGCGTCAGCACAAAAGAAGGCACCATAAGGCGCTGCGCTATCTCCACTAAATGTTCGGTATTGACCACTTTGGCCCGGAGCTCGGTCATTTCTCCTTCATCAAAGCTGGGATATTGACGGAAAATATAATCCGTCACCACCAGCTGCAGTACAGAATCGCCCAGAAACTCTAAGCGCTCATAGGACTCAGTCAGGTAGGACTCGCGCGACTGCGAAGGAATGGGCAGCGTAAAAGCGGCTTTATACCACGAGAGATCCTTAGGACAGGCTCCTACGAGGGTGTAAAGGCGCCGATAGGTTTCTCTTTCAGGTCCAAAGTAACGGCGCAACCATCCCCTCATTCCTCATACCGCTTAAAGACAAGACAAGCGTTATGCCCCCCAAACCCGAAACTATTGCTGAGTGCATACCGGATTACCCGTTGTACAGGCTTGTGGAAGGTATAGTTCAGGTCGCACTCCGGATCGTCTGTGAAATGGTTTATGGTGGGATGTACGACTTGATGGTGGATACTGAGCACCGTAGCTACAGCTTCCACAGCACCGGCGGCGCCCAAGAGATGGCCTATCATAGACTTCGTAGAGCTAATATTGAGCTTGTAGGCATGCTCCCCGAAAACTTCCTTTATCGCTTGGGTCTCGGAGATATCCCCTAATGGCGTGGAAGTACCATGCACGTTGATGTAATCCACTTCTTGTGGCTTTATACGAGCAGAGGCAAGGGCGCGCCGCATAACCAGCACAGCCCCCGCAGCGCAGGGAGCCGTAATATGATGGGCATCTGCGGAAAGCCCAGCCCCTACAACCTCCGCGTAGATTTGGGCGCCGCGTCTGCGCGCATGTTCCAGCTCTTCTAACACGAGCGCGGCCGCGCCCTCGCCCAGCACAAAGCCATCGCGATCTTTATCAAAGGGCCGGCTGGCGGTCTTAGGGTCATCGTTCCGTTCGGAGAGCGCCCGCATCGCATTAAAGCCACCGACACCAGCTTCATTGATAGCGGCTTCGCTACCCCCTACCACCATCACATCCGCCAGCCCCCCTTGTATGAGTAAAAACCCATCCGCAATGGCATTCGCCGAAGAAGCACACGCGGACACTGTGGCATAGTTGGGCCCCCGATAACCGTACTTGATAGAGATGTGTCCCGCCGCTATGTCAATGATCATCTTCGGGATAAAAAACGGATTGAAACGCGGCGGAATCCCCGGTGTATAGCCCCGCATCTCCTCTATAAAAGTATGTAGCCCCCCTATGCCCGAAGCAAAAATAACCCCCACGGCATCCTTGTCTATGGGGGCCTTATCTATGCCGGCATCGCGTATAGCTTCATCTGCCGCCACGAGGGCATACTGCGTAAAGGCATCCATTTTTCGGACTTCCCGCCGATCAATATAGGTGGTCGGGTCAAAGCCCTTCACCTCACAGGCAAAGCGCGTCCGAAACTGCGAAGCATCAAAACGCGTAATATAGTCGGCACCACTTACACCTGCCAAGAGATTCTGCCAGTAGGTGGGGGCATCTAAGCCAATAGGTGTGAGCGCACCCACCCCCGTGACCACCACGCGCCGCATCAGGCGCTGGCGTGCTGTTCAATGTATGCAATAGCGTCTCCTACAGTCTCAATCTTCTCCGCTACTTCGTCTGGAATAGAAATACCAAATTCTTTCTCAAACTCCATGATAAGTTCCACCGTGTCCAGCGAGTCCGCGCCCAAATCATTCGTAAAAGTAGCTTCCCGTGTAACTTTTTCCGGTTCAACACCCAGCTTGCTAATGATGATGTTTTTGACGCGTTCTTCTATGCTGCTCATAAGCGATAGGTTTGGCCGCAAAGGTAAGGAGTTTCGGACTAATACAAGGGTGGCAAAAGGGCTTTACGCAAGGCTTGAATGGGGGAAAGCTGGGGAAAAAGAACCGCTTGCCGGAAAGAGGCGCCTGAATGAAGCGGTGGCTGCAGCGAACGCACAGTCCCTCTCCAGCCTATTTCTACTTCCTCCACCGGTAAAAGGCCCCAGGGGAGGTGCAAGGCCTCTTCGCCCACGCGAGGTACCACCAAAAGCACAAAGTGCCGCACCGTTAAGGCCCGCAAGAGGGACCATGCCGCCTCATCGTGAAAAAATAAGTCCGAAATAAGCACAAAAAACACCCGTCGCCGATGCACAGACGCAAGCCAACCCAAGAGTGGTGCAAGCCGGGTATGCCTTGACCTTGGCGGGGTAGTGATAAGCTGCGCTAAGCTTCCCCATATATGCCTCTCGCCCCGACGCGCCGCCGAAAAACCCTCTACGCTATCCGTGAAGGTCACCCAACGCACACGGTCCCCATTCAGCCAGGCAGAGAGGGCAAGGGCCACTATCGCCTCTAAGGTGAGCTGTTCCTTCTCTGGGGAAATACGCATGGAAGCGCTCCGGTCAATCGCTATCACGCACGTAAGCTCTCGTTCTTCCTGGCCTAAGCGGAGGTAAGGTTGGTTTTTGCGGGCTGTGAGGCTCCAGTGCACCCGCCGCCAGTCATCCCCCGGCTGATAGGGCCGAGCATCGCTAAACTCTATCCCTTCCCCCCGAAAAACAGAACGATACGGCCCCACCAGCAGGTTGGCCACAGGCCGTAAAAGACGCCACCGCAGCCGCTCCACCTCCTTAAGCTTGTCTATCCAATCCACAGGACAAAGTTTAGATAACTTTGGCTGCGATGCGCTATAAATGGCTGATTGAATGGGGCCTGCCTACCTTCGTCATGGCCCTTTTCGCCGTATTGTACTTCTTCCCGTACTACCAAGGTTATCGCTTCAAAGCCGCCGACCAAATCCAGCAGGCCTATGCCATCTACCCCCTGCAACAAGCGGAAAAAACCTATAACCAAAAAATCTTCTGGGCTCCCCATCTTTTCTCAGGCATGCCAGCCTATCTGGTGTATTACATTCCGGAAGGCCGCTATTTCTGGACAATAGGCGATATTTTAGGCCCCATTTTCCAAAAATACCCTCCGCTAATATTTTTCGTGGGCCTTTTGGGCTTTTTTCTCTTGCTACGGGTAGAAGGGGTAGGGTGGTCATGGGCTTTGGCGGGGGCTATCGGCTTTGTACTCACCAGCTACTATACCAATATGATTGTAGCGACCCACTGGGGAAAAAGCAATGTGCTTTTTTCTGCACCGTATGCCTTGGCGGGCATGGGCCTTATCCATCGGGGACGCTGGGGCTGGGGCTTAGCGCTTACGCTCCTTGGATGGGCCGGCATGACAGGAGGCAACCATCCCCAGATGCTGTACTATACCCTGGTCGTATTCTTAGCCTACGAACTCTACTGGCTCTGGAAAGCCTGGCAAGAAAAAAACTGGCGCGCCTACCTCCTGCAAGTGGTAGTCTTAGCCGTATCGGCTGGGATAGGCAGCCTCTCGCAAATCGCCAGCCTCCTGCCTTTCTACGAATACGGAAAATACTCCATTCGCGGCGGCAGCGAGCTGGAGAGAGATACCGAAAAAGAACCCAGCCTACGCACCGGCTTAGACCGCTCGTATGCCCAGAGCTACTCAGCCTCCAGGGCCGAAATATGGACCCTGATTATCCCAGATTTCGTCGGAGGCACCTCAGAGGAAGACTTTATCCGCCGGCTGGGTAAAAGCTCTGCCGTCTATCAGGCCTTGAGAGAACAAGGTATCGGCGAAAATGCCATCCTCCGCAGCATGCCGGCTTACTGGGGTGGATCACCTTTCTCTGCAGGTTCCTTTTACGCCGGGGTGGTCTGGTTTTTCCTGATGATTTTAGGGTGGCTCTACCGATTAGAACCGCTCGACTGGCTCCTCCTCTATGTAGGGTGGGTAGTCCTCCTCCTCTCGTTGGGCGCATATGGATACAGCTTGTGGGCTTCAGCTATTCTTTTGGCGCTGCCGCTACTCACTTATGTAGCTGCGAAACGCTTCGCTGACTTGCGATACCGAGCTGGCATAGCTGCAGCTACCTTCTTAGGCATCTGGGGAATCCTCAGCGCCATAGACAACGACCCCGAAAACACCTACAAACTCACCGACTTTGCGCTGGACTACTTACCTTTTTATAATAAGTTTCGCGCTCCTTCTACGTGGCTGGTGGTAATGGGATTTCTCTTTCCCTGGTTAGGGCTGCGGGGGCTCCAGCGCTTTATGGCCCAGCCAGACCCCAAACGGCTCTTGTACGCGACTTTCCTTACAGGAGCTATTCTGTTGATAGTAGGCTGGGCTGGCAGTTGGATAGGCTTTTCGTTTGAAGGCCCTAATGATGAGATGCTGCGGAAACAACTCCCCGAGTGGTTCATGAGTGCCTTGCAGGAAGACCGCATAGCCATCGCTCGGCAATCTACTTTTCGGAGCCTCTTATGGGTGGTGTTAGCTTCCGGCCTTCTGTGGTTCGCTGGCCGCCGCTCGCCTATACCTACCTGGGGAGGGGCTGTCCTGGCTGCTATAGCGCTCATAGACGGATGGCTCCTCAATAGCCAATACTTCCCTCGCAAAGAAACGTACATCCGAGAACGGGAAGTCGTGGTGCCTCCCCCAAAAGAACCGTACGAAGAAGTGATAGCTGCGGACACGACTCGCTTTTTCCGCATCTTACCCATGCATACGAGCGCTTTTACAGATGTGCGCCCCAGCGTGTATTTTGAAAACATCGGCGGCTACCACCCCGCTAAGCTCAAGCGGTACCAACAGCTCATAGAAGCCCACCTTAGCCGCTTAGAACCCACTGTGCTGCAAATGCTATGTGTGCGCTACATCACCGCTCGCCCAGGTATGCAGTCGCCCCCAGGCTACGACAGCCTAACCCAGACCTCGGATGGGGTAGTGCTTTTCCGCAGTCAGAAGGTTCTCCCTATCGCTTGGCTTTCCCCTTCTTTCAAGGTCTTTCCGCGGGTAGACCAAACCTTAGACAGCCTGGGTCGCTATCCTGCTCATGAAGCGGCCCTCTTAGCCGAAAAAGACTTCTATGCGCTTCCGCTCAAGCCCACAGAAGGTGTGTTGGATTCCACCGAGGGGGTGATCTGTCTCAGCCGCACGCCCAACCGTCTGGAATACACCGTCTCCGCCCGCCAACCACGCCTATTGGTTTTTAGCGAGGTGCATTATCCCCCCGATTGGAAAGCTTACGTAGACGGCCAGCCCACGCCTATCGTGCCGGCCAACTTTGTCTTGCGGTCTATTGTGGTACCTGCGGGCACCCATACGGTGACTCTGGTGTGCGAAAGCCCCGTGCATGAGCAGGGGAAGCGCCTCTCCCTGATAGGTTCTGTGCTGGCATGGCTGCTAATGGCAGCAGCGGGTGGGTGGAGCTTATGGAAGTTACGACAGCCCCCTTCGGCCTGATTTGGTGCGTACCGGCCCGCACCCCCCGCCTCCACTATACGCTGGAAGTCCTCTTTACCGAATGGCTCAAGCTCCCTTGTGTCCTCATCTCAGCCTCCGAATGGCCGCAGCCTATCCCCACAGGCTGGCGGGTAATTGCTTACGGCACTTCGTGCCCAGAAGCGGACTTACAGGTCCCCTTTTCGGGCTTCCTCCTACGGGAGGGAACCGACTTTATTTTACCGGCATGGGATGAGAAAGGCTTCTTTCCAGGGGTAGGGGATTTCGAGTGGGACCTGCCGGCGATGGCTTTCTATGTACTGACGCTTTACCCGCTCTACCAGTGGCCGTATGGGCACGACCAGTGGGGTTTGTATGCCTGGCATAAAGCCCCCTTTTACACGGCTTCGTTCTGGCGGGAACCTTTCTTGCTCTTACGGGTATATGAACTGTTAGAAAAACTCGGCGTGCGGTGGGCTCGGCCGGCTTTTCACTGGGAGATGGGGTGGGATATAGATCATCTCTATGCGTGGAAAGGCCGAAGAGGATTGCGTTGGTGGATAGGCGGTCTGCGCCGAAAAGACCTCCTTTTGCGCCTCAAAACCCGCTGGGGCAAGCACCCAGACCCTTATGACACACTCTCCGCCATTACCGAAGCTTTCCCGCCCGCGCACAGCCGCTTTTTCTTCCTCCTTTCCCGCCGCCACAAACGCGATAGCCTCATAGCGCCAACCCATCCCGCCCTGCGCCAGGTCATCCAAAAGCTCGTACAAAAAGGGTATGCCATAGGTCTCCATCCTTCTTTTTTGAGCCGAGAAAAGCCCCAATATTTTTTCAAAGAAAAAGCCCTGTTGGAGCGCTACTTAGGCGGGAAGCCTGTGACGGAGAGTAGGCAGCATTATTTGCGGTTTTATTGGCCAGATTTGGCCGAGGTACTTATTCAAGCGGGCATAGAACGGGATTATACGATGGCTTTTCCGGAGCGGAGTGGGTTTCTCTTGGGAACGACGCTACCGGTGCCAGTCTATCATGTAGGCTGGGAGAAGCGGCTACCGCTCACGCTGATAGGCCCGGCACTCATGGACCAGGTGTATTTGCAAAAAGAGGACATAGCCGGCTTACAGGAAGAAATGCGGCGACTATTGCGGGTGGTCCGAGGGACAGGCGGGCTATTACATCTTTTATGGCATAACTCCACATGGGCCTATTTACCGCGAGAGATTTTGCCTGTACCAGAAGTCAAAGGGGGTGAGGGCTTTCGGGGATGCGGTGAAGGATAGGGAGCCTTAGGTTTTTAGAGCTTCGGGGGAGAGGACCTGAAAGACGCCTGAGAAGAGCAAAGGCAAAGGCGCCATTGAGGCTCAGAAAAAATCTAACATAATATATCTTATGGGACAAAAACCGCAACCCAACGCAACGCCCCCCACAGCCTCAAGCTCGCCCTCTTCGCACAAGGTATCCGTATCCGCTTCTCTCTATCGCAGAAACCCCACGTATTTCCCTTCCGATACGGGATAAGCGCTGGCGGCTGCGGGTAAAAAGTCTGCGTCTTCATGGCGCAAAGATAGCCCCCGCTTGTAGAACTTATTCCTACCTTTGGAAAGATGTCCACCAAAGCATGGCTGCTAATTGCTATAGGGCTTTCCCTTCTAAGCTGTCGGAAGCAAAAACCCTCTCCTCCGCCTCCTGCTGAAACGGCGCCCTTAGGCTTTGACCTACTTGCGCGCTTATCCGGGATATGGGAGGGACCCGTGACCTCCACTACCTCTGTCGGAGACTTCCCCGTGTGGAAAGTGGACCTGCGCCCCATCCACTCCGCCCAAATCAGCGCCCGCAATGAACTGGACTCCGCCAATAACATACACCTAAGCTTCTTCGTGGCCCGCTACGACAATAAGCCTACCCTCTGCTTCCGAAATGGCGGCTTCTTCTCTGGGATAGAACGCATTACCTACCTTTTTTTAGACAGCACAGCGCCGGGGTATTACCGCTTCATAGAACCTGTTTCTCGGGGCCAAAGAGCTTATGCCGAGCTGCACTTCCCCATGCCCGACAGCCTCATCTTAGCAGCCTATACAAATAAACTGGGCACGCGCCCTCAGCCCGTCCTACACATGCGCTGGACAGCTCGGCGCGTAGATACCACAGCGGCTCGCCCCGCTATTGCGCACTTTCAGTATCCGCAGCCGGTGGTGGTGCGGGACCTTTCCCAGGCCTTCGCTGGCCGCACCGAAGCCATCTACTACTCCCCCATTCAAAATGACCCTTATCCCTCGGACCAGCAGCCGTACTTAGGCTTCCTGCGAGCGTCCTACCAGCACCATAGCAGCTATACTCCAGATCCCGATAAGTTTGTTATTCTTTTCACCACTACGCAGCCCCTCGTGGAAAACTTCCAATACTATCCCGACCGGCTGCGCTATATCAGCCGGTATGTGCGGCTCCCTGCGACCCAGACTACTTTCTTTTTCCCCCATGTGCATCCAGGCAGCTATTACCTCTACGCTCTGTATGACGAAGATGAGAATGGCACCCCTTCTTCTGGAGACTGGTTTAGCCTGATGGGCACCCGTTTTACGCTTGCGCCCCAAGATACTGCCGCCGCAGCTGTGCCTATAACCTTTCGCTTGCCGTGAAGAGTTAGGTCTTCATCTTTTTGCGTTTAGCTGCGGGGAAAAGCACATTATTCAGGATAAGCCGATACCCCGGCGAGGTAGGATACTTGCTTACATCGGTGGGGGGTTCTTCTACAAAGTGCTGGTAATCTTCGGGGTCATGTCCCCCATAAAAGGTCCAAAATCCCCGTCCTAAAATACCGTGGATGTACCGCGCTTCGGAGAGGGGGGCATATTCGCCCATCACTACTACGTTGGGTTTGAGGAGATGCATTTCGTAGCCAGTAGTCTGGCCGTAGAAGCCTTTTATGGTAGTAGCATGATTTTGGCAAAGCATCGTAGGGATAGGATCCCACTTGGCTGAAAACTCCCGTAAGGTAAAGTAATCCTGGTCTTCGCGCAGGCCTCGGCGCCGCTCGCCTGTATCTATGTCCGAAAACTCATAGTCAAAGGGATTGAGCCGAATAGCGAAGTTTTGAAAAGCCACGCAGGGATTGTAGTTGAGCTTGCTATTAGCGTGGGCATCGTAAGGCGTACCGTCATACATCTCACTGACGATGTCTATACCCTCGGCTGCCAGCGCAATATCATACGTATCTGTGGCCGAACACATCGCGAAGAGAAAGCCCCCATTTTGGACCCATTCGCGGAGTTTTTTTACCACAGCAAGCTTGAGGTCGGAGACCCGCGAGAAGCCCCATCGTGCGGCAATAGCGGTTTGTTCTCGGACCATGGCTTTATACCAGGGGCGGTCCCGGAAGGTGAAAAACTTCCCATATTGCCCCGTGAAGTCCTCGTGGTGGAGGTGTATCCAGTCGTAATCTTTGAGCTTGCCGGAGAGGATTTCATCGTCGTAGATGATGTCGTAGGGTATCTCGGCATACAGGAGTACGAGCTGGACAGCATCGTCCCAAGGCTCGGAGGAATGCGGTGCATAAACGGCGACGCGAGGTGCTTTTTCCAGGCGCACCACATCCATGTTGATTTCTGGGCGGGCGATGTATTGGAGGACTTCGCCGTACTGGGGAGCGGTAAGCTGCTCATAACGGATGCCTCGGCGCTCCAGCTCGGCTTGGGCCCAGCCATTTTCAAAGAAAGCAAAGCCTCCGCCGCGGTAGTTGAGGAGCCAATCCACCGGCACACCTCGGCTCAAAAGGCCATACACCAGTCCATAAGCCCGCAAATGCTGTGTCTGCGTCTCATCCATCGGCACCAACACATACTGCCCCCGCCCCACGAGCGGCCCAAAGAAAGCCAACGCTATTACCCAACAGCACCTGTGAAACATACTCAAATATAGCTATTCTTCCGCAACCTGCCACAAGGCCGCACCGAGAAAGGAAGCCCCCCTTTGGACATAAGGAAGGCCCTCGCGGAGGGCTTCTCCTTCTATCAAGGCCAGGGTATCCAAGAGAGTCACCCGTACCGGCAAAGGCGCAAAGCAGCTATCATCCGGAGCAGTAAAAATGTAGGCTTTTTCGCCATGGTAAGCTATGGCGGTAGCAGGTACCTGAAAAGCGGTACCGGTAATGTGCTCTACATAGCCATGGATGGGAACCCCCTCAAAAAGGCGAAGTGGTATAGGCGGCACTCTTACATGAGCCACCAGGACGCTACCGCCACTGTCTTGGACTTGCGCTACATATTCGACCACGGAGGGCAACTCCCCTATTTCCGGCAGAGCCGGCAGCTGCAAGCGTACAGGTAGGCCCGGCCGCACCCATGTGAGCTCCCGCTCGGAGAGATAGAGGTCTGCGTGGAGGTCGGAGGGATTGACAATATGAGCCAGCTCTTTGTCTGGACGAACATACTCGCCTAAGGCAGCGCTCACCCGGGTAACAAAACCGCTTAAGGGGGCCCGCAAGGTCAGGAGTTGGATACGGCCCGTGGTATCGGGGTGCAGCCCCACCAACTGAAGCTGACTCGCCACAGCTTGGAGCTGCGCTTGCGCCTGGCGGTATTCCGTTCGGGCCCGGGAAAGCTCGGCCGCCGAGGTGAGCCTACCCACCATCAGGCTTTCCTGCTGAATAAGGCTCCGATAAGCCGCGCGGGTTCGCTGAAAAGCCTCTACATAGGCACGCTGAAGGTCCACCGCCGCAGCACTATATATACGGAAAAGCGGCTGGCCTGCTTGCACATACTGGCCTTCTCGCACAAGTATTTCTTCTATGGTGCCCTCTACCCGGCTATGGACGCGTCCTTGGGCATGGGCTAAGATGACAGTACGTCCCACCAACCGCACCTGCTGCCGTACAGTATCCCTGCGTAGGAGACCCACTCGCAGCACTACGCCCGCTCGCTGCGCAGGGGTAAGGCAAAGGGTATCTCGCTGGGGGTTTTCTTTCTCCGCGGGCGCTTGCGAGGCACACTGAACCCCCAAAAAGGCGCTAAAACTGAAAATAAATAAACGGCTGTACATAGGACTGACGCATTTCTAAGAGAAGCTGAACCACAGCTATAAAAGTAGCGGCTTTGACCAGCCAAGGGCTGCGGGCAAAGGTAGTCTCTATCCAGCTCACCCACCGCATGGGGACGGCATGGAGGAGGTATCCTATGATGAGCAAAACCACAAAGAGTGGACGCGCCTGCCAAAAAGGGCCTATGTAGGCCCAGTCTATACGGAGGGTTTGCTGTAATACCGCTATAGCCGTAGGATAGTCCGGTGCCCGAAAGAATACCCACAGGACAAGTACCAGGTGAAAGGTAATCCCCCACCCTATCAGCTGGCGCCACCAAGGCCGAGTCGCAGTTTCCTTACCGAAGAGGGCCCGGTGTACAGCCAGTGCTAAGCCATGCACGCCCCCCCACACTACAAACCGCCAAGAAGCCCCATGCCATAGCCCCCCAATCAGCATCGTAAGCAAGAGATTCACATATGTACGAAAGGTGCCTTTGCGATTGCCGCCCAAGGGAATATACACATAATCCCGTAGCCAACTGGATAGGCTTATATGCCACCGCCGCCAAAAGTCCGTAATGCTCGTAGAGAGGTACGGCTTATTGAAATTTATCCCCAGGTCAAAGCCCATCATGCGGGCTAAACCTATGGCTACATCACTGTAGCCCGAAAAATCAAAGAAAATCTGCAAGCCATATCCGTAGATAGCCATGAGGTTTTCAAAGCCCGAATATCCAGACGGATTAGCAAAAACAAGGTCGTTATATTGGGCGATATAGTCGGCAAATACGACTTTTTTGACCAAGCCTTGTAGTATGAGCCAAAAGCCGGAACCGATATAGTCTGCCTCTAAACGAGGGGCCTGTAGCTGCGGAAGAAAATGTCCTGCACGCACAATAGGTCCAGCTACCATGTGCGGAAAGTAGCATACATACAAGGCATAATCCGCAAAAGAACCCACGGGAATCTTCCCGTTACGCACATCTACAGCGTAGCTAATCATGTGAAAAGTATAAAAAGATATTCCTGCAGGCAAAAAAATAGCAGGAATAGACAGATTAGCTCCAAAAATAAAGTTTATATTCTCCAGAAAAAAGGCGGTATACTTGAAGTAACCCAAAAAAATGAGAGGCACTAACAGGGAAAGAACGAAGGCCAGGCGGCTGGTCTTAGGATAGGTCGTCATCCATCGCACCAGGGCATACTCCACCACGAGCGTGAGCAAGAAGAGGCCTACAAAACTGCCCACAGACTTATAATAAAAGAAGAAAGAAAAGAGCAAAAGCCACAAGAGTGCAGCTTTGAGCTGCCGCATCTGCACAAATAGGCCGTAAATTCCTAAGACGACGATGGCCCAGCCCCAGAAAGTTACTGTGGGAAAAAGTAAAGGCTCGGCTGGGTCGTACAGAAAGAGCTTGGAAAAGATGACTTGCCAATCAAGGTTCATGGGGAGGCAAAAGTATTGTGAGATGCGGGAGAGCGGTACGAGGTCCCACGAGCGTGTCAGGGAAGCTCAATGGGAAAAGCGCAGAGTCGCGCAGAAAAACGACCAAGCTGTCGGCCCAGCGGTAGGCAGCTGTGGGGGTAGGATGCGCCCCATCTTCCAGCCTTTCTAAGGTGAGGCGACGCGACTCATAAAATCGTCGGGGGCCCACAGCTTCGCGGATAAGCTGATTAATCCCTGTGTCTTCCTTCCAGTTTGGGGGGCCGATCCACACGTAGGGCAGTTCGCCGATTTGGGCAAGGATGCGTTCCAGGTAAGGCTTGCGTTTCTGAATGTATGGGATGAAAAGCTCATTCCCCCCCCACGCATATTAGCACGTAGGTAGGTCTAAACTTATGGATGAAGGCCGTCAGGGTATCGGACTTACCCCACCAAATGAGGTTCGAGCTGGGCCATATAACGGTATACAGGGCATAGCCACTGCTACGGCACCAGCGGGCCAAGCGAAGCCGCAACCATTCTATCATGGAATCCCCTATGAGGAGGATGCGTTCCGGGGCATCCGCCCCCGGGGAGGGTATCCGTTTGGGAAGCAACTTTATCCTTGCGAACTGAAGGACGAGCAGGAGGGGGCACTTGAGCGCGCAGGGGCTCCCCTTCCCAAGCAGGAATCGGAAGGGCGAAAGTATCTACTTGTTCGGGCAGCTCTATGCGTTCCCAGCCGGGCGGTAGTACCTTACCCAGGACAATAAAAAAAATGAGGCCACCTGCCAGAATAAGCCAGTGGCCCCAATAGGAGAGCCCATTTACGCGCACACAGAGGGCTCTTTATATCGTTTTTAGTTTTCTGGCGCTGGAAGCCGTAAGAGGATCCGCTGTAGACGAGCTAAATCTACATAATCCAGGTTACGGATACCCTTTCTTTCAAAATAGCGTAAAGTATCCAGGGCACGCAAGATTTCGCTTTCGTCTAATGCGGCGATGCCAGATACCTTAAAGCGATTGAGCTCCAGAGTAAGTACGCGCCGAGCGTGTCGGATCTGAGCCTCCAGTTCAATGGGCTCTACCTTTACCTCTACCATAAGCCTGACAAAGGTAATAGTTTTTTTACATAGGTTCGTAGCTGTGGTGCAAGCTCTCCTCTAAGTAGGGATGATGCTGCGGCATGAGAGCGGGAGCCTTTTCTAATCGGCGCGCAGCAAAAAGCAAGAAAGCACTTATACCCGTAAGGAAAAAGCCTGCCTCCATAAGTCCAAGCCCGCCTGCAGGACCCGCCACGGACGGCATCACCACCATAAAGGTATCCAGCCAGTGTGTAAAAAGTAAGACGCTCGTAACTATGACCAGCCATACTTTATTACGCTTGATGCTGGCACTCATCAGCCCCAGCAGCGGGAAAAGAAAGTTCAGCACTATGGTCAGATAGAAAATAGGCACATATTGCGGATTCACATGGGCACGGATGCGCTCATAGAACCAAAAGGTTTCTTCGGGGATATTCGCATACCATATCAGCATGAACTGACCATAGAAAATATAGGTCCAAAAGATACTGAAAGCAAAGACAAACTTCCCTAAGTCATGGATGTGGCTGTCACTCACGCCGGAGAGGTAGCCGTTAAGCTTGAGGATAGCGGCCACAAAAGTGATGAGACACAGGGTCGTAATCCATAGGTTAGCGAAGTTATACACCGCAAACATGGTGCTAAACCAGTGCGGCGAGGTGCTCATGAGCCAATCCCAACTCGCTACGGACCAACTTAACGCAAAAAAGACAATAAACCCTCCAGCCAAGCGACGTAAATTATGGAAGTAGCGTATATCCCCAGTAGCGTCCAGATTCTCCCAGTTTCGCAGGAAGCCTCGCCAGAAAAGATACCATCCTCCTAAGATAATAACTAAGCGAGCGATAAAAAAAGGTAGATTCAAATAACCGCTTTTATGCTGGAGGATTTCATCTTTGGCGACGACATCGGTGTGGGTCCATTCATAGAGTACGCCAGAGAAGCCCAGCGTAACGCCTATCAATAAGAGTGCGCCTATAGGCAGAAAGTGAGAAAAGGTCTGGGGGATGCGTTGAAGCATCACATACCAGCCGGCATTAGCTGCATAGCCGACAGCCAAGAAGAAGACCGATAGCACACTGATACCTAAGAGATACATGGCCGTGATGAGGAGATTGGCAGAGAGTCGACTCAGCCAAGGGGCTGCATGATGCGCATGGGCTTGCTCGACTGCATGCGCGTGGCCGCCGAGTATGCTTTGCACAAACCCAATCCCTATCAAAATAACCCCTATGGCCAATAAAGTTATCAGCCACTTGCGCAAACCCTGTGGGAGTTTAAAGCGTTCATCCCAATTTACTTTGAGGGCTGTATGTGCGTGTGCCATAAGATTAGCTTGGTTTTTTAGGGTTAGTGTTCTTTTGGGTAGTTTCGACGGGCTTTTGGTCTTTAGCGGCTTTTTCGACCTCGGCAAGGCCCGCGGCTCGTAGCTCTTGTACATACAAAATCACCTTCCAGCGTTCCTCGGGCGTAAGCTGAGAAGCATGTGACCCCATGAGATTTTTGCCGTAGGTGATGGTATGAAACATCTTGCCTTCGGGCAGGTCTTTTAGTTGAGGACCATAATACGACGGCGGGGGGGGAAACTTTCCGGCTTGTACGATCGTACCCTGGCCATCGCCCTTCTCCCCGTGGCAGTGGATACAATAAAGCCCATATAACCGTTTTCCTTCCGCGATATTTTCCGGCGTGCGGGGAAGCGGATTTTTGAGTTTTTTACCGGCTTCTTCGTAGCCTTCGTTGGTGTTCGGGAAAGGATATACATAATCGGCTTTTCCCCGCGCTACAGTGCCAGCCACTGGCGCTATAAGGTGCTTACCATCCGGCGTATAGGGATAATAATCCATCTGAGAATATGGCTCAAGCGGGATAGCATGATACATCTGGGGCGCATACTCTACGCCTGTATCGCGCGGGTCCTTAGCCGCACATCCCACTAAGAGAAAAATACCGCCAAATCCAGCTATAAACTTTGTGAGTTTTGTCATAGCTCTACGATTTTGGTTTCAATAGCGCCTGTTTTTTGGAAAAGTGCTTTGGCTGCATCCCAGTACCTTTCATCGGCAATAGCTACGACCATGGCGTCATCCGTCTGGCGTGGGTCGTAAATGCGGGCTCTTTTACCCGGGTACAAGCGATTAACATACAGGTACGAAAGAAACATAAGTACACCCGCAAAAAGCACAGTAAGTTCAAAAGTAATCGGAATAAAGCTGGGGAAAGGTAAATGGGATTTGCCGCCGATATTGACAGGCCAGTCAATCGTGTACATGTAAATCTGCATGCTTAGCGCGGTGAGGGTTCCTAAGGCTCCATATACAAAGGCGGCATCGGGCAGGCGAGACTTGCGCAGGTGGAGCGCATGGTCCAGGCCATGGACAGGAAAAGGCGTACATACCTCATGAATAGGCACATGTTCCCTATCAAAGGCGGCTACGCCTGCGAGGAGTTTTTCGTCATCGTCGTATAAGCCTATCAGATACTTAGCCATACGGTTTCAGGATTGGGGATTTTGTGGGTCAAGGGTGGGATGAAGGGCGGGTGCGATAGCTCCTTCACGCTTCCTGGCCTGGTAAGCTTCCCAAGAGAGACCCGCGTATTGGTCGCCGGAGGTCTTGAGGATACTCTTGGTTTCTGCCGCAGCAATCACCGGTAAAAAGCGCGCAAAAAGCAGGTATAGTGTGAGGAAAAGCCCAAATGTTCCTACAAATATAGTTACCTCTACCCATGTAGGGGTGTACATCCGCCACGAAGAGGATAAGAAGTCCCTATGCAGCGAAGTCACGATAATTACAAACCGTTCAAACCACATGCCGATATTGACAAAAATAGAAATCACAAACACAAACCAAGGGTTTCGGCGAAGTTTTTTAAACCAAAAGACTTGAGGTATGAATAGGTTACACGAGACCATAGCCCAGTACGACCACCAATACGGGCCGAAAGCGCGATTGAGGAAGATATACCTTTCCCAGTAAGAGCCCGAATACCAAGCGATAAAGAACTCTGTGGCATACGCAAAGCCGACCATCATACCGGTAGCTAAGGTGACTTTGGCCATCGCGTCTATGTGCTCTAAGGTGATGTAGTCTTTGAGGTTGAGCACTTCGCGCGTGATGATCATGAGGGTGAGCACCATGCCGAAGCCGGAAAAGATAGCCCCTGCGACGAAGTACGGCGGGAATATGGTCGTATGCCAGCCAGGTAGGATAGAAGTCGCAAAGTCAAAGCTTACGATAGAGTGAACGGAAAGCACCAGCGGCGTAGAGAGACCCGCTAAGACGAGGGAAACGGCTTCAAAACGTTGCCATTGTTTAGCGGAGCCGGTCCATCCAAAAGACAAGATGCTATAGGCCCAGTGCGCAAAGCTGCCGGGCTTAGCGCGATCGCGCACCATCGCCAGATCCGGAATAAGCCCCGTATACCAGAAAAGCAACGAAATGGTAAAGTAGGTGCTTATCGCAAACACATCCCAGAGGAGCGGGGAGTTGAAGTTTACCCAGAGGGAACCGTGGGTATTGGGCAGCGGGAGGAACCAAAAAGCCAGCCAGGGCCGACCCATGTGAATAATCGGGAAAAGCCCCGCACAAATCACAGCAAATATGGTCATGGCTTCTGCAGCGCGGTTGATGGCCATACGCCACCGCTGCCGAAAAAGCAGGAGTATTGCCGAGATGAGGGTACCCGCATGCCCGATACCTATCCAAAAGACGAAGTTGGTAATATCAAAAGCCCAACCCACTGTTTTATTAAGCCCCCAGGTGCCAATCCCCACAAAAAGTGTATAAGTGATGGCCGCGAAACCGGCGAACATCACCGCCGCCGTAAAAGCTGTAGTCACATACCACTTCCAGCTGGCGGGTCCTAATATAGGAGCCACCAAGTCATCGGTGATTTTCCGATAGGTCTTGTGGCCTAAAATAAGCGGTTCTCTAATCGGACTCTCAAACATAGTTATGCGTGTTGAGGTTGAGGAAGTTCTTCGTTACGAACCTTGACCATGTACCGGATGGAGGGACGCACATTGAGCTCGGAGAGGGCGTAATAGCCTCGGGGTTCGGCGGCACGTTTAGAGACGAGGCTTTCGGGGTCGTTGAGGTCGCCAAAGACAATGCCGCCCGTAGGGCAAGCTTGCTGACAGGCCGTCTTGACATCGCCGTCCCTAAGCGGACGCTGGGCCTTTTTAGCTTCCAGTTTAGCAGCTTGGATGCGTTGCACGCAAAAGCTACATTTCTCCATTACGCCCCGCGCGCGCACCGTCACATCGGGATTAAGCACCATCCGTCCGAGTTCATCCACGGGGTTGAACACCCACCTCTCCGCGTTGGTATAATCAAACCAGTTGAAGCGGCGCACCTTGTAGGGGCAGTTGTTGGCACAGTAGCGGGTACCTACGCAGCGGTTATAGACCTGTTGGTTGATCCCTTCGGAGCTATGCGCGATAGCCAGCACGGGGCACACCGTTTCACAGGGCGCATGGTCGCAGTGCTGACACAGCATCGGTTGGAAGAACGCCCGAGGAAAATCTTCGGGTGGCGCCGCCGGAAACTCCTCTGGCTTGCCCGTGTGTCCTTTCGTGGAGGTGAAATAACGATCAATCCGTATCCAGTGCATGTCCCGGCCTCTGCGCACCTCGTCACGTCCCACGACGGGAATATTATTCTCTGCCACACAAGCCACGACACACGCCCCACACCCGATACAGGTGGTAAGGTCTATGGCCATACCCCAGCGATGCCCGGGCTGCGGATGTTCTATCCACCAGAGGTTGATAAGCTCTGGCTCTTCATGGTTACCCGCGTGGGGGTCAGCTTTATACGCACTGAGGGAAGCCTCCCGCACATACTCGCGTCCTACATAAGTCTCCCACTGCTGTATACGTGCGAGCTGATAGGTTTCGGTAGTCTTTTGGAGCGTAACCCCCGGAGCGGAACAAGTACGCTGACCGGACGAGAGACGCTGATATAAGGGATAAGCGTTTTGTCCTACCCCTACAGCCGCACGCCCACCTGCTGTGCGTCCATAGCCCACAGCGACGCCTATAGTCTTAGGGTCAGTCCCCGGCAGCACATATACGGGCAGCTTGAGCGTCTGCCCCCCCACCGAGAGCTGCACTACATCGTTAGTTTGGAGGTTAAGCTGCCGGGCCAGGACCGGCGATATTACAGCATAGTTATCCCAAGCCACCCGTGACACCGGGTCCGGCAGCTCTTGCAGCCAAGGATTGCCTGCCTGTGTGCCATCGCCTATACCTACTTTCTCATAGAGATACAACGTAAGCCCTTCCTCTTCGGCAGGGGGAAGCATCTGCGCCCACTGAGCTGGAGCCCACTTAGCCTCAGGCTGGGCTGCTGGCTGGGCCGTCATAGCCACTACCCCGCGCTCCAGCGCCCGAACCCAAAAGTTTTCCACTGTATCAGTGGGAAGCAGGCCTTCTCTCTCTGGCCAGAAAGGCTGTATCTTATTTGCCTCTCGGCCCTTTACATAGTCCCGATACGCCGGGTAAATATTTTTCGCCCAAAAAGCCTGCAAATATTCCAGATACGAATCCGAACGACCCAACCACCCCAAGAGGATTTCCGCAAAAGAACGAGTAGAAAAGATGCGTGGAATAGTAGGTTGTTGCAAAGTGTAAAGTCCTTCATAGGGCTGGGCATCGCCCCAGCTTTCTAAGTAGTGATCTTCGGCAAAGTTGTATTTGCATAGCTGGGCTGTCTCATGGGCATGGGTATGAATGGCAGCCGTAATAGGGATACTTTTGAGGATTGCCTGTACTTTGGGGCTTTCCGGATAATCATAGGCGGGATTGACTTGGTAAAAGATGACAGCGCCCACCTGACCGGCTTCGGCCGCCTGTAAGAAGGCGTCAAAATCGCTGTCTTTTCCACTCCGGAGGTGACAGGCTGGGGTCACAAAAGCCGTATGGCCATAGCTATCCAGAAGCCAATTTATGCCAGCGACCATCGCTTGCACCGCAGGGCTATGACTACGGGTTACCACCAAGGCCTTACCCCGCGCTTGCCAGAGGCGCTCCGCTGCGTAAGCCACATCACCTTTAGGGGTGTCCCATTTTTCACTGCTGATGGGAGGTTGCCCCGCTTTCTCGGCCAGGTGGTTATACAAGCTGACTATGGCTTGTTGGATCTCTTGGGGAGAAGCCGCTACCCGCCTATCGGCGCTCAGCCCTGTAATGGTAGGTACCGACTCAAACTGAATATGTAAGGACATATCCGTCTTGCCCGCATAAAGCCCCCGATTTTGGCTCCATTGGCGGGCAAAGGTGGTGGGATCTATCCACGTACCCAAAAAGTCGGCATTGAAACCTACTATAACTTCGGCTTTGTCAAACCGATAAGTAGGAAGGACTCGCCGCCCAAAGAGCGCCTCGTGGGCCGAGAGAAGCGCATCATAGGACTCGGCTTCATAAACGATATGCCGAGCATTTTTGAAAGCTTTGAGCCATTCGTTGATAAGGGCTTGCAGGCTCGGGCTGATAATCGGAGGGGTTATGAGATATATGAGCTTTCCTTGGGCATCTTGGGCCTTAAGCTGGTCCATAAAAGCGGTGCCTAAGGCCGACCAGTCGGCCGGCTGGCCATCTATGGTAGGCTTTTGCAGGCGGGTATGGTCATAGAGAGAGAGTACAGAGGCTTGCCCGCGTGCGTGGGTCCCCCCTTCAGTAAGGGGGTACGAAGGATTGCCCTCTACTTTAATAGGGCGGCCATCCCGTACTTTGACCAGGACAGATTGGAAGATTTGCCCATCAAAAAAGCTGGAAGCATAGTAATCCGGCACACTGGGGAGCTGTTCTGCCGGCTTCTTTACATAAGGCAAAGCGTACTTAACGGGGGTCTTTTCACACGCGGCCAGTACAGCTGCGCTAATGGTGATACCGCACCATTTGAGGAAGTCCCGTCGGCTACCCGAGGGACCCTCCACGAAGAGTTCTTCTACGGGGATGTCGCGAGAGATGTCGCTCATATATTTTTTGCAATTAGTAGTGGCATTTGGAACATTCTAAACCGCCGATACGCTCCACTGTTACCTCTTTTTCTTTTAGCTGCTCATGTAGCCGAGTATAGTAAGGGTTTGCCGTAAGATCCACCTTAGTCTGGCGGTGACAATTGATACACCACCCCATGCTCAGGTCGTTATATTGATACACTTCGTCCATCTCCTCCACAGGGCCATGGCAGGTTTGGCAGGCAATCCCCCCTACTTTTACATGCTGGGCGTGATTGAAATATACCAGATCCGGCAAGTTATGTATACGGACCCACTCTATGGGCTTGCCAGTTTCGTATGACTCTATAATCTTGGCGATTTCTTTTTTGCCATATTTAGAGCCTTCTTGGATGTAGGTGTGACAGTTCATGCAGATGTTGGTGGAGGGGATAGTAGCGGACTTCCCTTTTTCTACGCCAATATGGCAGTATTGGCAGGCGATTTTGTACTCGCCGGCGTGGGTTTTATGGGAAAAAGCCACCGGCTGTACGGGTTGATAGCCCTTGTGCAGGCCCACGGAACGTGCTTTGACGGTAGTAGCGCTTACCCACCATACAAAGCCCACCAACACAAGGAGCGCAACGAAGCGCTTAGAAGTAACGATTGGTCGCAGCCGCTCCCAGAGAGAAGGTTTGCCCTCTTCGCTTTCTGGGCGAAGGAGTCGGGAGAGGGCTAAGGTAGCCACGAGGAGGGCAGCGGCAATAGCCCCCAACGCCAGCACCAATACCCACAGGATAGGACTTATATCGCTCCCGCCTCCGGCCGAGCTGGCAGCAGGTGCGCCCGCTGCCCCCGTCGCTTGCCCTCCTTCTGCTTTGGCAAGCGCCTCCGTTTCAGCTTTGATGTAATCCAAAATAGCCTTTATCTCGGCATCCGAGAGCCCCGTAAAGGCTGTCATCACGGCTCTGTTATACTGCTCGAAGAGCTTTTTAGCATAAGCGCTATTTTTGAAGTTTCCATTGATGTACGCTTGGGAGTTATGAACAAACTTTATGATTTCTTGCTCATCATTTCCCCAGCGTTCGTGTACGCCTTTGAGGGCGGGGCCGACCACCCGGCGGTTGACCGCATGACAGGAGGCACAGTTGGCTTGGAAGAGCGCCTTGCCATCCTGAGCCCAGAGGAGTCCTACCCCTACAGCAAGGAGAAGCGCACGCATACGAAGTTTCATTTGCATATGAAAACCGCTGCAAAGGTAACGAAGTTCCATTTGTCCAAAAGTTATGGGCGAGGGGAGAGGAGCGCCTTGAGGGAATCTACTTGTTTTTGGAGGGCGATAACATGTAGGGTAAGCTCTTCTATCTTTTGCAGGAGAGCGGCCTGGGTCTGTACGAGGGGCAGGCCTTTTTCTTGGACTTCTTGGGCGGAGGGGAGGCCCGGTAAGTGCCCATAAGCTCGGGCATAGGCCTCTATCTCCCTCAGGCTCATAGGCTTATACGTGGGGCTAAAAACATAGTCGGGCCAACGCACTTCTTTATTTTGAGCGCGAATCTCTGTCACCGTAATGGGCGCATGAAACGTAAAAGGACGAAAAGCTTCCCCCCGTGCATCCCCCCATATCCGAAAACCATCGCTAGGATTGCCTGCAGTATCAGGGGCCGATATGGCAAATGCTTTTGTATTCGGGGCATGCTCGCCCTGTGTGACTATGCTTATTCCATATCCCCAAGGACCGGAGGGGTAGCTGAGGATACTCATTCCGCTACGCAACAGCAGCCTGGTCTCTGGTGCCACAGGTTCTACGGTATTATTCGCTTCGTCATAAGCCCACTGATTCCCACAACAGCCGCCCCAAAATAGCGTTGCAGTTATCCACAGTCCTATATGGGTGAGTATCCGCATGCGGGCAAAGGTAAAGAAAACTCATAGTGCCGGTACCTTTGGCGAGATGAGCTTACCCCTCCTTTTCTGGCTTCAAGCGACATGGAGCATCCCTACCCCTGCACGCCAAGTGGCACAGGAGTTACAAGTTTTTGCGGGACATGCCCAAGATGCGTGGATAGGCTATCGGGCTAACCGAAATGGACATATCGCCTTGTACATTCACCACATAGACACCAGCGGCTACGAAAATCTGGGACGAAGTGGCCTGTGTCTGTGTTCTCCTACCGATACTACCCCTACCCATACGTGGAGTGGGACCGTAGGCGAACGAAACTGGCTTTTCCTCGCGTGGAGCACAGATAAAAATACTTACATCGCCGCTATGGACCCGGGAGGGAATACCCAGTGGTGGTTCAGTATCCCCGGAAAAGCACAGCGGCTTTCCCTGCTCCCTTGGCCCAGTGGCGGCGCTATCCTCCTCCTGCAAAACGAAAAGGGCCTCTCCTTACAAGCATGGGCCGCCACCGGGGAAAAAGCTTGGGAAAAACTTTTGGCTGCACCCGAGACTTCTCCTCGGAAGCCTCGGCTCCTCCCCAGTGGAATGGAAGGCTTCTTGGTAATATGGGAAGCTTTCTCGGGCCAAAACTGGCAGCTTATGGTACAAAAATGGCAGTGGAATGGCCAGGCTGAGAGCACCCCTACGCCGCTCTCTCAACCGGCCCACAGCGTAGAAAATGCCGAGTTCATCAGTGATGGATACGGCGGCCTGATTGGCGTATATGAAAGCGCTTCTCTCACGGGCAACGGCAAAGATCTATACCTGATCCGCTATACCCGAAATGGCACCAAACTTTACGAGAAGCCCCTTTGCACCGAAGCCGGCCACCAGCAAAACCCTAAGCTCTACAAACGCGGCACTGAGCTCCTGGTGGTGTGGGAAGATAACCGCCGCCAAGATTGGGATATCTTCTTCCAGCGGATAGACCTCTCCACCGGCCGGCCCCTCTTAGCCCCCGAAGGCGTACCGCTCTTCGCTTTACCGGGCCCCCAGCAAAAACCCCACCTCATCTTAGATTACTTTCAAAATGAACTCGTCGCCTTATGGATAGATTTCCGGCATTTGCAGGGAGATATTTACATGCAGCGCTACAACGCCGATGGAAAAGCTTTATGGGACTTCACCGGCCGGCCTGTGGCCACAGGTACCCTCCAACAGCACAGCCTGCAGACCGCCCCCCAAGACTTCCA
This sequence comes from Bacteroidia bacterium, assembly GCA_026003215.1. Classification (GTDB taxonomy): domain Bacteria; phylum Bacteroidota; class Bacteroidia; order SpSt-205; family SpSt-205; genus SpSt-205. Next base: position 162,306 of record BPGV01000001.1, on the reverse strand, counting down.
ATACTTCTGGGTAGCCTACTTAGAAGATATCCCACAAGAAGGCACTTACCCGGTGGTGGGCCTCATCACGACCCAGGGAGCGATTCGTTTCCAGCGCCGCTTACAGGGCAATAGCGCCACCTCTCTGGCCCAAGTGACAGGCCTGCAAGCGCACCCCTGGAAAGAAAACCTCCTCCTTCTCTGGCAAGACAACCGAGATACCGCCGGCCAAACCCAGATCTACCTCCAACTGCTGCGGCCAGACCTTACGGCAGCGTGGCCCCTCCAAGGTAAACCCCTTTCGCCCCAATCCACCCTCAGCCAAAAAGAACCCCAAGTGACTTTCCGAGGCGATACCGTCTGGGTTCTATGGAAGGGAGAGGAATCCGATGTAGAATGTGATCTCTTTGCCCAAGCACTCACCCTACAAGGCCCAAAAGTCTTCCAACCTAAGCCTTTTATCGTCTCTAACGCCGACCGTATGCAGCAAGAAGCTCGGTGGCTTCCCCATCCCCAGAAGCTCTACGCCTACTGGACAGATAACCGCAGCATGGAAGAAACGGGCTTTGACCTGTACCTGCGCAGCGTGACGCCTCCTGCCCCGGAAGTAGGCTGGCGTGCCCGCGCTTCCCTCCAGAATACCGCCTTTATCACCTTCCCCCCTGAGGCTACCCGTGCTCATCACCTCTGGCAGGAAGAAATAAACGGCCGCTACCAGATGCTCTATGCCTATGCCCCCTTAGGCGAGATTCCCGAGCCCCCGCTCTGGCTCTCCCCTACCCAAAAACCGCAGCGCTTCCCCGATGCGCTCATGGCGCCCGATGGCACCTTCTATGCCACCTTCTGTGAAGAATCCCCCGGCCCCTATGAGCAGACCTTCCTCCTCTTTGCGCTCTCCCCCAAAGGCGAACGGCTCTGGCAACAGCGCTCCCCCTTCCCCCACAAGCACCACCTCTATCCACACCTGACCCTCCTCAAAAATGGCGACATCCTCCTCACTATCTTAGCGAGCCCCGCTCCAAACCGCTGGGAACTCCTGTATGCGCGATACACCCCCAAAGGCGAACTGCGCGAAAAAGGGACACTCCTCACGCCCGTACCCGAACGCAGCCGCTGGCAGCTCATAGAAATAGACAAGGTCTTTTGGCTCCTCTTAGACATGCCTACCGGCTACACCCTATACCAAGGCAGCGAACTGCATGGCCTCAAGCCCGTAAGACTGCCGGGCGTACCTGCCGAAGCCATACTTCTACCTTGGCAAGGACGTCCCTGGCTCTTCTGGTGCGATAAAAACCGCCAAAAGCTTACCCTTTCGCCGCTAAGTCCTGCCCCTTAGGCAGGCAGACGGAGAAAATGGCTCATACGCAGGAGCACCTCCCGCCGCCGTTGGAGCTCCGACTCGTCCACCGCCAAGAGGGCCTCAGGGCCAAACCGCTCCACACAAATACCCGCCAAGATCGTTCCTTGTACAATCGCTTCCTTAAGAACATCCAACGTAAGGACTCCTTCCCGCGCAATGTATCCCATAATAGCTCCCGCAAAGGTATCACCGGCCCCAGTCGGGTCAAACACATCCTCTAAGGGATAGGCGGGGAAAAAGAAAGTTTCTCCCTCTTTTGTGAAAAGTAGTGCACCATTTTCGCCTTTTTTGACAATCAAATAGGCCGGTCCCTTGGCTAAGATAGCCCGCGCGCAGCGCCGCAGCGAATAATCCCCCGCCAGCTGCCGCGCCTCCTCATCATTTATAGACAAAATATCCACATAGCCGAGCATTTCCTCCAGGGCCTCACGCGCCCCACTAATCCAAAAGTTCATGGTATCCATAAGCACTACGGCCGGCCGAGGGGAGATTTGCTCATAAATGCGCTTCTGGAGCCGAGGATCTAAGTTTCCCAGCAGCAAAAATGGAGCTTCCTTATAGCTATTCGGGATAGTGTCGGGGAAATCTTCTAATACATTGAGCTGAGTCTCCAAGGTATCTCGTCCCTGCATGTCGGCATGATACCTTCCCGCCCAAAAGAAGGAAGGCTTACTCAGATGCCGCACTACCCCGGTGAGGTCTATGCCGCGCTCCTCCAGCTTTAGCAACATCTCGGCGGGAAAGTCGGTACCAATAATAGAGACTATCCCGACAGGCCGCACATAGTAAGAAGCTGCGAGTGCAATATAAGTAGCGGCGCCGCCTACGATTCTTTCTGCCCGGCCGAAGGGGGTCTCTATGGTATCCAGCGCCATTGTGCCGGCGACGACAAGCTGCATGGGGCAAAGATAGCGGCGGCTTTCGTAGCTTTGTCTGACATGGACAAGCCCACCTTCACCCCAGCAGAGCTGGCCCAAATAGAAGCCTTCTGTCGCAAATACCCCACCCGCCAAAGCGCCGTCATGCCTACCCTCTGGCTGGCCCAAGAAAAGTTCGGCGAACTAAGCCCCCCCGTCCTGGAGCTGGTCGCCGACACCCTCGGCCTCCCTTACGCCCATGTGGAAGGCGTAGCCACTTTCTACACGATGTACCTCACGAAACGCAAAGGCCAATGGCTCATAGAAATATGTACCTGCTTCACTTGCGGCGAATGCGGCGGCCAGGAACTCTGGGCCTACGCCCAAGAAAAATACCAGCTTGACAAAGAAGGCGTCACCCCGGATAAAACCTTTTGGTTCCGAGAAGCCGAATGCTTGGGGGCCTGCGATACGGCCCCCGTGCTCCAAATAGAAGGACGGCGTATGGCCTTTTCGGTAACGCCGGAAAAGTTAGACCATATCCTTCAACGGCTGCGGACTGGTGAGTTGCCGCCCTTTGAGTCGGTACCTATTCGCAATCCCGAAGTATGAAAAAAGCGTACCTGCTCTTAGCGGATGGCTGGCAAGCGGAGGGGCTCTCCTTTGGCGCCGAAGGGACCTTTTTCGGGGAGATCGTGTTTCATACAGCGCTTACGGGCTATCCAGAGATTTTTACGGACCCTTCCTACTGGGAGCAAATCTTGGTGATGACGCTCCCCCACATCGGCAACTACGGCACCGCCGCAGAGGAATGGCAGCACGAAAAGCCGACTATTCGGGGGTTAGTCGTACGAGAGATTAGCCACTTTTTCAGCCGGGCAGGTAAAGCGGTAGGCCTACCTGAGTACCTCAAAATGCATGGGGTCCCCGGCATTGCGGGCATAGACACGCGGGCTTTGGTACGCCATGTGCGTCAAAAAGGTGCCCAAAATGCCGTCCTTACCACAGAGCCGCCCTCCGCTGACTTGTGGGAAGCCCTCAAAGCCCACCCTTCCATGGCCGGCCAAGAACTCGCCTCCCAAGTCACCACGCCCAAACCCTACTTCGTAGGAGAGGGAGGTACCTACCGCATAGCGCTCTTAGACTTTGGCGTGAAGAAAGCGATTATTGACCACCTGACCCAGCGGGGTGCTTATGTAGGGGTCTTCCCCGCCCATACCCCATGGAAGGAACTCCAAGCTTTCGAGCCAGAGGGCTTCCTCCTCTCTAACGGCCCCGGCGACCCCGCCGCCATGCCCTACGCTATTGAAACCGCCCGCGCTATCATCCACAGTCGAAAACCCGCTTTGGGTATCTGTTTAGGCCATCAGCTCCTGAGCCTCGCCCTCCATGTGCCCACGTACAAGCTTTTGTATGGGCACCGCGGCAGTAACCATCCCGTGAAAGACCTACGCACCGGCCGCCTCTACATCACCTCACAAAATCATGGCTTCGCCATAGAGAAAGAAGCCCTCCTCAATCATCCCGACCTCCTACTCACCCATCTCAACCTCAACGACCACACCGTGGAGGGCTTTATGCACAAACACCTACCTGTCCAGGGGGTTCAATATCACCCCGAAGCCTGTCCGGGGCCCCACGATAGCCATGAGATATTTGACGAGTTTATCGCTAAGGTGAGAGATTATCAAACGCATCCCCTGCCTTCATAGCTCACCGCATCAGCACAAAGGCGCCCCAGTAGTACGGCTCCTGGTACCGCTTCCGAAACTCCCGTACGGTGGCCTCATACACCTCGTCTATCGCCTCAGCCTTCCACTCAGCCTCACCCCAGCGCCGATAAAAAGCCTCCATAAACGCCCGTGTCGCCGCATCATCCACCTGCCATAACGCCGCCATCACCCGAGAAGCCCCCGCCTCCAAAAACGCCCGCTGCAACCCATACAAGCCCTCCCCCTTTATCTCCCCTAACCCCGTCTCACACGCCGAAAGTACCACCAAGTCCGTGCCAAGAAGGTTCATCCCACTGGCCTCCTTCGCCGTCAATCGCCCATCCTCTACCCCCGCCGGCGGATACACACTATCCCACACCGCCGCACCCGCAAATAACAAACCCGAACCCAACAATCCCGTCGGCGCACCAGGATCATAATACCCATGCGTCGCTATGTGTACCACCCTCGGCGATACGGCCCCCTTCACAGCCTCCTCCCGCGCAGCCGAACCCGTCACCGCCTCCACGCCTAATAGCCGAGCTACCGCCCGAGCCTCCGCCTCCGCACCAGGAAGTGACGGAATGCCATATGGGAAAAAACGACTGCCCCGCACCGGCTGCCCAGCTGGCGCCTCCCCACCAAAGTCCGGACCCCCTACCACCATGGGCTTTTTGCTCTCAAGCCGGCGCTTAGACAATAGGAGACGACGACTGCTTGCTACGTAGCTCACCCCATACCGCTCTATCACATACCGCCGTCCATCGTATAGCGTACCTATATTCACCCGATAATACACCCCGTCCGGCGACACATACACCCGCCTAATGCCCCTCGGAAGCACGCTATCCACCGGTGCCCACAGTAGCTCGTACGCCTTCCCAGTCACCTGCACCCCCGGCGAACGCAACAGCTCATACACCCGCTCCCACCGCTCCTCCTCCGCCAGCCCTATCCGCCGCACCAAAAGCCGTATATCCACTCCTCGCCGCCCCGGCGTCAAAACATAGTACAAGTACCACACCGTGTCCTTATCCGCTATGCGCACTATCTCCACTACTGCCTCCCCCCTCCGAAGCGCAGGCTCCCCCTCCTGCTCTATGTCCGGCAAAAAGCTACGCACCTCCGGCAGGCGCCGCGCCAGCTCCCCCTCTACCGCCTCCGCCTCTCTCTGCACCTGCCCTGCCTGCTCGTAATCCTCCCGCAGCATCAGCGCCGCATACTGCTGCGTCAGCCGCAGCCATCGCTGGTATAATCCCTGCGTCACACTATCCCTACTCTGTTCCGCTAAATACCGCAGTCCCTCCACCGAACTCAGCACCAGTCCCTTCACGCTCCGAGCCGCACGATACCCCAACCGCAAAAGGGCAGGATGGGCTGACCCCCGCTTCCCTACATAGCGTTGAAAGCCTATAAAACGCCCCATGAGGTTGTTCTCCAAAAAGGCCAGCTGATGCGCCCCAGCCAGCCCTACAAACTCCCGCCGTATCAGCCGAAATGTACCTCGTATCACCTCGCTCCACAAGCTATCCGCTATATCATATTTACCCTGCGCTGCACAGGCCAAAGCTAAACCATTGAGAGATATCAGGTAATCTGGATGTTCCCCTCCCAACACACGATAGCGTACCTTAGCCACCACTTTATGCAAACTCTCTGCCTCTACATACTGACCTTGATCGAGATACACATTCGCTAAGTTATGTAGCGACCCCAAGTATGCAGGATGCTCATTACTCAACTTATGATGTCGAATCCTCACCACGACCTTAAGTAAACTCTCCGCCTCCACATATCGCCCTTGACCACTATACACAACCGCCAGATTATTCAGCGAACGCACATACGCCGGATGCTCGGCACCTAACACACGATATTGTACGCTGGCTACTACCTTGAACAAACTCTCTGCTTTCAAATACTGACCTTGAATAAAATATACATTGGCCAGATTAGTGAGAGAGCCCAGATACTCAGGATGCTCGGCACCTAACACACGATATTGTCCCTCTGCCACAGCTCTGTACAAACTCTCCGCCTCTATATACCGCCCTTGATCACTATACACATTCGCCAGATTATTTAGCGAAGAGAAATACTCTGGATGTTCTGCACCCAATACTCGATATCGCATCTCCGCCAAAACCTTATATAGACTCTCCGCCTTCACATATCGCCCTTGATGGTAATATACACTCGCCAAGTTGCCCAGCGAAAGTAAATATGCTGGGTGCTCTCCACCTAATACACGATACTGTACCGCTGCCACTATCTTAAGCAAACTTTCCGACTCTACATACCGCCCCTGATGATAGTACATACTTGCCAAGTTATTCAGCGAACGCAGGTAGTCTGGGTGCCCCTCACCCAGCACAAGATACCGAATCCCAGCCACTACCTTATGCAAACTCTCCGCTTCTACATACCGCCCCTGAGTGAAATACACAACCGCCAAGCCATTCAGTGAATGCAGATAAGCAGGATGCTTTAGTCCCAACCTACGCTGGCGTATCCCTATCACCGCCTTGAAAAGACTCTCCGCGGCTTCATAGGAGCCTTTGTAATACCATGCCGTCGCCAAATGATGCCCTACCCCCGCATACACCACCGAGTCCACTTTCTTCAGACTACGCAGCTTATTTAAAAGGCCTGATAAAACCTCTTCCGCCTTAGATACCCGGCCTGTAAGATAATACCCCCGCCCTACCCATTGCCACACCGCCGCATAGCTATTTGTATCTCTGCGAGCCAACGCCAAGCGGCCACCTGCCTCCGCCCAGCGCTCGAGCTCCACCACCTTTCCCTGCTCCACTAAACACTCCGCCCCGCCAATATAGGCTCGCAGCCGCACCGTATCCGCTACGCCCGGCTGCCGTACCAGCGAGTCATACAGGCTATAAGCGGCTGCATACTTACCCGCAGCGCGTAGACTGTCCGCCTGCCACAATAAAACACTCTGCCCATAACTCAACACTACCAATCCCAAAAAGCAAACTATCCGCACACCACAAAAGTAACTCTCCTACCGCATCAGCACAAACGCCGTCCAATATAACACGGCTCCCCATCCCGCCGCCGAAACGCCCGCCCTAAGGAGAGGAGATGCGCCCACCCTTTGCGGCCCATTGGCTCAGGGAACCCCAAGAGACAAAGCCCCTTCAGTTTTCATAAGGGAGCGGAAAATCCTCCTGAAGGGGCTTTTCTAACGCTTCGAGCTGTTTGTACAAGTACCGAAGGGCTTCCTGCATCTGGCGTCTCAGCTGCTCTCGCTGCTCAGGAGGGAAGGAGAAATACCAGCTCCATCCCGGGCTGGCCTGGGGGTCTGTGGAAGGCTCTGGGGTCTCGGCCGGCTCTATGAGCTCCTCCCACGAAGGGCCACTTGCACGCTCCACGATTGCGACGCCCCCCCGCTGAAGGCAGGAGTCACAAGCGGCAAAAAGCTCCTCTGCCGACCCCTGCGCCGGAAGCTCTACCACAGAAACCTTCTTACGCGCGGTGCCGGGTAAGGGTTCCACGCATACTACCCGTAAGCCTTCTTGTGCCCATAGCGCCCCTCCAACCGCTAAGGTCAAAGCCCGAAGCATACCGCTTTTCCCGTATAGAGCTACGGCAAAGATAGTTTTTTCGCGGCAATAGCTGGCCCCTATGCAGGCCTACTACGGCCGGCTGATGATAGCTTTATGGGCCTGGGCCTGCGCTTGGGCCTCCGGCGTGAAGTAATACCGAAAAGTAGCATGCACCTTACTGCGTCGGGCCTGGGTGGCTTCCAATACCGCCAGCATCGCCGGGTTGAAGTCCCCTACCCAGCTGAGCTCCGCATGGGTGATGCCCATCTGTATCACTGGCGGCACCGGCAAGTACGCCAGCGCCGACTCTAAGCCCCGACGCTGGTACTTCGGGCGAACCCCCATCAGCATCACCCGGGCGCGCGTGAGAATTCCCCGCCGCCGATACCAAGCAAACTTATTTCGCTTCCGCCACAAAAACAGCAGTAAGTCTATCAACCCTGGCCGCCCCCGCCACGGCCGAAAAATCTGATTAAGGTCCGGCACCGCCAAAATAATCCCCGCCGGCTCGTTATCCACATACGCAAAATATATCATCTCGGGTATGAGGATAGGCTTCAGATTTTCCACAAGCCGAAAAACCCGTTCCTCCGACAAGGGGACAAAATGTTCGTGGTATTGCCAAGCGTCGTTATAGATGGTGCGAAAGTCCAACGCGTATTTGCGGAGGTTATGAAGCTCTGGGTAAGCAAAGGTAACCCCTTCTTTTTGGGCGGCTCGCTGGGCAATCCGCACTATCCGCTCCGGTATCGTGCGCAGATCCAGCTCCCGGGACTCTTGCCGAAAGTAGAGCTCAAACCCATACCGCGTTAGGAAGTCCGCATAGTAAGGCTTGTTGTAAGGCATGCCATACGAAGGCGGGCTATCAAAGCCTTCTATCAAGACGCCCCAGAAGCGGTCATTTTCGCCAAAGTTTACGAAGGCGTCGGCGGCCTGCATGCCTCGTTCAGCCAGCCATCCCTGCGCCGTGGAAAGGAGCGCCTCAGCTACACTGTAATCCTCTACGCATTCAAAAAATCCCATGCCCCCCGTAGGCACCACATACCGCTGAGCCTTAGGATAATACACAAAAGCTGCTACGCGGCCCAAGACACGCCCGCGGTTATCTATGGCTATCCACCACTGTGCTTCTCCCTCCACAAAATGAGGGTTTTTCCGAGGATGAAAGATCACTTTAACCTCCATGTCTAAGGGGCCCACCCAATTGGGGTCATCTGCATAAAGCTGACGAGGAAAATCTAAAAAAGCTTGCTTTTGGGTGGGGGTAATCGCTGGAACTACGGGCATCTGCGGGCAAAGTTAGCGCTTGTGGCGCTTGGGCGGGCGCCAAAAATCTCTTTCTATGCGCGCTTCTACCCGCTCTTCTATGGGGTCAGGGAGGGCCGGATAAAAGTCTATACCAGTGACCTTTTCCACGGAGTCTACCGACACGAGGAAGTCCATAGGAGGCCGTCTGCTGGGGGCATGCGGCACCAGAAAAGCTACGGCCCGGGGCGCCTTTTCATCTTCCAACCAATACACCACCTTATAAAAAGCCCGAGGCACCGCTACTTTGTTTGGGCCGATATAGTCCCGGGGGTTATCCAACACAGGTCCGGTATAGACTACGAGGCATTTCTTAGCTTGGGCCCAGCTGCGTACCGTGCTCTCCACTTCCTCCCATATACCCGCGTTGAACTCGTGGAGCTGGGGACTCATATTAGAGAGGTAGAAAGTCTCGGTCATCCCCACCGAGTCCCACTTGAAGTCACCCGCAGGTACAAGATGGCCTCGGTCGTAGCCGGAACGCTTATAGTCTTCTAAGGCAGCCGAACCGGTAGGCACGTGGGGGTCAGGACGAAAATCCTGCGTACGCCGAATACGTCCCCGAGCCAGCTGGGCTCCTTCTAAGATATGCACCGTCCAGCGCGGCTGCTCGTACTTTTCATCATAGCAGAGCGCATAATACGTATGCCGCACTATCTGGCAAGCTGCTCCCTGCGCGTAGGCCTGCTCTAAGCGCACGAGGGCGGTGATCGAGGGGGTGGCGGTACGGCTCAAGGGACTGGCGCTCTTCTGCTCCTTGGTGGGTGGAGTTGCGACTTCAGCTGCCGCTTCACTGGTGGAGTCATCGGTCAGCACGATAGAAGCCTCTGAATCGGCTTGGGCGATGGCACTCGAGCGAGAAGCCGGGGAAGTACGCCGAGCAGCCTTATCCATAACCAGCCAAGCGGCTATGCCTACCAAAACCAGCAAAAGCACCAAAAGCCCCGGTCGCATTGGCCAAAGATACGATTCGCTGTAGGTGTCGTACCTTTGCGCTATGACCACCGAAGCCCTCAGAGCCCTCAAAGAGCGCCTCTCGGCGCTAAGGAGGTTTCTTTGACATGGATGGCCGAGAAGCCCGAGTAGCTCAGTTAGAAGTGCAGTCCCAAGACCCCACCCTCTGGGATGACCCCGAAAGCGCCCGTAAAATCCTCGCTCAGCTCAAAGCCGAAAAAGAATGGCTTACCCAATATCAGGTCGCCGCTAATGCCGTAGAGCTGGCCGCAATGGCGCTGGAACTCAGCAAAGAAGGCGCCGCCGAAGAAGCAGAAGTCCAAAAAGCTTTTACCGACGCGGAAAAAGCTATCGCTGACTTAGAATGGAAAAAGATGCTTTCCGCACCAGAAGACGCTTACGGCTGCATTATTGAAATCAACGCCGGTGCTGGCGGCACCGAAGCCCAAGATTGGGCCGCCATGCTCGCCCGCATGTACACCCTCTACGCCCAAAAGAAAGGCTGGCCAATTGCTATCGTGGATGAACTCCTCGGCGATGGCGCCGGCTACCGCAACATCACCTTAGAAATAGACGCCCCCTACGCCTACGGCTACCTCAAAGGCGAAAACGGCGTCCACCGCCTCGTGCGCATCTCCCCTTTTGACGCGAACGCCCGTCGCCATACTTCCTTCGCCGGGGTATCCGTCTATCCCCTCGTAGATGACCGCATAGAAATACAGATTGACCCCAACGACTTAGAATGGGATACCTTCCGAGCCGGAGGACACGGCGGTCAAAATGTCAATAAAGTAGAAACGGCCGTACGAGTGAAACATATCCCCACCGGCATCGTTGTATCCTGCCAGCAAGAACGTTCCCAGCACCAAAACCGCGAAAAAGCCCTCCAGCTCCTCAAAAGCCGCCTATACCAGCTTGAGCTACAAAAACGCCAAGAAGAGCGCGCCAAACTGGAAGCCCAAAAACGCCCGATTGAGTGGGGTTCTCAGATCCGTAGTTATGTCCTCCACCCCTACAAGCTCGTCAAAGACCTACGCACCGATTATGAAACCAGCGACGCTCAGGGCGTACTGGACGGCGACCTTGAACCCTTCCTTAAGAGCTACCTCTTACAGCTGGCGTAGAAAAGAGACGGCTTATCTGCCCTAAAATAGCTCAGGCTGAAAAGGCCCTGTGGGAAAGTGGGGGTCGCCGCTGAGTTTAGCTAAGGTGCTGAGGGTATCGGCTTCAGCGGGCGATTTATCCTTACGCCAGCGCAGAATGCGGGGGAAGCGCACTGCGTAGCCACAAGCATGCCGCCGAGAACGTTGTATCCCCTCAAACGCTATCTCAAAGACCCACTGAGGGGGCACTTTGACTACAGGACCTACTTTCCCCACAGCGTGGGTGCGTATCCACCGCGTAAGCTCCTGCATCTCGGCATCCGTGAGGCCCGAGTAGGCTTTGGCAAAAGGCACCAGCTCCCCACGCTCATTCCATAAGGCAAATGTCAGATCTGTAAACCACCCCGAACGGCGCCCATGCCCTTGCTGGGCATAGAGAAGCACAGCGTCCACCGAGTACGGCTGTTGCTTGTACTTCCACCAATAGCCGCGGCGCCGCCCCACCAAATAGGGGCTTTCCTTCCGCTTGAGCATGATACCCTCCGCCCCAGGAGGCACCTCAGCTCTATAGGCTTCTATCTCCTCCCACGAGGAAACTCGCAGAGTAGGCGATACTTGCAGGAAAGGATAAAGCTCGGCTACCTTTTCTAAGAGGGCTCGGCGTTCGGAAAGGGGCTGTTGGCGGATATCTTGGCCTTCCCACTCTAAAATATCATAAGCAAATACCTCCGCGGGGGCTTCTCGTAGGAGGGCTGGAGTGAGTTTCTTTCGCAGGAGGCGGCGTTGGAGCGCAAAAAAAGGCTGTACGCGCCCTTCTCGTACAATTAACAGCTCGCCATCTATTACCGTGCCTGAGGGCAGGTTTTGGAAACGTTGTACCAGCTCCGGAAAGCTCTCGGTGAGGAGCACGCCTCCCCGTGACCACAAAGCCACGCGGCCGGCACGCCGTACGACCTGTACCCGAACCCCATCCCACTTCCATTCTATCTGGTAGGCCGCCAAAGGGCCCAGCTTCTCCACAAAATCGGTCCCCAAGTCTTCTATGGGATACGCCAAAAAGAAGGGGTAAGGTTCGGTGTTGGGGCCACTTTCCTTGTGCAGATATGCATAAAAGGCAGGGGATGGCGGGGGTAGGCATGCAAGTTTCTGGGCTATGGTCCCTTCTGGCAGGTGTAGAGCCTCTGCCAGGGCACGCACCAAAAGGCCATCAGCCACACCTACCCGCATCGCCCCTAAGAGGAGCTTATGGAAGAGGAAGCACTCGTAGAAACTCAAGCGCTGCCAATACGAAATCAGGGTAGCCCGCTGCTGCGCCTCCGGAGCCTCCGCCAGCCGAGGAAACTCCCGCTCAGCCAGCCAATACAAAGGAGGAAGCTCTCCTTCCGAGATAAAGCGATTGGGGAGAAGTAAGGCGATAGTCTCAGCCAAATCTCCTACCTGCTGATAGCAGCTTTCCACAAGCGCGATGGGCAGGCCGAGGTAGTCAGCCACCCACTGCCGAAGCTTGCGCGGCGAGATAAACCGCCGGGCATGTTCTCCGCACAAGAGACGCACTACCCACGCGGCCTCGTGGGGATTAGCCCTCCTAAAGTACCCTACCAGTGCTTCTTGTTTGGCTTGTGTGCTTTGAGTCTGGTCCAGCCGCTGATAGAGCTGTACAAAAGTCTCCATTTGTACAGTTTTACTCCTTCAAACCCAGCGTTCTAAGCAGGGTAGGCGCAAAGTCTCTACTACACATATACACGCTCCCATTATGCAGCACCACCTTATAGCGTCCAGCAAACCACGATAACACCTCCTGTACGGCATCTGTGTTGATAAGGGCATCTCGTCCGATACGCAAAAAGGGGGGATGGGGGAGCTTCTCCTCTACCTGTTGCAGGGTATAGGCTCGGGTAGTGTGGATCTCACCCGAACGCGTTTCAATGTATAGCGTTCGGTCTTCTATCCGAATACCGACAATATCTTCAAAAGCAATCAAGAGATGTCCTTCTTTTTGGGGAATAGGTAGCTTAGAGAGGGAAGTTTTAGGGGTAGCAGCTGCGGAAAGGGCAGCTTGTCGCTTCCGCTGGGCGCGTGCTATCGCCTGCCGAAGCCGATCCAAAGAAAACGGCTTAAGCAGGTAGTCGGCAGCCCCCCCTTCAAAGGCTTTTACCGCATGCTCACTATACGCTGTGGTAAAAACTATCGCTGGGGGACGGGGAAGGCTGCTGGCAAAGTGCATCAGAGACACGCCATCTACCCCCGGCATTTCTATATCTAAGAGCACAATATCCCATTCCTGTTCTTGGAGGGCTTGGAGGGCGGTCTCTCCGTCGGAAGCCTCCGTAAGGTCTAAGTCAGGGATTTGGCTAAGGTAGCGGCGCAAAAGGCGCCGGGCCGGCTCCTCATCTTCTACCACCAGAACCCGCCAGAGGCTCATCTCCCCAAATATACCGCTTTTTCCAAAAGATACCCCACCGTAAGCAGCCAACTTTCCCCAGCCCAAAAACCCAAAGGCACTTCCCCGCTTCTTTCCCCCCTGTGGTACCTAATCCATTTCCCCTGAAAGAAAAGCTCCCGTCTAAATGACAACTTGTCAAACTCAGCGCATAATAGCTTATAAGCCACTTCTTTAGCTGACCATATATGCCAATAGGTAAAATCTGAGCCATGAAGTAGCTCTCTATCAAGTGTATTAGTGAAGTACAGCTTGACTTTTTCCGGGAAAAACCGCCAGCGTTCAATATCTATCCCCACCGGGAAGGGGGCGCAAGCGGCCCCTGCCCAAGGATAACTGTGAGAAAGGGAGGTGTAAGACAGACTCGGCAAGTGGAAAAGAGCGGCTCGGGCTGCCAGGGATTCTAAACGACGCCGAGGATGCGTAATGGTGTCAATATAGGCCTGCTCTCGCCCAGAGAGCGGTACGCTCGCCCGTAGGAATTCTTCTTTTTCACGGATTTCCCACACAGCCCAATATATCCCTCTCCAAAAGCCCGTGTATCTTAGAGGCATGGCACGAAGATGGCAGTTTCTGGTTGCACGGCCCCTCACGCCGCCAGAGAAAAAGCTCTTGGAAACTCTTCTCAAAGAGGCTTTAGGGGACTGGCGCACACACGGCCGCCCTATCTCATGGGAAGTAAGCTTCCCCTACGACCATTTTATAGAAATAGCCACTTCAAGCCCTATCTCCGGCTGCGCCATAGACACCCTCTTCCGCACGCTCCACACCCTCCTACCCCAAAACGGCTTCGCCCTCCTCCCCACCGACCACCTCGCCATATTGGATATGGTAAATGATTTTATTTTTACGAAAAAATATAACGAAATAATAAAATCATGGCAGGAGGGGACCTGGCCCGAGACCCATTACCTTTTGGAGCCGTCTGAAGAGGGCGTCAACGCGGTACCTCTGACAAAAAGTCGTTTGGCTATTCACTTATGCGGATAGGCTTAGTGGGTTCGCCACACGACCTCCATACGCTGCGCTGGGGCCAAGCGCTCCAAGAAGCTGGCGCCGAAGTGTTCCTTTTCGGGATAGAGAGCCCACCTCCCGAACTGCCTTTATCGTACATCTGTGTGGGAGAAGCGGTACCGTCTCCGCAGTGGAAGCACTTTTGGAGTCGCCGTCCTGCCTTGAAGGGAGCCCTTCAAGCCCAAAATATAACCCTGGCCCATCCTATTCATCTTACCCCTTTTGGCGTATGGGTATGGCTGAGCGGATTCCGCCCCTATATTCCTTTTGCCATGGGGGCAGACGTATTAGAATATGGACCCTATGCCCCCCCTATCACCCTGAGCTGGAGCGCCCAAGGTAAGCCGCCCTCTCTCTCCACTTACTTACGCACAATAACACGCCGAGCCCTCCTTCCCGCCCTCCTCCGCCCTACCCTGCACCACGCCCTCCTCTGTGTGGGAGATAATTATGAACTTTGTTTTACCAATAAATATTTTGAAAAAGAAAAAATATATATTGAAGTACCAACAGGGATTGGTCTAAGGTGGCCCCCCAGCGAGGCGCCCGCGGGGGTGGAGCGGCTGTCAGCGCCCCACTGGCTTTTGGCGCCACGTGGCGCTACCCGGTTTTACGGAGCCGATGTCATACTCAAAGCCTTCCAAGCCTACTGCGAAAAAGGCGGCACCACCTTCGCCCTAATCCTCCTCCAAGGCGCCTACCCCTTAGACCCTACCCTCTCCCCTACTATAGACTACTTAGAAAAACAATATAAAAATATGTTTTTATTTTTCATAAAAAGATTAGATAAAAAATATATGTCATATCTATGGCAGCATGCTGCGGCTTTCATTTCAGCTCCCGTCTATGATGGGTATAGCTATGCGGTCGCAGAAGGCCGCTGGCACGGCGCCCTGCCGATAGTCAACGCTATCCCCGCCCATCGGGAAATCCTCACCCACGGCTACAACGCCTGGTTCGTGGAACCCTTTACCCCAGAAAAACTCACAGAAGCCCTCTTTCACATAGAAGCCCTCCTACACAATAGCCCCCCCTTTTGGAAGGAGCGCAACCGCGCTTGGATAGCCCGCTATTCTGACCTATCTACCAACGCTCAACTATTCTTAGCGATAGCCGAAAAAGCCTTAGCCGGTAAACATGTCTAACCCCAGCCAAGACGGCGCCCCTATCAAAAGCCCCACCGTCGCTAAAAGACCCAAAAGAAACGGTAAGCTGGCCCGCACCACCCGCCCCATCGGCTGCCGAAAATACCCCATCGCCACAAAAAGATTGAGCCCCACCGGTGGCGTGATATACCCTATCTCCAGCACTATAATGAAAAGCACCCCCAGCCATACCGGGGACACCCCTAAAGCCTGCACCGCCGGCAAAAAAGCCGGTGCAAAAATCAATATCGCTGAAAGTACATCCATTACCATCCCCGCCAGTAAAAGTATCCCCACCACTACCCACACAAACTCTACCACAGATAATCCCCAGCCCTCTACCTGTTCTGCCACCCAAAAAGGTAGCTCCTGCAGAAGCAAAAAATAGCTCAATAATGCCGCCATAAGTACAATCGCCAAAATACTCCCCAACGCCGTGGTAGCTTCAGACAAAGCCTCTCGCAGCATACCCCACCGAAGAGTCCGATAAAGAAACCCTTCCAACAAAAGGAGATATAATACCGCTATGCCCGCCGCCTCCGTCACATTGTAAAGCCCCGTATAAATCCCCCCCATCACCAATACAGGTAATCCCAAAGCCGGCAAAGCCCCTATCGTAGCTTTTATAGCATCTTTCCACTGAAAAGCCTCTCGGGGTAGCTTATATATGACCCCTAATAGCACAGCTATACCTATCAAAAAACCCCCAGCCCACAAACCGGGGACCACACTCGCTAAAAAAAGCTGATCTATATCCGTCCGCGTGACTATCCCATATACAATCATGGGAATACTCGGCGGAATCAAAATTCCCAACGAACCGGCCACCGTCACGCTCCCTAATGCAAGGGTCTCCGGATAGCCCGCCTGACGCATGGCCGGATAAAGAAAACTCCCAATCGCCACCATCGTCACCGGCGAAGAGCCCGAGATAGCCCCAAATATCATACACGCCAGTACCGTCGCCACCGCCAGTCCCCCCGGCAACCACCCCAGCCATGCTTGGGCTACCCGAACCAGCTGTTGCGCCGTACGCCCCTTAGCTACCAACACCCCCGATAAAATATACATCGGTATCGCTAAAAGCGCCGGCTTCGTAAGCGTCTCCATCATGTACTTGATGAGCGCCTCCCCCGGCAGCTCCTCATACCCCGCAAATAACCCAAACCCTAACCCCCCCAACAGCACAAATAGCGGAACCCCTACCACAATCAATATGCCTAACGCTACCAGCAACACGACCCCTTTCATAATGCCTCAGGCCAAGGTTTTACGTTGAAAAGACTCTGGGCTTAGTCGCCCTTGCCCTACTTCCAGCCATAAATACACCCCCATTAGGTAGCGAAGAGCCGAAAAAATAGCCGCCACGACAAAAAATACATAAACAATCCACATAGGAAGCCCCAGGACAATATCTTTTTCCTGAGCTTCGTACAGAAACCGTACGAAGCCATACCCTACCCAGGCCAAGTAGCCTAAGAAGACCGCTGTCAGCAAAGAAGCTAACGCAGAAAGATAGGCGCCCATTTTCGTGCCTATCCACTGCCGCACTACCCCTACCGTGATATGCTCATAATACCCACTGGCCATCTGAATCCCCCAAAAGCTAAGTAGTACAAACACATACGTGGCTAACCTATCGGTGCCATAAAAGGGCTCCTCAAGCAAATAGCGCGAAAATACCCCCGCTAATACAATCCCAGAGATAGCAAACATGAGGATTACAGCACAAAACTGTTCTATTTTATAGAACTTGCGCTGAATATGTAGATACTTTTCTGCAAAATAGGTCATTTACTTACAGCTTTTTTCTTACGAAACTCCATAACCTTATTTCGGACCTGCGCCATGAGGACCTTGCCTTCTGGCCCTAATGCCGCTTCCAAACGTGGCATGGCGGCTTGTAGGGCCTTGCGGAAAGTTTCCCTTTGCTGAGGAGTCAAACGATAAAACTGCACATTACCCTCTTTTTCTATGCTGGCCAAGATAGATTGCTCCTCGTCGCGTACCAGTTTACGGCCCGCTGCTTGAATCACTGCGCGTTTATCCGCCACCAGCAAGGCTTTTTGAATATCTGGCGGAAGCCGGTCAAAAGTCTTTTTAGAGATTACAATAGCCCCCGGCTGAAAAATATGGCGACTCAAAGTATAGTGCTTGATTTGCCCCATCCATCCCGTGGAAACCGCAAAAACCACCGTTTGGTCAAACCCATCCACCATCCGATTTTTCAAAGCCATAAGGACCTCCGGCGTAGCTATGGGCACAGGTGTAGCCCCCAGCGCCTTATACATCTCTATATAAATAGGGGTTTCTTGCGCCCGCATTTTGAGGCCTTTCAAGTCAGCCGGCGAAAGGATGGGCCGAGCAGCACAGCCAAAGTTACGCCACCCATTCACCCCCCACAGAACCAGCACCAGCCCTTTAGCTTCTAAGCGCCGACGAAACTCCTCAAAAAGCGCATCCATCACATAATCCACCTCCTCATCGCTCTCAAATAAAAAAGGCATCTCTAATACCAACAGCTCTGGCATAGAAAGCCCTTCCGCTATGCCCCCCACCGACAAAATCCCTATATCCAACGTGCCCATTCGGAGGCTTCGCACGATTTCTACTTCCCCGCCCAACTGCCCACTCAAAAACTTCCGAAAGGTCACCTTCCCCGGGCCGGCTTTTTCCTGCACGGCTTTTACATAAGTATCAAAGGCCTCTTCCCAAGGGCTATCGTAGGGAATGGTGGATCCCACCCGGAGCTTGGTCTGCGCCAACGCGCTAAGACACACTACCGCAAGCCCAATCGCTATACGCATAGGCTATTCTTCAAAAAGTTCGTTTTCTTGGGCTAAGAGGGTCTGGGCTTTTTTCTTCGCCAAGCGATTTTCCGCGGCACAATCGGCATCCTCGCCCACTGGGGCCTCAAGCACCTCATTTAGGAGCTTACGGAAAAGCGCCCTATCCCGTGCCTTCGGATGTGCTGCGTACGCCTCAGCATATAAAACTTTTGTTTCTAAGTACTGTGGGGCGACGCCTACTGCCTTTTCAAACATCTCGCGCGATTTATTGACATCCTGTTCGCCTGTAATCGCAGGCACCAACGCATAATACCCCCCGAAAAACCGATACGCTCCGCCATAAAAGTAAGCCGGGTCCAGTTCCATGACCCTATCCCAGTAAAGCCGGATAGTAGCGCGTGCCTGCACCTTTTGACGGAAGGGCGCATGCTTACCCCAACGGGCTATCGCAGCCGCCGCCCAGTACAACAAAGGCAGGTGTTCCTTACCTGCACGCCGTACAATCTCCTCCTCCGAAGCTTGCTCCGAAAGGCCCAGCTGGTGCACCAGCTCCCCCCTACAGGCCTTGAAGGCTTTATCGTACCGCTCTAACCGCTGCGCTTTCTCTTCCGACTGCTCTCCTAATAGATAATACAATCGCGCATACCGTACAACCTTTTCCGGCTGATGAGGATTAGCCTGAAGGTCCTTTTCTAATATAGCCAGCAGTTGTTGTGCTTTTTCGGGATTATCTCTCTCTCGCCATAGGGCCTCCCCCTCCTGAGCAAAGGCAATAAGCCCTATGCACCAATACCTGAGATACCGCATGTGGCAATATTACAAAATCTACTCTGCTTGGCTTTCCCCACCTTCTTATCAGAAACACGAGCTTATGGATAAGTCCGAACTTTTCCACAAGCAGGGGTAAGAGAAGCTTTACTTATCCAAACGATATACAGCACTACGCGTTAGCTGGATTGAGTGGTAGTCATGAGGATCCTGAAAATGAAAGAGCCATAAGTGATACTCGTCCCCCTTTTTCTGGAAGAAAAGTGTATGTACTTCTTTTTTAGTGTGGTAAGACCACTGTCTAAACGGATAAAAAAGCTGGCGGATTATAACGTTGGTAGCCTCTATATTTTTCGCCTCCACCAAAACTACTTGCGCCTTTCCCTCATAGCCTGCATCTACTTCAGTTTGTACCCCTTCAGCTACTATCTTGTGACGGACTTCCCCAGCTAAAAACTCCATCTTAGGCGTATATTTCCGACCGCGTATAGTTAACACCAGAGACGGGTCCTGCATAAAATCCCTGATAATACTGGCTGCATACGCAAAATCTAAATGCTGCATTTCCGAGTCGCCTACTCCTACCGTTTCCAAAGGAAAGTTCAAACGAGGCCTATAAAGGATAGGTGAAGCGATAATTGGGGGAACATCTACATACCCATCTCCTTTTATGATAGCAAACTCTCCATTTTTTACGGGCAAAATAAAAAGATTATTCTCTTGAAACACTTTAGGCCGTTTTTCCCTTGTATCTTGCTTACATAAGATGCGTACTTCCCTTTGACTGGTTTTGGAAAAGTCCTGGGTAGCCTGCTTTATCTGCTCCGCAGAAAGGTAATAAGGCCCCGTAGAGAAATCGTGTGACAAAATATTCCCCCTGGCACAAATAGCCTCCCAAGCCTCATCCATAGAAACTCAAAAAAGCTTGCCCTGAGCAGTTATCTCCTCCAATCGCTTCCCTGTGAGCGTGAGATACTCAGGTACTATATCTATTCCGATATACCTCCGGTGGCCCACGAGCATAGCGGCAATCCCTGTGGTACCACTGCCATTGAAGGGGTCTAAAATCAGATCCCCCTCCCGAGTAGAAGCTAACACTATACGCCGGAGGAGCGCCAGCGGCTTTTGGGTAGGGTGCTTACCCCATTTTTTCTCCTTAGGGGTGGGGGTAGGTATGCTCCATACGCTGCGCATCTGCCGAAAAGCAACTTTCATTTTATCCTCGGGAAAAGCTCCATTTTTCATAAGCTCATAGTTGAAGAAATGCTTGGCGGCCTTGTCCTTCTTAGCCCAAATAAGAATCTCATGCGCATGCGCAAATGTATTGCAGCTTATATTGGGAGCAGCGTTGGGCTTGTACCAGCAGATATCATTCAAAATATGAAATCCCAACTCTTGGAGGAGGTACCCACACTGAAAGATACTATGAGCCGTGCCACTTATCCATATAGTGCCCGTCTTTTTGAGGATGCGGCGACACTCCGCAATCCAAGCTCTGTGAAAGGCCACATCCGCCATAAAGCCCTTACTCCTATCCCACTCGCCCTTATTTACCTTCACTCGCCTGCCCGCATAGCAGGTAATCCCGTCATTAGACAAATGGTACGGCGGGTCCGCAAAGATCATATCCACACTCTCCGACGGAAACTTAGACAAAATTTCTAACACATCTCCCTGTAAAAGGTAAAATATATCTCTCCATGCGTAAAACTTATATGCGGCCAATATCTCATTCAGGAAAAAAGCCCCTTCTACTCTCCCCCCCTCTGGCGCTTCTCTGCGGCCCATTATCCAAAGATACCGCAAACTCTTTTCTCTGGCGCTCTTTATGCTACCTGTGGAAAAATGGTCTCTTATCCACAGCTAAGGCCGTGCCATAAGCAAACTCGTGGATTTTACAAAACAAGGGTTACTTTTTCCATAGAGGATGAGAAGGGTTAAGGTTCGTACCTTTGTTTAACCTATGAAGCACGCAGCGATACTCCTCAGTCTCTGCGCCCTATGGGCGCAGCAAGGCCTTTCTTGGAGGCCCCTCAAAGAAACCTTGGAGAAAAAATGGCAAACCTTGTCTGGTGCCCTCATCCCCTCTTATGCCCGCACCACCAATACCGTATGGCTCCCCGATAGCATGTGGGTAGACACCTTCCGAAACGGAAACTGGCAAGAAAGGGAACTTACCACCTACCTCTATCGCTCCGACAATCAAATAGACAAAGAAACCCTGTATGTTAAAGCAGGCTCCCAGTGGGAAGCTCAAAGCACTACCCAGTACTACTACTATACCACGGGCACCTTCCAGGGAGCCGACTCGCTTTACCTCTATTATGAGGATACCGTGGGCAATGGTAACCTTCTGCTGTTAGGTAAGACCGCTTTTTACTTCACCGCCATAAACGCTAACTACTGGAAAGGCGAAATGATAGATAGTAGTTATAATGGTACCAAGTGGGTAGCCGACGGTCGTACTACTGCCTGGGGCTCACCCGCTTTGCTCAGTAGCCAACAAGCAGATAGCGTGCATCTCGCCCAATATGACACAACCCAGAACCAGTGGGTAACAGCCATAAAAATCTACAACTACTTTACGGCCTCAGGCATAGACTCTACTTACATATGGGTAGACCTTGCGGCTTTAGGGGTACCTTTCCCTGGCGCATACGGTGCTGGTTTTAGTACATACTATTATGATGCCCAATCCCGGCTGGTAAGACAGCAAGATACTTTTTGGTTTTGCATCGGCTCGTGTTCACCAGCTCAAGCGGGTAATACATGGTACTTCTATGCGGGCAATGCGCCTAAACCTTCTCACGATAGTAGTGCTACATATGACTATGGGTCCTCAGAGTGGAGCTACGCACGCAATCAATACACCTACGATGCCCACTGGAATACTTTGGTTGCGCAGCATGATACGTGCAATGCCTCGGCTACCCCTCCTGCCTGTGGGCCCGTGAGCCGCGAGCGCTATCACTACATCCAGCGCTCTGCGCCTTCGGCTCTGGTGGGAGGCTTCTCTTCGGCGGCATTCCTGCCCACGCCGCTGCAAGCGGGCACGAGGGCCTTTTTAGACAGCCGCTGGGGCAGCACTTATGCGCTGTGGGACCTCTCCGGCCGTCTGATAAGTCACGGCGACATTCCTACCAGCGGCCTACACCTTACTCTCCCCAGCCAACCCGGCCTCTACCTCCTGCGTATAGGAAACGCCACCCAAAAACTCCTCCTACTGCCGTAAGGCAAACGACCCGTTTCTCTCATAGGCGGAGGCCGAAGGGCTTCCGCCTTTTGTTTTTCTTCTTCCTTAGCATGCTTCATGCCCACTTAAATATCGTCACTCTAACGCCCTTAGATTAACTCCTGATACACCTTTCGTAGTTTTTCTACAATCTCTTTCATTTGCTCTTCCTTTACGGGTATAGACTGATTCTGCTCTCCCATGCCGCAGTGGGCAAGCCTGTTTCGTATGGCATGGATAGCTCCCCATGCTTCGCTAAAAAGCTCTTCTCTCTTGGATAGGTTTGCCTTTTTTTGTCGCTTTCTTTGAGGCAACAAAAACAAAAGAAACAGCAGATAAGATAAGAGATTTGCCTTTTTTTGTTGCTTTTTTTGAAGCAACTCCCCCAACTGCTTCTCAGCCTCTTGTCGGGCTTCTTTCTTTTGCCACTTTGCCCCCGCACCCATCCAAGCGGTAACGAGCCATTCCCGCGCTAATAACACCGCTGGCAAATAGGCCTTCCACTCAACATAATCCTCTATCAGGCTTAGCTGCTGAGCAAGCGCATCCTCCCATGCTTCTGCCGGCCTACTTAGCTCTTGTATATCTTTTGCGAGATTATCCCATAGACTCTTTATGGAGGGAAGCTCCTTGTATAGGTCTTTCGCTTCGGCCTCTCGAAAAGCGTCTGAGACAGCCCTGCCGTACTTAGTTACCAGCTGCGGCTGAACCAAGCGCAACGCTCCTGACAGCTGTTCTAAGGCTCTTCCCAGAGTACCCAGGCGTGGGTCTTTCTTCGATTCTGTATAGTACTGCTTTTGAGCCTGACGAAATAAGTTAGCGACGGGGGAGAGTTCGCCACGCTCGCGCCACTGCCGCACAGCCCATATAAGCTCCATCACCTCCAAATAAATTCCCAAGTCTATCAAGGGGCATTCCTGCTGCCTGTCTTGCTCTTCCCTTGGCTTAATAAACGCCGCATACCAAATGTGGGCTACATGTAGTCCTCTAAGGTGTTTGAAGTAGGCCAGCGCCGCTAACCCCACCAGCGGAAACGACCGAAACCCATGCGTGATATCCACAGCTACCTCTTGACCCTCGCCAAGAGCCTCTCCTATCTTCTCAAACACACCCCACAACTTCGTGGGATGCCCTGCTTCCTCCACTTCTAAGAACCTTATTTCTGGTTTTGGAGTCAGACGATCCGCTTGTGTTTCTACTTCCGCTCGGTGCCGTTCCGAAGCCTCCTTCGTAGTAAATAGGTCTATTCTATCGGCTTTCCACCCCTCAGCTATCGCCAAAAACCCAAATTTGCTGGGGCCAATCGGCTTACTTTCCCCACTTGGTAGAGGATAGCGGTAACAGATTTCCTCATATGGGCCAGTACCTAAAAAAGCTATGAGACTTTTCATAGGGGCTTCTTGAATCTTACGCGTATTTCTGGCTGAACCTGTGTCACTTCCACTTCTATGAGGCCTTCGTGTCTAAAAGTGCTGGCCACCTGCTCACAAAAGACCCGTTGCTCCCATAGGCCTTCTACTAAGAGGGTGACCCATAGTCCTTGACGACCCGAGGCTCCTTCCAGGATTCGCGCTCGGAGCCGGGCCCCGACCCGCACCTTGTCTCGAGGCTCAAGAGGAGGCGCGCTTTCGGGAGAAGGCTTTGTTTGCGGAGTCTCGGAGGCAGGCCCTTCCTTAGGTTCTCTTAACCCTAGGGAAAGCTGACTGCGTCCGTCAAGCTCTCTGGGTACCTCCCACAGCCCGTACCCCAAGGTGGTTTTAGCGCCTATGCCGAGCTCACGCAGCCCCCGCTCCAACCACGCCCCTACCCGCTCCACCCGAGACTGCTCTCCTATAAGGCCAAAACAAAACGCCGTGCCCGCCGGCACCCCTAAAAAGAAAATCGGATTGGGGTCCTGCCACTCGGTGGGCTCCGTTTTTCCCTCCTGCTGGTAATAGTCAGGAAAGTGGGGATTGAGCACATCCACCTCCAGTAAAGCTTTATCCTCTGGAGAGAGAAAGGGTATAGCATCTAAAAAGAGGACTTGACCGGCTTGTCCCTCCTCTGAGACGGAAGCCCCCAGCAGCGCATCTACCTCTTCCTGAGAGGAGTGACACAGAAGCAAAGCGGCCGCCCGCGTTAGCCCCTTTAGCGAAGATGCAGGCACATACGGGAAACCCATTCGATGAAAACTAAAGCCTACCTCCCGCACATCTGCCCCCCCTAATCCTATTACCATCCGGCTCCTAAGCGCATATACAAATACCTTGCCCCCCCTCGCCCTCACTAAACGCTTCATCCGCTCACAATACGCACGCAAAAGCTCCCTGTACGCTCCCCACTGTCTCTGCTGAATAAACCCATACCCTCTGCTTCGCGCTTCTATTTGCGCTACCTTTCTACCTTCTCTCTCCTCCTGCCACTCTACAAAGCGCTGGCTCCACAAACCCAGATTCACGAAAAGCGACTTGCTCCCATCTCGCCCTAAAAACTCCCCGAGCTTTTCTCGAAGAGGTTGCGGAAAAGGGTAATATCCACTACGAGAATCCTCCTTACTCATGGGTAGTTTCATCGGGGATAAAAGCTTCAGCAAACCGTTTTAGCCAAAAAAGGTAGGCCAATACTTCCTGGGTAGCTTTTCGGTAAGTTACGAGGGTGCTTTCTCGCACAATCCAATCCAAAAAGGAAGCGGCTGTTGAGGCAGAAGGACCGAGGGGACTTTGCCGCCACCAATCCCATAGGGTATTTGCAAGCCAGTGATGCGGGTTATTGGCCCTTTCAGGAGCCGAGGAAGCTTTGGAAGCCAAAAAGGCTAAAGCCTGTCCTAACCCCGCAGTGCGCACCAACGACGGAAACCGACGAATAAGACCTTTGTATTCCTTCGCGGCCCGTCGCTTTAGGAGAAGGGCTTGGATGGCTGCATGCGCATGCGCTGCACGACTCCGAGCCAAAAACTCTAATTGGGCTTTCATAACGCAGCAGTGATTTGAGCAAAGCACCAGCCCCGTCCCAAGGTACGATCTCCACCTACCTGTAAATAAGGGTGCTCCGTCAAACAGCTTCTGAACTTCTTCAAAAGGTCCTCTGCGGAAGCACTGCCCCCATCTTCTTGGGGTTTGTGGGCAGGCTCTACCACCCCTGCGCAGTACAAAAGCGACTCACTGGACAAAAGCTCCTCCGTCCATAAGGCCCCTTCCTGCACCGTCTTGGTCTCAGGCTCAATACGCACCCGCGTAAGCACCTCCGTGGCATGCTCCACAAAAAACTGAAAGTCTTCGTCCGATAAAATCACCAGATGCTTTCGCAGGTTTTCCCGCCAGTACCCCGGTTCTTTGGGAAAAGCCCTCTCTGCCAGAAATTCCGTCCATTGAGGTAAAAAGGACTCCGAAAGGGAGCTTCGTGTAAAAGCTAAGTCCTCTAATACTACCAGGTCCCCTCTCCCATTAGCGGAGAGAACTACCTCAGCCCCCTCCTGGGAAAAAATAGCCTCACCCGGAGAAAGCGGAGAGGGCGGCTCGGGCAAAGAAAGAGATAGCCCTACCCGCTTAGCGTCGGATAGGAAGCGAGAGAGAACCTTGGGACAAGTAATCCAAGCCCACACCCCTGCCAGAGAACGCACCGGAAAAAGCAATAAGCGCGCATCGCTCAAGCTCAAAGCCCCCGCATGTTCGTGGGCCGATTGGGTATCTGGGCCAAAAAGGACCTCTACCTTGGAAGCTTCCAGGTTTTCGGCACAGTGGGCACGCATAGCCCCCTTGATGCCCGAGGCTTGTACATACGGAAACCCCGTAGAACGTTCCCGCTGCAAAGGCAAATCAATATCTCCTATCCCCTGCCCTACCCCAGCATGCAGCGGAGTCTCCACATACAACCAAAGTATGAAGCCTTGCTTAGACATATTCCCAAGATGAGACGACATACAACCCAAATCCTAAATCCTTAAGCGGAATAACCTCCTCTCCTACTTTTGGCTCTTCGGTAAAAGCGTCGGGTAGGCCTTCCCCTGGGCTTCCCGCACACTCAAAAAAATAGACCGTGCCCGCAGGCACAAAAGAGAAGAAGTACGCCAAGGGATGGCCATTCTTCTTGATAAAAGCATGCTGCCTCTCCAGGCGCTGGTGGGCGACACTGCATAGGGTACAGCCTGGTAAAAGCTTCTGCCACCCCTCTTGGGGCCGCCATCCCCCCTCAAACCACGCCGGCGTAAGTAAGACGTCCGTTGAGGCGGTTTCCACTCCATAATGGGCCGATAAAAACGCGGTCCATCTCATTCTTAGATGTGAAAACCCAACGTTTCCACTTCATAATGGGCCAATAAAAACATGGTTTCTGAATAGCACATACGGCCTGCATCAAATGTTTCCACTCCATAATGGGCCGATAAAAACCGATAAGGTCGTCGGGGCGTGGCTTCGGCGAAACTAGTTTCCACTCCATAATGGGCCGATAAAAACTGGGCCTTGATGCCACAGCTGGACACCTCAAGATTGCGTTTCCACTCCATAATGGGCCGATAAAAACTGCGCAAGTCGTAGAAGCGCTGAGAAGCGCAGAAGAAGTTTCCACTCCATAATGGGCCGATAAAAACTCGGCCACTTTGCCTGGTCGCTCTACGCCAAGGGTAGTTTCCACTCCATAATGGGCCGATAAAAACGAGTCCGCTGTTGGACACGCGGCAACGGCAGAGGTGCGTTTCCACTCCATAATGGGCCGATAAAAACATTGTGCGTCCTTTCGAGTATTACCTCGCAACGCTGTTTCCACTCCATAATGGGCCGATAAAAACCCGGGTGGGATACCACCCTAATCCATCTCGACAACCAGTTTCCACTCCATAATGGGCCGATAAAAACGCAATACGCGTACGGGTAGGTTTGCTTACAGATAGTGTTTCCACTCCATAATGGGCCGATAAAAACTGAAGTTGCTGTAAGTGAGCAAATACAGATCCGTTTCCACTCCATAATGGGCCGATAAAAACTATGAGACTGTACGTGAATACATTAATGGTAAACCAGTTTCCACTCCATAATGGGCCGATAAAAACCAACAATCTACGGAAACATTACAGAATTACGGAATGGGTTTCCACTCCATAATGGGCCGATAAAAACATAGACCGCGCGGGGATGCTGGGCTTTCGGCGTATGTTTCCACTCCATAATGGGCCGATAAAAACCTTGTAGGAGCTTCTGGTTTTTTGCTACTTGCAGCCGTTTCCACTCCATAATGGGCCGATAAAAACATAGAAAGCGAGCGCTTTGATAGTAAAGCGTTCAAGAAGTTTCCACTCCATAATGGGCCGATAAAAACTTGTTTCCCCGGGTACCAGTCTCGCCTTTTTGGCCAGGTTTCCACTCCATAATGGGCCGATAAAAACGTATGAGGTTTTGGGCGATTGCGTAGAATTTTTGATGTTTCCACTCCATAATGGGCCGATAAAAACGCAACACTGCAATATCCCTTCCAAGTTCGAATGTTCCTGTTTCCACTCCATAATGGGCCGATAAAAACCCACGTGGTCCGGCCTGGTGGGGCAGGTGGTCACGTTGTTTCCACTCCATAATGGGCCGATAAAAACGCAATGAGCTTTACACGCTGCAGCTCTACGCGAGCGGTTTCCACTCCATAATGGGCCGATAAAAACCTATGCATGGGCGGCCCTAACAGGCCTTTTTTTAGGGTTTCCACTCCATAATGGGCCGATAAAAACGCACGATTGCCATATTTCTTGTACAAGGCTATACCTAGTTTCCACTCCATAATGGGCCGATAAAAACTGGCCGTGAGCCGACAGTGACACCTCACGATAGGTTTCCACTCCATAATGGGCCGATAAAAACGCGGGCACAGTGGATGGCAGCGTGCATGAGTTTCCACTCCATAATGGGCCGATAAAAACTTCGCGCAGCGTGGCGCTTGAAGGCAGACGAGTTTCCACTCCATAATGGGCCGATAAAAACCGCTACGCAGAGCGCTTGCAAGAGCTGCTAACGAGTTTCCACTCCATAATGGGCCGATAAAAACTCACCCCCTCCCTTTCCCTAAAAGCCTCAAAGAACCAATAACCTGCTAAGCAGTACGCAAAGGTAAAGAAAATCTTATCTTCTTCCCCCTCTTTTTCTGTACCCCCCCTGCAGCCCGCATCGTCTGCCCCCTATCCCTCCCTAAACCCCTACCCTTCGACGACTCTCATAAAATAAAATCTGTCCCTCCTTTTTCTCGCCCGATAACCACCCGATCTACCCACTTTTCCTGCCTAAACTTGAATATAATCACACTATCCTGAGTCTCATCTATCACCTTCCCCAGCGCATGGAGGAGCTCCCGAAGCTGCACCTCCGATAGCTCCCCCTCCAATACCGAGTTTTGAACCCACGAGAGATAACGGCGACCAATTCGGAGCACCCGTGCCACACGGGTCTGCGCTACATCATATACCAAAATCACATACATAGCTCACCACCAAGGCCGAAAAGGTTCGTAAGAAGCTATCTCCAAGAGGTGCTTCATGAGTTTATAGGCTTCTAAGCGGATGAGGTAGCGGTAGCTCACCTGCCGCTGAAGGGTACGGTGGTAAAAAGTTTCGCTAAGTTTGGCTTCCCAGGCTTGGAGGACCTTCCGTAAAGCCTCTGGGCGCAAGCGCAACCCCTGTACAAGCGGGTCAAAATCGGTAGCTGTAATCTCCTGCCGGTTGAGGAGGCGAAAAAGGAGCCGGTCCGCCAAAAGCGGCTTGAAAATCTCCGCCAGGTCTAAAGCCAAAGGAAAGCGTCCTCGGCCGGGTGCATGCAAAAAGCCTATGACTGGGTCCAAGGGCGTATGGTACAGCTGCCCTAAGACTGCCGCATAAGTAAGGCTATTTAGGAAGGAAAGAAGGGCATTTACGGGGTCCGTAGGCGGGCGTTTGGTGCGTCCAGCCCAAGACCACCCCGTGAGAATAGCTCCAAAAGCCCCATAGTATGCACGGCGGGCACTGCCTTCACAGCCCATCACCGCCTGAAGCGTAGAAGCCGCCCGCACTTCCTTTTCCCAAGCGGAAAGTTCTGTCAAAGCGGGCTCTACCCCCTTGCCTCTGTTCAGATAATAGGCTAAGTTGCGCTGCATCCCCCCTATCGCTCCCAGCACAAAGCGCCGGGCTATCTCTAAGCGCTTCTTCCGATCTAAGGCATGCCGCGCCTGGCGAAGCCGCACCTGCCCAGAGACAATATACCCTTTTGGCAAAAAAGTACCGCGGTAATGCAAGTAATAGCTAAAAACATGAAAAGGTATGCGCTTCTCGCCTAAAAAGCGTAAAACAGTGGTGCTAAGGCGCACAGGTCCTAAAGCGTAGATTTCGCCTAAGGTCTCAATAGGCAGGAACCGAGCTTCCGCACTCTGGGTGGCTTGCCAGCATAAGGTATGCTGGCGACGAAATAACCTACCGCTTTGGGTAAGGTATAGCACTTTCTTCATAGTTCCTCTAACCAGCAAAGGTCTTTATAAGCGCAGTGTTTGCAGAAGGGCTTTTTTTGGAGGGGTGGGGGCTGCTTTGCCCGCCGAACCGCCACCAGAGCCCGAAGCAGCTTCGTCACCGCTACACGCCCCTCTGGCGTAAGCAAAACTTCTATGCGTTTTTTCTCACGGGGATACAAAAGCACGCCTTGAAATCCTTCCCAGCCCAGCTTCTCCAGCACCCAGAGGTAAAAAAGTAGTTGCATTCTGTGGGCCTGCACCAAGCGGGCGGCACGCTTCACCTCATATAAGCGCTTGTGGTGTGGGTCGAGTCCGTCTATCTTGAGGCGCCCTATCCTCACCTGTTTGCGAGAGGCCGGCCAAGCAGGGTAAGCCGTCTCACTTACCAAACGCCCATCTTGTACCAGCTCCGAAAAGGGTTCCATGCGGAGGCCCCGACTCAAAAACCAGTACTGGCGGGGACAAGCCGCAAAAGACTCTACTTCATGTCCGGCAATCTCCCACCACCGCATGTCCCCAAAATAGGGCTTGTTTCGAAAAAAAGCTACTTTTGCCCAGCATGCGCTTTTCTTTACACGTAGGCATAGCCAGCGAACACCCAGGACTGCTTCCCTTAGATTATAGGCAAGGGTTTGCTTCTTTTCTTAAGGCTGTGCTCAAGCGCTATAACCCTTCCGTATTTCGGCTATTTTACCAAAGCAAAGTCAAAAAGCCGTTTTGTTTTTCGGTGTATTTTCCGCGGTTAGACCGAAACCATCCCATAGAAAAGGGGCCTAATGCGGAGACCTCGTATTTACGGGCGGGCTCGCAGGCATGGTGGAACTTCTCGTTTGCGGATGAGAGGATAGGGGTAGAGGTGCTCAATGCTTTTGTGCGCTGGGGGCAAGCCCGCAGAAGCCATGCTTGGCGCAAACAGTGGGAGTTTTCCCTACAACGGCTGCGAGTGCATCCGCCCGCGCCGCCCTTTGCGCAAGAGGAGGGGATTTTTCGCACCCTCTCGCCCTTTTTAGTCAAGGATCCCCAAGCGCCGCACCGTTACCTCACGCCCCAGGACGAGGTATTTGAGGCAGCCCTACAATTTTTAGTGGGAGAACTAAGCCAGAGCTTCTTAGGGCAGCGCCTGGTGCTGGAGTGGAGCCGGTGCGACTTTTCTGCGCTGCGCCCCCAAGTCGTCTGGCATTATGGCCAGTACATGACAGGCAGTGAAGGGGTTCTGCGTTTGGCGGGGCCGCCGGCCCTCTTGCAGCTGCTCTACCAAGCTGGCATAGGGGTTCGCCGCAGCCAAGGCTTCGGATTCTTAGAGAAAGGAACCGCCCTATGAAAGAGCTGCCTATCCTCCCCTCGCACTGGCTCTTCAACGCAAGCATGATAGGTCTTTTAGAGGTATTCGCCTCACAAGGCATCAGCCCAGAAGACTTCCTACGTGAAGAGGGCACCTTAGCGGGGAAGCGGCTACTTCGGCGTGTTTTTAGCGCTTTGAGCGAGCCGGCTTTTGACTCCACTCACGAGCTATGGCCGCTTCGTCAGCTGCACTGGTGGTTCGTGCAGCACCATGCCCACCACGCCGGCAAAATACCCCCACCACCTAATCCTAAATGTCCTTTCCGCACAGAGGAGGGAAAAATCTTTTATGCGGCCCTCGCCTCCCTTTTCGGCAACAAGGCCCCCTATCAAAACTGGTACCACCACAGCGAGGGGAAGTGGGCAAACCCTTCCCAGTTTGCTGAAACTTTTTCTTGGGAGACGGTTTTTACTCCAAAAAAGCGTCGGCGCGAGTCGTGCCTTTTTTTAGGCGAGACCCGCTACGTCACGCAGCCCATAGACCTTAGAAACCTCCAGTGGCTCTTTCCGGCCCAGAGCAGCTTTCCCAATGCTTTTAGGGGATTACACGAAGAGGGAACCCTCCGCCTAAGTCGCCCGGCCCTGACGGCGATCCTCTTTCACCACTTGGCTTTTACGCGTCTGAGCGATAACAGTGAGGTGTTTATCAATGCGCCTTCCTTTAAGCTCATGTGGCATTTGAATAGATTACTTAAGGGGATTTCGGAACAGCAAGAAGCTTTACCGCTGTTAGCCACTTCTGTAGTAGAATATAGCCTGCGAATCCAGCGTATGCTGGGGGGATGGGTATTTCAAAACATACAGCTTATTCATCGGCAAGGGGAAACGGTGGAAACGGTGACTCTTTCGCCAGCGGTAGTACGGCTTCTTTTACGGCCGAAGGTCACGCAAGCTTTAGCCCGCCTGCGCTCTTCCGCGCTGGTACGGGCCTTGCTGGCAGGGCGCTTCGGCATCGTACAGCACCTGAGCTACCTCGCCCTGCGCAGCCAACTCCTCAAAAATAGTAAAGAAGCCGCTCTAAAACACTTTTTCAAAGATATACCCTATGAACGGCTGCCCTTTATAACCCAAAACCTCCTTATCTTAGCCACAGAAATACGCACCATCCAAAAAAGCCATAGTCTATGGATCTGAAAAACTTACGAGAGAAAGTAGAAGGCCTTCTGGAAAAGTGGTACAGCCTACCAGAAGAACGCCAAAAATCCGAACTTAAGGAGATACATCAATCGCTAATGCAAGCGCGCAGACAGCTTGCTAAAATAGAACATACCTATCGGATTCTTCGGAGCCTGGCTGATAAAAAGGGCATGATGTTGCCCTCCAGTGGGAAGGAAGAAGAGCTTACCAGCATAGCGGAGCGTTTGCAGGGGGTAGGCTATAAGGTAAAGAACAGGCATCCTGCCCTTCGGGAGTCGCTGGAAAAGATAGGGTTTCGGCTCATGGAGCTTCTGCGGGCTGGCCGACGCGAAGAAGCATTTTATCTCCTCTTGCGCACCTATATGGCTCACGGAGGAGGCTTCCCCCGCAACTTGGCCTATGCTTTTTCACCTGCCTTCCACCCAGAGGAAACCCAACTCTTGGTATATCACTTCTTAAGTGCCGTAAATAGCTAAGCCTATGCGATACTTGACGATTACCGTAGTGTATCGGGCCCATGCCCTCAACAGAGACGAAAAAATCGGGCAAAATGTGCTGTCTGTAAAAAAACTGACCTACCAAGACCGCATACATACTTTTATAAGCAAGCCCGCTTTGCGGCATTACCTCTTCCAGACTTTGTACTTAGCCCACCATGAGAAAGCACCCGAATGGGAGCCAGCCCCCTTGCAAGCCACCAGTGATGTAATTCAGTTTGACCTTACCCAAGCTTCTATCCTCACCCATGCTGAGTTAGAC
This sequence comes from Bacteroidia bacterium, assembly GCA_026003215.1. GTDB lineage: Bacteria > Bacteroidota > Bacteroidia > SpSt-205 > SpSt-205 > SpSt-205. The sequence continues at coordinate 129,414 of BPGV01000001.1, read as the reverse complement.
CTTTTCGGCTATATGCAAACCGCCGGCAGAACCCTAACCCGCAAGGCTGTCGTCGGCATCACCAAAGCCATCTCCCTCTACCCTTACGCAGGCGATATGGCTTTCTACGCCAATCATGACCTCGTACAACGATTGGCAAAAATCATGGAATCTACCCCTAATCCCTACCAAAAAGAAGAACATACCTCCCTATACAAGGTACATTTTGTTATAGATACCCACCGCTTAGGTCGAGACGAATGGATTTTACCAAAAGCAGAAGTAATAGCAAGCGACACCAACGTAGCATTCAAAGTAGAAGCCAAAGAAAAGAACAAAGAACAGGAGCAAGCGGAACAGGAAGAGGATACAGCCCAAAAGCAAGGAAAAAAAAGTAAATCTAAGAGTACAAGCTCATCAGTGGTCTTCACTATTGCAGGATTGAAGAAAACCTCCCAAGGCCCTGACCATGTTTATGAGCATCCTAATGGCAAGGTAATTGTAAAGGATATGGCTTCGGGTCCCTATCAGGTGCAGTTTGTGCTTAGGGCCGAGGGGCGCCGACGTCGGCTCTTGGCGCTCATAGAAGCTTTACGAGGTGGATTATATGCCCAATCCAGCGGCGAAGCTAATACGCTCGTTCCTGTGGCTTTTGTTGCAGCTTTTACTAAGGTACCCGTACCTATTTTAGAACCCTATTTCTTTTGGCCGCCTATCCCTGCCAATCAAGAAGGTACTTGCCCTTTGCCTCTCCATCCAGACGTACTGAATAACCCCTGGTATCTGCGCAAAAGCGAAGAGGGCGGTCTTTTTGTGAGTGGCGTTTATGGCCCGTGGAACTTCATCTGCCCGGGTGCGCTACAATCCGAGAGCCTATCCGAAGAAGAGTTCAAGCAGCGTATAGTCTCTCTTTATCCCGATGAAAGTTCTGCGGCTTAGACTGCTCCAACCCTCCGCCCTTTATCGCGTACCTTATGCTTATCAAAAGATCCTCACCTATCCGCTACCGCCCTATGCGACGGTGCTGGGTTTTTTGACAAACTGGCTGGGCAATGATCCAGATGTGGGACTAAGCCTACCGCTTGAGCAGATCGCGGTTGCGGGGAGGTGGGAGAGTGTGGTGCCCGAGTACACCTGGGCCCGCAATCTCGCTAAAGAAGAACATGAGAATTACTTTGGCGCTGTAGCTGCCCCAGCGGGGCGCTCTTCTAAGCGAGCTTTAAGGCGTCCTTCTCGTATGCGGTGGGGCTTACCTGAGCACCCTGGCGGACAGAGCCCCCGCACAAGCCTCGTACTCCAAAAAATAGAGCTCCTCCTCTACTTGGGCACAAAAACTCCAGACCACCTTTCTCTGCTCAAGAAAGCTTTTTACGAGTCCCAACCCCACGAAATACTTCATTTAGGTCGGGCGGAGGACCTGGTGATCCCGCTCGCCTTAGAGGAGGTCATCCTTAGGAAGGGAGACTTACCTCCGAGTAAGCTGTCGTGGCGCTTCTGGATACCTTGGAAAGAGATGCAACGCTTTCCTGGGCTGCGGGGTACCCCTTACCGCGTGGCCTTGTGGGCCCAAGATAAGCCCCCTGCTCGCCAAGTGAAAACAGTTCCTGTTTTTTTATGGGAAGGCGATACACCCTATCCCCTTCCTGATGTGTATATAGATGAAAACTATAACCTACCTGTCTTTTGGCAAAAGTTATGAGGGGTCTTCTTTTAGCTAAATCTGACCCGCCTATTGCGCTTGGTAGACATACGCGTCATGTGTGGCTGGCTGCGCGCTCGCTTTTGCGCAGGGCTTCCCCGGGGGATAAAGCGCTTTTACGACATATCACGCTATGGCATGATGCAGGCAAAGTTCACGCTCCCTTCCAAGCCCGCCTATATAAAAAGGCCGGGAAGGGGGACTTTCTCCGTTTTGGGCTGCCTCTCTTGCAGGAAAAACTGCCAGAGGTACCGCACTCGCTTTTTTCCCTGCTGTGGATGGACGAAGGCACCATAAATGCAGCGGTAGAATACCTCCGCGCCCGGCTCGGGCACTCTAATCTACCCGACGAACGGCTCCGACAAATACTTTTCTCCGTAGTAGCCTATCACCACTGGCGCGACCGTATCCAAGAAGAGGTGGCCACCCCGGATAAGCTCAGCTCGCTGGTCCAAGGTCTTTTAGAAACCCCTCGCCTGCGAGAAAAGTACCAAGAACTCCTCTGCAAAGAGTTGGGAGAACGGGGAATAGGCTGGAATGAAGCGTTGGCACGGGGGCTGGCCGCAGGCCTCTCCCTAAGCTACTGGGCTCCACCGCCCTACCTAAACGAATGGCTGCCCCAGCGCTTGGGCTTCAGCACCGAGGAAGTACGGCTGTGGATTAGCTTAGCGGGGACCTTACAACGGGCAGACCACTGGGCCTCAGCCTACGAACAAGGCTGGATAAGGTCCCTTCGCCGAGGAATCTACCGACCGCGCCTGTCCCAAACCCCCTTGCGGTATTTCTTTCTCCACAAAAGTGCTGGCTCTGCCTGGCAGTCCAAAACGGTAAAAGCTATCTCTAAAAAGTCAGCTATAGTAGTAGCACCCACAGGAGCAGGTAAGACAGAGTTAGCTTTTTTGTGGGCCACACCGGGACGATTCATCTATACGCTTCCCTTACGGGCAGCGGTATTCCAAACTTTTAGGCGAGCGGAACGGCTCTGGGGGCGTAAGCGAGTGGGTCTTTTGTACGGCGATGCCCTCACGGCTTTAGCCCGGCAGACCACCGAAGAGGTAGCTCTGGCCCACTACGAAACCGCTCGCCATCTCGCCCTTCCTGCCCTCATCACCACAGGCGACCAAATCTTTCCTTATAGCTTCCGTCCCCCCGGCTACGAACGCATCTACACCACGCTCCAAACCCACACCCTCATCGTAGATGAAGTACAAGCTTATGACCCCCAAGCCGCAGCCTTGATTGTACGCCTCTTAGAGGATATAGCCTCTCTGGGGGGCAGATTCCTCCTCATCACAGCCACCCTCCCCCCCTTCTTAGAAAAAGAACTGCAAAGCCTAAACGCTGAAAAAATAGACCTTTACGCAAACTTAGACTCCTTCTGCAAGCATAAAGTAGAAGTCCTCCCCTGCACTCCAACCTCAAAGGAGGATTTCCCCATACCTGAAACGGTAATCCAAAAGATTGCTGACATATTAGCCGGGAAGGTAGCCGTGCCTTATCTTTCACCACCACACAAGCCTCGAATCTTAGTAGTATGTAATACCCGCCATCAAGCCATGCGCATGTACGAAGAGTTGGAAAAAAGATTTTCCTCAACTGCCGAGATAGATTTACTGCACAGTTTATTTACGGCGAAAGATAGGCGAGAGAAAGAAGAGGCTCTTACGAAGAGTTGGGGTCCTGCGCGCCCTCCCTTACAAAAGCCGCACATTTTAGTAGCAACACAAGTAGTAGAAGCGGCATTAGACCTGTACGGCGATGTGCTTTTTACAGAACTGGCGCCAGCAGATGCTTTAGTCCAGCGCATGGGACGAGTAGCTCGCCAGCATGCTCCCTTGCGCCATACCCCTCCGCCCCCGCCCGAGACCCCCAACGTATATATCTGGTTTTATTGGGATCCGGACAAAGCCAAGCCCGATAAGCTGGCCTCCGGCAGCGGAAAAATTTACAAATCTTTCCTTTTAGCTTATACCCTTATAGGCCTTAAGGTCCTCTGCGAAACCATAAAACCCCCAGCAGAAAGCCCACACCCCCCAAAAAGTGACCCGAGCGAGCACCTCATACAAGCCGTTGAAAACACTATACGAAAAACTTTCCTTTCGCTGATAAGCCCCCAAGAACCAGAGAATGAAGAAAAAGAAAATGAGGATAAGAAGGAAAAAAAGAAGGGAAGGGCAAGGATTATGCCGCTGACTTATCCCACTACGGCTTGCCTTTTGTGTGAAAAAACTAAGAAGCTTTGGGTAGAGCTGCTCTACTCGGAGGAAGCGCTTAGCCTCCCTGAAGGCAAGGCTTATTTGAAGGCTTTTTATCAAACGCTGGAAGCGGCAAGGCGAGGTTGGGTGAGCGACACCCGCGAAGAAGCCCAGCAGATTTTCCGCCGCATAGCTGCCGGCTGGTACATCCCCGCTCAGTTTAAAGAAGCGGTAGAGGAAGCCCTACAAGAATATAAAACCCTTGCACAGCAGAAAAAGCTTTCTTCTGTGGCGAGGCGACTCTGGTGGCAGAAGCGAGTACATGAACCGTACGCCGTCTCCCTACCCCAGTATATGGTAGGAGACCGTGAGCCCCTTCGTGATGCGCCTCGGTTTGCTCGGGATTATGCCTTTTTGCCCCCAGCGTGGAAATACACGCAGGATAAAGGCCTTCTTTTCGCTCGTGCACGCCCCCAAGCCGAAGAAAGCTTCCTTATCCTGTGAGAGGCTATCTCCTCGCTACCTAAGGTCGGGTAGGCTTTTACCTTCGGAAATAAGGCTTGCCTCTCGCCACTTGGCTAAGGCTATTTATAGAACACCTTTGGGAAGTTGTAGGCCTGTGGCACGAGAGCGGTATTATTCCCTCCAGCGCAGCATATCTCTCAGGTAGGACCTCTCGCTTCGGTGGGAGCTCTCTCTACCCTCCTGCAAGGGAGCACAAGGGGTGCCCCTCTGGACTCTCTGGGCCCGATGCCCCTATCCAGAAGCCCCCTACCCCTCAGTTTTGAGAAGGGGAGGTAGTAGAACTACCTTCCTGCACATCAGCCGCCTCCTTTTTCTCCTGATTCTCCGGAGAAGGGGGGGCCTTCTTAGCATAATATATATCGTATGCTTCCCATTCTTTTATCTTTTTTATATCATCATATCTAAAAATGTCAGAGATAAGCACGACTTTTTCCTCTTGGAGTATGCTAAAACTATCTGTGGGCGCCATATCCTTATATTTATCTGGGGCAGGGCTCACCATAGCGATAAGCTCTAACTCGCGTTTCTTTATTTTGTCATCCCAGCTTGTATTTATGTCAGCAAAGAATCGTACCAGCTCTGCCACTTTCTGCACCTTCTGCCTTTTAGTTTGCTTAGGCCCCATGAGTATAAGTTTCACGGGCTCTAATCTATTCTGGGAGCCAAGCTTGTAGTAGGTATCTAAATCCTGGATAGGCACAGAGCGCTTCACCTTATAAGGAAAAGTCCTTTCCCACCTTCCATAAATGGCCATAAGGTCCTTAACCTGCTCAGGCGCAAGCCTTATACCCACTTCCAACCCAGTCTTTAAGCCCTTTTCCTGAAGGTTAGCCGTAAAAATAAATCCTTCCTGATTATCTACCAAAAGAGATTTAGCATGCATATAAGGATGCAGAAAAACCTCTATACCCTCATCCACAAGCTGTATTATATCTTGATGAGGCGGAGCAAAAAGCTTAACTTTCACACCTTCTCTGGCATTTTTGCGGATCTCCTGCATAAGTTCTATATTCTTATCAAGCCTAAAAGTAGAAAAGATGATACTATTTTGTGCTTTCTGCACGGATTCCACGAGAGCTTTATGGAGGGAGTTTAGCGCAGGTTCAGGCGAGGAGAGGAGGAGGTGGCTGAGCGCAGGAGGCCTAAACCCATGCGCCGGAGAGAGTCTCTCAAACTCTTCGGTAGCGGTCTGCTCGTCTGTGGCATGCTCCCAAAAATGATATTAAGCAGCTACCTACACACCTCCGACATCCCGGTACTCATAGAGACAGACACTTGCACTGCCCGTAAATATACAGCTTTTTCCGTTTTTGCAAGACCTTACTTGATGCCGGAGAACTCAAAAAAACCTCTATCGTTAGCTTACGCCCGAGGATGAGGAGCCGGACCGAGATTATAGCTTTGGGGCGCCCTTCTTCGGAAGGGCATCGCTGGGCTTTTCTTAAGGTGGCGTCCGGCGCCGCTGAGAATATGCCAATACACGACGGTGCCAACGGGATAAGGGGCTTGGCTGGGCTGCCGGCCCTCTGGGACTGGGCTACCCCGTCGGTATAGGGGTTGAGGCTTGACCATAGCCGAGAGGTTATTATATAGCCGAATCGCCTTGTGTAGGGGTTGCCTATTTTCTCGACACCCTGGCCTTTCAACGGCGGTCAAGAGCTGTGCAACGGCAAGAAGCCTCCCCAAGCGAACTTAGCATAGCTCATCCCTTTGTGCCACTCCCCAGAAAGGGGACCTTGGAATAAAATTCTTACTTTCGCGAAGGCATGTCTATCCTGAGAAAAAAGCCATTCTGCCTTCAAGCCAAGCATAGCAATCAGCGTGTCAGACACCAATATCACATGAGTAAGCCTATCTTTGACACCGATAAAAATACACAATAACAAGTCATATGATAGCAAGCAAAAGAGAAATAATCAGTGTTCTCGCCATATACACATTTATAGTGGCAATACTTACAATACTAATGGGCGGAAGTATTAGAGAGCTTAGAGAGCTACCCAAAGGCATACATCAATAGAAACAAAGCATGCACTTTTCCATTGTAAAGAACTATGCCTTAGATAAAACGAGTTTCTTATATCCAAAGATAGACAACTTTCTAAATGAAGAATATGGACAGTACTCTATACAGGAATTTCCGATTCTAAACTATATCTCATCGTTTTTCTTCAAAAAATATCCTTATTTTCTCAAACTCATAAACATAATACTCCTTTATATCGGATCTTGTTTTTTAGTATTTTGGGCAAAACAATACTTAGATGACTATTTCGGAGCTATTGTAGTCGCAACTAACTTCCTTACAATACCCATTGTGTTCTATTATGGTTGGAGTTATATCACAGATATTTCTGCTCTTTCATTCGGAATTATAAGCGTATATTTACTTGAGTTAAATAAGCATAATGAAAAACAATACTTACTTATTTTGTCATTCATTAGTCTAACCCTATGTGGGTTACTACGCTTGCCTGTACTCATACTACCAATAGCCTATCATATTACAGAGTTATTATATAGATTTTCACTGAATAAGTTGTTCTGTCTATTGATAAGTTTTACAATTATTGGGTTATGGTATACACATTTCTTAGTTAGCAACCAGTACTATGTACAACTACCTAAGGAAATATCAATATTTGCAGCAAATAAAGATGAAATGTCAATTGTACTAAAAGAATGGGACAGGCTCATGAAGTACCAGCTTGGCTATATTCAATCATCTTCCCTCTATTATCTGATAATAATCGTATTAGCAATAATCTATAAACACATATTTACCAAAGAATTCATAACTAAAGTGGCCTTAGTAGCATTATTTTCTATTACATACCTTATTTTATGGTTTTAAAGTATTTAACGAGCATGACTACTACATGATACCCATAGTACCTTCAGTAATAATAAGCATAATCATATTGGCTAAGTTGTTAAGAGAGATAGATACTAAGATTTATTATGCTATCATGCTGATACTTACATCATATAACCTGATTTATTCAATAGAAAACATACGATGGAGGTGGGGAAAGCCAATTGGTAACTCAGGAATACTTATGAGTGACTATGAAGTAGGTATGCATTGGTGGTTTGCTAATGAAGATAGAATCAAATGGGCTCTTATTCGAAAAATCTCCCCCTTTGTTGGAAGTAAAGTCTTAGAGAAAAGCGGTATCAAAATCGGAGATACAGCTATCTGCAACTTTGATGCATCTCCTACATATGTTTTGTCTATTTTAGGTCTGCAAGGATGGAGCTTGTATAACAATTGCGGCAACATACAGTGCTATATAGATAAGGCCAAGAAGGGAGCAAAATATCTCATCAGTTACGGAGGTAAGCTCAATGATAATGACACCATCAAAGCCGAAATAATCACCAGAAACGTAGTCATGAGGTATGATAGCATAATCATTTATGATATAAAACATATAACAGCATTGGATAACTAAACCAAAGAGCAGTAAAAGACAAATAAATCATTCCTCTATCAGCAGAGCTTAGACCCCTTACAGGTATATTGTCTCATATGCTGGTAGATAAGCCTGTAAAATTTAGTAGAGTCGCCAATGCCCTATCTCGCCTATCTCTTCTCAAGTCGCAAACTATCTTTTTTGTATATTTGCTCTCATGGAAGCGGCGATCTTGCAGAAGCATTTATCCGAGCCGGTCTCTGCCCTTATAGGACCCTTTTACACCCCGCCTCAGGATGAGGTTGTCCATTACTACAGCTTACGCACCTACTTGTACGACGAGTATCAGATCTGGCTCCCGCCTGCCACCCGCCACGAGGAAGCCTCCCTGGAAGTAGGTTTCTGGCAGACAGAAGCAGGCCAAGCACTCCTCACCCTGGCAGAAGCCGCAGAAGTATCCCCAGGGGAAGTAACTGCTGCCCTCCTCACCGCAGCCGCCGAAACAGAAACCCTCCAAACTTGCTTAGAAAACCGCCTCCTCACCCTGTGGACTATCCTCCAAAAGCACATAACCCCCCCATCCCCTACTTCCTAAGCTACCGACATTCTTAGCTAAGTAACCCCACGTTACACCTACTTCTTGCTGGGCTCACACAAAACAGGGACGTTAAAGGCAGGGACTTCCACAGACAAAGCCAAAGGTAAGAGGCTATGTGGAAAATCGTGAAGATATCCACCTCCTACGGGTTCTTTTCTAAGCGGCTGAGGACAATCACGGTATGCCGGATAACCGCTACTAAGGCATTAGTACCTTCTTCGTAGAGGCGGATATCCCAGACGTGGGTGGTGCGTCCGAGGTGCAGGGGCCGCGCCTCGCCCCACACATAGCCTTGTCGCACCGCACGAAGGTGGTTAGCATTGATTTCCAGGCCCACGCAGTAGTGGGTCTGGGGATTGACCACCAGATTAGAAGCCGTGCTGGCTATCGTCTCGGCCAAAGCCACGCTCGCCCCGCCATGCAGCATCCCTAAATACTGGCGGGTTCGTCCATCCACGGGCATACGCCCCCGGATATAATCCGGCCCCACCTCCGTGAAAGTAATACCCAACGCCTCTACCAAAGTCCCCTGGGCCAGTTCATTGAGGGCGGCAGGTGTGGCCTCTACAAACCAAATGCGCTGGCTCACCTTCTTTATAAGTCTTTCAGAGAAACAAGTTCGCCCCGCTCATACTTGCCGGGTTCTTTTTCAATAACGGTACTGGCTTCTACCGAAGCGTCGTGCTCGTAAAAAACAATTACTTGTTTTTGGACAAGCCACGGGAGGATACGCTGGCGCTCTTCAAAAGTAACCAAAGGACGCACATCGTAAGCCATCACATACGGCAAAGGGAGGTGCGCACTGGTGGGAAAAAGATCGGCGCCGTACAGGATAATGTAACCTTTGTACTGGACTTCTACGAGCTGCTGGCCTTCGGTATGGCCATTGACCACCCGCAGGCACACGCCCGGGATAAGTTCTTGCTCGCCTTCCAGGAGCACAAGCTGGCCGGCTTCGGCGATGGGGTCGTAGTTTTCGGGAAAAAAGCTGGCGCGCTCGCGGGGATTAGGCGCGTGGGCCCATTCCCAGTGCGAACGCTGTATGTAGTAGCGAGCCTTCGGAAAAGTCGGCTGTATGCGTTCTCCCACTCGCTTAGTGCTCCCCCCCGCATGGTCAAAGTGCAAATGCGTCAGTACCACATCCGTAATATCGTCCGGGGAAAAGCCGTATTTCTTAAGCTCGCCTTCCAGCGTGTGCGTACCGTGGTCAATCGCATATAAGTCGGCAAACTTAGGGGTATATTTATGGCCTACGCCCACATCTACGAGTAAAAGGCGGTTTCCTTCTTCTATCAGGAGGGCCCGCATAGCCATGGGGATGCGGTTTCGGCTGTCGGGGGGAATAAGCCGCTCCCATAACATCTTAGGCACTACCCCAAACATCGCCCCGCCATCCAAGGCGAAGCGCCCCGTTTCTATGGCATACAGACGCATGCGCGTTACTTAGCGCGCTGCGTTAGGAAGGACTGCAGCTGGTCAGACGAAACGAGCTTCTTATGAAAGCGCGTGCGCCCTTGTGCGTCTTTTACGGGATAAATCACCCGCGTAAAACCGGCTTTCTTATCTCCTGAACGGAAAGTCGCTACGGTCTTCTTCGCCATACGCTTATTTATTTGACTTCTCTATGAATGGTGTGACGACGTAAGATAGGATTATATTTGCGAAGCTCTAAACGTCCGGGCGTATTTTTGCGGTTTTTCCAAGTATAATACCGCGAAGTGCCCGGCAAGCCGTTGGCGGCATGCTCGGTGCATTCCAGCACCACTTGGATGCGGTTGCCTTTCTTTTTAGCCATGCGGCAAAAGTACAAAAAAACCGCTGCCCATCACCAAATCCCTATATTTGGGGGGATGTTGGAACTTCGAGACTTATCGGTGGGCTTTGAAACCCGAGCCGGGTATGTTTCGGCTATTGAGCAGGTAAGCTTTACGCTCAAGCGTGGCGAAACCTTAGGGATAGTCGGCGAATCTGGCTCAGGGAAAAGCGTTACTTCCTTGGCTATCATGCGGCTTATCCCCATACCACCGGGCCGCATCACCAGCGGCGAGATTTGGTTTGATTCGCCGTCGCTGGGGCGGGTAAACCTCCTTACCCTCTCCTCCCCCCAAATGCGCCACCTACGGGGCAACGAGATCGCCATGATCTTCCAAGAGCCCATGACCAGCCTCAATCCGGTCTTTACCTGCGGCGACCAAGTCGTGGAAGCTATACGGCTTCACCAAAAAGTCTCTTACAAAGAAGCTAAGGAACGTACCCTCGCTTTATTTGAAGAGGTAAAACTCCCTAACCCCGCCCGCATCTTTGGCGCTTACCCGCACCAGCTCTCGGGCGGCCAAAAGCAGCGCGTCATGATTGCCATGGCCATCAGCTGCGAACCCGCCCTCCTGATTGCCGACGAACCCACCACCGCCTTAGATGTAACCGTACAAAAAACCATCCTGGACCTCCTCTTAGAACTCCAAGCGCGCCACCACATGAGTCTTATCTTCATATCGCACGACTTGGGGGTCATTGGCGAAATATGCGACGAAGTACTCGTCATGTACAAAGGTAAAGTGGTAGAACAGGGGTCTGTACGAGATATTTTCAGTCATCCCAAAGAAGCTTATACGAAGGGACTGATTGCGTGCCGCCCGCCCTTAGACAAGCGTTTGCACCGCTTGCCCACGCTGGTAGATTTCCTCAAAGCCCCCGAAAAACTCACTGTAGAAGAGGCCCTGCGCGCCGAGACCCTCTCCGAAGCAGCCTACCGCCAGCGCCAACAAAAACTCGCCCAGCAAGAGCCGCTCCTCAAAGTAGAAAACCTACAAGTATACTTCCCTGTCACCAAGGGTATCTTTGGCAAAGTGGTAGATTATGTAAAAGCGGTGGATAATGTGTCTTTTACGCTGCACCCCGGTGAAACGGTAGGCTTAGTAGGGGAGTCGGGGTCCGGCAAAACCACCACTGGCCGGGCCATCCTCCGCTTGATTGAACCAACTGGCGGCCGCGTGGTCTTTATGAGTAAGGAAGTGACCGGCCTTTCTGCGGAGGAGCTGCGGCGCCTGCGCAGGCACATGCAGATTATCTTCCAAGACCCCTACAGCTCGCTCAACCCACGCCTTACCGTCGGTACTGCCCTCACGGAACCGCTCCTTTTCCATAAAATCGCCCAAAACCCCAAAGAAGCCAAAGAAAAAGCCATAGAACTCTTAGAAAAAGTAGGCTTGGAAGCCGACCACTTTTACCGATATCCACATGAGTTTTCCGGTGGGCAGCGGCAACGCATCGCTATCGCTCGCGCTCTCGCCGTCCAACCTAAGTTTATTATTTGTGATGAAAGCGTTTCGGCCTTAGATGTGTCTGTACAAGCTCAAGTGCTCAACCTTTTATTGGACCTGCAAGAACAGTTTGGCCTGTCATATCTTTTCATCTCCCATGACCTCAGTGTGGTAAAGTTTATGAGCGACCGCCTCTTGGTAATGAATCAGGGGCAGGTCGTAGAGAGTGGCTATGCGGAGGACATTTACCGCAATCCCCAGCACCCTTACACCCAGAAGCTCATCGAAGCTATTCCCAAAGGCCGCTTAGAAGATATTGAAGCCGCCATAGCCCGACGCAAAAAAGCCCGCGCAAGCCTCGCCACCCCCGCATGAACTGGATAGAAAAAGCCTTTCGGATAGGTTTTTTAGGGGCTCCTCTAATACTTTTGCTTTTGCCGTCAGATTTTTTTGACGAGGGGCCGGTGGTGTGCCCTTCAAGGCTTTTCTTGGGGGTAGAATGTCCGGGCTGCGGCCTTACCCGTGCTACGCAGCATCTCCTCCATGGCGATTGGCAAATCGCCCTGGACTATAACCCGCTCATACTCATCACCACTCCCATTCTCCTCTACTTGTGGGGCCGAAACGCCTTGCACCTATTCAAAAGCCAACAGCGTCTAAAAAAACTCTCAGTTTTATAGGCGAATAAACTTATAGCTAAAATCTAACGGCGAACCCATCACTGACCCTAAATCTTATAAATGAATAGGCAAGCAGGACAAACGAGCAGTAGTAGTTTTTCCGGGCATTAGCCAAAGATAAAGAACAACACCTAATCATTGTAAGGAAGGCGAAACCTGTCAGCGAAACGCTCCTACGCAGCATTCTTACAGGCTTACCCTTACACCCCAAACGAAGGCTCTGTTAGAAGTATTCCCAAATATAAGGGAAACCAATCCTCTCTCGAGTACTTGCATTTACCTAAAAAGTCTTACCTTTGTCTTAAACCTAAACGCATATGCGGTACTTAGTATTCACACTCGGACTGCTCGTCTTCGGGACGGGCCTCGCAGTGCAGGCAGTAAATGCTGCACCCGTAAATGTCAATGCTGTAACAGTAGCCGAGCAAAAAGCCTCCCCGCAAAAATCCCAGAAAGCAAGCTTCTTCCAGCGCGTAACCACGTTCTTTCAATCGCTGTATGAAAAGGCTACCTCTGGGATTGCGCCTTTCTCCTTAATCGTATTAGCCATCCTTACCCCACCCTTAGCCGTAGGCATCGCCAGCAACTGGGACCCTGACAAAGTGCTTATCGCTATCTTGCTCACAGCTCTTTGTTACATCCCAGGGGTGGTCTACGCCATCATTCAAGCCGGGAAGTAAAAATCTCTTGCTCGGAAGCAAAAGGGGGCCTGAGGCCCCCTTTTTTATTTCTTTTCCAGCGTAATCCCCACACTCCACGCCGACAGGAGCTGGAGGGCTTCCTTGCCTTTCCCTTGGCGAGGGTCGTAAATAGCTTGCTGAGAAAGGGTCAGCGCTAACCACCCCTTGAGCTTATATACAGCTTGGAGCTGTGAAACTACCACTGGCCCCCAGGGAGCCTGCGTATAACTCCCAAAAATATCCAAAAAATGGGAGATTTTGAGACCAGAAGTAGGCGTTATAGACAACCGAGAAGTTAGGCGTCCCCCTACCTCCCATAAGGTTTTACGGGCAGGGCGTAGGATAGTACTATCGGGTGCCAGTTCGGCGGGATGCAGGCCAAAGGCGCCCCTATCGGCCAAGTATTGCAGCCGCACATAGGTAACCCGACCTGAGAGGGGAGAGAGCGTAAGCGTCCAATCGGAGAACACTTTGTAACGCACCCCTACCGAAAACTGCCCATACAAAGGAGCTAAGAAAGCGGACTTAGCCGGCTTCACCACCGAGTCGCCCACATAGGTATAGGTAGGCGTCCACTGGGTGCGCGCATCGCCCAAGAACGAAAAGGCCCACCGGCCAGCCGTGTCTAAGTTCCTTTCATACTGGACTACCGTAAGCCAAAAGTCTTGGGTCTTACGATAAGTGCGCTGCGGCACCACCCGCAAGAGGCCATATTGCCCTGAACTTTCTAAGCTGAGGGTTGTACGCTTCTGGTGGTAGCTCACTTTGAGGCGCCCCTGCAGGCCAAAGCTAAGCTGCTCTTGGCCGCCGGCTTGCCAGTTAGTGAGGGCCGTCTGCGCAGCCTGAAAGCCTAAAAGCCCTTCATACTTCCATAAGGACAAAGTATCGCCGCCTTGTGCCCATAGAAGAGCGATGCCAGCCCATGCCTTATACATAGGCGGGGCAAAGATGGGAGATTTATACGCTTTTGACGACTTCCCAGAAAAGCCGCGGGGCTTCCTCGGTGTAATACTTTTCCCAACTTTCGCGGGGTTCCTCAAACCACATAGGGGCCAGGGCCAGGCTCCACTGCTGGATAAGCAAGGTACGCACAGGTAAACGACGAAGTAAGCCCAACTGTTGCGCGCCGCGCAGGGCCTCTATCCACTCGGGGATTTCTAATGGCCGAGGACTGCGCAGCAGCATAGGCAGGAGGTTCGTCGGTCCGCTCTCCACCGAGAGCGACAAGTCCTTGACCCCTTCGTAGAAACGCGTATAAAACGCTTGGATTCTTTCGGGGAGGGGTTTTCCCGCCTCGCGTAAAGGCACCAATGCCCCCTCTAAGGAAGGCGGAGTTAAGAGTGCCTGCACCGCCTCATATAGGCCGCGTTTATTGCGAAAGTAATAATGAATCTGGGCTGTATGAACGCCTGCTGCTTTGGCAATCCTTTCCAAGCGTGCCCCATCGTACCCATACTGCGCAAACTCCCGTAGGGCAGCTTCTTTTATACGCTGAGCGGCCTCCGACACCTGCGCAAAGATAGGCTATTCCTTACCGCAGACGGAAAAGCCGCCTATACAAAGCAGGCAATACTAATAACGACAAAAATAGACATACCGGCATCCCCAAAACAATCGTAATGGCTAAAGGTTTTTGCACCTCTGACCCCATTCTGGTGGAAATAGCTGCGGGCAGTAGCCCTAAGGATCCTATGAGCATGACCATTACCAGCGGCCGAATCCGCTTATCTACGGCTTCTTGGGCCAAAGCCAGAGTCTTTTTACCGCGCAGATCGCCCAAAAGTATCAAGGCATTGATGGTATTGACCCCCAGCAAAATAATCATACCCACGCCAGCAGAGACACCGAAGGGGATTCCTGTACTCACCCAAGCCACCATGCCCCCCACAAAGGCAAAAGGCAACGTAAGCGCCGCAATAAGCACTTCCCGAGGCGAACCGAAATGGAAATATAACACCAGCAAGATAAGACCCACCACAGCAGGCACTATTACAGAAAGCCGTTTTGTAGCTCGGGCTTTGCTCTCAAACTCCCCTTCCCAGCTGACATGGATACCGCGTGGAAATGATAGGTGTTTCTCTACGGCTTTTTGGGCACGGGCTATGGTTCCCCCCAGGTCACGGCTGGAGACAGAAAAGCCCACCGCTACATACCGTTGGGTGCCCTCCCTGTAAATAAAAGCCGGACCATTCAGGACGCGAATGTCGGCAATAGCTGAGAGAGGCACTTGGCGCCCATCTATGGTAGGCACCCGCACCAGCGCAATCGCATCCGGATTGTCGCGATAAGATTTTTCCAATCGTATTCGGACATCAAAGTATTTTTCGCCCTCGTAAAAATACGTAGCCGTGCGCCCCCCAATAGCTGTTTCTATGACGGCCTGAGCATCTTCCATGCGCACGCCATACCGAGCCATACGCACTTCATCCAGCCGAATCCGTAGCTCAGGCAGGCCTAAACTCTGAAATACCACCACATCTTCAATGCCCGGTATATCTCTTAGGATTTTTGCAATACCATTCGCATACCGCTCTAACTCTGCCAGGTCTTGACCAAAAACCTTGACAGCTATAGAGCTCTTCACGCCTGAGACGTACTCTTCTACATTATCTTGTATAGGCTGGCTAATAGCCCATCGTACCCCAGGATACTTTCTCAGGAGGGCGCGCACCTCTTCGGCGAGCTTTTCTCGTGTGAGTCCTTTACGCCAACGCTCTTGAGGGTGGAGCTGCACATGAAGCTCTAAGTTGAAAAAGCCCGTGGGGTCGGTTCCATCATTAGGCCTACCCGCCTGAAAAAGCACAAAACGCACTTCGGGAATCTGTAAAATCTCCTTTTGTACCTGCTTAGCCAGGGCTACCGTCTCGCTGAGCTTTACACTAATAGGCAAAGTACCTCGTACATACAAGGCCCCTTCATTCAGCTTAGGCACAAACTCAGAACCATAAAAGTAAAAAGCAACGCCTAAGCCCAGCACACTTACCGCATAGCCCAGCAACACCGGCCCCGGATGACGCCATCCCCAATGAGAGAGCTTCTGCCAAGGCAAAAGAAGTAGCCGCACTATGCCCAGGTTTTTTTCGGGGGGGACAGTAGTATACAGGAGCTTTATCATGGCGGGCACATAGGTCAAGCTTAGCAGCAAGGCCCCTACCATAGCATACCCTAAGGTGAAAGCTAAAGGCTTAAATAGCTTACCCTCTACCCGTTCAAATAAAAATATAGGCAAGAGCGCAAGTATCAAAATAAACTGTGCTGTAAAGATATATTTGGCATTTTGCGTTATTACTCGGCGTAGGAGGCCCCCCTTGGCGCGGCGCCCCAGCGCTTGGGGAGGCAAGGTATCTTGCAAATGCACAAGCGCCACAAAAGCACTCTCCACAATCACCAGGCTTCCCTCCAAAAGAAGCCCAAAATCCAAAGCCCCCATAGAGATTAGGTTCGCCGGAAGCCCTTGAATCCGTAGAAGCAAAATAGCAAAAAGAAAAGCCAGGGGTATCACCGAAACAATAATCAGTACGGCGCGCCATTCCCACAAAAAAAGTCCGACCACCAGAGTCACCAATAAAGCGCCTTCCAATAAGTTATGTACAACGGTTTTTACCGTAGTCTGGATAAGCTCTGTGCGATCTAAGAAAGGCTGAATATGGACTCCCGGCGGCAAAACGCGGGTGTTGAGTTCGTAGATTTTATCTTTGAGGCGGGGGATGACCGTAGAGGGATCTTCGCCACGGCGCATAAGGACTATGCCCTGCACCACATCGGCATATTCGTTCCAGCCGCACCAGCCTAAACGAGGTTTTGCCGAAATAACCACGTGACCAATGTTTTTGATGTAAATAGGCACATCGTTTCTTAGGGTGATGAGAATGTTTTCTATGTCTTGGGTAGATTCCAGGAGGCCTATGCCCCGGACCACATAGGCTTGTTCTCCTTGTTCTATGATGTCGCCGCCGACGTTGATGTTGCTACGGGAGAGGGCTTCCAGCACATCCAAGGGCGTAAGGTCATAGGCTTGGAGACGTCCCCCAATCCAGTTGCACCTCATAGATTTTTTCTTCGCCGCCGAAGGTGACCACATCGGCTACACCAGGCACTTGGAGGAGGTAGCGTTCCACTACCCAGTTTTGGAGGGCGGTAAGGTCACGTAGGGGCCGATTGCCGATGAGGAAGTAGCGGAAGATTTCGCCTGTCGCGCCATAAGGAGGCTCTACATACGCTTCGGCCCCGGCCGGCAAACTCACCCCAGAGAGGCGCGCCGAGACATATTGCTGCGCAAAAAAATCCTCTACATCATCTTCGAAAAGCACAGAAACAACCGCTAACCCAAAAAGAGAGATAGAACGAATACTCCGTTTGCGGGGAATATTGCCAAAAGCTTGGGTGAGGGGGAGGGTAACAAACTTTTCTACTTCTTCGGCGCTGCGGCCGGGCCATTGCACAATCACGCGCGTGCGGGTGCTTGTAACATCGGGATAGGCTTCTATGGGGGTATGTAAGTAAGCTACGACACCGGCCACCCCCACCAAAAGCGTAAGAAGCACCACGAAAATGGGCCTGCGCAGCGCAAAGGTGACAATCGCTCTCATAGGCTACGCGTAAGCTGCTGATAGAGAAAGAGTACCTTGCGGGTAGCCAAGGTTTCGCCGGGGACAACGCCTTGGATATACGCTTTATCTCGGAGGAGACGCCGAATCTGTACGGGTCGCACTTCCCAGCTTCTCTGCCGATACACTAAGGCATAATGCTGGTCTGCATCCAACACCAAAGCGGAGGCCGGCACAGCGACTGCGGAATCGCTTTGGTAGCCTTTGAGACGTGCCTGGAAATAAGCCCCCGGCCGCAAGAGAAACTGCGGATTAGGCACATCCGCATACGCCATAGCGGCCCGACTTTGCGGATCTACGGTGGGCAAAAAACCCGCTATCCGAAACGGCACCGGCCCGGAAACCTCCGGAAAAGTCGCCTCTGCTTCCATGCCCGGCAGGGCATGCCCCAGCTGCTCCGGATACAGATACACGATAAACCGCACCAGAGCTAAATCCGCTATTTCTACCAATAAGTCGCCGGGCTGTACTTGTGTCCCTGCACTTACAGATAGCCGAGTGACCACACCCTTACGCGGAGCCAGCACGAGAAAATCCATGCCCGAACGTTGAAAAAGCCGAAGCTGATGCGCCAGGCCCTGCGCTTCGGCTTCCATAGAAAAAAGTTCGGCCCGAGACGCGCTCACCTCCGTACTGGAAGCTAAGCTATCTCGGGCTAACCTTTCCATCGCCTGCACCTTTTCCCGCTGAGCAGCGATGCGCGCCTGCAGACTCTGGTACTGCGCTTCCCACGCTAAAAGCTCCGGCGAACGAATGCGTACGAGCGGCAGCCCCTGCTGTACGCGTTCGCCTGTGCGTACAAATACCTCCACCAGCGTACCACTGGTGAGGGCCCGTACTTGCACAGTTTTTTCCGGTACGGAGACCACTTCTCCAGGAACCCGCACTTCCACCGGAAGAGCCTCAGAACGCGCCACTTGTAGGCACAGCTCCTCTAATAGACTATCCGAAGCTCCCCAAGAGCCATTGGTCCCTACAGGAGCATTCTGCATACAGCTCCAGAAAACCACGACGATACTACCTATCCATGCCCACCGCATATCCTATTTCATTTTGTGCTTGATGCAAGAGATAAAAGGTTTCTGCTATTTTCTGCGCTAAATCTCTATAGCTCTGAAAAAAATCTACATAGGCCAAGAAACTTATTCGCCCAGCGAGCAGGTTTTCTCTATAAGCAGCCTCGGCCTGGCGATAACGCGCCAAGAGCGCAAAGTCCATCTCTCGTAGCTGAGCTTGCAGCGCGACCAGCTGACGCCAGGCTCGTACCACTTCGGACTCAGCTATAAGGCGGGTTTGTTCGTAGGTCAGCTGACTTTGTTCCACAAGGAGACGCGCCGCAGCGATCCGTCCTTGGTTCCTATTGAATACAGGCAGCGGTAGCGCAAAGCCGACCCCCCACTGATTGAGCCTATATCCGCCGAGTCTATCGTAAGTCACATCTACAGTCACATCCGGGAAAGCCATAGCTTTTTCCAACGTTAGGGCCGCCACTTGGTAATGATGCGTTTCGCGGGCAAGTCGTACATCCCCCCTCTTTTCTACCAAAAGCAGGAGGGAATCTAACCGAAGGGCTTCGTTCAGCTGCGCTTGGATAAAGCCGGTGGTATCTATCCACAGGAGGGTATCTCCGGAGAAGCGCAAGAGCGTGCGCAGGGTATGTTGGTTTTCCTCCCACTGGCGATAGCGGTCGCGCAGGTCGGCTTGCACTTGGAGGTAGAGGTTTTCGATGCGAAGGTATTCGGGGAGGGGCACAAGCGCTTGTTGGCTCAGGGCTTTATACCGCGCCCGCAGCCTATCTAAGAGCGCTACCTGCTCACGCAGCACTCCCAGGAGAAACTGGTCTCTTTGGAGCGCATACAAAGCGCCTCGGAGTTGATACCGCAGCTGTCGCAGAAGCTCCGCAAAGGCCGCTTCTTGGAGGCGTACCGAAGCTTCTGCCAACGCCACCCCTTTGAGCCGCTTCCCCGCTGTCAAGAGGGTCTGTGAAAGCGTGGCACTTATCTGATTGATACGTGGGGCCGCCAGAAACGGACCCGCATCAAAAGACGCTTCCGCCTGGGTAAAAACATCCATCTGATCCACGACAAGCTGGGGATTAGGCCACAGACGCGCCTGCCATACCAACGCCTGCTCCGCTTGAATGCGCAGCTTCTGCGCCAGAAGAAGGAGATTTTTTTGCAAAAAGCGCGCCTCTACCTGAGCTATCGTCAGATGTAAGGTATCTTGTCCCCACAGTAGGCCCACCCCCCAAAGGAGCCACCTCATCACCGCCAAAGGTAGCTCAGTCCGCTGTATCTGTATCTCTATCTCCCCTACTTCAAGCCAAAGACTACCTTTGTTCCATGACCCCAAATACGCACCTAAATCCTATACAAATCCGAGCTATTGCGTGGGGAGTCTTTGGCTTTAAGCTCTTCACGCTGCTTTTAGCTGTCTATACCGATACGCCCCCTTCTATAAAAACGATTTACATACAAATGCGGGGCTTAGATGCCTTATTAGGTGGGGTGGTAGCCATATTCCTCCATGTAGGAAAGCCATATACTACCCTTTTTTGGCGTTTTGCTCTAAATATCTATGCTTTTGCAGGCTTTCTTATAGAAGCCACCCTTACTTATCCTCTTAATAGCGGCCTTTTTCTCTGGATTCCTATGGTAGGGGGGTTGACAGGCGTATTACTATTCAATGCTGCTGATGAACATAAATACAGCCAGTTAGCCCTGATAGGAAGCGCTTTTCTCTCTTTATTAGGCTTTCTCCTGCATGACAAGGTAGCTTTTATCCCGCCTAATCCCCTATCTTCTTCGGCCTTGACCTACATATTGCTCATTATAGGGGAGGCATTTGTGGGATATTTTTTCATGGAGCAAAATAACAAAAACTTCAGACGTATCCTTGAGCTTGCCCAGGCACAGCAAGAAAGCCTTCAAAAGCAAGAGGAGCTTACGCGTGCCCTTGACCAAGAGAGAGCCGAAGCAGAAAAGCGCAAAGCCGAAGCGGAAGCTGCCCTCCAAGAGGTGCTCCGTCTGCAAGCTGAGGAACGCCGGCGCGCCGAACGGGAAGCCTTCTTCGCCCAGTACGAAACCCTGATGCGTACCGCTTACACAGAGCCGCTTTCTACCTTCCTCCGAAAGCTCTTGGAGGCCTTCCACCAAGACCTGCCTATGCTTGGCGCTGTGACCTACCTCCGTCAGCCTGACGGCTGGGCAGTACAAGCTACCTATGCTCTCAAGCCCACTACCACTACTTTCCCCAATCAGGGCCTTTTAGCCACCGCCGCCCACCTCAAAAAGCCTTACCTTATCGTCCCGCCGCCTAAGGGGACTCCCACTCCGCCCGTTTCGCTCCATCAGCCCCAGCCCGCTGCCCTCTTGTACCTACCCTTCTTCGCCGAAGCTACCCAAGAAACCATAGGCATCGCTGAGCTGTTGCTTTTAGAAGTCTCCGCCGAAGAGCTTTTAAGCCGATTAGAAGCGCTCTTGCCCCGCATAGGTACTTACCTCTGGGTACGCCAACTCCAAGTTACCCCCCTCTCCGCCTAACGCTTCGCTTGGAGATATCCGAAAAATCGTACCTTTGCGCCCGCTGGGCCTGTAGCTCAGTTGGTTAGAGCGCGACACTGATAATGTCGAGGTCCGTGGTTCGACTCCACGCAGGCCCACATCCGAGGAGGGGAGTTAGCTCAGGTGGTAGAGCGTCGGCTTTGCAAGCCGAAGGTCAGCGGTTCGAATCCGCTACTCTCCACCACGCAACCACCAGCCTCAAAAAGACGTAGATTTGTCTCGATGTCTCTCCTCTTGTGGATAGGCGCCCTGGTGTGGGCTCAAGCTCCGCTGTGGGAAGTTTCCCTGCCCAAAGATGCCCGAATCAAGCTCCTTCCTGACGGCCATCTCCTCGTTGTCAGCCTACGGGAAGGCGTATATGCCTTAGATGCGGGCACTGGACAAAAGCGCTGGGAATGCGCAGGCTGCCGCGGCCTCTCCCAAGAATGGTACCCCATAGACGACTCACCGCTTTATGAAAATGGCAGCCTTCAGTATGCGCCACCGGGCGCAATGGCCAATAATCCTGCAGAAATAGCCCTCACCCAAAACTTAGCCCCCTACAAGGTACTCAATACTGCCACGGGTAAGCTGGTATTTGACCGTTCAGAGGCACGGAAAAGCTGGGATTGGGTAAGCGGCCGCGCTCTCTGCCCAGAGGCAGGGTTGTTGATTCTCTTTGGCGTAGGCCCCAAAGACCCTAAGAAAGCCTTCTCGCTCCAAACCTCCATTTTGGCCGCGTATGACGTGCGCACGGGGGAGGAACGCTGGCGCCGACCCGCCGGCGAAAACGTCGGCAGCGAACAGCTCCAAAGCAACATCAGCTGCTACGAAGGTACGCTGTATTTCCTCACCAACCGGGCCCTTTATGCCGTAGATGCCCGCACCGGCCAAAACCGCTGGCGCACCGAGATTGTAAAAGGTATCAGTTTCCAGCCTACCACAGGGACTTTTGTGTTTGCCGACCCCGAACGAGATTGGATAGTCGCGTATGGTCGTGGCCGCCTCATAGGCGTGCGCCGCTCCACCGGCGAAAAACTCTGGGAAAAACCTATTCCCCTCTACCGAAACCGCATCCTCCACGCTTTCAGTACAGAAAAAGGGGTGCTTCTTTTCACAGACGATGTAGCGGCTGACTCCGATGCGCTCCCTACGGGTAATAACCTCCTCTATCCCCCCTTAGCCCTTCTGGTTCAAGAAAACGGCCAAAACCCTTGGGGCGAACGGCTCAAAACCCCCGGCCTGCTGGCGGGTTATATTCCCTTGGATGAAAAGCGGCTCTTCTGCGTCTTTATGCGGGAGCGCTTCTGGCAAAGCCGCCATGCTCCCCGAGACAACTGGAAAGTAGAAATAGATGTATTGGACATTGAGCGGGGACAGTTCCTCTTCCAGAAGCCTATCAGCCTCAAAGGCACCCTCCTCCATGCCCAGAATGTACCCGGCGGCTTCTTAGTACAAACCACCCGACGCCTCCAATATATCAGCGAAACAGGCGAAGTCCTCTGGGAGAAACCCCTCAAAAGCCCTTTTAGCATTCCGTTTGCGGTGCGGGAAGAAGGCCCTCTCTTTGAAGCCTACGGCATAGACGATAATGGCCAGCTCTTTGTATGGCGAGGGGCCGGCACGCAGCCGGAGCCCTTGGGCAAACCTATCTCCGCTTTCCAAAGCGACCCGCCCCAAGGGATTGCTTATGATAAGGGGCATATCCTGGTGTGGGGGGGCTCTTCTTTATATCGCTTCTTGCCGAACGGGAAGGAAATATGTCACTTGCAACAGCCCGTGCCTGCACAGCCTCCGCTTATTCGGCTGCTCGGAGCTACAGTGTCCCTGGCAGCTTATGTGGGTTCAGCGTACTTAGGCTACAAAGCGCTCCAAGAGGTAGTATACGACCCTGATCGTCCCTGGGATAGGCTGAATCAGGCGCCTTCCCTGCGCCAGATGCTCAAAGCCGCCAGCTATGCTACCGCCTCGGTAGGGCTGGCGGTGCTGGGAGACGCTACCTGGACTGCCCTTGTGCAACGGCGTTACACCCAGCTCAAAGCTGCAGAAAATCTGGCCTTCCTGGCCGGGATGCAAGGCACACAACTGGCCCTCTTTGTCGTGGATAAAGACTCCTGCACCCCGCTCATGGAAAAAACCTTAGGCAAAGTGGAGCTTTCCCGACCGCCCCAGTTTGAAATAGACCCCGTAGAAAAACGGCTCTTCGTGATACAGGGCACCACCTTGCAAGCTTATACTTGGGCAAAAGAGTAAGTGTAGCGCCAAAGCCCCCTTACCGCCCATTCTGGGAGCGTAGAGGGGGGAGACGGCCGGGTTTTCTTATCTTTGTTTTGTTTAGTGCGAAAAGCCCTCCTGCCGATAGGAAGCTGGCTTTGGGCCCCAGACCTCTACCAACCTGTGCCTTATACCTTAGCCGATAGGGAGCGACTCGTGCGCCTGGAAGAAAAGATGAGCGCCTTAGAAAAGCGCATAGACCAGCTGGAAAAGCACATAGATAGAATAGCAGCTCGCTTAGATAGACTGGAAGAGCGTTTCGACCGGCTGGAAGCTCGCATCGGTGCTGTAAATAACCCGTTTAGCCAACTGACCTACCTGCTCTTTGGTAGTATGGGCTTGATTGTAGGGCTTATGGGCTTCATCCTTTGGGACCGCCCAAAGGCCCGCAAACCCTTAGAGCGAAAAATAAAAGCCCTCCCAGAAGATACCGAAAGCTTACCCGTCTTGTCACCGCTCCCCGAGAATATACCTGCTTACACCCCGGCATGGGAGAGATTCTACGGCAGTATGGGTTGTTATAAAGCTTCTTTCGTATGAAGGGCGTAGCTATCGGAGAAAATGGTCAGTTACGGGCCTTGATAGTGCGCATAGAGGGCCCCGCAGAAAGTCCCGAGCAAAGCGAGGAATACTTAGAAGAGCTCCTTTTCCTGACCCGCAGCGCAGGGTATGCGGTGATGCATGTTTTTACCTATGGGTGGAGGCGGCCCGACCCAGCGACTTTCCTCACCAAAGGCCGCGTCCAGGAAGTGCAAGCTTACATAGAAGTCCACAAGGATGCGATAGATTTTATCTTGGTAGATGCCGAACTCTCCGCCGTACAAGTGCGAAACTTAGAAAAAGCCTGGGGTAAGCCGGTCACAGACAGAGAGGGGCTTATTTTAGAGATATTTGCGCGCAATGCCCGCACAGCCCAAGCCAAAGCCCAAGTAGAACTGGCCCGCTTAGAGTATGAGCTACCACGGCTGGCACACCAATGGACGCACCTCTCCCGCGAGCGAGGCGGTATCGGGCTGCGGGGCGGAGGAGGTGAGCAGCAGCTGGAAGCCGACCGCCGCAAAATCCGCAAACAAATCACCCAACTGCGTCTCAAACTCAAAGAATACGCCAAACAGGCCGCCATACGCAGAGAAAAACGCGAAACCCTCCCGCGTGTGGCCCTGGTAGGCTACACCAACGTCGGCAAATCTACCCTCATGCAGCTTATCACCAAGGCGCCCGTTTTAGTAGCTGACCGGCTTTTTGCGACCTTAGATACCACCACTCGGAAGGTAGTCCTGCAGGGAGTGCCTTTTCTCCTATCGGATACCGTGGGTTTTATTCGCAAGCTTCCGCCCAATCTCCTGCAGGCCTTCCTTACCACCTTAGCTGAGGTCAAAGAAGCCGATCTCCTGCTCCTTGTGGTAGATGCCAGCAGCCCGGGCTATTTGGAGCAGCTGCGCACCGTAGAACGCACGCTGGAGACCATCGGCGCGGCAGATATCCCTATTCTCCTCGTGATGAACAAAATAGACCGCCTTACCCCAGAGCAGCGGGAACTCTTAGAGACCACCTGGCACGCCCAATCGCCGTACCCCACGGTATTTGTCTCTGCCGCCACAAAAGAAAACCTCCACAAGCTTTATGCCCAGATAGTTACCCTCTTAGAGCAAGTAGCCCTGTCTAAAAAGTAGCTTCTTTTCAGAGGCGCACTACCCGTAGGTTTTTGTATTCGCCCATCCCCGTAAAGACCTGCAAGAGATAGACACCTGAAGAAAGTCCCTGCATATCTATCGTATGCACTTGCAAGCCTACTTGGCCACTTATGCGATAGTCATATATGCACTGCCCGACCACCGTCCATAGCGTGAAGCGCACCCCTGTAGCCTCGGGCAGTTCCACTTGAACCCATAAGGTAGAAGCCGTAGGATTAGGCCACACTTTTACTTCCCAGCGGGCCGGCCACTCCAAAGTAACTGCATTAGAATGCAATTTAGGTCCTTCTTCCGTAAGAGCCTCCACCCAATAAGCATATCGCCCGGGAGAAGGCACCCTGTCCACTGCCTCATAAGCATGGGCATACCCATCTTGATAGACCGCTGGCAAGGTTATGACTGCCTCGCGAGGCATAAGAGGGTCTCCCTCACGCCAGAGGGTATAGGCTACGACACCAGCTTCCCGGCTGACTTCCCAACGCAGGTTAGCCGTGCCCCGGGTCAGCCACCCCCCTTCTAACAAAAGCGCTATTTCCGCAGACAAGGGTACCTGGCAGTTATAGTTATAGGTAGCCATGCTCTCCCCATCATACGGACCGCCCGTATACTTCGCCGTCACAGGAATAACCGGCGGACATGCCACCTGTACCATGCTCTCCCCATCATACGGACCGCCCGTATACTTCGCCGTCACAGGAATAACCGGCGGACATGCTACCTGCACCATGCTCTCCCCATCATACGGACCGCCCGTATACTTCGCCGTCACAGGAGATCACCGGCGGACATGCCACCTGTACCATCGCCTCCCCATCATACGGACCGCCCGTATACTTCGCCGTCACAGGAATAACCGGCGGACACGCCACCTGTACCATGCTCTCCCCATCATATGGCCCCCCAGCATACTTCGCAGAGAGTATAGCCACTGGCGGACAAGTTAGTTGGGCTAAGGTGCCGCCATCATACGGGCCTCCGGAAAACTTTACCGAAAGCACCACAGTCGGCGGACAAGTAACAACAGCCAGGGCTTCCCCATCATAGGCGCCACCACTATACTTATTAGGATTAGGTGGAGGGGGGGGAGTACAACTAACCCAACCCATACTTTCTCCATCATAGGGTCCCCCTTGATACTTAGCAGAAGCCACCGAAAAAGAAGGACAACTTTGAACAACCATAGAAGTTCCATCATAACTTCCACCTACAAACTTTAGGGAAATCCCCACCATAATAGGACATGAGAGAAGGGCCATAGCTTCACCATCATAAGGACCCCCAGCATACTTGAGAGAAGTCACCGGCAGCGGCACACACAGAGACATAGCCACATCCGCCCCATCATATGGACCCCCAGCATACTTGAGAGAAGTCACCGGCAGCGGCATACACAGAGACACAGCCACATCCGCCCCATCATATGGACCCCCAGCATACTTGAGAGAAGTCACCGGCAGCGGCACACACAGAGACACAGCCGCATCCGCCCCATCATACGGGCCACCCGTGTATTTAGCGCTTATAAGAGGTGGCGGGATACAAAGCTGAGCTATAAGGGCAGCTCCATCGTATGCCCCTCCCAAAAACTTGGCACTTACTAAGAAGGTAGGAGGACACATCTGGAGTACCCAGCTCACCCCATCATAAGCTCCACCTTGAAACTTAGCAGAGGAGAAGGCTGTAGGAGGACAGGTAAGGATAGCCAAGGCTTCGCCATCGGCGCTGCCGCCAGCATACTTGCTGGCAACCGGAGGCGGAGGCGGGGCACATATCGTATAATACGTGCTTCCAAGCGCTGTACCATCATAGGTACCGCCTTGAAACTTAGCGGACGAGATAGCAGGGGAGGGGCAAGCCACTCGTGCATAACTGGTCCCTCCCCCACTCCCTCCCCTAAACTTAGTTTGGCTCCATAGCAGCCCCCCTATACTGCAAAGAACGCCTATGAGACAAAGAAGCCTACCCATAAAAAGACGAGAAGCTCAGCGGCCTCCTCTACCACCGTTGGTATAATATCGGCCCGGATAGAAGTTGCCTCCATTACATACGCGGCCTACAGCTACCCGGTTGCTTACCCGTCCTGCCGAGGGGTCGGCCGCCGTCATTACGCCCCGGAGAATGATATCTACAGCATTACAAGCAATCACCCAGTTAGGTTGATTAGCTGCCCCTGTCGCGTCCAGAGCACCATCACCCCAGGGGATACCATTGGCGGGGGAGCGCCCAGCCTGGCCGGCCCGGATGTCGTAATAGTACTCAAAGACATTATCGGAAAGGTTCATTACCCCCCAGTAGCTGGCACCTGCAGCTGCCCGCGTATTGGTAGAAGGGGTGGCAAAAATACCCACCCGCACGGGACCTGCTCCTCCATCTCCCCCCGTAAGCCCTTGGTCGATAGCCCGAGCATTAGCCCCCGGGTCGGTAAAAGTCTCCGTACCATCTTCGGAAGCAGTCAACACCGTACCATAAGTATAAGTAGTTGTTCCCCATGCGTATTCATTCGGCACCGGGGACAGAGGGCCTCGACAAGCTTTTTCATACTCTAACTCTGTAAGCGGACGTAAAGCCGCCCAATCCAAATAAGCCACCATATCCTCCCACGACAGATAATTCACCGCCCGATCTGGCCGATCGGTATAGTAGTCCGTAGTGACGGCGTTGAAATACAGCCTATTACGATTTGTCCCTCCGACACCAGGGAAGCGATTAGTCGCTTGGGTCTGGCCTATGGTGTTTAAGAAATCCACATACTGGCCATGGGATATCTCATACTTCATAATATAGAAAGGCGCATACCCTTTGCGAAAGTTAGCTGTAAGGCTGATATTCCCACCTGTGAGATAACTTATGGTAGTAAGAGCCGCCTCACTGGTGATTTGAATGGGAGAGTTATCAGCGTTGCTTGTACGGATACTATACGTGCTTGTAGCATCGCCTGCGTAAAAGTTACCCTGAGGAATAAACACCATCTCAATCCCAATTACCCGTACATCGTAGCTGCCGGTGGCTGGCAGGTTAGTCACTCTAAGGGTTACGGTTCCGCTAACAGTCCCAAAGCCTGTGCTTGTGCGTCGTAGCATTACGCCTGTATTGTCTGGCGCAGCGTCTATACATGGAGCTGTACCATTTGCACAAGTGGGCTCCAAGGATGCAGGAAAGGTGTGGTCCGCCAGGGTCGCGCTAATAAGGCCATGGGTGAACGGTGTCGTCTTAGGTGCAGCACAATCACACCACCTTCACCGGGCATGTTGGACTATGGAAAAGTGAACGGTGTCGTCTTAGGTGCAGCACAATCCCTAAACTTGACAAAAATCCAGACAGCATCCCAGTTTTCTGCATCCCGGAAGCTGTTTTGCCACTGAACCGTAAAGGTTACTGTACCTGCGGCCTGATTTACAGTCAAGTTAGTAATTGTGAGTCCATTGGCCCAGAGGGCTACATAGGCGCCCATCAGGCCTGCAAACGCTACTACGCGGTTCATATGTCAAAGGTATGGGTAAAATCACCTCACCATTCTACAAAAATTAGGCATACAGTATAATCGGTTATCCTCAAAAAAAAGCGATAGGATTAGCTGCATGGCACACAAAGCCACTATCAGTATATTTAGGTAGACTTCTTCGCCCAGAGCTTTCGGTCCCTGTCCTGCGCCCAATCCCAACTGAAGGCAACTTTCTTCGGTGCCCTACGAAAAAAAAAAGTATCTTTGTTGGGTATGCGCTACCTACTCTCTCTGCTGGGGCTGGGCGGGTGGCTTGCGGCCCAGACCCAATGGATTCGCTGCGGTACGATGCAGCACGACAGTATGATGCGGGCATTGTATCCCGATTGGCCCAAGTTAGAGGAGTACGAGCCGCTCCTCCGCCAAAAGGTCCAAGCCTACAAAGCCCTCTTAGCAAACAGCCGCACTATCGGCGGCGTATATCAGATACCCGTCGTCGTGCATGTTATCCATAATGGAGAAGCCATAGGGACAGGTCGCAACATCCCCGACCAAAATATCTTAGACCAGATTGCGGTGCTCAACGAAGACTTTCGGCGCATGCCCGGCACCCCCGGCTGGAATAATGACCCCCGCGGCGCTGATACCCGGATCGAGTTTGTTCTGGCGAAACGCGACCCCAACGGCAACCCCACCACCGGCATCGTCCGGTGGAACCGCAATACGCAAGGATGGAACGCTCCCCCTTACACGCAAAACTACATGGAGACCACGATAAAGCCTGCCACCATCTGGGATCCCACCCGCTACCTCAATATTTGGGTAGCGGACCTGTCCGGGGGGCTTTTAGGCTATGCCCAGTTTCCGGATGCCTCTGGGCTCTTAGGTATGCCCGGCGATGATGGCATGGGCGCACCTAACTGCACCCAAGGTGCTACTACCGACGGCGTAGTCATACTCTACTCGTCCTTTGGGTCTGCCTTGAAAAGCTCCACCGGCCTGAGTGCTCCTTATCACTTGGGGCGTACCACTACGCACGAAGTGGGCCACTGGCTGGGCCTGCGCCACATCTGGGGAGATAACACCACCGGAGGGGCTTGTGCGCCGGATGACTACTGCGACGACACCCCCGAATGCGCAGACCCCTCCTATGGCTGCCCAGCAAACCCTACTTCCTGCGTGGCAGGCGTGCGCCGCATGATTGAAAACTACATGGACTACTCCGATGACGCCTGCATGAATATCTTCACCCTGGACCAAGCGCTACGCATGCGCGTGGTACTGGAATATTGCCCCCGCCGACGCTCGCTCATCACCTCCCCCGCTTTGGTGCCCCCAGCCACCACTGATGCAGCCCTGATAGATCTACCTATCCCGCAGGATATGTGCCCGGGTACCTACAACATCTCCACTATCCTCCGCAATAATGGCACGACTACCCTTACCAGCATTCCCGTGGCCTATCGCCTCAATACTGGCCCCTGGCAAACAACCACCTGGACTGGCAGCCTCGCGGCGGGAGCCACGACCACTTTCAATCTCACAGGCGTAGGCCTTACTACCCCGGGCGAATACACCCTCACCGCCTGCACCAACCTCGCTGGCGACCCCGATAGAACCGAAGACACCACCGTCACGCGCTTCCTCGTGCATAATGGCTTTTATCCCCTGTACGAAACCTTTGAACACGGCCAAGAAGGTCAGCCCATCCCCCCCCACCTCTGGCGCGTCGTAGATCCCAATAACGACTGCTTCACCTGGCGGCCCGGACCCTGCACCGGCAGCAACGGCCAGCGCACCATAGCGATGTTCGTCAACTGCTGGGCCTATAGCCAAACGGGCCGCCGAGACGAACTCTATACCCCCATTATAGACCTCACCTCGGCCCCAGCTACCGTCCAGCTTGTCTTTGATGTAGCTTACCGCCGCTATGATAACACCAGCACCGACGAACTGCGCGTAGAGATTTCCACCGACTGCGGCGCTACGTGGAGCGCCACGCCCATCTACCAAAAGAACGGCGCTACCTTAGCTACGGCAGGTAATAGCACAGCCCGCTTTATCCCTACCACCGCCGGGGAATGGCGCACCGAAACTGTAAATCTGAGTGCTTACACCGGTAACAGTATCCGCCTACGCTTCGTCACTATCAATCAGTACGGCAACTGCATCTGGATAGATAATGTGCGTATCACCCACCAGCCGATGGTCTTTTGGGCCGATACCGGCCAAGGCCTACGCGAAGAGCTTACCTGGCCCCTCCTGGCGGGCGACTGCCGCAGGTATAAAGACATCCAAATACCGGTACAAATCTCTGCTGCCCCTTCCAGCCCCGTGAACGTCTCCGTAACAGCTGCCTCTACCAGCACTGCCCGCAGTGGGATAGACTTTGCTATCCTCACGCCTACGCTGACCTTCCCTGCAGGAAGCACCTCTCCCCAAAATGTCACCGTGCGTGTGTATGACGACCAAGCGATTGAACCCCTCCGCTATGCCGACCTCGTGCTCTCCGTGACAAGCGGGCCCGCTACCATCGCTGGAAATAGGCAAAACTACCGCTTGTGGATAGAAGATAACGACTTTTTCCCGCCCGAAGTCCTCCTCTGGCAAGAAAACTTCGAAATCGGAGCTGGAGGCTTCACCCAAGTCCCGGTTACTGCCGGCGCGAATAGCTGGGTACGGGGCACAGGGACAGCGATGGGCACAGGCTACGCCCTCTACATCACCAACAATACCGGGGGAAACCCGCCCCCCCACGCCTATACCACCACTTCCACCAGCCGAGTAGCCGCCGTATCTCCAGCTATCAATACGACCAACGCCACAGACCTGGTTTTGGCCTTTGATGTATTGGTAGGAGGCGAATATGGCTCCCCTGCGCTCCAAGACTTTGGGCGGCTCTTTTACTCCACCACCTCCGCTACAGGCGGCTTTCAGCCGATTATAGGATGCACATGGGGCAATAACACCTGCGTCTTAGGCAGCATGCGGCGCAGCCAAAGCCTCTACGGCTACCCCGGCATTGTACGACGGGTATACGTGGCCCTACCCTCCGCCACCTGGAACCAACCCAACCTTTGGCTGGCCTGGCGCTGGGATAATGACGCAGATGGCAATGGCACCCAAACCCCCTTAGCCATAGACAATATCGTCCTGTATGGGCGCAAAACCCCGGCCATAGAAAGCGCTCTGGCCTCTACTACGGTGTATTTCGGGCCGTATGACTCGTTGTACGCTTACAGCGATGCCGATGGGGACCTCATGGTGTGCCTTTCCAATCAAGGAGGCTTTGACTACGGCTGCACCCAGATCCAAATAGACCGCACGGGGACCACTGCCCAAGCGCTCCGCCCCGGCCATACGCCCCCACAATATGTGACAGATAAAACCTTCCTCATCGTGCCGACTAACGATGCTACTAACCCCTACCATATCACCCTCTACTACACCAACGCCGAAGTGAACGGGTATCAAACCACCACCAGCCAAAGTTGGAATACCGCCCCCTATGTGGTCAAGACCGCTGGCAGCATCAGCAGTGAATACACCGCCCCTACCCCCACCTATCAGCTCAGCGCCAATCGGGCGGTAGGGACCTATGGTACCACCGGCCAGTGGATATGGGGGAGCTTCAATACTTTCTCGGGTTTTGCGGCAGGGGCTCCGCCGCCGCTGGCTTACCGTTCAGAGGCTTACGCTGAAGCCGCGGCCACCCCTTCGGGCTTCTGGGCAGTAACGCCTTTCGCCGATAAGCTGGAGTTTGCGGCGGAGGCCCCTTTTGGCGTAGTGCGCTTGCGTACACTTTTAGGCACCGCCGTGTGGGAAACCGCGGGTCCCTTCCTTGCAGGACACTATCAGCTCCAAGCCCCTAACCTTCCTGCCGGCCTGTACCTCTTAGAGTGGGCCACCCCCTCGGGAGAAGTAGTAGCTACGCAAAAAGTGCTACGCCTTCCATAGGTATTGGGGCAGAAATAAGCTTCCAGAGCCCCCGCATAGGGGGCCTTTTTATTTTCATCCCACGTATTTCCAATCTTCCCCTCGCCCTTCCTTAGGCCAAACGCGCGCTATAACCCACCCTACCACAAAGCCCCCTATGTGTGCCCAAAAAGCTACTCCTGAGGCCTCCCCTTCTATCATCCACTCTCTGATGCGACCTACTATCCCTTCAGTTAGCTGAATAAGAAGCCACAAAACTAAAAAAAACTTGGCCGATAACTCCGTAAAGTAAAAAGGTGGTATCCATGTCCACACCCGTGCCTGAGGAAAAAGCACCAAATAGGCGCCCATTACGCCCGAGATAGCCCCCGAAGCCCCCACCACAGGTACCTCAGAGGATGGATACAAAGCCACATGGAGGAAAAGCGCGCCCACCCCCGAAAGAAAATACAAAAGCGCATAGCCTACCTTCCCCAGCCTGTCCTCCACATTATCACCAAAAACCCACAAGGTCCACATGTTAAAGAATAGATGCAGCCACCCTCCATGCATAAACATAGAACTTATCGCCCGTTCCCATGAAAAACCTAACGCGGGAACATACCCCAGCTCATAGATACGCTCCTCAAAAAGAACACCCTCCTCGTAGTTTTGGACGAATATTATAACATTTATCAGGATAATAAGCCCCGTAAGCAGAGGCAGCGTACGAGAGGGGTTAATATCACGAAGGGGTATCACTTTGCTAAGTTAGTTACTGGCACGCTTCACATTCTTCTCCGCCAGTTTCGGCATTCCAGCGACATACCAGCGCGGAAAAGGAGGTACTGCTATCTGACGGAACTGCCTCTATTTCAGCCTTAGAAACCGTGCTTTTTTCAATCGCTGAAGCGCCTAAAGTTCGTAAGTAGTAGGTAGTCTTCAAGCCCGTATGCCAGGCATAGCGGTACATGTGGCTGAGCTCTTTCATATCCGGCGCAGCCAAGTATAAGTTGAGGGATTGGGACTGGTCTATCCATTTTTGCCGACGAGCTGCCGCATCTATAATCCGCCGCCAAGAGATTTGGAAAGCCGTCTTATACCGCTCCACTAAATCGGACGGAATACCTTCTACCTGCGATAAATCCCCATCAAAATACTTGAGCTGCTTGCGGATAGACTCGAACCAGAGCCCTCGCTTTTTGAGGTCCCGCACTAAGTAGGGATTGAGCACCACGAAGTCGCCCGACAGGTTGCTTTTGACATACATGTTGCTATAAAGCGGTTCAATAGAAGGGGAGCTGCCCATGATATTGGAGATAGTAGCGGTAGGCGCGATAGCTAAGACGTTAGAGTTGCGCATGCCTTGGCGTTGGATTTTTTCGCAGAGGGCGTTCCAGTCTAACTTACCGCCCCGTTTGACCTGGATAGGCAGCCCGCGCTCCTGCTCTAATAGCTCCAAAGTATCGGGGGGAAGGAACCCTCTATCCCACTTAGAGCCCTTGAAAGTAGCATACGACCCCCGCTCTACCGCCAGGTCCGAAGAAGCCGAATACGCCTCATACGCGATAAACTCCATCAGCTCATCTGCGAGCTCCACCGCCTCCTCCGAGTCAAACGGGATTCCCTTCGCCATGAGGAGGTAATGCCAACCCATAAGCCCCAGACCCACTGGCCGATGACGCAAGTTTGCCCGTCGGGCTGCTTCTACCGGATAAAAGTTGATGTCTATCACATTATCTAAGGCCCGAACTGCTATCTGTATTGTCTCTCGCAAGAGTTCCCAGTTGATAGAACCATCTTCATTCAAGTGATTTTCCAGTACGATAGACCCCAAGTTACATACCGCGGTTTCTTCGGCGCTGGTATTGAGGGTGATTTCCGTACAAAGGTTAGAAGAATGTACAACCCCCACATGGTCTTGCGGACTTCGGATATTGCAAGGGTCTTTGAAGGTCATCCACGGATGGCCGGTCTCGTAGAGCATACGGAGCATTTGCTTCCATAGTTCTATGGCCTCTATGCGACGGCTCCAGATTTTGCCTTCTTCGGCCAGTTTTTCGTAGTACTCGTATTTTTCTTCAAAGACTTTTCCGTACAGTTCGTGGAGGTCAGGCACCTCGTTAGAGCGGAAGAGGGTCCAGTGCTGGCGAGCTTCCATGCGCTTCATGAAGAGGTCGGGTATCCAACTGGCGGTATTGAGGTCATGGGTACGACGGCGTTCATCGCCGGTGTTGCGCCGCAGCTCTAAGAAGTCAAAGATGTCATTATGCCAAACCTCTAAGTAGGCGCACCCGGAGCCGGCGCGCTTGCCCCCTTGATTGACAGCCACGAGTTGGTCGTTGTGCATTTTGAGGAAGGGAATAACGCCTTGGCTCTCCCCGTTGGTACCCTTGATATAGGCACCTGTGCCGCGTACCGCCGTCCAAGAACCGCCAAGGCCGCCTGCCCACTTAGAGAGAAAAGCATTCTCTGCAATGCCCCGCAGCATGATAGACTCAATAGAGTCCTCTACTTTGTACAGATAACAGGAGGAGAGCTGCGGTCGTACAGTGCCGCTATTAAAAAGAGTAGGCGTAGACGAGCAAAACAGGCGTCGACGATATCTATCATACAAGGCAAATACGCGCACTTCGCGGCCTTCCCCCTCTAAGAGATGTAGCCCCATGGCGACCCGCATCCAGAAAAACTGCGGCGCTTCTATGCGGCGCGGCTTCGCGCCGGTCTTATCCACGATAAGGTAGCGGTCATACAGCGTTTGAATGCCTAAATACGTAAAGCCTTTATCGTAGGACGGGTCCAGCTGCTGGGAAAGCCATACCAAGTCAAACTCTCTGAGTCGTGGATCCAACCGTTCTATGCTGATACCGCGCTCTATGTAAGGAATAAACCCCTGCTGATGAAACTCTCTGAGTTTTTCGGGTCCATGCCGTAAAATATCCCAACCCAGAGCTTCTTCATAGATGTAGGTTAGTAGCATTCGTCCGGCAAAGAGCGCAAAATCCGCATCATACTCCATGAGGGCCTTGGCGTTGAGGATGAGGGTCTTTTGGAGGTTTTCGCGGCTAATGCCGGAGTAGAGGCTTTTACGGAGAGCGGCCTCAATAGCGGTTTCGGAGAGGTTGAGGCTCAGGCCTTCTATGGCATACGCCATACGGGCGCGCAGCTCCTCCCCATCCCAAAAGGTCACGCTGCCATTTGGCTCCACTACTTCCAGGAGTTCCAGTTGAAGGGGGGCTTGACGGAGGGACTCCAGCCGTTCTTGGGCGCGCCGAGCCCGGTAAAGGGCATACGCGCGCGCGACTTCCCAGCGCTCCTCCAAGAGCAGGGCCTCTATAACCAGGTCTTGGATAGTTTCGAGTTCCACGACGGCCTTGCCTAAGGAGAAGGCGCGCTGGGTGATGCGCTGTACCAAGCGCGGGATGGGGTCGGTAGGGTGATTCACGGCACGGAAAGCCTTTTCTAAGGCACGAGCGATTTTGTGCTCCATCCAAGGGACGATTTGGCCGGTGCGGCGGCGCACCATAGGCGCCGTACGAAGCGGCTTCCCTTCTGGGTGCTGTCGCGCCCGTAGTAGCAAAAACGCATAGGCTACCCGTTGCTGTCCCTGTTCAAAAAGGGCCTTCGCGATGAGCGCTACGATATCGGCTTCGGTAGGTTTGACGACAGGCGGGAGGGCATCCAGCCAGTCAATCACCGGCCGAAGCCAAGCCTCCATCAGCTGTCGCAGCTGGTCATAGTCTATGCCTTCTCCTACCTGGGTACTGAGCCAGGCTTGGGCCAACAACTTCATGTAAGGGTCGGCTTCAAAGTAATGGGGTACCTCGCCGTTAGCTACTTCACGAGGACTACTGGTCAAAAGACCCCATGCGGACGATCTGGGGAGGAGAATAACGCTCTGCACCGCAGCCTGTATGCTCTCCTGCAGACGGGCCAGGGATAGGGTCGCTTCCATACAGCGAAGTTAACGGAATAGCCCCCCTTCCCCTTCCACCTGTGGGGTGTAGAAGGTGTGGAAAAGTACGCTGGGGATAAAAAGCCCTCATGGAAAAAAATACGGGTGGAAGGCCCCCCCTTCCACCCGCCTTAGGGAATGTAACCCAACCTATGGATTACAACTCGTCGTCGCTGGCCACTATGAGCGCAGAGGCTTTCCGGTATTCGGTCACACGACCTTCAAAGAAGTTTTGCTCTTTACGGATGTCCATTAGCTCTGCCAGCCAAGGAAGGGTATTGCGGGCCCCCGGGAAAAGCGGCTCTAACCCCACACTCTGCAAACGCCGATTGGAAATGTAATGAATGTACTCAATAAACTCCTCGGGCTTAAGCCCCACCGCCGGCAGCGGAAGCGTATCCCGAATAAACTCCTCCTCCAAGCGAACCCCCTCGGCCATCGTAGCCCGCAGCTCCTCTTGAAAAGCCGGCGTCCAAACCTCAGGATTTTCATTCACCAGCTCTAACAGAAGCCTTCGGAAAAGTTCAATATGATTACTCTCATCCCGCAGCGTATAGCGGAACATCTGGCCAATCCCCGGAAACTTCCCTTGCCGATATAGGCTTAGCACCATCCCAAAAAGCCCGTAAAACTGCGTACCTTCCATCACGAGTCCAAAAGTGAAGATATTTTTAGCCAAAAGCTGTTTATTTTCGGTCTTAGTCAAATCCAAATCCCGCCGAAGCGCATGGGAAATACGAGTGACAAAAGAATTTTTAGCTTTTATCGTAGGAATATCTACGAACATGGCTTCACATTCGTAAGGGTCAATCCCCAGCGAAGAGATCATATAAAGGAGCGAGTCGGCATGTACATTTTCTTCGTGGGCATGGCGGCCTAAGACGAGCTTGAGTTCGCTGGCGGTCACCAGCTCGCGTACCACATGGATGATGTTATCGCCTACGATCCCCTCTGCTGCTGAGAAGTATCCGACAGCCATCCGGATAATCCAGCGGTCCATATCGGTTACTTCGTCGCTTTTCCACTGGGCTACATCTTTATTCATGGGGATGTCTTCGGGTTCCCAGTGGTTGGCTTTCATGGTGCGGTAGAGGTCGTAGGCCCAGGGGTACTTGAGCGGGAGGAGGTTGAAAGCCATCGTGATACGGCCATTGATGACTTGCTTCTCGGCTATGGCCTGCTCCGCCTTTTCTACATCTAAGAGAAAGGTTTTACCTCCGAAGAGGTATGTACGCGTCGCCATACAGCGAAGTTAACGGAATAAATCCCTCCCCTATCTCACCCCCCTGTGCAGAAGATGTGGGAAGCCTTACCCCGCTGAGTTGTCTCAATTTGGCATGATATTTGCTCACAAGATGCCCGATGCGTGCACTCGTACTGGCAGGAGTTATCGCCCTTATGGGCCTCCCCAAAGCGTGGGGGCAGTTTAATGTAGTACCCGACACTATCTGGAGAGAAATGTACTATAACGGCTCGGGCAATCCCATCGAAATCTACATCTTCCGCAACAAAGGTAATCCCCGAATCCGAGAAATCTACAGGCTAATCTCCCAAACTAACTGGGAACTAAGCCAAAAAGATACCCTATTCCTGGACAATAATAATGGTAGAATAACCAGATATGCTGTAAAACAATATTACAATCCCTCCCCCGGTGTCACAGACTCTACTCTATACCATATTCTTGTCTCTTATCCTTCCCCCACACAAGCGACCTTCATAGCAGAAGGGTGGGATACCCTACAAAATCAGTGGCAACCCGTAGTCAAGATCGTAGGCGTAGGGGTCGAAACTTCTCCCGAACATATTCTCTCAGGATGGTGGCAGGAGTTTTTGTTTGGAAACTACCTGCCCCAGCCCTACCTCTATAAGACTACGCATCTGGGAGACACGCTCTATTACTATGAGTGGGACAGTCTCAGCTCTGATTGGAGTCTTTTGTATAGTTACGCTCGGAAACCCGGCCAAGGAGGTGCTTGTGACAGCTTGACAGACATGGGCAGTCAGAGCGCTTATCCCTGGAGTTTATGCTTTGATGCCCAAGGCTACCTTATTAGCTCGAGGGACACCTTCCATAGTACTGGCGATACTTCTGCCCGTTATCGGTATCTCTTTTACGACTCCAATCGCCGAGTGGTTGTAGACTCAACAAACAGGTTTCGATACGATGGCCAGGGGCAGATAAGCAATCATTCGCGTGAGCTAAGATTGTATACTTATACCGCTAACGGAGGCCTGGACAGCGTAGAATATCGAACTTACCAAAGCGCTGGCGGCCTTATCCTTCGGCAGGGGGGGAACTTGCCCATTCCGCTACCCCAAAGGCTTGCGCGCTTCCGGCCTGCTGTACCGGAGGAAAATACCCGCCTTACCCAAGTAGATACGATTGTGGAACGCTATCGCTTCGTTTATAGCACCCCTGCTTCGGTGGCTTCGGCCTTCCGCCCAGGGTGCTTTGTGTTTCTGAATGGTTTGCGAGAAGGGCGCTTTAGCTGTCTCTCTCCTATGGAAAAACTCCCACTGAGCTTACATGACCTGACCGGTCGGATGGTATGGCAAGGCGAAGTTTCGTATGCGCAGCCGACTTTCCGTCTGCCGGAAAGCCTCCCCGCCGGCCTCTACTTCTTGCGCACCAAGCAATACAGCGAAAAGCTTTACCTTCTCCCATAACTCTTTATCTCAAAAGTATCTTTCCAAGCGGTGGAAGGTTTGCTTCCACCGCTTTTTTATTCGGTCGGGTAGCTCAGCCGCAGAAAGAAAGCCCGTCCTGGAAAATCTATTCCCCCCGGAACCCACTGCCTATATGCGCTCAGATGTGGCTGATACTGCGTACCGAGGAGGTTTTGCACGCCGACGGTGAGCCACCGCCAACGAATGCTCGTATGCCACAACCCATAGCCCGGCGTAGGGATTTCGGTGGCGAAAGCTGTGTAGGCCCGACGCTGGGCAGCATAGAGGAGCACTTCGGTATGCCAAAGCCATCGCCGCCAGGTAGGGCTTAGGGCAAGCCGTAGGCGAAAGGGCGGTACCTTAGGCAGGGGGGCCTTGTCCTCGTCTAAGAAGGCACCCCATACATACGCTGCGCCCCCGGAAAAAAAACCTTTGCGGGCTTCTATTTCTATCCCGGCAAGACAGGCCTGCCGCACCCCATAGGTGTAAGCCGCCCCAATGGCCGTAGGCAACGAGTCCGGAAGCCTTTCCACAAAAATATAGCGGGGGAAATACTGCATATACGGACGCACCTCCCAATGGGCTTGGACATAGGCTACCTCCGTGGTCCAAGCTACCTCCGTAGGAAGGGAAGCCCGCCCGTATTCATACCGCTGCGCCCCGGCATGGAACCCCTCAGCCCAGAGCTCCGCCACATGCGGGATACGGAAGCTGCGGGTGAGACGACCTATCCATGCCCCCTGCTGGTAGGCGGCTTCGGCCGCCCAAGTGAGAAAAAGCCGAGGCTGTGCGCCTTCTGCCCTCGCACTAAATGCCCCGTGCAAGCGTCCCCCGGCCCAAAGCCGACCTTTTCCCCAGGTCCATGCACGCCTAAGCCAAACTCCCCCTTCCGCATGATGCACCCGAGGTAAAAAAGGCTCTTGGCCAACATCCGTAAGTAACCGCCAGTTTCCTGTAAAGCCTCCCTCACAATCGCGCCATACATGGGATATATCTGCATCTATCCGCTCCACTTGTATAAGCACATCTGGCGAAACCCAATCCTTCGTATACTCTCTGCGCAGGCTGCGCTGGCCTCCTAAAAGAACTGTCGTAAGATGCCCCGAAGGATGATTCCATAAGAGGCGAAGCTGCCCGCCCGAAGAAGAAATTCGTTGGAAAGGCAGGTCTCTTTGAAAGAAGCGGGCCTGATCCAAAGGAATAAAGCGCGATTGAGCTTCAGAAAACCAGGCTTTCTGCTCAGGATCCCACAAGGTTGAAGGGAGCCCGAGTAGCTCATGCGTATGAAAGAGGAGGGTCTCTAAGAAGCCTTTCTTACCTAAGGGGAGCCGCGCGGTGAGATAGCCGTAAGCGGCTCGGAGGCCCGTATTCCACACAAAGCCTTGGCGAGGCGTGAAGTAGTTTCCGGCTTGTCGTAGGGCTACCTCCCCCATCAGGAAGCGCTGTCCCTCCCCTACGGCACCGGCCACCTGGGCTATGCCCCCTAAGGGATTACTCATAGCGGTGACGTATCCCCTAAGAAAAGGCCGTGTAGGCACCAGGGGTTGTAAGCGTACTACGCCTCCCAGGGCATCGCTTCCATAGCGCACACTTTGGGGACCCAACCACACCTCTGGCTGAAAAGTGAGTAGCGTAGGCGGCGTCTCGTAGCCGTGGTCTTCGCCCCAATAGGCCCCTTCCCGCGGAAGGCCCCCTAAGAGCCAAAGCACCCGCGTATAGCTATGCCCCCGCACCACAGGCCGCCCCGTAAAAATACCCGTGTGCATCCACTCCACCCCCGGCACCGTAGACAAGTTATCCCCTAAGGACAACTGCCCTGCCTCAGCAATCTCTACGGGACGGGCCTTAAGAAAAGGGACTTGCTCTGCCACAATCGTCACAGAACTCAGCGTGAGTGTAGCCACCGCGGTGTCTCCTGCCTGGGCCCACAATATACCCATGACCAGCAGCCCATAAACCCCTCTTAGCACGAGACAAAGTTAGCAAAAAAGTTTTTACGCCAGCAAAAACTATATCCCAAACTCTACCTGCCCCAGCAAGGAGAGGCGATAGCGGAAGCCGGCTCTTCGGAGGATAGGGGTGCGTTCGTCTATGCTGGCGTAGAGTTGGGCTTTGATGCGGTGGCCGTTGAGGTAGTAAGAGTAGCCAATACCGTAGGTCCGCCAGAAGCTTTGGTAGGAGCGTAGCGATGTAGGAGGTTCTATCTGGGTATAGCGTAAGGCTATCTCGTGGCGCCGGGCCAGTAGTTTGCTGAGCTGGATGTTCCAGGCGTGTCCTGCGGGGAAGGTACGGCTCAGGGTGTCGGTAGGGGAGAGCGCTTGCACTTCTCGCCGGAAGTACTCCGCCAGGAGGCCCCATCCCCGATATTTGCCCATAAGGTCAGCTATGGCGGTGGTGAGGGTGATAGGCTGGCGAAGCACCGCGCCAATCTGCCCCCCTACCCGTAAGGTGTTCGGATTGTAGTGATAGGTGACGCCTACCGAGAGCTTGGGTGTAGGTTCCTGCTC
Source organism: Bacteroidia bacterium (assembly GCA_026003215.1). Taxonomy (GTDB): domain Bacteria; phylum Bacteroidota; class Bacteroidia; order SpSt-205; family SpSt-205; genus SpSt-205. The sequence goes on along the minus strand of BPGV01000001.1, from coordinate 87,776 downwards.
CAGGTCGCCTTCGCTGTAATCGCCACTATTTTGGAAGGGGCCAAAAGGTAAGCATTCTATGCGAGCGGTATAGGCCAGGGCGGGGTTGTACACCCCGAAGAGGCGACCTTCGCCGGCCGTAAGGGCTGCTTTGCCGTGCAGAAGGACCTTCCCCAAGTGAAAGGTTTTGTACAAAAAGAAACCCACATCTCGGTCTATGTTGTAAAACTGATTAGCGTAGGAGCGTTCGGGCAGTTGGAGGTTGCCGGAGGAAATGACGCGCTGGCGGTTACCCGGGAGCTTGCTTTGCCCAAAGCCTACATAAAAAGTAGGCGAAAAAGTATAATACACCATCGCATCTCGTACGATATGCGGCGGGAATCCTGGCACAAAATCTTGGTCTCCTGCGGCAAAAGAGAGCTGGATATAATACGAGAGGCGCGGCGAGAGCGCAAACCCATCCAAGCGCAAGCGCAGACGGCGTACGCGCGCTTCAAACCCCGGCGCAGCCGTGTCATCCATCTGGGTGTAGTAGCCAAACCGATTTTGCAAGCGGAAACGCAGATTGAGGAGAAAAACGGAGTCCTGCTGAAAGGACAAGCCATTATAAATACGCAAGAGCGAACGTTCATCCGACTCATTTTGGGCCCAAAGCCCCGCCCCCACACCCAAAAAGAAAAGGCAGCTTCTCTTCATAAGAAGCTGCCGTACTATAAGAGAAGCGAGCGCGTTTATCGGCCTATGATGTGCACTTCGCCGGGGGGGGTTACCCACAAAAAACCCTGAGAGAGGGTGAAAGTTTTTTCTCCTTGGGGAGTGTGGAGGCGGAGCGGCCCTCCCACCAGTTCTGCCACGAGCGGAGCATGCCCCGGCAGCACTTCAAAAGCGCCTTCTACACTGATGGCCGCCACGCGGTCGGCTTCGCCTTCGTAAAGCGGACCTTCGGGGGTGTACAAGCCTACCTTCATGCGGCGCTGACTTCTGCAAGGATTTTCTTGCCTTTTTCAATCGCTTGGTCAATCGTGCCCACCATATAAAAAGCCTGTTCGGGGAGATGGTCCAGTTCGCCATCCAAGATCATCTTGAAGCCGCGCACCGTCTCTTCAATCGGCACAAAGACTCCGGGCATACCCGTAAAAGCTTCTGCCACATGGAAAGGCTGGCTGAGGAAGCGCTGCACTTTACGGGCGCGGGCCTCTACGAGCTTATCTTCTTCGGAGAGCTCCTCACGGCCTAAGATGTTGATGATATCTTGGAGTTCTTTATAGCGTTGGAGGATGGCTTTGACGCGCTGGGCGGTTTCGTAATGGCCCTTTACGGTCTGCTGGTCTATCTCGGGCGCAAGCATCCGAGAAGTAGAAGTAAGCGGATCTATGGCTGGATAAATACCGAGCTCGGCAATAGCGCGGGAAAGCTCCGTGGTCGCATCCAAGTGCGCAAATGTCGTAGCCGGCGCCGGGTCCGTGTAGTCGTCCGCTGGCACGTAAATAGCCTGGATGGAAGTGATAGACCCCCGCTTGGTGGAAGTGATGCGTTCTTGGAGAGCGCCCATTTCCGTAGCCAAAGTAGGCTGATACCCTACCGCCGAAGGAATACGTCCCAGAAGCGCCGACACTTCCGAACCCGCCTGCACGAAACGGAAGATATTATCTATAAAGAAGAGCACATCGCGTCCGGTGGGGTCATCCGGCTCCCCATCCCGGAAATATTCGGCGATAGTGACCCCCGTCAGCGCCACGCGCGCCCGAACGCCTGGGGGTTCATTCATCTGGCCAAATACCAAGGTGATTTGCGACTCCTGCAGCTCTTTCAAATCCACCTTAGAGAGGTCCCACCCGCCTTTTTCCATGCTGTGTTTGAAAGCCTCTCCATAGCGGGCCACCCCGGATTCAATCATCTCTCGGAGGAGGTCATTTCCTTCACGGGTTCGCTCCCCTACGCCGGCAAAGACCGAAAGCCCCTTATGCGCCTTAGCGATATTGTTGATAAGCTCCATGATAAGCACGGTCTTCCCTACGCCAGCCCCCCCAAAAAGGCCGATTTTGCCCCCTTTTTTGTACGGAATAAGGAGGTCTATCGCTTTTATACCGGTGAGCAGAACCTGCGGCTCTGTGGAAAGCTCCTCAAAGGAAGGAGCCGGGCGATGAATAGGATAATGCTTAGCAGCTTGAATAGGGGGTAGGCCATCAATAGGCTCACCCACCACATTAATGAGGCGGCCGCGTATAGCTGGACCGACAGGGATAGCTATGGGGCCTCCTACGGGTTTGACTTGGTCCCCCCGCTTGAATCCATCCGTACTATCCATGGCAATCGTACGCACCCGATATTCCCCCAGGTGCTGCTGAACTTCTAAATAGACTTTATTGCCTCGGGCTTCCAGTATGAGGGCATCGTAGATTTCCGGGAGGTAGCCATCCTTAGGGTCAAACTCCACATCTACGACCGCCCCGATGATTTGTACGACTTTTCCGACGGCAGAAGGTTGAGCCATATCGCGGCAAAGGTAAGGGAAAACTCGCGCTATGGGTACAAGCGGTATTTTTGGCGGAGGGCTTCCCAGCTGGCAGGGGCCTGAAAAGCCTTGTACAAGGTGTCTATGGGGAGGTCCTTGGCTTCCATCCACCGCAAAAGCGGCGTGCCAAAAAGCTTATCAAAAAACTCCTCTTGGTAAAATGCTTCCGGCATAGCGTAGGCTTGCCGAAAAGTACGCAAAAGGAAAAAGCCTAACCGAAAGAGACTATCTGGATGAACGGGGCCCTTATACAGTTTTTTTATGCGCCAGCCGTAGTAGGATATTTTTTCGCCTTCGGGCTGGAAGGTTGCAGGTTCCAGGCGATACCCATACAGCGTGGTATCGGCCCGATACCAGGCAGAAGCCCCCCGTAAGCCCACCTGTTCAAAAGGGAAGGGAGTGCCTCGGCCTACGCTCACGCAGGTGGTCCCTTCATACCAGCCCAAGATAGGGTAAAGCTCTATGGCAGAGAGACTGCGCAAGGAAGGCGAAGGCGGCACCGCGAAAAAGGGCGTGTCTGCAGGAAGCGGACTACCGCGCCGCCAGCCCTTCCACGGTACGATATGGAGCGAGGGCGCCTTTACCCACCCTTCGCCGGTGATAAGCCGGGCATACTCCCCTATGGTTAGCCCGAGCACCAAAGGCACAGGATACAACCCTACAAAAGAAAATAGCGAGCTATCCAACAGCGGCCCATACGCATAATGCGCATGCGGATTAGGAAAATCCAGCACCCACACGGGGCGGCCAGCCTCGGCGGCTGCTTGGAGCACATAAGCCAGCGTACTCAAATACGTATAATGCCGCACCCCTACATCCCGCAAAGCAAAAAGAATGGCCTCTACCTCCTGCAGCTCTTGGGGTAAGGGGGCCTTCTGGGCCCCATACAGCGAACGCACCGGAACCCCTCGGTAAGTGGTATCGTGGACTTTTTCGCCGGCGGCTTTTTGGCCCAAAAGCCCATGTTCCGGAGCATAAATCCGCATCACCTCTAAGCCTGCCGCCAAGAGACTATCCACCAAAGTATAGGTAGGACGATGCACCACTACGGCCCAGCGCCAGCCCTTGAGCTTAGGGAGATGCTCTTCCCGAAAAACTGTCCAGCTGCTCCGGCTTGCAGCCGTTGGCTTTTCTGCCGGCGCTATGACGGGCCTGCCTTGCTCTACTCCACCTACACCCCCACAACCTACCAGAAGTAGTAAGCCCCAACTAATCCCTCGCCGTGGCATACCCAAAGAAAAGCATTCAGCCGGTACCTTAGCGGCATGTCCCGCCAAAAGCTGGAAACGATTTGGGACCTTTTCATGCTGCTCTTAGCTGCGGTCAACCTCTTGCTCATTCTCTTTGACCTGACGTATATCTCCCTCCGGCCGAAGTATCTCAAATATGCCCCAGCGGTAGTACGCTGGTACGACCCCTACAAAGGCATAGAACCGCACTGGACGACCGACACCTATCGCCAGATAGCCGACAGCCTGGTCAAGCTCTGGAACCCCGCCGCACCCCTCCCCCCTGAAAAACTCCAAGCCTTTGGCGATACCCTCTTCCAGCTGTCCGTAAAAATCCTCACCGAACGCCCCTACGAGCGCTTCGGCCTGATGGCCTACCAAGAACTCCTCAAAAACAAAATCAAAACCTTTATCCAAGAACACTATGGCGAGCGCTTGCGCGCCACAGCGGCTTTCCACCGATTTTGGACCCTCACCCCTACCAACGCTGCCCTACATTTAGACTTTTACCGAAAGGAACTCCGCTACTTACTACAAGTAAACTACTATCGCCACTATGACCTTTCGGGCGACTATGTGGATCACTTTTGGAAGTTAGACCTCCCCTTTTTGGTATTTTTTTGGATAGAGTTTTGGATAGCGTGGTGGGTAAGCCTTCGCACGCGCCGCTATGCCTACTGGTGGATGTACCCGCTGGCCCACTGGTACGATGTGCTGGCTCTTATCCCTTTGAAAAGCCTACGATGGTTCCGCCTTTTGCGGATATGGAACCTCTACTTGCGTCTCAACCGCAGCAAGTTCATAAACTTTTCTAATACAATCATAGCGCGCTTTCTTACGCAGCAGTCGCGCCTCATCGCTAAGGCCATTTCCGACGAAGTAGCCTACCAAATCTTAGAGCAAGTCAAACGTCAGATAAAAGCCCAAGAGACCTTAGCCCAAAGTGCGGGAATCTTGGAGGAAGTGCGGCCACTTGCGCGCCACCTTATTGCTGGGGAGGCCGGCCCAATGATAGGGCTTTTGCGTCGGAACCCGGCCCTTGCTCAGATGATAGAAGAGAGCCTTATGCAGGCCTTGGAGCGGGAGCTTCCTACCCTGCCGGGCCTACCCCGCGAGAGGCTTCTCACCATAGCCCGAAAGGCCGCCCGCCAAACCACGGAGCGCTTTTTAATGCATTTGGAAGCCTACCTACGCAGCGAAGCCGGGCAAAAAGCTTTGGCTACCCTCACCGATAGCGTCCTCACCCATCTGCGCGAGCGCCTCCAAGACCCTACCCTCCAAGAAGCCCTACAAAATACCCTCCTCGCTATTCTTTCACATCTCCAGCGGACTTTCCGCCCAAGCTTACCGGCGTCTGGGCCTCCAACCGCTCCTTGAAGTCCGCTAAAACATTCATATAGGTCACATAGGCCTCGTAGGGCGAGCTAAAGGGATTGAAGTACTTATGCACATCTCCATCGGAAAAAAACTTCGTGCACATGTAATAAAAATGGTCGCTGGTCTGCAAACGGAGCCAATCCCGAAGGAGAGAAGGCTCTTGAGTATTTTCAACCAAGGGTTCTAAGGCATAAAGGGTTTCAAAGGCATCTTCTTGGAGTTCGTTACCCAGCCAAGCGGTAAGGTCCCTTTCGGTATCGGCCCAAGAGAGGGGCATAGGCACACTCAGCTTTGCCGCTGGCGTATGCTCCCGCAGAAGATAAGAGGGCGTCACAAATAGCCCCACTTTTTCCCTAAGGGTGAGTTCTACCCAGTTTTCAAAAAACTCAAATATACCGGTCTCTGGCCACTGATGTTCGCCGAAAGTCTCATAGTCCATAAAGAGATTGACGATCTTCTGCTCCTCTGGCAAATCAGCTATCCACTGGGTATATTTTTCAGCGGTGAGGGGCCACGCTTCCCAAGCTTGATTAGAAAAGCGAAAGGCGATATCGTCGCTTAGTTTATAGTTGCGCAGGAGGAGCGCAAGGGGAGCTGCGGCACTTTCATATAAGTAGTTGGGGCTGCGCCATCCAAGTAAAGTATCGGCGCCTTCGGCCATCATGGCAGAGAAGCCCAGCTTGGCCACCCACTGGGCCACCGCATCATAATACACCAGCTCGGTATTGCGAAAGACCCGCGGGGAGGCCGAAAAAAGTTCTTCCAACACAGCCTGATGCTTCTGGACCTGCCGCTCAAACTCTGTCCGCGATTTCAAACAGGCTAAGCTATGCGCATACGTTTCCCCAATAAGCTCAACCCCACTTGTTTTATACAACGCTTGGAAACTTTCCAACACCTCTGGGGCATAGAGCTGCATTTGTTCAAGGGCTATGCCACTTATAGCAAAAGACACAGAAAAGTATTCTGGCCCCCATTTCTCTATAAGCTTCTTGAGGAGAGCATTCATGGGGAGGTAGCACTTTTTAGCGATGCGGTGCAAAAGCGCTCGGTTATTGAGGTCGTGATAATATTCATGAGAAACGCCAATGTCAAAAAAGCGATAGATTCGCAAACGAAAAGGCTGATGTACTTGAAAGTATAAGCAAATATGCTTCATGTCAGAAGGGTTTTATACACTTCAACGACTTTGGCGCTGGCCCGCTCCCACTGCAGCTGGCTCAGCTCGGCTTGGGCATGGCGTACAAAAAACGGCCGAATCCCCTTATACCGCAAAACGCCATATATCAAATCGGCCAGCTCATCTACATCCCAAAAGTCCACTTTGAGGGCATGGGGGAGTACCTCGGCTACGCCGGACTGCTTAGAAATAATCACAGGCACGCCGGCACGTAAAGCTTCCAGTGCAGATATGCCGAAGGGCTCGGATACCGAGGGCATCACATACACGTCGCTGAGGTCAAAAAGTTTTTCGACTTCGGCGGGGGGGAGGAAGCCCGTAAAGCTAAACCGTGCGCCTAAGCGAAGCTGGGCCACCCGATGTATGACGGTCTTGAGTAGGTCGCCGGTACCAGCCATCACAAAATGGGCTTCCGGCACGTACGGCGCGAGCTTAGCTGCCGCTTCTACAAAGTATTCAGGGCCTTTTTGGAAAGTCACGCGGCCTAAGAAGGTGACGACTTTACGGCGAGAAGGGGGCCGCTCTACCGGCCGCCTATCCTTTGGCAAGACCGCATTATGGACGGCCCAGATTTTCTCGGGGGGAATGCCATACTTTTCGGCCACCAGTGCCCGGGTGTAGAAGCTCACCGCGATCACCGCATCCGCCCCTTCAAACCCCATCTGTTCAATGGTGCGTATGTCGGGGTTGGGATTTTCGCCGGAGCGGTCGTACTCGGTGGCATGCACATGCACCACTAAGGGCTTGCCGGTCTTGGCTTTGAGCCATAGCCCGCCTAAGTACGTCAGCCAATCATGCGCATGGATAACATCAAAATCGACCTTTTCGGTCAGATGACTGACTGCGTAGGCGTAACGATAGACTTCTGAGAGCAAATCCGGCCCATATTTACCCGAAAACTCTAAGCGTAAGGGGGTTTCCGTAGTAAAAGTCACGGGTTCTGGCACGGCTGAAAAGGAAAGCACCGGCTCTGTAAGCTGTTCCAAGTACGGCCCTAAGGCGGTGCGCACGCCGTAGAAAGTCACTTGATGCCAGAAAGGCGGCAACTCTACCACCGAGGTGAGGGGAATGTCTATTTCATTTGCGCCGAGGAGGCGATAGCCATTAGGGGGTTCCTCACCGGTGCGGAGCGGCATTACGAAGGTAACCTCCACGCCCTGATGCACCAGGCCCTTGACCAGCCCGAAGCAGGCTACCGCTAAGCCTCCCGCTATGCGGGGCGGAAACTCCCAGCCTAACATGAGCACCTTCATAGACGCTGTAGCAAGGTGTGGGTTCGTAGGAGTTCGGCGATGCTCCAAGCTTGGGCGGGCGCGCCGCGCGGGAGGTGCGGCGCATCCCCGTCGTAAATCTCCGCTACCATGCCCCACCCATAGGTATAGAGCCCTTCTTCAAAGCTTTGGAGGAGCTTTTGGAGGGCCGGCTTAGTGGAGGAGCCCCAGATAGCGATTTTTGCCTCGGCATAAGCGCCTATGAGCCACGGCCATACGATACCGTTATGGTAGGCTCTGTCACGGGCCTCAGGCGGGCCTTCATATCGTCCTTGATAAGCAGGGTCTGCCGGCGATAGCGTACGAAGGCCCCGCGGCGTAAGGAGGTGTTTTTCTACGGTTTCTACGATAAGTTCAGCGATTTTTTCACTGATGGGGCGATACGGAAGGGCAGCCGCAAAGAGTTGGTTGGGACGTATTTGCCAGCTTATGGCGTGGGTGCTGCGCCAGTCGGCTAAGTAGCCACGGGCTTTTTCCCAGAAGGTAGGCTTGAAGGCTTGGAGCACCTGCCGAGCCAGGAGGTCCCAGCGCCAGCGAACCCCCTCTTGGGGCGCTATCTCTGCGATAAACCGCAGGGCAGCGTACCACAAAGCGTTGAGTTCTACGAGGGCGCCTTGGCGGGGGACAGCCGGCTTACCCTCCACCACAGCATCCATCCACGAAGGGGGCACCTCCCCCGAGACATACAAGAGCCCATCGGATCCCGCCAATCGTTGTAAGTAGCCTACCAGCACCGCTTGCAGGGCTTCGCCGTAGCGCTGCCAGAGTTCTTGGGCAGGGAGCCCCATACGCCAAGCCTGCAAGAGCGACCACACCCACCATAATCCTGTGTCTTCGGCCAGGTATTGGTCCGGGAAAATGGTGGGGAGCTGCCCCACAGGTGAGAGATACCGCAGGGCTGTTTCTTGGATTTGGTGGAAACGTTCTACCTCTCCCCGAGCCAAAGTGAGCCCCGGCAAGCTAATAAAGGCATCCCGGCCCCAGACCCCAAACCAAGGATGTCCGGCAAGGATATACTCGCCCTCCCTATCTTGGAGGAAGAAGTTTTCGGCGGCCTGGTCTAAGGCTTCGTACAAGGTAGAAGGGACCTTACCCTGCGGAAGGCTAAGAGGGATGCGCGGAGTCTCCTCAAGGGAAAAGGCTATCACAATCTCGCCGGGCACATGGAGGCGCCATTCCCAACATTCGGAGGGGTAAAGGGTTTCTGTCGCGGGATAGCCCCGCGCCGCTTCCTCGGGATAATATACCCCCTCGTATGGGTACGACCATGGCACGAAACGAGGAGCTGGATCCGCCCGAAAGGAGAGGCTTAGGCCGGCGGAGAAGGTGAGAATCTGTCCTTGACGGCGCACTTCCAGCGGCTCAGTACGCAAAGTATGCCACGGCCGCACCGCCCAGAGCGGTATCCACCGAAAAAGCACCGGCCCCGAAAAACGATACCGAAAAAACCAAAAAGGCGAATCGGGTGAGAGGTAAAAAAGCTTCTGTATGCGCAGGTCGCCTATTTGATAGTCCCACACCCACGCAGCGCTGGCTTGGAAAGCTTGTAAGTGACGGAAGCCTTCCCAAGCGAGCTTGCCGTGGAAGTGCTGCGTAGTCAGGAGGTAATGGCCCTCTTTGAGGAGGAGTTCTTCTTGGATTTGGGGGAGGATTTCCCAGCGTTCAAAGCCTTTCCAGAGGGAGAGCCAAGCGTGATACTTACGGGCGGGGCAGCCCCACAGGGTAGTCATGGCGAATCCCCCCCACCGCGTGCTGCGGACAAGCTCTCGGCGAAGGGCCCACTGGCCTTCTATGAGGGGAACCCGCCCCACCTGCTGCATACCACAAAGATACCACAGAAAGTCGGCCCTCCCCCGAAAAGCTCACCAGATAAGGCTCATGCCAATATTCCAGGTACGGCCAAAACCGTAGAAGAAGCGCGCCGTGCTTTTATCATGGGAGGAGCCATCCAACGCCGTGACGACATAACGGGTATTGAGGAGGTTATGGACATTCCCAAAGAAGCGCACGCGGAGCTCAGAACTGATAGGGGCTTCATAGCCTGCGGCTATATCCAAGAGTCCATAGGCAGGGAGACGCCACGGTTGGGCGCGGTCGTTGGGATTTGTACGAGTCTGCGGGTCAAAGCTGGCCCAGAAGCGGTCATAATAAAAGTAGCTCATCGTGAAGTACCACGTAGGCGTAGGCGAGAAGCGGAGGATGCCGCCAAGCTGGGTCTGCGGCGCGCTCCCCACCCGCAGCCCACCTACATACAGCTCCACGGTATCTACGATTTGCTGATTATTGTCGCGCACTACGCCAAAAACATCTTTTTCCCAGCGCCAGTCTCCAAGGCTCCCAATGAGACTCACCCGCAGCCAGGGCAAGGGCTGCGCGCCTACCTCCGCTTCCATGCCCTTGTGCAGCGCAGAAAGCCCATTTAGCCGCACCTGGGTAAAACTCCCATCAGGTAAAGTAATATTGGGCGACATGAGCACCTTATCCCGCCAGCGTATCCAATAAGCGGCGATTTGCGCAGCCAAAACACGACTTTGCCAACGAAAACCACCCTCTGCTTGTAAAACTTTTTCCACATCATAGTTTTGGGCAATTTCATTCCCCGCTCGGTCGTTGATAAAGACAAATTGGAAGAAGGGCGGCCGCGTGAAATACCCGCCACTGACATACAAAAGGCTTTGGTCGGTAATCCTCAGGCCTACCCCACCCTTGGCGGTGTAAGAAAAGATGTTTATGGTAGGAGAACGAAGCGACTTTTCTTCAGGCTTATAGCGAAAGTTTTCTTGCCGCTGATAGCCGGTATTGGCCCCAGCTAATACAAGGTTAGCCACGAGCGGGCCTCGCTGATAACGCACCTCTGAAAAGCCCCCTATCCAAGTAATATAGGAATCGTAGTCGTAGTTCACGCGGTCCCCCATTCGGGTAAGACGCGCATTTCGGATAGTACGAGCCGTATCACGAATAACGACTTGGATATTTTCGCCATTACGCACATCAAAAGTATCAATCCAGAAGTCTGCACCAAAGAGGTTAGTCACTTCGCGATAGTGGTAACCCACATAGTAGCGCAGGTCTACGCCGGCGTTGATTTCCAAGGGGCCAAGCTGCCAGTTGAATGTAGAGACCAGCCCATACCAGTTGTGGGAGTTGATGGAGTTTCGGTGGATGAGGTTTGCCGCATAACCGACGAGGGTATCGCCACTGGCTCGGATGAAGGTATCGCGTTTGGCCCGGTTATCTATGCGTACCTGCTCCCAGTTGATCAGACCATCATACCGCAAAGGGAGGCGATAGGTACTGGCCCGCGAATCCCAATCTCTGCGCACAGAGAGAATGCCCGCCCCCCCACCTCGACCGAAGGACACATAAGCTGAAGTAAGCAAGCGCATTTTTTCATTCAACTCCCAGAAGTGGCTAAGCGAAATGATAGGCTTATGGTAGAAGTTGCGAAAGTTACTGAACCGCTGGCCATCTAAGTAGCCATAGTCGTAATTATGGAAGGAGCTAAGCTTGAGCGTATCTATATCCCGCTGTGTGAGATAGGTAAAGCGCTGGAAGTGCCACTGCGGCGCGCCGAAAGCCTGAAGCATCAGGTGATGGCGCTGGCCTATCAGCTTGGAGATGGCCCCATAGTAGCTCCAAGCGCTGAGGTCAGTTCCAGGCACATAGCCCGGCCCTACAGCACGGCTACCAGAGAAGGTAAGCGCCCAGCCTTTTTCCGACAAGCCTGAATGGTAGCTAAGTCCTACCCGTGCGCTATACACATTAGAAGCTTCACTGGTAAAGATGACTCGGCGCTCTGCCTGCGGCGAAAGAGTACGCAGGTTGAGTGTCCCCCCGATAGAAGGAAGGACAATACGCGCATTCCCCAACCCTTTTTGCACTTGTACTTCTTCGGTGACGTCGGCTAACCCTACCCAGTTAGACCAGTAAATGCGGGCATTTTCCATGTCGTTGACGGGAATGCCGTTGATTTGTACCGCGATATTTTCTTGTTCGAAGCCGCGGAGGTTGATCCGGGAGTCGCCCCAGCCGCCCCCTTCCCGAGAGGCATACACCGAAGGGGAGAAACGTATCGCCTCGGTAAACTCCTGCGAGCCTCGCATCTCTACGATTTGCTTAGACTCCAAGCGCGTAAAGTTGAGGGGGGTCACGAGCGTCAAAGCCGTAGAAGCCTGTATGAGCACTTCTTTGAGGGCCACCCCTAACGGCGCCAAGGCTACCTCCGCCTTGTCGACAAGCTCGTTCAGGGGGAATATCTTTTCCTCGTAGCCCACATAAGAGATGGCTATTTTAGGTTCTGGGGGCAGGGTAGCTGCGGGCACGGTCAAGACAAACTGGCCATCCAGCTGCGTGAGGGTTCCTCTATCGGTAGCGAGGAGTCGCACTGAAGCCCCTATGAGAGGCTCGCCGGTCTCTCGGTCACGCACTACCCCCCGCACAGTGATGCTTTCTTCGCTGCGGGAAACGCCCGTCTGCCGAGTCGTGGTTATGAGGCCACGAATCTCTCGTTCTTCTTGGGCATACGCCCAAGTCCAGACTAAGACGGAAATGACAGCGTATCGCATAACTACCTCGCCCCAAAGGTAAAAATACTCAAGTAAATCGTGCGTTATCTTTGACGGGTGATAGCTTTTCTTCTACTATGGGGCCAAGTATGTGACCTACCCTATACCCTACGCCACCAAGACAGCTTGTGGGAGGCTACGCCCTCCTCCTTCCGAGCCTTAGCGCGGGCCCGCAAAAGGCTTCACTTCCGAGAGGTGCGGAGTGAGTTTACGCCTTCAAGAGCTTTTTTTTCCGATAGCGCCCTGCTACTCCTGAGGCTTTGCCTACAAGGGGAGGTCGCCTACTGGTATATCCAAAAAGGAACAGACAGCCTACTGTTTTGCTCTAAAAAGCCATCTGCACGCTGGCTCCGGAAACACTTTTTGTGCGTGCGAGGGCCACGCACCTGGGAGAAGGGCTTCCCTCCTTATAAGAGGATAGAAGTGGTTATTCCCTTAGGGTCGCGTCCCCAGGTGCGGGAAGACACCCTCTGGCGACAAAACTTCGCTTGGGCTGAGTCGCTGGTCCTCCCCTGGACCCTCAGCGAAAAGCTCCCCCCCGGCCGTATCTCTGCCCTGAGCCTGCAAGCGCGGTACTTTGCCGATGGAAAAGTGCAATATACCCACATAGGCCTACTTATCCATCAAGCGCCTGACTTAGCGTTTGACCAAAAAGTAATAGAAAAACCCTTGCATCGTCTACCCAAAGACCTCCAAAAACGGTTTCTTGAACTAAAAAACGCCTCCAGGTATGCCTACATTGTGCGCATTCAGGACTATTATCCGGAGACTTTGGCTGAGGCATGGGGCTGGATGCACCTTTGGCGAGCGCGTCAGCCCCTTCCCCTCCCGGTTCAGCTGCCGAGCCCTTCCGAGCCGCCCGTGGGCACCTTGCCATAGGGGATTTTTGTTTAGGTTTGCAGTATGTACCCAGCGTACGTCGTAGAACCTATTCGGCAAGAAACCACGCAAATAGGCTTGGTAGAACTGCGCACCCCCGAAGAGGTAGATAAAGCTATCCAAGAGCTCAAAGCCACAGGCGAATCAGCCTTGTTTTTGATAAATTCGGTATGTGGCTGTTCGGCCGCGTCGGCGCGTCCGGCGGTAGCTTTGGCTATGCAACATACCAAACGGCCGCACCGTTTTTACAGCGTCTTTGCAGGGGTGGATAAAGAAGCCACGGCCCGCTTGCGGGCATACCTTGCGCCTCACCCGCCCTCTTCGCCCAGCATCGCCTTATGGAAAGGTAAAGAACTCATACACTTTATGCCTCGGCACGAGATAGAGGGCCGCACGCCGCAAAGTATCGCCCCCGTCTTGACTGCCCTCTTTGACGAATACTGCTAAAGAAGGTGCGCCTCTCTCTGGCCTTCCTGTACATAGGGCTGGTCCTGGCCCAAGAAAAGCTCTTGAATGAAGACCTCTGGCCCAAACTGAATCCCTTTTTTGGGGCAGACCTCAGCTTTATAGACATACGCTTCCTAAATGCCCCGCTCTTCTCCTATCCTACTAACTTTTGGGGCATAACTGTGGGAAGCAACTACACCTATTTCCGGACAGAAAATGAAGTTTTTGCTGCGGGACCGGGGATACAAGTAACGGGGGCTTTTCAGTTTTTAGGGTCAGCGGGCGCTAACTGGATGATACAAGTGCCCGTATATGGATATGTTCGGGTGGGGGCCGGGGCTACCGCCTACAATATTCAGCGGATAGGCCTGGGCGCAGGTGCCGGGCTACGATTCACTACCTTCCAAACAACTTACACTTCTCTGTCTGGGAGCTACGTAGGTAAGCTTCGGCAAAACTTCATCAATCCCACCGCTTTTGTGGATATAACCTTCAACTTTCGTCGGGTAAGCCCTACTACTATCCGGGCTTACTTGGACATTTTACCTGCCCGGCGGAATACCGACATATTAGGCTCCCTGGATCCCGTTCCGCTGGACTTCCGTACGTATGGGTTTTCTCTGATATACAGCCTACCGCGCTGAAAAGCCTTTCTCCGCTATCGTAGCGCGCAGGGCGAACGTTTTAGGCTGTGTTTGGGGGAGAAGGGAGAGTCTCTCTGATAGGGGAGCGACCTGCACCCAAAAGGGAGGCACCGCCACCCATCGTCGAGGCGTATCTACCACGGCCAGCAGGGCCTCTTCCCAGTGAAAGCCCGCCAGCAATAGCCGCCGTAGCGGTTCCCACACGGAGAGGGAGGGACTATTGGCCAAACTGTCCGTACCCAAGAGTAGCCGATGGGGATACCTGCGCCAAAAGCTGAGGGCAGGCCCCCGTCGGAAAAGATAAGCGTTGGCTTCGGGACAAAGCACGAAGTACAAGCGCGGGTAGCGGTGCAAAAGGATTTCGGCGAGAGAAGCGGGCAGTTCTGCAGCGTGGATAAGCCATAGCGCTGGGGTGCGGCGATAGGCTTGGCTAAGCCAATAGCGCCAGCGGGGGGGGTAAGGTCGCGCCACAAACCGCCGAAAAAACCGCTTAAAAGGGCCTTTTCCTCCTTCCAGCCAAAGCCGCTCTTCTACACTCTCATAGAAGTGCAAGCTCCGAGGAAAAGCCGTAAACCGGCGCACACGCCGCAGAAGCGGCCGGCTCAAAGCATAAAAGCTGTGCGGGGTGAGCGGATAGCCCCAGCGCCGGAGGGCCTTCCAGCGGCGACGCGCGCCATTCCTTCTTAGCCCAAAATATTCTGTCAAGGGATATACCTGCACGCGGGACGGAATAGCTTCAGGGGGAAGGGGCACATTCTGGTGGGAGACAAAAGCCCATGTGCCCGCCTGAGCTGCCTCGTGAAGTGCCTGGTAGATGATTTCAGGGGAAGCCTGGCCTCGGCCCGGCCCCATCGCTTCCAAGAAGTCCACCATACCTCGCCCCCGTGGGAGCTTGCCCCGTAGATGCGACAGCTCCAAGTGGGTATGCGCATTTACCCACGCCGGCGTGAGTAGCCCCTCCACTTGCAACGCATCTGGAATAGAAGCGTGCGTGATTTCAACCACTTTGCCTTCCTGTAGGTGCACAGATACCCCCCGCAAGAGAGCTCCCTGCCAGTACAAGGCTTCTGGGACAAACCACCCTGTCGGGGGCGTCATACCTTACGCGCCTCTAACATGAGGTAGGGGCGCCAGCTTTGGTCCAGCTCTTCCACGCCCCGCAGCCAGAAAAGGAGATAATGCGGCCGCCTGGGCTTGAAAAGAAGCGGCATCCCCGCTTGCTCGGGCGTGCGATTGCCCTTGCGACGATTGCAAGATTCGCAGGCTGTGATGAGGTTTTCCCAGCTGTCATCGCCCCCCTGACTACGGGGGACAATATGGTCCACCGTGAGAGTGCGCGTAGTGCCACAATACCCACAGCGAAAGCCATCCCGCTTGAAGATATTTTGGCGGGTCAGTGGTACATTTTTATACGGTACGGGCACATACCGCAAAAGCCGAATAATACTGGGCCACGGATACTCTGCGCGGGCAGTACGCAAGCGCTTGCCCGGCCGAACCTCCACTATCTCCGCTTTCTGTAAGAGCACAAGGACAAAGGCTCGCCGCCATGTCGTCACATGGATAGGTTGATAATCGTAGTTGAGTACCAGCACCGACATGACCGAGGTTTGGACTAAATAACGAAATACCCCGCTACCCAAGTGCGAAAGCTGTGGAAAGTATGGGTAAAAAGCACAGTCAGTGGGACTTCATGCACGCCGGCGGCAGGCGTAGCCTGCCAAATACGGCCTTCCCCCAGCCAAAGCGCCACATGCGTGATGCGCGCCCCAGTGGAGAAAAACACCAAATCGCCGACCTTAGGCTGCTCCACGGGCAGGGTCACTTCTGCCTGTTGGTACGCATCGCGGGGTAGGAGCACGCCAGCCAGCCGATAGGCTATTTGGGTAAGGCCTGAGCAGTCTATACCTGCAGGGGTTTTCCCCCCCCACAAATAGGGCGTACCGGCAAAAAGCGGCCTCAAGGCAGGTATCAGCTGGGCAAGAGGGGTGGGTCCCCACGGCCTCAGAGCACTCCTGGGCACGTGGTAGGAGCCCAACGCCGTAAGCCAGGTCCCTTCTGCCGGGAAGAGCGCCCCCAGTGGAACCCACCCCACTTGCCGGCCATTGCACAAAAGAGGGGCATACCGCTGCTGCACCACCGCCCACCCCCCAAAGGGATGGACGGCCCAGCAGAGCGTACCCCCTGGCACCCACCCCACGTAGCCATCCAGGATGCCTCGCACATAAAGCCAACCCCTTTCCTCCAAGAGGATTTGTTGGGGCTCCCCCCACAGGAGCTGAGAAACTTGCTCACTTCGGTGGGAGGGTTCTGCGCGCAAGGGCACCACCGCCTGCCTAACGATCCAGTAGCCTTCACTCATGGTCTTCTCTGGACGGAAAGAGCCAATGATACTCCAAAAGCGCCTCGACCACCGACTCCACTCTACCTTCCCACTGGCCGCCGTAGGCTTCGGTGACTTCTTTCAATATAGCGTCAAATGCTCGGGCTACGCCGCCGATGTAACGCACTTTTCTTTTAGGAAGGTCGGCCCAGCGTCCCCACGTGCGCTCAATAAAAGCCGCAAAACGATGGCGAACCAACGCCGCTACCCACGGATGGTCTTTATGCTGGTGTAAAAACAGCGCAAACCGCCCCAGGATTGCGGACTTGTTGGGTGCCTGATACACAAAGTTGCGCAAGGTAAGCGGAGCCAGGCTCTCTATGGGCCAAGAAAGGGGGTTCTGCTCTTTAAAGGCTTTTATGAGGTCGGAGGGCACCTCGCCATGTAGCCAAGCACTCAGGAAGTGCTTCCCTAAGTCGGCGCCGCTCCCCTCATCGCCGAGGAGATAACCATGCCCCCCAGCTTGCCGAGTTATTTTGAAGCCGTCCCAATAGGCACAGTTAGACCCCGTGCCCAAGATACACACTATCCCCTCATGGGCTCCCCATGCCGCTCGCGCCGCACCTAAAAGGTCATGATACACGGCTACGCGGGTAGTAGGACCTGTCAAGGAAGAGAGTAGCGCTTTCATGCGGCGGCCGCTTTCGTCGGCATGAAGTGCCGGACCATAGTAATACAACTCAGTAGGTACAGGCCACTTATTCTCCCTTAGCGCTTGAAAAGCTGCCTCAAGCTTTCGCCGAGCGGCTTCCCATCCTTCTACTTCTGCGTTGAGCCCTTCTCTCTCACTTATAAGGTAGGGCCGAAAATGGGGGTCAATGGAGGACAAACGGTATCCCATATGAGGAAATTTTTTATAGCGGTCCGTATCCAGCATAGCCCACTCCGTCTTAGTGGCGCCGGCATCTGCTACCCACACTACCCGCATTCGGCAAAGGTATTTTTCCGTATCTTTGCCGAGATATGGCCACTAAAACCAAGGAAACTTCCCTGGAGACCCGTATTGTAGAGCTGTACAAGCAGCTCACCGTAGAAGGGAAAATCCGCAAAATGAGCGTGTATTCCTTTTGCAAGCTCTTAGACATCTCAGAAGCTGACTTTTACAAGCATTTCGCTTCGCTGGACGCTATCGGCCGCAAGATATGGACAAGCTACGCCGACGAGGTCATCTCTGCCCTAAAAGAATCCGAAACCTACGCCTCTTACTCTGCCCGAGAAAAGATATTGGCCTATTTCTTCACTTTCTTTGAAAATGTCCTCAAGGACCGCAGCTTCATAGCGAAGACTTACACCAACTTTTCGCTCCTACGAGGTTATCAGCGCAAGTTCCGCGCGCACATGGCCGAGGTCGTCCAAGAAGGGGTAATAGCCGACGAAATCCAGTCTCGTCATCTGGAAAACCTCTACTTAGATGTGTTGTGGGGTCTGCATTGGGGTCTTATTCAGTTCTGGCTGAATGATGAGTCGGAAGGCTTCCAAGATACGGAAAAAGCGATTGAGACGTACCTACGGATTCCGCTGGAACTGATGGGGCAAAATGTGCTGGATAGCGCTTACGAGGCGCTGCGTTTCACCCTCAGCCGGCTTAAGCTGCCTCGCATAACCATCCTCTCTTGATAGCCCAGGCTATCAGCCGCCGCATAGCCCGCCTCCATGAAGCCCAAACGTTGGGCATGGCGCAGCGGGTGCGCGACTTGCGCGCACAAGGCAAAGATATCGTCTCCCTGCTTTTAGGGGAGCCGGACTTTCCTGTACCTCCCCTTCTGCAAGAAGCAGCTATTCAAGCCATTCGAGAAGGACACGCGCCCTATCCCCCCGTAGCGGGCCTTCCTCCGCTCCGAGAAACTATCGCTCACTACTATCACCGCACCTACGGCCTCCCCTACACCGCTGCCCACGTAGTGGTGTCCAACGGCTCTAAACAGGCCATCTTCAATGCGCTCCTTTCGCTCATAGAGCCCGGCGAAGAAGTGCTGGTACCAGTGCCGTATTGGGTTTCTTACCTCCCACTCATCCAGTTAGCCGAAGGGCGTCCTGTCCTCCTGCGGACTGACCATACCACCGACTACAAAATCACCCCAGACCAGCTGGAAGCAGCCCTCACCCCGAAAAGCCGCGTGCTTATTTTATGTAGCCCCTCTAATCCCACCGGCAGTACCTACACCGCCACAGAACTGGCCGCCTTAGGCGAAGTCTTAGAAAGGCATCCTCAGGTATGGGTTCTCTCCGACGAGATATATGAACTCCTCCGCTACGAGGGCCAGCACGTCTCCCCTGCGCAAGTGCCCAGCCTGTACGAGCGCACCGTTATATGCAACGGCTTTTCCAAAGCTTTTGCCATGCCGGGCTGGCGCTTGGGCTACCTGATCGCGCCTAAGCCTATCGCAGAGGCCGCCACCAAAGTACAAGGCCAAACCACGGCCGGCGCAAACATTATCGCCCAGAAAGCCGCCCTGGCCGGCCTCCAAAGCGACCTCCAAACCCTTATCGCGCCCATGGTGCAAGCTTTCCGTGAGCGCCGCGACCTGATTTATGCTTACCTCTCCCAGCACCACCCCGAACTGCGTCCTTATCGCCCCGCCGGAGCCTTTTACTTTTTCTTAGATGTGTCGGCCTACTTTGGCCGTAAAACCCCCGCAGACTCCCCTATCACTTCCGCAGACGATATTACCGAATACCTCCTGCAAAATGGCGTGGCGGTCGTTTCGGGTACCGGCTTTGGTTCCGAACGCCACATCCGCATAAGCTATGCCGTGGCCCTAACCGCCATCCAAGAGGGCCTACACCGAATGACACAAGCCCTCCGTGCACTGGCTCTATAGAAGCTTAGGCTTCCTGTGTCTCTTTTTGGCATTCTACCTCCTCTTTACCGAAGCCCTCATCCCCGTATACGACTTTGAACGGCCTCAACCCTTTCACGGTAAAAACTGGTACAACCCCTTTGCAGCCGAAACCCTTCTGTGGAGCCGGGCCAACTTCCACATCCATAGCCGCACTTGGGGCGGCCTCACCAACGGTTACAATACCCCCGCCCAAATCCAAGCCGCTTACCAAAAGCATGGCGTCCATTGGATAGGCATTTCCGACTACCAACGCATCAACCCCGAAAGCCCCATACCCCTCTACGAGCACGGCTGGAATATCGGAAAGGTACATCAGCTGTGCTTCTGGCCAGAAAAAGTGCGATGGTTGGACATCCCGCACGGGCAATCTATACACCAAAAGCAGCTTATCCTTGCTTTACTGCGAGGAAGCTGCCCCTTTGTGGTGATAGCCCACCCGCGCTTCATGCACAGTTACACCGGCGAGGAGTTGGCTCGGCTGGGCGGCTACGACGCTATCGAAGTGCTAAACCGCTATGGGGACTCCGTAGCGGAGTGGGACAGTGCCCTCTCCTCGGGCCAGTATGCCCCCATCCTCGCCCACGATAATGTCCATAATGTAGAAAACCCCCACGAACTGCTCTCCCGCTGGACAGAGATGGCTATTTCCCCCACTGCTTCGATAGAAACACTAAAAAGCGCCCTCAAAGCCGGCAAAACCGTGGGTTACAAAAACCGAACCCCTACGCCCATCACTCGGCCTTACCCGCAGTTTGCGCGCATTCAGATGCGAGGGGACACGTTATGGGTCAAGCTCACCCAACCCGCTGACTCCCTTCGGGTAATCGGCCAGGGCGGTACAGTACGGGCCGTAGCTTACCACACCGATACCCTCCGATATGTCGCTTCCTTTGAAGACACTTACCTCCGGGTGGAGGCCTATACCCCCGAGATAGAAGCCTATACCAGCCCCCTCGTGCGAGGCGAACCCACTCGCCGCTTCCTCCCAGGGCTCAAGATGCCCCAAACCTTTTTCAAGATAATAGGCATGACGCTCCTATGTGGATTGTTAGCTTTCATAGGAGGGGGACTTTTGGGCCGCTACACCTAAAACCCCTCCTTATAGAGGCGCCATAAAATAGCGGGATAGACTTCGCGCTCCACAGCCTGCACAAAGGCCTCTACCTCATCTGCAGAAAGCCCTTCAATAGGTAAGCGCACCTGATAAACGATAGGGCCTTCATCATACTGAGCTGTGACGGCATGGATAGTGATGCCTGTTTCTATGGCACCGGCGCGCACGACCGCCTCGTGCACCTTACGACCATACATTCCCTTACCACCAAACGCCGGCAAGAGCGCCGGGTGACTGTTATAGATGCGTCCTGCATAGCGCTGGAGTACCGCTGCGGGCACCAGCGCGAGATACCCCCGCCAGCGCAATAAATCCCACTTGCCATTCCGCACATACTTGCAGCCAGTGGGCTTCGGTATTGCGTATCTGCACTACAGGCCACCCCCTTTTCGGTAAAAGCTTCGCGATTGGCGGAGGCTCTATCTACTATGCCTACTACGGGCACCCCTCGGGCAGAGAAGTACTCCGCCACTGCTTGGGCCAGCCGTCCCCGCCCCGAATACGCTATAGCGCAGGCGGACATGGGTCAGGCTTCTTTCGGGCGAACTCTGCCTCTTCGGTCATACCTATGGCCTGAGCGGCCTCCGCGTAAGCTTCCCACAGCTCCTTCGCATAGGGATTTATCTCCAAAGCCTGCCCTAAGTAGGCAAAAGCTTCCTCCTTTTTGCCCTGCTGGAGAAGGTAGCGGCCCCATGCTGCTATCGCTGGCGCATATAGGGAATGGGCCTTCAAGCACCCTTGCACTACCTCTGGCGAAGGGTCACGCCGCAAACGGAGTCCCCATCCTACCAACGAGTCGCTTCGGCTGCGGGCATACGCCCACACGGAGTCTTCGCAGCGGCGGGCCTCCGAAAGCGCTTGACGAGCCAGCGCTATCTCCGCCCGTAGCCCCCACAAACGCACCGACCGCGGCACCCGCGCAAGCCCAGCCGCAATGTTTTCTTCTGCGCCAGCGGTATCCCCCTGCAGAAGGAAAAGCCGAGCTACCCATTCATAAGGCGCATCGTACCTTGCCCCTTGCTCTATCCACGGCCGCAAAACAATCACCATCTCATTCAAGGAACCCCGATGATACCCATACCACCCAAACCGCAAGTAATCCGCGTCTTTCCACTGGCTTACTGGCTCCATCAGAGAAGCTTCATTCAAATGGCCCGCTGCCGCTAATAGCAAAGCCGCTTCCTTTCGTCCGGCTTCTTCCACCTCAGGATAAGACGCCCACAGCCGACTGACGCCACTATATGCCGCATCCAAGCAGCCCGCATCACCTAAAGCATAAGCCCCGTATAAAGAGTCCTGAGGGGTACCAGCCCTAAAAAAGACTTCTGCCGCTACCCGGGCCAATCCCTCTTCTAAGAGCGCTACTCCCAAGTATCGGGTAAGCTTAGGGGCCAGTTCCTTGTCTTGCTCCTCAAAGTACGGCAGGAAAGAAAATGCCTCCCTAAACTGTCGCCTTTGCACACTGGCCACAAACTGCCCTACCTTGCTGCTATCTCCCTTGTTTTCAATCCCCAACCACTGGGCGTTCCACAGGGGCACAGCTGGCGGCGGCAAGGTATCTAAGACCCCTACCAGCCGCAAATAGGCCAGATTTTCCAGCGCTGCCTGAGCCTCAGGCCTGAGCGTAAGCACATGCCGGGCCACCTTTTGCGCCCACGAAAGACGCCCATACCGGGCATACAATAGCGCCAAGTGTAAATAATACTGCGGGTGACTCGGGTCCTGCCGAATAGCTTCTTTCCAATAAAAAGCCGCCGAGTCCAAAAATCCCCCCTTATAAAAGGCAAAAGCCAGCTGATTGCACACCACAGGCCCTCCCCCAAAATGGTGATAGTAGCGTTGAAGCAGTTGTATGGCCTGCACGGGCCTATCCATGGCCAAAGCTACCAGAGAGGCTTGGAGCACCGCCGGGAGAAAGGGTTTAGCAAGCAAGGCCCGTTCGTACCGCTCCGTAGCGACCCCAGCCGCCCGCGGATCCTGAGCCTCCAAGCGGCCCAAGTTGTAGCTGACCTTGGCCTCATACGGGAGGAAAAGAGCGGCTTCCTGATAAGCGGCCTGAGCCGCGGTCCAATCTCCTCTCACCAGCGCAGATTCCGCCCGCAATACCGCATACAGCCGCGCCGGCAGCCGAGAAGTAGGCCAATCATTATACGCCTCCGAAATAACTATGGCGATAATCTGCGCAAAATAGACCAACGCCAACGGCATGCGCGCACTTTGATGCAACACCCAAAAAGACATCTTGCGTGCCTGCCACAGCGGCCAAAAGTTTAGTGCGAGATACACGGCTACCGCCGGCATCCCCCCTACCAACGCCCACCGCGCCAGCGCAGCAGTCCGATAAATGTACAAGTCTTGATGATTGACCGCATGATAAGCCAGCGGCGCAAACGCAATAAACACCAGCCCCACATACCCCCAGAAAAAAGCGATAGGCTGCCGAAAAGCCCCAGCAAAAACCGGATAAAAAGGTTGTAAGCCTATAAAACCCAGCCCCACCCCTATCGCTGCCAAAACTATACTCAGGCTGAAGGCACCCTCTTGAGGAAGGAAAAACAATAGCACAGCAATACCCATAAACAGCACCACCATCCCCATAAAAGCTTGAATACTTTTGCGGAGTCGGGCAAGAACATAAACGCTCACTGCCCCTATGCTCACAGCTACTTGGAGAAAAAGCCCTAACGTCGCCGCTATCGAAAGAATCCCCGGGTAGGCCACCCCATCATGAAGAACCACCGTACCCCGCCACAGCGCAGGTCCCCCCAAAGTCACTCCCACTAAACCCGTTAGCAGCAGCGCAGAATGACGGAAGCTCAGCCGGAATATCCCACTTTGTATCAGGTATGCTGGCAGCAAACTCAGGAGCGAAAGCCCCAAGGACACCACATAGAAAGGATCTTGGCCTGCCCACGCCTGTGCTACGCCACTCAGATAGACCCAGCTTACCCAGACAAAATACAAAAGATACGGCCAAAAGCCCTGCATACGCGTGGTAGCCGTAAGCAAGGCCCCCCATCCCAACACCACCCCTATCCAAGCCAAAACATACCCCCACCGGGCAGGAACCAAAAGGTCGGCCGCTTGTACCTCATATACCCACCGTACAGGCACTTCCAAGAGATAAGTGCGATAGCTAATAGACACTTCACGCACGGCTTCTATCTGCTCCTCTTGGAAAGTGAAAGGAATCAACACCTCCGAAAAATCATACCGCTGAAACCAACCGAACACAGCGGCTACAATAGCCAGAAGAGCTCCCCCCACAAAAACTAACAAGAAACGCCGTTCTACCTTAGGAAATCCTATCCAAAGGCCTTTCCAGTTCCATTCCGTCATGAACGCTTGCGCAAAAGTACGAGCCCCCCCGCAGTCAAAATAAGCAGCAGAAATCCGGCCAAACCCCACGGGTCCCGTAGGTGATGAGCCAGCGAGACAGGAAGCGCCTCAGGCGCCCAAGGCCAGCCTTCCCCGGCCAAAAGCTGCCTACAGGCTCCCACCCAATCGCCTTTCTCCGGCTGAAAGAAGCTGCCTACCAGCAGGAAAATCAAAAATACAGGGGTTCCCACCTGCATGATAAAACGCCATACCCGGCCGAGCCGCCAGCGGCTCTCCGCTTCTACTACCGCCCAGGGACGCACCCGCTGGAACACCCACCACTGCCCTAAGGCCGCTACCACCAAAAAGAGACTACCCATCCACTGATCATACAGGTCCATCGCCGAGCTGTTAGGCCCAAATGCCACGGGCGCCCCTAAAACGGCTATTGCCAGAGTCAAGGGCCAGGCCCATCGCCGGGGCGTACCGCCTACGGCTTCCGAAAGCCAAGTCACCCCCACCCACCCCATCGCTATCAAGGAAGTAAACGCCGCTAAAAAAAGCAGTAGGTACCACGCCACTACGAGCAGGCGCCCCCCCCACGCCATCAGCACATACGGCATAACCTCAAAACCCATGCCAAAGCCAGCCCGGGCCTGCACCGCTTCCATCCCCAAAAAAGCCGCCACCAACGGAATAACTATTACCCCGCCCAGTCCCACCTCCGCAAAGGTATTGGCCGATACGGTCAGCACACTATCCCGAATGGGGTCATTCCCTGACCATGCGGCCGAATACACCAAATAGATCCCAAAGCCCACCCCGATGGTGAAAAACACTTGGCCGGTGGCCGCAAGCCACACCGCCGGCTGCAGGAGGGCCTCCCAGCGCGGAAGGTACAAATACCGCAGCCCAGCCCACACACTGCACGAAGCACACCGCCCCGTCTCCCCTACAAAAAACACTCCTATTGCGATACCTCCCGCTAAGAGAAATAAAAGCGGCATGCCATACAAACTCACCTTTTCTAAGCCTTTTTGAAGGCCTGCGCTCAACACCAGACCCATAAGCACCAGCACCCCTATCCACCAGAGTACCGCCTCACCCGCTAAAAAACGGCTATGAAAAGAGGCTCCCTGCTCCACCGCCCCCGCCGGGAAATCCCCCCTCAGCCCATGCCAAGCATACCCTACGGTCCAACCCGTAAGATACGCATAGTACGCCGCCACTCCTATGCTCACATACACCGCCACAAGCCCGACGAACCACCCCCATCGCCCTATAAGCACCTCCAAGAGACGAGGCGCGCTTTGCGCAGCGGCTTTGCTTCCTGCCCGGCCCATCGCTACTTCCATCCACACCAGCGGCAGCCCTACCCAGAGAAGCGCTACCCCATACGGCACCAAAAAAGCCCCACCCCCCCACTTCGCCGCTTGAAAGGGAAAGCGCAAAAAGTTACCCAGCCCCACCGCACCACCCACCAGCGCCAAAAGCGCCCCCAGCCGACTACCCCAACGCTCCACCCGGCAAAGATACGCCTACAACCGTAGCCTTTCCTACATCCGCTACCAGATTCTCTAAAGTCGCCCGATAGACCGCCTGCCCTCCAGGATAAGCCTTTTACGAGGCTAAAGCTCCCATGTAGAGTCGCCGCACCCGTAAAGCTCTCCCCTGTACCTTCTCTTCGCTATGATGCGCTTTTGGCGGGATTTTTGCCTACCTTTGACCTATGCGCTCGGTAGCACTCACCTTAGTGACGCTCTCTTGGGTATGGGCCCAGCCCGAAAAATATCCCCCCGCCCAAACCTTCCCTAAGTTCCTTTTGTACGACCTGGAAGGCAGGCCCTTCACCGACAAGAACTTACCCCCAGCTGAGCGAGGACGCATCGTTATCTTTTTTGACCCTTACTGTGACCACTGCCAAAAACAAGCCACCTTCTTCCGCGAAAATGCCGCTGCCCTCAAGGGCATCCAATCCCTGTGGGTTTCTACCGAGACCGCAGACGCTATAAAAAAGTTTCAAGAAACCTACCTCAAAGGAGTCCCCTCCATCTATGTCTTACGCGACAAGGATTTCAAGTTTGACAGCTTTTTTGGGTATAGCGTAGCGCCTACTATTTACGTATATGACCGCAGCGGCAAACTCAAAGCCATCCACAAAGAGGAGGTCCCCCTAACTGTCCTCCTGCGGGAACTATGACTACACCCCACATCCTCCTGATAGACAACTATGACTCTTTCACTTACAATATAGCAGCGCTTTTAGAAACAGTAGGAGCAAAAGTAGCTATTCGTCCCATAGAGAAGCTCCTTCCTGCAGAGATTTTTCACTATCCGTGGTCAGGTATCCTCATAGGGCCAGGGCCAGGCCATCCTTCCCTCATCAGCGAACTCTTACCGCCTTTCCTGCCCCCCGTTTTGCATATACCCATGCTGGGCATTTGTCTGGGGCATCAGTACATTGTGTATGCCCACGGGGGCGTGATAGAACCCATGGAGCGCCCTTACTTTGGCATTCAAAAGGAGATTTACCACACCGGGGTAGGCCTATTTGCAGGGCTGCCTAATCCCTTACCTGTGGGCTTGTATCATGCTTTGCACGCCAGCCATGTCCCTGCCCCCTTGGAAGTGATCGCGCAGGATGCCGAAGGCCATTGTATGGCCGTACGACACCCAGAGTATCCCTTGTGGGGGCTGCAGTTTCATCCGGACTCTATTCTCACCCCGCATGGAGGTATGCTTCTACGCGCTTGGTTGTCCTTAGTACTGACACATACCCCTCAGGAAAGTGTTTAAGATACCTATGGAAGCCCTCCGAGTAGCCACCGCTCAGCCCAGGTGGCAAACCCTCCGCAAAGCCGAGTATGCTTATGCGTTTGGCGGCAATCCCCACGGCCCCCCCATCATCTTAGTGCATGGCCTCTTTGGCGCCCTCAGCAACTGGGATGCAACCCTCCACGCGCTGGGAGACCAGTATGCCTTATATGTGCCCCTCCTCCCTATCTATGAGAAAAGCTCAGTGGAGCCTTCGTTGGAAGGGCTTCTAAGGTATCTCTTGGCCTTTTACGAAGGGGAGAAGCTCCCACCCGCCGTATGGATGGGCAACTCGTTGGGAGGCCATTTAGCCCTCCTCGTGGCGCGCCAAACGCCCCAAGCCGTACGCGCCCTGGTACTTACAGGCAGCTCCGGCCTCTTTGAAGAAGGCATGGGAAACACATTCCCCAAACGCAGCAGCCGAGATTATGTAGCCGAAAAAGTACGCTTCACCTTTTACGACCCGCGTCACGCTACCCCTGAGCTTATTGATGAAGTTTATCAGATTGTCACCGATAACTACAAAGCCCTCCGGGTCCTCAAGATCGCGCGCGATGCCCAACGGAACTTCGTAGGCCCTTGGCTGCCTGAGATTACTACCCCTACGTGTCTCATATGGGGGCTCAACGATACCATAACGCCTGTAGCGGTGGCCTATGCCTTTTATCGGCTCCTCCCGAATGCCTATTTAGCCTTCATAGAGGAATGCGGCCATGCCCCCATGATGGAGCAGCCCGAACGCTTCCATGCCGCTTTGCTGCGATTTTTGCAAGAGCTTCCCCTATGAACCGAGCTAATCTGACAGTACTTCCGCTCCTTCGGTACCGGAAGGTAGCCTTACACCCCGCGGATACGGCGCAGACCGCCCGCCATACCTTTTCCCGCCATCCCCGCCTCTATCACCTCCCCTTGCTCTCTGACCAAAATGAATATCTGGGGCTCTTCCCTAAGCGTTCCCTTCTGCGGGTGACGCCTGATACGCCGGTGGGCACACTCCCCTACCACACTCATCCCGCTCTTCCACCCTATGCCACCATTTACGATGCCCTCCAAGAGATGGAAGCCCACAAAACCCCCGAAATCGCCGTCACAGACGACGAAAACCACTACCTCGGCCTCATCACTACCGATAGCCTCGTACGCTGGTGGAGCCACCTCGGCGCTGTACAAGAACCCGGCGCCGTCCTCATCTTAGAAACTTACCTCCACAACTACAGCCTCGCCGAAATAGCCCAAATCTTAGAAAGCGACGAAATACGGATACTCTCCGCCTATCTCCTAAAACACGATAAAGACCTACAAAAAACCTACATTGTCCTGAAAGTCAATAGCATCTACCTCACCCGAGTAATAGAACTCCTTGAACGAAAAGGCTACCACCTCGCCGCTATCCACGGCGATAGACTCATGGAAAAACAAGCCCGTGACCAACTGAATGCACTTTTACGCTACCTAAATATGTAGTATTTTTGGCTAATGCTTCGCATAGGACGCATACACATCCTCACCGATACCCACCTTCAGACCCGCTATTCTCACTATGAGCTGGCCCAAATGGCCATAGCAGAAGGCATACCCACCCTCCAATACCGAGAAAAAGCCTTCACCCCCGAAAAGCACCTTGAGGAGCTGAAAAAAATAGCGGCTTTGGCGCGCCAGTACCACACCCAGCTTATCATCAACGACTTAGTAGAAGTAGCCGCAGAGATTGGCGCCACGGGTGTCCATCTGGGGGAGTCCGACATGCCGATTGAAGAGGCGCTCCACCGCTTACCGGCTTTCACGCTTATTGGCGCGACGGTACATTCCTTGGAAAGGTACCAAGCTATCCGACACCTGCCGATTGCGTATGTAGGCGTAGGGCCTGTCTTTGAAACGCAGACCAAGGACGTGGGTCGCCCTCCGCTGGGCATAGAGGGCCTTCGGCAGTTTGTAGAGGCGATAACGCAGCCGGTGATTGCGATTGGGGGCATTACGCCCCCGCGCGCCGCTGAGCTCTTTCGCGCTATCCCCAAACTCCACGGGGTAGCCGTTCTTTCCGCCTTCTGCACCGCAGACGACCCTCGCACCATCGCCCGCGAACTCTTAGCTTTACTGCCTCAGGAATGAGCGAAAATCTCTACTTTTCTCTTTCCTCATGCAGGGCGTGGTTTTAGATACGCCTTTTGTACGCTTGATTTGCGATGATAGCCTAAAAACCACGCTGATAGAGCCCGCTTCCATAGACCTTATTGTAACCTCTCCTCCCTACAACTTAGACCTACCTTATGCCGATAATCCCGATAACCTCCCGTATGAAACATACTTAGCCTTTCAGGAGCAGTGGCTAAGGCGGGCTTGGGAATGGCTCAAACCCGATGGCCGCTTATGCCTCAATGTCCCCTTAGACACCAACAAGGGCGGAGCGCAAAGTATCGCCGCTGACCTCACCACCCTCGCGAAGAAAGTAGGGTATGGTTACCATGCCACTATCATATGGAACGAAGGGAATATCTCTCGTCGCACAGCGTGGGGCTCTTGGCTTAGCGCCTCTGCCCCCTACGTGATTGCCCCCGTGGAGGTTATCCTCGTCCTCTACAAACAAAGCTGGCGAAAACTCCGCCCAGGCCCCTCAGACATCTCCCGAGAAGAGTTTATAGAATGGACGAATGGGCTTTGGACCTTTAGCGGGGAAAGTAAAAAGCGAACCGGCCACCCTGCGCCTTTTCCTATTGAGCTGCCGAAAAGATGCATAAAACTTTTCAGCTATGTAGGCAATGTGGTATTGGATCCTTTTGTAGGGAGCGGCACGACCCTCTTGGCGGCCCTTCAGACGCATCGGAGAGGCATAGGTATAGAAATAAGCCCTTCTTATTGCGGCTTAGCTATGGAGCGGCTCCGACAAGAAGGGCAGCCGAGTTTGTCTTTCTCCCCGACAGAGAAAGCAGAGGAGTTTCCCCTCTAAGGCAGGAAAAAGCGGCGCACTACTGAGCCTGCACGCAAGAGGTAAGCCCCTGACGGCAGGGGTAAAGTGTAGCTACCGGTGGTTAGCTCTGCCTGCCATACCTGCTGACCTAAGAGGGTATAGACTTCAACGAGGAGGGGCTCAGGACTATACAGGTGGAGCATCCGCGCATCCGCAGCGATGGTTATTTGCGGGCCCTGCTCCTGAGATAGTAGTTCTACGGTGCGGGAATACACCGGGGGCAGGCCGGCTTCCTCTATGCGGAGACGATACCACCAGCGAGCAGCAGGCGGGGGATTGTCATCACGCAGGTGATAGGCCTGGCCGCGTCCCTGAGAAGGGATAAAACGGAGCGTCTCAAAAGGCCCATTATCCACAGCCCGCTCTACCCAAAAGCCTTGAATACCTTCTTCCACCGCAGTGGCCCAGTAGAGCGCATTATAGCCGGGATAGGCGCGCCCTTCCAGCTCTTGTGCCCACACCACAGGCAGCACCGTACAGCTTAGGGTAGCTTGGTCTTGACAATAAGGATACTTACTGGAAACCGCACTCACCTGGAAAGTAATCGTAACATTAGAGCCATTACCCACAATCGGATAGGTAACCCACACATGGGTCCAGTTGGGGTCGGTCGTACTATCCACAGTAGGAGGGTTAGGAGTGCCTAAAAGGCCCGGCGGATTGGTAGAGATATTCCACGAGACAGAAGAGAAAGGTATCTCATGCCAAAACCAAAAATGAATCTGTACGCCATTAGGTCCACCACAGTTGAGGATTTCCGAGAAAATCCGCCATTTGTTAGGGTCTATATTCAGAACAAAGGTATGCTGCTCGGTATTGGTATACCACCAGGTATTGATGACCTCAGGATTGGCGTTATTGGTACCGCGGTTTTGCCAGCGGTGGCAGCCCAAAGCTGGGGTAGGCTGGCATCCCGTGAGGTTTTGCACACCGTCCAAGGAATTGACGGGGTCATTCAGCAGGATGTCATCCCAATACACACGCGGGTCAGGGAGCGGGGTCCCATTCGGCCGGGTCGTAGGACGCACTAAGAAGACCCTAAAGCCATTGTTGTGGTGTTCCACATCTACGAGGGGAAGGTGGGTAAGTCCCGTAAAAAAGTCCAGCTGAGCATTTACGGTGGTACCGTTAGCCACAGGGATACCATTGCCGTCGGTGCCATCCCAGGGGATACAGTTCGGGCCAGCGTTGAGGTTCTCAATGAAGGTACGGGGAACGTAGGAAGTATTGGGAAAGGTCAAGGTCACCGACACTTGGCCGGGCTTGGAGAGCGAAACATAGATGCAATAGCTCATTTCGGTACAAGGAATGACCGAAAAAGAATCTACGCTGGCGACGATACCTGTGGGATAAAACTCGGGGTCAGGGTCATTAAGAAAGACGGGATACTCCGGGGCAGCGGGGATTCCCCCGGCGTTGAGGATATTTTGACGGTAGTCGGAGCGGCGACGCTGCTGCGGCGTGCCTACATTAGAAGCGCCAAAAGAGTTGCAGCTGACCTCAAACCCCCAGGGACGCATCCCGTTGAAGTTGAAACTCGTCACCACCGAATCCGTGGAATAGGTGTAGAGCGTGCCTACAAAAGGGTTATTCGCCCCTCGGGTAGTGAAGTCCCACTTGCGGCTCCATAGGCGTCCGCGTCGCTCCACCCACTGGGTGCCGTTCCAACGGGCTACCGTGACATCAAACCATCGAAACTGTCGCACTTGATACAGCGTAGGATTGTTGTTGACAGCAAACTCTATGTAGTAGTTTCCCCCAAGGCCGGCAGGTACATTGTAGACAAGCGCATTATACCCACCAGGCGTGAGCGCTGCCGGGCCGGCCATAGCTTGCGCACAGGTGTTTATCCAGCCTGCCGCCATGCCGTTATTGAGGTTAATAGGGCCAAATACCACATTTCCATTTGGGTCCTTCAAACGCATGTATACATCGCCGATAGGATTACCATTAGCAGGATTAATGACATGGAACCCCATATAGATGCGTTCGCCACCCGCTACACGTACATACAAGCGAGCGTATTCGGGGCAGTTATAGGTAGCAAAGTTCCGCAGAGGGTCATTATTGTCCCAGATTTGGATAAAGCCAAAGTTTGCGCAGTTTCCATTCATAAGCTCGCGGGTTCCCTCCGCCCAGCTTAGGCCCACCAGCCCTATGAGTAGGCAAACTCGTAGCACATGCCTTATACGCTGTGGGAGACCTAAAGGTTGCACAAAGCCCAGCGAGAGAGGTTGGTGGCTTTGTGCCCGTTTCATACCCCTAAGAAACGACAAATGTCGGAAAAATCCAAATCACATCGGGAATAGTTATGCTCATTTTTTCCCCCGTAGCTCCCGAGCGGAAATAGTGCGTTCCCAGAGCTTCTCTCCACGGCTGTTGAAAGCACTCACGGTAAGCTGGCGGTCTTTTTCGGGACCGCTGACGCTGAGGAGGAGGAAGTTTCGTTCCGGCGTAAGGGTGCCTTCTACCCGGAGAGGATTGGCGTCGCGCTGGGGTGCCTCCCGAAAAGGCGATGCCGTCAGGGGAGACGAAGTAATGTCATACACTTTTTGGCCATTTGGCAAGGTGAGCACCGATATTTCCGAAAAGTGCCTATCGCCCGTGAGGAATATAACCCCCCATATATTTTCTTGTTCTATGCGTTTGAGGAGGGTCTCCCGTTCGGCAGCATAGTTGATAAAGTTTTCGAAGCCGGGGGAGGGGTTGAGGATTTGACTGCCGCAGGCGACAAACTTGAAAGTGGCGCGACTGGACTTGAGCGCGTCTATAAGCCATTCCAGTTGAGCGGTGCCGAGGAAGGAACGGTCGCCTGTGGTACGCTTATTGGGAGCTCGGTAGGTGCGATTGTCTAATAAGAAAAAGTCCGCATCCCCCCACTCAAAGAAGGTCGTAATCCCCTCCGGTGCACTGGCAACCCCATAAGAGGGGTTAGCCCAAAAGAGCGTAAAAGCCTCCCGCGTAACGTTTCTGGCCCAGAAGCCTCTATCGGCGTCATTAGGCCCAAAGTCGTGGTCATCCCATATCGCATAGTGCGGACACAAGGCCAGGAGCGGCTGGAGCTCAGGGAGAGAACGCGTATGCGTGTAACGGTAGAGGATGCCGCTTCGGCTATTCCAGTCGGCTTCTCGGAGGTAGACATTATCGCCCAGCCAAAGCATAAAGTCGGGTTTCTGGGCCGTGATAGCGCGGAAAATCTCGTATTCTCCCCCATAGGGTTGGCCGGGTCTATCGTAGGAGGAGTCGTTTATGTAAGCACAGCTACCCATGACAAACCGGAAGTCCGGAGGGGCCGTACGCCAACGCCACTGCGGCAGTGTACGAAAGTAAGTGGAATATGGAAGCTGTGCGGGTTTGCCATTCAAATACACGGTATAGCCATAGACTCGCCCCGGCGTCAAAGGCCCTATGCGGAAAACCGCCGTATAAGCTTTTTCTGCTTCAGTATGTTGTGGCAGGGTTTTGTACTTCACACCGGGAGAAGCGGTATCGGCGTATTCTATTTCTACCCGCGCGGGAGCCGTGGTTTGCAGCCAAATCGCTACCTCGCGGAGCTGGGCATAGCCTAACATTGGGCCGGCTTGCAGGGAGACCTTCTGGGCGAGGAGGAGCAGAGGCCATCCCAAGGATAGGGCACGCATATCCCAAAGGTAGGAGGTCTATGCTATCTTTGCCGCAGTGACGACTACCCCTGAAGTGCGGGCTCGGCGCCGCCGCTGGTGGCGTGAGCTTATCCTCGCCTTGGCCATCATCCTTTTCTTGCGAACCTTCATGGTAGAAGCTTTTCTCATCCCCACCAGCTCCATGGAACGCACCCTCATGGCCTGGGACCTTGTATTTGTAAGTAAGCTCCACTACGGCCCTCGCCTGCCTATGGTGCCGCTCACCATCCCCTTTATTCACAATCGTATTCCCTTCACTTCTATTCCCTCCTATCTGGATTGGATTGTGCTCCCCTACAAGCGCCTGCCCGGCTTCAAGCCTATCCAACGAAATGACATTATCGTCTTCAACTACCCGGCAGACGACATCATGCCTAATAGTCCCGAGCT
Source organism: Bacteroidia bacterium (assembly GCA_026003215.1). Taxonomy (GTDB): domain Bacteria; phylum Bacteroidota; class Bacteroidia; order SpSt-205; family SpSt-205; genus SpSt-205. The sequence goes on along the minus strand of BPGV01000001.1, from coordinate 54,201 downwards.
CGGCCCCGTATACATCCCCAGCCTCAAAGAAAACTACGTCAAACGTTGCGTGGGCATCCCCGGCGACACTATCCTCATCAAAGACGGGATCCTTTATGTAAATGGTAAGCCCGCCTATAAACCGCGCTACCATCAAGTACGCTACAAAGCCGTCACCCAAGGCGAACCCCTCACCTACCGAGTGCTCAAAAAATATGGCTTGCGCCCCCCGGAGAGCTCTAACCGAAACTGGATAGCCGTAGATGCCCGCACTTACCTATTAGACCTGCCGGAAGAACAAGCGCAGGCCTTCCAAAAAAACTTCGCTTCATTATTAGATACTTTTTGTCGGGCGATTGATTCGGTAGGGCATTACCTACCTCAGATGTACCCGCACGATACGGCCTTTCGCTGGAACTTAGACCAGTGGGGGCCCTTTTACCTTCCCCGCAAAGGAGACCGTATTTCCCTAAATCACTACACCCTCACCCTCTATCGCCGTCTGATAGAAGCCTACGAAGGCCACAGAGTAGAAGTAGCGGCGGGCCAAATCTACATAGACGGCCAGCCACGCACCGAATATACCTTTGAGCAAAACTATTACTTCGCTATGGGAGATAACCGGTACAACTCCTTAGATGGACGCTTTTGGGGTCCTGTGCCGGAAGACCATATCGTAGGCAAGCCTATTTTTGTACTACTCTCCATAGAAAACTGGAAACCCCGATGGGATCGCTTCTTACGAGCCGTGCAATAGCCGAAACCGCCGGCCTTTCTGCCCAAGAGTATGAGCGCATCTGTGCGCTTTTAGGACGAGAGCCCAGTTTTGTAGAAGTATGGCTTTTTTCGGCTTTATGGAGTGAGCACTGTAGTTATAAAAGTTCGCTGGTTCATCTGCGGCGCCTCCCTCGAAAAGGCCCGAGGAGCCTGCGCAGCGCCGGCGAAGAAAACGCCGGCCTCATAGATATGGGCGACGGATGGGCTATCGCCTTCAAGGTAGAGTCGCATAACCATCCCAGTGCCGTAGCGCCTTATCAAGGAGCTGCCACAGGCGTGGGAGGCATACATCGCGACATTATGGCCGTGGGGGCTCGCCCTATCGCCGCCCTCAACTCCTTACACTTTGGCTGGCCTACTACCCCCGAAACCCAGCGCATAATAGAAGGCGTGGTCCGCGGTATCGGCGACTACGGGAATGCCTTTGGCGTGCCCACTGTGGGAGGAGAAACCTACTTCGCCCCGGAATACACAGGCAAGCCTATTGTGAATGCTTTTAGCATAGGCCTGGTAAAGACAGACAAAATCATAAGCGCGAAAGCCCAAGGCCCGGGAAATCTGGTAGTTTATTTAGGAGCTGCTACAGGACCAGATGGGATTGGGGGAGCGGCCTTCGCCTCAGAAACCTTGGAAGGAGAAAACCGTAGTAATCTACCCGCTATCCAAGTGGGTGACCCGTTCAAGGAAAAACTGCTCTTAGAGGCACTCAGCGAGATGAACGAGGCCGGCTTGATTGTAGCCATGCAAGACATGGGTGCTGCTGGGCTGGCCAGTTCTACGGCAGAGATAGCCGCACGGGGCGGGGTAGGCATGCGTGTTTATCTGGATAGGGTTCCGCTGCGCGGCGGCGTCTCCGCGCCGCATGAGATCCTCCTGTCCGAGTCCCAGGAACGCATGCTCCTTATCGTGCGGCCAGAGCACCTCGCAGCCGTCCAAGCGATTGCCCAAAAATGGGAGCTTCCTTGTGAAGTCATTGGAGAAGTCACAGATACAGGCCTTTTAGAGTACTGGTGGCAAGGGGAAAAAGTAGCAGAGGTGCCGCCTTCGACCTTGATGGCAGGGGAAGGCGCCCCTATCTACGACTGGCCTAAAACACCGTGGCAGCCTGCGTACGTGCTGGAGCCTTATACGCCGATTACTTCGGCAAAGGCGTTTATAGCGGTGGTAGAGCGCCTACTGGAGCATCCTAACATAGGGGATAAAAGCTGGCTTTACACCCAGTACGACCGGATGGTAGGGGCCTCTACGATGGGCAGCGCCAATGACTCGCCCGCTGCGGTGCCTGTGGTACGCATCCCCTACACGGACAGGGCTTTGGCGATGAGCTTAGACTGTAATCCTTGGTGGGTAGAAGCCGACCCGCGTATAGGCACGGCCTTAGCGGTGGCAGAAGCTGCCCGACAAGTAGCCTGCAGCGGCGCTATCCCCTTAGGCGTGACCAACTGCCTCAACTTCGGCAGTCCTCAGGTCCCAGAAGTCTATTGGCAGTTTGTAGAAGCGGTAGAAGGCCTCAAATTGGCCTGCGAAACCCTCGGCCTCCCCGTCACAGGGGGCAATGTAAGCTTTTACAACCAAGACGAAGCAGGGCCTATCTTGCCTACGCCGGTGATTGGGGTGGTAGGTATTTTAGAAAAAGCGCTGGAACGCTTCGTGCCGATGGGCCTCCCCGCAGAACCCGCCTACCTCTACCTTATTACCGACCTCGAGGGGCTTATGCACCCCACCCTCGGTAGTAGCCACTACTTGCGCGAGATAGCAGAGATTCGGTACAGTCCTCCGCCTCGGCTCGCCTTAGAGACCGAAAAAAAGCTCATAACCCTCCTCCCTCAGCTGGCCGCCAAGGGATTACTTTTGGCGGCACAGGATGTATCCGATGGCGGCCTACTCATAGCCCTATTGGAGATGGCTTTTCAGGGCCGAGCGGGCTTTTTGGTACGCCAGCCTGAGGAAGTTCCTCCTGCGGCTTTCTGGTTTAGCGAAGATGGCGGCCGCGTCGTAGTGGCTGTTTCGCCCGCCCAAGCCCAGACCCTTGAAGCCCTCACCACCGAAGCCGGCCTCATAGCTTACCGCTTAGGGCAAAGCCTGCCCCAGCTGGCTTGGGCAGAAGTAGCGCTCCCTTTTGGAAAAGTCCCCTTAGACTTGATAGCGCTCAAAGCCAAGTGGCAAAAGCCCCCTCTTTAATCCGAGAGCGCTTTGGCTTTTTCAAGAAGGGCTTTTGTCTCTTCGGCTTCTTCGCCTTGCTTTTGTGCCAGTTCAATGGCTTTGGAAAGCGCTTCTATGGCGTGTCTCTTTTGCTTAAGCTTGTAGTAAAGGGCGCCGAGGGTATCCCAGATTTCCCAAGCGGAGGGATGGAGGGCTACGGCCATTTTAGCCCAGCTTATCGCTGTCCAAAGCTTATCGGGACTTTCTACTTTCTCATAGAAACGCCAGGCCGCTTCATTGAGCTTTTGCGCAAAGTCTTCCCGTTCCTCCGCCCCCGGGATTTCTAAAGGCCAGTTTACCGCTACCGCTCGTATCATGAGGGCTGCGGCCTGCTCTCGTGTCTCGGGGTCCTTGCTGCCTATGCCCCACTCAGCTACATGTTGTAAAATAAGCTTTTCCACAAAGGGGAAACGCTCCCTATGCCGTCGGATGTACACTTCCGTGGTCTCCACCAAAGCCTTCCAATCTTTGATTTTTGCCTGTTTCTCTTCAAAATCTACCGCTACCACTGCCTGATATAACGACAAAAAAGAAGCGCTATCCAGCTCCTGCCGAAGGGTATCAGCTATGCTCATCACATAAGTTGTATATTCAGGGAAGCTCATCACCAGATAAAGCAGATTGAGAAAAAATCCGGGTTCTGGGAGCCAGGCTGCACGGGTAGAACCCGCTGCTCGGAGATAAGCAGAAAAAACCGTATCCATTTCGGTCTTTTGCTTGACTTTTATAAGCAAGGTCAGATATTCTCGCAAAAAAGGTAAAGATCTATCTCCTTTTTGGAAGCGTGCGCGCAGCTGAGGAAGGGTGGTCCGAGCTTCTTTGGCAGAGCTGAGCTGCTGTAAGAACTCTTTCACTGCGTCATCGGGGGTACCCCTGACTACCTCCGAAGAAATCCCCTCTTGCCGATAAAAGACAGATCCATTAGCCTCCATGCACACAAATGTGGGATAAGCTGCCACGCCTATCCTTTTCGCCAGAGTGTCTGCGCCGGGGGTATCTTCTTCCCCGCTTTGGACATACACATGGAGGGGGATGAAGTCTTTTGTAACGGCTTCTTGGAAGGTAGGGCTGGAGAGGACCTTAGCTTCTACCAGTTTGCAGGGGCCGCACCAAGTGGCAGAGAACATAATCCAGAGGGGCTTTTTTTGCTTTTTAGCTTTGGCGAAGGCCTTGGGGAGGTCGGTTTCGTACCAGGTTTGGGCGAAGGCGCCCAGAGAAAGTAGGGAGAGGAGGAGAAGGCGCATGGGCAAAGATAGGTAAAAGGGGTGGGCGGCCAGCGCCTCTGGCGCTGGCCGCCCAGTGGGGGGCATGGCCGCCGCCAAAGGCGGCGGCCATGCCCCTTACCCCGACCACCGCCGCATCAACTGCCCCTCCACAGCCTCCCGCCACACCCGAAACTCTCCCGCTACAATCCGTTCCCGCGCCACCCGCACCAGCTCTAAAAAGAAATGCAAGTTCGCCGCTGTGGCAATCACTAAAGCCAGCGGATCTTCTACCCGAAAAAGATGATGTAGGTATGCCCGGGTATAGCCCCAGGGCGGCAGAGGGGTAAAGTCGTTTTTATAAGGGGCATTTTTGATATTACGGATGCCCTCCCAGCTATAAATCAAGCCGTGCCGAGCATTGCGGGTGGGGATGACGCAGTCCATCATATCCATGCCTGCGGCGATAGCTTCCAGGATGTCCTGTGGGGTACCCAGGCCCATCACGTAGCGGGGCTTTTCTGAGGGAAGGAGCTGGCCCATAAGGTGGAGGATAGGTTTGCGCAGCTCGAAGGGTTCGCCTACGGCTAGGCCGCCTATGGCCCATCCTTCAAAGGCCAACGGGGCCAAAGCCGCCCAGCTCTCCTGACGAAGCGTCGGATCTACCCCCCCTTGCACAATCCCAAACTGGGCAATCGGATAGCCATAGGCTTCCGGCCTTTCCACGAAGGCCCGGCGGGCTCGTCCTGCCCACGCATGGGTCAGCCGCAAAGCTTCGCTCAGCTCTGCTGGTGAGGCCGGATAGGGCGGACATACATCTAAGACCATCTGGATATCCGAACCAATACTGCGTTGAATAGAGACGGCGAGCTCCGGCGTAAGGAGGTGCGCGGAGCCATCTATGTGGGACTTGAAGCGGACACCTTCCTCAGAGAGGGTCCGATGCGCAGCCAGGCTAAACACTTGGTAGCCGCCACTGTCGGTGAGAATGGGTTTTTCCCAGCCCATGAAGCGATGGAGTCCGCCGGCCTCCTCCAGTAAGCTTGTACCCGGCCGAAGGTATAGGTGGTAAGTATTGGAGAGGAGAATGGGGGCTTCTTGAAGGAGATGGTGGGGAAAAGCCCGGAGGGCACCATACGTAGCCACGGGCATGAAGACGGGCGTGGGCACCTCGCCGTGGGCGGTATGGAGAATACCCGCTCGGGCAGCGCCTTCTTCGGCTATGAGGGTGAAGAAAGGGGTTTGAGCCATCGCCAGGCCTCGCGTTTGCGCGCTTCATCGGTCAGCATTTGCGAGAGAGAAGGCAGCTGAAAAAGTACTTGCTGCCCGGGCCAGCCGCGTACTTGCACGGGACGCGCTTGCCCCCCCTCCAAAAGGTAAGTCCCTATTTGAAGAGACAAGCCCACTTCACCGAACACCCACAAGAGCCGCTCCGAAAAAAGCTCAAGCCTATATAGGCTGACGGGCGAATGTACCCCCCATACCGAAGCTTGCTGGGGAGAAAGTTTCACCGCAGCCAGTATCTTCTCTAAAAGGGCGTAGGTTTCCGGGTTATGTTCCGAAGCAGGGAGGAAGACTGCCAAAGGCCCTTTCCCGCGGACCAGTCGCTCTAAGGGCGGAGTTAGCGGCCAGTGGTAGAGACTGGGGAGGAGAGATTCCATGTGGAGAAGGCTTTTTGTACAATTGCCCGGCCCAAGGCCAGAGCGGCCGTAGCTGCTGGCGAAGGGGCATTGAGTACATGGAGGCTGCGCTCCCGCGCTACGAAATAGAAGTCATCCCAAAAAGTGCCTTCGGGGGTGAGGGCCAGCGCTCGGATGCCCGACCGAGCCGGCACTAAGTCCTCTATCTGGAGTGCAGGCACGAGCCGACGCAAACTCTCCCAGAAAAGCCGTTTAGAAAAAGCCCGCCGGTATTCCATAAGCCCTTCCCGCCAATGCTTGAAAAAGAAGCGCCACGTCCCCTTAAAGGTTAGCGCTTCTATGGTGTCACGCAAGTTGAAACCCGTACGGCTGTATATTTCTCGGGCCCAGGCAAAGACGGCGTTAGGGCCAGCTTCTACGCTGCCATCTACCATGCGCGTAAGGTGCACGCCTAAGACCGGATAGGTAGGGTGCGGAAGGGGATAGATGAGGTTGCGCACCTTGTAGCGGCTTTCCGGCCGAAGCTCATAATAATCCCCCCTAAAAGGCACAATCCGCAAAGGCGGCCGCAGCCCATCCAAGCGGGCCACGCGATCGGCTTGCAGCCCCGCACAGGCTATGAGATAGCGACTTTCATACGAACCGTTACCTGCATAGATAAGGTACCCTTCCCGCTGCGGCACAAGCCCTTTGAGCGGAGCAGAAAAGACCACGGTGGCCTTACTTTGTTCCAATAGGCGGGCAGTCACTGCTCGATAATCTATGATGCCTGTAACCGGCACATAAATGGCTCCCACACCCCTGCAGTAGGGTTCATAGGGCGGGATGTCGTCTTCGGAAAGAAGTCGGATTCCCGGAATCTGATTTTCCAAGCCGCGCGCATAGAGGGCCTTCAAACGGGGCAGTTCTTCGGGTGTGGTGGCTACGATGAGCTTACCGCAGCGTTCATGGGGGATGTGCCAGGTCTGAGCAAAGTCATACAACTCCTCTCGGCCTTGGGCACACAACGTAGCTTTCAGGGAGCCGGGCTTATAGTAAATGCCCGAATGGATAACGCCCGAGTTGCGGCCGGTTTGGTGGGCAGCGGGGTGCGGTTCTTTTTCGATCACGAGGAGACGCGCCTCAGGCCAGGCTTCCCGCAAGCGGTAAGCCACCGCTGCCCCCACAATCCCCGCCCCTATGACTGCCACATCATAAGTCATAAGTCAGTGCGTCTTGGTCATAGTCTCCGGCACGACGAGAAGGATATCTGCGACCGGCGGCTGAGCTGGCTTATAAGTCCGTGGGTCAGCCGCCTCTTCGGTGGTGAGTACCACTACTTTGAGGGCGGGATTATACACACGCAGGTATGCCGCTATCCCTTCGTGATAGTCGCTGTGGTATCGGCCGTTCAAATGAAAAAACACGGTTCCGGGCCGCCAGGCCTGAGTAATCCGATAAGCCATAGTAGCATCTTTGAGCATTTGCGCTAAACGGAAAGGCTCGGGTTCCATGCCGTGGCTGCGGGCCATCTCGTTCATCTTCTGGTAGCTGGGCAGCGTATCTAAGCGAGGAAACGGGATAGGCGCTACATACCGGCGTTGGGCAGCCCCCCAGCTCTCCCAAGCGGCAGCGCCTTTTTGACTTACCTCTCGGGCCAAAGAACGAGGGGCATTCGTAGCATATACAGGTACGTGGTGCTGACGAGCCCATTCCAGTATAGGGGCATAATCGGTCCTAAAGTTTGGCCATAACCGTATCTCCTCTCCCAACTTTTCCAACGAAAGTTCTCCTTTCCTATACCGGAGGAGCGCTTCTTCTTGGTCAGCCTCTAACATTTCCATGCCTATCAGTAGGCTATCTTTTTTGACCGCATACAAGTCCCGAGCAAGCTCATACTCCAGCCAGTGGGCAATTGGGTTATTGTGAAGCTCGCCAAAAAGGACCACATCGGCTTTTTGGAGGATTTTGAGCACAGCCCCATAAGAAAGGGGCTTGCCTTTGACGGAGTAGAAAAGGTAAGCCGGCTTATCTTGGGCCCACAAGAGGGCTACACAGGCCAAAAAGTACCGCACCACACAAAGGTACAGGGCATAGCCGAGTCTTAGTACCTTTGAGGAAATGGTTCGAGGGCTGGCGTTGCTCCTGGGGATAGTGTGGGCCCAGCGCATCATAAGCCGCACCCAGATCCAGGTGGAAGGATACGCGGTAGAAAAAGTAGGCCTGCCGCAAAGTCCCGCCCCCGCGGGAAAAGGCCGCTTTGCGTTTGTAGAGTACTGGGTCAAAGACAAGCCCAAACCGGGGTATTATGTAGAGTGCCTCAACACCCAATACTACACCCAGTGGTCCTTCCCTCTGACGGATGTCCCCGAAGCTGGCATAGGAAAGCCTTTTCGGCTCTTAGGGCTGCGGGATGCCCTGGTGGTGCTCTCGTATGAAGCTGACCCCCTTAATAAAGGAACCGTCCAAGAGGCGGCGCGCTTCCTCTCCCTCAAAGGCGAGCCTATCTTCCCCAAATGGACACCTATCTCCGTCTATGATCGCCCTGCCCCCGACGCTATAAGCCAAATAGCGCTTAGTCCGGACAGCTCCTACTTTCTCTGGTATGCCTATCAGGTGGATAAAAAGGGCCTGGTGAGCCGAGCGTGGTATGCCCTCTGGAGCAGTAGCGGCCGAAAAGTCGCTGCCCAAAGCGATTGGCAGCTCGAAGGGCCTATCGTAGCCGCTGCCCCCGACAACCGCATGAACTTCTGGACCCTCCAAGCGCCGCCTACGGGACCTAAGAAGCTCTTCTTCCACGATACCAAGGCGCGTACCACACGCGCTTGGAACCTGGACGTAGATACCGTTCTCTATGCCCCGTGGCTCTATGTCACGCCGAAGGCTATCTATGTGGGGGGGTTGATTCCTGCTGAAAAAACTCTGCCTCACCAACAAGGGGCTGTGGGCGCGTGGGCCGTGGGTAAGCTGGCCCTGCCCCTCACCGACACCAGCCGTATCGTCTGGAGCAAAGCCCCTTTACCCCCCGAGTGGCTCTCCCTCTACAAAGAACCCACCCACTTTACCCCCCGCTGGACCACCCTCCACGCGGACACGGCCTTGTATGTGGTCTGGGAAGATGCGTGGGAACGCGCAGGTACTCACCTCGCCTATGACCTATGGGTGACCCGCTGGGCCATAGCCGATACCGCAGCCCAGTTTCTCTGGAGCTATCGGATAGAAAAGCGCCAACGCGAACCCTTCCCCGAGGCGGTTTCCTTCCTCCACGGCCTAAATGAGACCTTCCTCACCGTAGCTTTCCTCACCGAACGCACCGGCAAAGGCATCCTCCGCGCCTATCTCCTCAATCATCAGACGGGAGAGGCCCTTACCAAGGACCTGGCTACGAATGCCGCCGGTGACCTCCTCCTTCTACCTGGCCGAGCCGCCTACCTGAGCCCTCAAGAGGTGATATGTTTAGCCTTAGCGCCCCCAGGCAAAAACGGCTACCAAATTTACCATATCCGCTTCTGATGCCGCTGGACCAAGAGCGTGACCTCTCCTTCTGGGCCCACTTGGAAGAGCTGCGCTGGCATCTCTGGCGCAGTGTGATAGTCATCGTTGTACTTTCCGGTTTGGCTTTTTGGAAGATCCAGTGGATTGTAGATAAGGTGCTTCTGGCGCCGCTGCGGGCTGACTTTCCGACCGTACGCCTGCTCTGCCGCTTGGGCCCTTGTGTCCAAGAAGTGCCCCTTCGGCTGCAAGCGACCCACCCCTCCGAGCAGTTCGTAAAAGCTATGGTTTTGGCCCTGGCCACAGGCTTGGTACTGGGGTTCCCCTACCTGGTGTGGGAGCTATGGCGGTTTATCCGACCCGGCCTCTACCGCCACGAACGCCAAGCCCTCAAAGGGATTGTCCTGTATGTTTCTTCGCTCTTTCTGGCTGGGGTGGCTTTTGGGTACTTTGTACTTACGCCGTTTATGATGCGGTTTTTTGCCAGCTTTCAGCTCGGCGAAGGCGTGGAAAACATCTGGCGCATCGGCGAAGTAATCGGCTTGATTGTGCAGACCTGCCTGGCGGTGGGGCTGGTTTTTCAACTGCCTATTCTTTTATGGGGTCTGAGCCAAGCAGGTATAGTGACGGCCCGAGGTCTGCGCAAGGGAAGGCGCTACGCTATCGCCGCAGCCGTAATTCTGGGTGGCATACTCACCCCTTCGCCCGATGTGCTTAGCCAGCTCCTCTTAGCTATACCCCTCTGGGGCCTGTACGAACTCAGCATAGGGGTCGTCACCCTGAGCGAAAGACGGCGGCTACATCCCCCAGTCACCTTCCACTAAGCCGGAACCGCCCAAATATGCCCCATACCTTCCCGGGGGGCTTCATACCACTTCTCGCCAGCTACGCGATAGTTTGCTCTCTCTAAGAGAGGCTGGAGAGCCTTAAAGGTCCCATGCACTTCTATCCATAAATCGGGCTTGTACCGTTCAAGAAGCGGTAAAGCGCCCTCAAGGGCTGCCACTTCTGCCCCTTCAATGTCCATCTTTATCCAATCCACCCTCGGTAAGTTTAGCGCTGAAAGCCAATCCGCTACCTTCACGGCATAAGCCACATACTCTCCCCCTTCTTGTACCAGGTGCGCAGTCCCCCCCATCTCCCCGAAAGGCCCCGTACTCACCCCCATAGAAACCTTGCCTGGACCAGCGGAGGCGGCTATCTGCAAAATAGCCACATTCTTTACCCCATTTTCATACAGATTTTGGGCCAAGTATGGGATATTAGGTAGATAAGGCTCAAAAGCAAAAATGAGAGCATCAGAGGGGATTTTGCGCCTGTGCAGAAGAAGCCAATATCCTCTATGGGCTCCCAGATCTATGCCCACCTTTCCTGAGGCAAGTCGCTCTATCCAACTTATTTCAAAGTCGGGGTTCTCATAATGCAAAAGTGCCCACAATATCCCGCCTCCATCTGTCCATCCGCCCAAGTAGGGCACATAAAAACGACGCAAGTGCAGGTCAAATGGGTAGGCAAGCCAGTGTTTCGCCTGAGCAGGGAAGAGCCGATAGCATGCCCGATTTATCCAGAAAGCCAGGGTAGTGTTCCAAGTGCGCCCACGAAGGCCCTTCCAAAAAGGAGACATGGCCCAAAGAAACAAAGCGGGACCCGATTAAGGGCCCCGCCGGAAGCTATGCACTACCCTCAGCGCAGGAGGGTCACCGTAAAGCCCTTGCGAACCTCTTTTCCGTCTATCGTGCGCCCCTCCACCAGGCCGGTATACACCCCTTCGGGTGCGGGCTGGCCATTACGCGTGCCATCCCACTCTATGGTGCCCGCAGGCGCGGCCTGCTGCTGAGAAAAGATTTCATTTCCCCAGCGGTCATAGAGCCGCACCTGCAAGCGTTCCATCCCTACATAGCGTATCACAAATCGATCGTTGATGCCATCGCTATTAGGGGTAAAGGCGTTCGGGATAGCTAAGGATTGCGCGTAGCGCACGACGAGGAGGTACTGCGCCGTATCTCTACACCCGTCGGCGGAAATAGCCGTGAGGGTAATAGTGTAGTCCCCTTCTTGGTTATAGGTAGCGGTAGGATTCGGGGCAGTGCTGGTTTGGCCGTTTCCGAAGTCCCACTGATAGGTAGCGGCTCCCGTAGAAGTATTGGTGAGGGTGACGGTGGTTTGCTCGGGCAGTGTCAGCGTAGGTGGCTGCACCGTAAAGGAAGCTTGCGGCAGCGGAAGTATCTCTACCGTCCGCTGGATTTGGTCTGTACAAGTCGGACTCACCGAGGCCGTCAGCGTCACCGTGTAAGTGCCCGGCTGGGTATAGGTGTGGGTAGGATTGAGGCTGGTACTCGTGGTGCCATCGCCAAAGTCCCACTGCACAGAGAGGGCATTCTGAGAACGGTTGGTAAAACGGATAGGGGTCCCTACGCAGAAGCGCAGGTTAGCATCAGGGGCAAAGTCCGCCACCGGCGGCGCACTCACCCCTACGCTCAAACTGCCACTGGTGTAAGCAGGATTGCTACTCACCACCTGCACGGTATAGCTGCCGGGAGGCGTGCCCGCCGGTACCGTACAGCTTAAGGTACCACTCGTCGCTGTACTCGCCGTAGGACAGCTAAACACCAAGTTCCCGCTCCCATCTCGTGCCTCCACCGTAAAAGTATTGCCCGCTGCAAAGGTTATCCCTACACTGGTATAATCCACCGTGAAAGATTCGCCCGCACAGAGGGTATCCGGGGTCAGATTGGTAGCGGAGAGGCCTTGCCCTTGTACCTGCACCGTCATATTACAGGTGCCCGTGCAGCCGGAAGCAGGATGCGTCACCGTAAAAGTCACGTTGTAGGTTCCCCCTGCCGTATAGGTATGGGTAAAGCTATACGGAAGCGCCACCCCATTTTGCGTATAGTCCGCCGTAGCATCCCCATCCACATCCACACGGACATCAAAAGGCCCGCTGGGTAAGCCACTCCCCCCTATCGTGAGCGTAGTAGCTGTACCCACCAACGCCGGTGTAGGGTTATACGAACACGTAAGACCACTGAGATTAACAACATCCACACTCAGGGTATCGCTCACCACTGCCGGCGAGGTACTCACCACACGAACCCCATAGGTGCCTGAAGGCGTCGTAGGAGGGATAGTGGCTGTGATAGGGCTGGTGGCCCCGACCCCGATATTTTGGGGTGCAGCAAAGGAACCCGTCGCATCCGAAAGCTGCACCCGAAAGAGATTGCCCGAGTTATAGGTGCCTGAGGGCGTGAAGGTCACCGTGATAGTATTACCTGCACAGACAGGCGACGGGGTCACACTCACCAAATCAATCGTATTCGTGGTGGGGGGCTGTACGGTCACCGGTACCGTACAGGTGCCACTACACCCCGAAGCGGGATGCGTAATCGTAAAGGTCACGGTATAGGTCCCTGCGGCGGTGTAGGTGTGGCTGAAGGTCACGGGCAAGGCAGCCACGTTGGCTTGAGATTGGGGAGGGCTGCCATCGCCGGGGTTCATCTGGATATTAAAAGGCCCGCTGGGGAGATTGGTTCCGTTGAGAGATAAGGAGACGGCGGCACCCACCTGAGCGGGATTGGGGTTTGCAGAGCAGGAGAGGGATTGTACATTCACAACGGTGATAGGGACGGTATTGCTATTGGTCGGGGGGGTAGTATTCGCTTGCACTCGGAGGGTGTAGGTACCACTGGGCAAGGTGGCCGGGATAGTCAGGGCAATAGGACTGGAACCCGAGGCGGACGCTACTACCGTATTGCTGGCATTGAGGAGCTGAGCAGTGTAGGTGGTGCCAGTGGGGAAGTTTTGCGCTGTGTAGGAGACAGTTAGGGTATTGCCCGCACACACTGGGTTAGGGGTGGCATTGTCTAAGGTAAGGGTAGGCGTAGCCACCGGGACATCAAAGACCCGAATCATATCCACCGCTAAGGGCGGATCTCCCCCCGTGGTCCCATTATTATTTACGAAGCGGAAGGCTATCCAGAGCTGCGCCGGCCGCGTAATTGGCAGCGTAATCGTGTCGGCATACCACTGACCATCATGGTTGTTCAAGACGTTGGTTCCCGTCACGCTGGAGGTCAAGCTAAACCAAGTGGTGGGCACGGTGGGTCCGGTACCATACAGCACTTCCCCGTACCAGGCAGGGCCGCCTTTGCATAGCCAGAAAAAGCTGAGTTTGACCGGCGCTGTGCCCGCAGGAATAGGGATAGGGGTATTCAGCCGAGCAAAGTAGTTTTGGGCTAAGGCACATACCCCATCCGCTGCGAGAAAAGAAGTAGTAACGACATTTGGAGCCATACAGCCCGCACTACTGCTATAACTCCCGTCATAAGCAATATGCAGAAAAGGAGAATTAGGCGCGCCGGGGATAGCCGCCGGCTGGTTGGGAATAACAGGGACAACTGTCGCTGGCACACACCCCAAGAATGAACACGGAACCTCAAAAGGATTAGGAGACACGCTTGTATTATAATCGGCGCCGACGGTCCAGTAGTTGTAGCCGTTTGTGACACTGCCCATATCGCTGGTATTGAGGCTCCAGTCGGCCGGCACCCCGCTATTGAAGTCCTGCGAGTAAAAGATAGTCTGGGCCGTCAGGAGGCTTACACCGAGTACAAGCAGCCCTATGCGCATCTTGCCTGTCATGTACCAAAGGTACAAACCTCCTTTTCTTAAATCCGAAGTTCAAGCTTGAACGGTTGCCTACACAGGCTAAGTCGTAGAAAGAGCGGGCCGAGTGGTCTCAGTACCGCACCCACACCGCCGTACAGGTGTCTTGCAGGCCAGTTTGAAAGTCCCAGTAGTAGTAAGTGATAGTGAGGCGGCGGTTGGTAGGGTCTAAGGTGCCGGAGCCTTCTACGCTATAGCGGCGGTCGCAGCTGCTCTGCCGAGCTATACTCACTGTCGTAGGACTGGTAAGCCGTCCCTCTACCCGCAAGCGCTGCCCCTGACAGTGGATATCCCCAAAGCCTTCAAAATAAATCACATCGGGATAGACGGTGGAAGCGGATACGCTGGCCTCGTACTGGGGAATGAGTCCCACGACCTGGCAGCGGTCATCTACGGTGTAGGTACCTGTCCAGCTATCAGTCCATTTGACCTCGCAGCGTCCCCCCGAGAAGCCGGGCGGACACTCACAGCGACCGCCGCGGCAAGTGCCGCCATTCAGGCAAGCCACGCCCTCACAAGAGCCCCGCTTACACCCCCCCACATAGACGAGGGCCAGGCTGAGTAAACCCCAAGCATACTTACTTAGGCTCCTTAACATATCCGCAAAAGTAGCAAACCTTGTGCCTTATACATCGGCATTTCCTTCCACCCTCCAGCCGTACTTTGCGGCATGCGCTTAGGTATAGGGTTCAGTGTAATCCTATGGGCCCAGTCGCTTTCTCCCTCCCCCCTTGCCTTTTTACATCCACCCCTCTAAAAAACTGGCAGAGACGGAGTTAGCCCAAAAGCACGAAGGAACTTTCGCCACAGGGCTGCCTCGCTGGGAATAGGACCCTATTCGGGGCTTCGGCATAGGAGCCGAAGGGTATATCTACTTCAACAAAACCCGTCAAGACCCCTTTTTCGCTTACAGCTCCTATCGTCATCGTTTAAACGCTAACCTGTTTTTGTTCGAAAATACCCGCTATATCTTCTCCGCTAACTATGACGCTACTTTTCTCTTGGATAAGCCTTATCGCATGCGGGCCAATGTAGAGATTATTCGCGACCCGGATGGGCAATATTGGGGGATGGGACGCAAGCGGCTCTTTGAAGCACTTACCGTTCCTGCCCGGGGTAACTCACCACCCCAAACCTTTACGCGGATAAAACCCTATGAGGAAGCCTTAGAAATACCTTTTGACAGCGGAGGGGTCCTTTATACAGATGCTAAGTACAACCGCATTTTTTTAGAGTCGCAACTGTACAATGTGGCTTTTGAAAGGCTTTTGGCTGAGAGCCGAGTGCGGGTATTTTTAGGGTATGAGATAGACCTTACGCGTTTTCGCAGTTACGCCGGTCAAAAAGTGCGGGTAAAATCCCCCGAAGGCCAAGTGGTAGAAGCGATACATCGTTCTACCCAGCTGGAAAAAGATCGGCAAGCGGGTATATGGGATGCGCTGCATGTGACAGGGTACGAAGAGAGCCGCCGCTGGTGGATAAGCAGCATTTGGGCCTGGGTGGTCATGTACGACACCCGCGATTTAGAGCCGGACCCCACACGCGGGGTTTTCTTGGAGTACTCCCATGAACTGCAGGCGCCATGGCTGGGCGCAGACTTCCGCATGAATAAGATTAGGGTGCAATCGGTGGGCTTTTATACGCCGGTGCGGTGGGGGCGCTGGGGCCGCCTTACCTTGGCGGGATTGGCAGCCTTCGGCTACATCTGGGGCAAACGCATCAACTGGATTGAGCTGTATGACCTCTCCAGCCAGGCAGAAGCCGGAGGCATTTTGGTCTTAGGTGGGGCACGTTCGGTGCGAGGCTTTCGCGAGAGCCGCTTCGTAGCCCTCGCCACCGCCCAAATCAACGCCGAACTGCGGAGCCCTCTGTAGGGTTTCCGCCTGCTAAAACAAGACTGGATTATAGGGACTGTAGCGTTTTATGATGCGGGCACGGTGTGGGACTACCTGCGTCAAATCAAGCCTACCTTCACCGGCTGGATAGGCGCGCCCGGCGCAGGCCTGCGCTTGATATGGAACCAAAGCACTATCCTACGCTGGGATATCGCCCGCAGCCACGAAGGAGTCCAAACCTTCTTCGCTTTCCAGCATATTTTCTGACAAGGAGCCGAGCCATTTCACTATAAGCTCATAATTCCGTTTGGCTTCTTTTAGCATTAGATCCGAATCTTTATCCAAAACCATACTATAATCCACATTTTTCCTGCTATCATGAAGGACTTTCAATAACTTAGCTATGTCACGATAGCCTTCCTTTGCTACAAAGTCCCTTAAGTTACCATGCACAGCTCCTGAGCGAGGATCCCTAAATCCTCGCCGTATCGCCCACTCGCGTACCTGATTGAATGCAGCATAATACAAACGTCCTATGGCTGAACGTAGGGCCCCTTCTTTCCACTCTATATCTCCTTCCGCTATATTTTCCAACTTTTTTGCTACCTCCTCAAACTCCGACCACCTAAAACCCATAAAAGAAAGTAGCCCGATTCCTCCCTCACCCTAACCGAAAAATAAGATACTGACCGTCAGGATATTTGTTATAGTTTTCCCGCAAAAGTTTTAGATATTCATCATCTGCTTTTACAAAAAGATCCCAAAACTGATTCTTGTCTATGGCTGGGTCACGCTTTATGGTATAAAGCAAAGTGGGTTCCTCGTCCTCTTCATCTACTTTGAGAGCTACCTGGGGCCGAGACCGTGAAAAGTATTTATCCACTATATGGGATATCTCTCGAACCAAGGAGCGTACGCCAGGATACTCCACTAACTGAGCCTCCCATTTCTCATCAAACCCAGGCTGGGCATAGCTTTCCTGGGATAAGAGTAGCTCTATCATAGCGCCAAGGGGAAGTCAGAAGCAAATATACGATTTATAAGCTCTTGTGCGCTATTCCGAGCTGTGTGTATCCACTCGCCTATGTGCTTTATGGGCACCTTGGGCCCTGTATAGACCGCCATGAGTTGGCCAAAAGGCGGGCTGGCTGCTTCATAAAAATCCCGCACAGATACAAGCAGGCGCTCCATTCGGTCAGGATCCGCTAAGACTTCGTAACTCCAACGAAGCGGCTTAGGCAGCTCTTTAATCAAGGAAGGCTGAAACTTAGTAAATGGGGATTCTTCTGTTGGAAAATAATATACCCATTCTACCGTGACTCGTTCCAGCTTTTCTAAGGAATAGCTCGGAGAGATCGCTTCTATTATGCGGGACACGTAATCTAAAAAATCTTCCCATTTTTCGGAGATGGGCTTTTCTTCAAGGGCAAACTCGGTGCGTGCCCAGTTGAGTTGGAGGTGGCCTTTTTTATGGCGATGGACGCTTCCCACGCTCCACAAGAAGCCTTCAAATAAGCTGGCGACTGTGGCTATTTTCCCCTTGGGATCAAGAAGCTGGAGAAGGGAAAGCAAGCGTTGGATAGCCTCTCCCCCCTCTACCGGCGGACCTACAGCGGGTCCGACCACCTGCGCAAGCTGCCCCCGCAATCTGAGCTCTTCCTCGGGGTTCCAGGGCGGAACCTTGTCCAGCTGGACCTTCACCCCGCCGGGTATCCGGCACCCGCGCACGGGGAGCAGGCTTGCCCATACTCAATACCTAAAAAGCATATCTGCGTACCGCGGGAGGGGATACTTGTCTGCGGGGAGGAGGGTCTCTAAGGCATCTGCATGCTGGCGCAGCTCCGCTAAGAGGGGCCGCACCTCGGCATAGACTTTTTCGGCTTGGGCTTGGGCCGAAGGAAGGGCTTGTACCTCTTGCCAGACAGCCTCTGCCCGCTGGAGACCGACCCACAGAGCTTGAATATGGGTCTGAAGGGCCTCAAATAGCGCTTCTTGGGGCGTTTTTTCGGGGGCCATAGCAGCAAGCGCCTGCATCGCCGGCGCCGCCAAGAGCTGGGCCACCTCTCCCTGATAACGCAAAGCCGCCGGCAGCACCTGCGTCCGCAATATATCCACCAGCGTATGAAGCTCTATGCCCAAAGCCTTAACATACCGCTCCAGCCGCACCTCATAGCGGGCATGGAGCTCCTCTTCCCGCAAAATGCCCAGCTTCTCAAAGAGGGAGATAGTCTGGGGCGCTATATAAGCTTTCAACACCGAAGGGATATAGAAAGACACGGAGAGGCCCCGACGCGCGGCCTCTTCATGCCAGCTCGGGTCATAACTATTGCCATCAAAGCGGATAGAGTGGCTCTCTTGAAGAAAGCCTCGTATGGTCGTCAGGATGGCAGCCTCCCGGCTAAGCCCATTCTTGCGGAGTTCGGCTACCTGAGTGGCAAAGTGCTCACACGACTCCGCCACCGCCGCATTGAGCACAATCATAGCTGGGGCACAGTGCGCCGACGCCCCCACCGCCCGAAACTCAAACTTACTCCCTGTGAAGGCAAAGGGCGCTGTGCGATTGCGGTCGGTATTGTCGCGCAAAACCGCCGGCAGCCGAGGAATAAGTAAAGAGATAGGCGTTTTCTCAACAAGCTTAGGTATTTCCGTGGATTTCTCCAAAGCTTCTATGGCTTTAGAAACCTGACTCCCTAAAAAGACCGACAAAATAGAAGGCGGCGCTTCGTTGCCTCCCAGGCGGTGTTCGTTGCCCGGGGTAGCAATCGTAGCCCGCAGTAGGTCTGCGTGGCGATACACAGCGCGCAGCACTATACTGAGCAGGGCAAAGAAGCGGAGGTTTTCTTTGGCGCTTTTGCCTGGGGAGAGAAGGTTGAGGCCGGTATCGGTGGCGAGGGACCAGTTATTGTGCTTGCCGGAGCCGTTGATGCCGGCGAAAGGCTTTTCATGCAGGAGAGCTACCAGACCATGCCGGCGCGCCGTGCGCTGGATAAGGTCCATAAGGAGCTGGTTGTGGTCAATCGCTACATTGAGTTCTTCAAAGACGGGGGCACATTCATACTGGGCGGGGGCTACTTCGTTATGGCGGGTTTTGAGGGGGATGCCCAATCGCCACGCCTCCGCTTCCAGCTCCTCAAAGAAAGCCAACACCCGCTGGGGTATAGCGCCAAAGTAGTGGTCTTCCATTTGCTGGCCCCGCGGCGAAGGCGCCCCTAAAAGCGTCCGCCCCGTAAGCATAAGGTCCAAGCGCCGCTCATACAGCGCCTGATCCATAAGGAAAAACTCCTGCTCTATCCCCAAGGTAGGGAACACCCGCTCGACCCCACGATAAAAGAGGGAAACGACCTTTTGCGCGGCACGGTTGAGCGCCTCAATAGAACGAAGAAGTGGAGTCTTATAGTCTAAAGTTTCTCCGTGATACGAGATATATACGGAGGGAATGCATAGGGTACGACCATAAATAAAAGGCGGCGAAGTAGGATCCCATGCCGTGTACCCACGGGCTTCAAAGGTGCTGCGCAGCCCGCCACTGGGAAAGGACGAGGCATCGGGCTCTTGCTGCAAAAGCTCACTTCCGTTGAAGCCACTTATAACCTTGCCGCCTACGGCTTCAAAAAAGTTTTCGTGTTTCTCGGCTGTAAGGCCTGTAAGCGGGTGGAACCAATGCGTATAATGGGTGGCTCCGTGGTCTATGGCCCACTGGCGCAAGGCATTGGCCACTTCGTCCGCTAAGTCAGCAGAGATAGGCTCGCCTTTTTCCCACCGGGCTATGGCGTCCAACGCCGTCTCCGAGAGATATTCCCGCATGACTTCCCGATGGAAGACAAGCTCACCAAAGGTATGCGGCGCTATACGCGCTACACCTGCCCCATTCGTTGGGGTCGCTATTTTAGGGATCATCTTGGGCTGCAAAGGTACGACTTTATCGCGTAGGCTGGAGGAATACTTGTACTTTTTTTCCACCGAGCCGCTCGCTGAGCCATTTTTGGAGTCGCTCCCCCTCGGCAAACTTTCTCTTAGAAGGTACTTCAACCCACACCGCATATACGGTATCGCCGCTATAAGACTTACCGTCCGAAAGTCTCATTTTTTGGAAGCCTAAACGCTGGATTTCAGGAAAAAGGCTGCGTGCCTCTCGAGCTATTTGAAGCAGTTCTTGAGTTTGCGTTTCCTTTTCTTTACGACAAGCTTCTAAGGCCCGCTGGAGTTTATACACACTATCACTGAGCGTGCGCACCTGTTGGTGACTCCGTTCGGCAAGCTCTAAGAGGTGAGAAGGCTCAGGCTTTTCGGGTAGGATTCCTTGCACCACTTCCAGGCGATACTTCGGGAGGCGATAAGAAGTATGTAGCTCATGGGCAAGATATTGAATATCCTTTTCAGCCAAAGGTTCTCCTACCAAGACCACTCGAAGCCGTACGGTATCGCCCTCACTTATTTTTTTGTATTCTACTACGCTGGTGAGGGGAAAGACCTCAAAAGCTTTTTCCACAAACTGCCGCACACGGGCTTCTTGGATGGCTTCTTGCACGACGGTATAGGCGATATACACACTGGGCAAAAGGGTAAGAAGGCCTACTACCGCCAAAAGCCGCCGAATCCGCTGCTGGTAGGACTTATCTACAAACTCTCGGTTAGGGAAACGTATGACTTGAAAAGTCAGATAAGCTGAGGCGCTAATAAAGACCGCATTTATGAGGAAAAGGTAAAAAGCCCCTATGAAAAAACTCCACTGGCCGGTACCTACCCCATATCCCGCCGTGCAAAGCGGCGGCATAAGCGCCGTAGCAATCGCTACGCCTGCGATTATGTTGGTTTTTTTTTCTCGGCCTAACGCGGCGATCACCCCTGACAGCCCACCAAAGAAGGCGATAAGTACGTCCCAAAAGGTAGGCTTGGTACGCGCGATAAGTTCGCTACCCGCTTCTTTGAGGGGGGTGAGGAGGAAGTACAATGAACTAGCCACCAAGCTGAAAAATACCGCCACGACGAGGTTACGCAGAGATTTGCGGAAGAGCGCAATATCATAAATAGCCAAGCTCACGCCCACGCCGATGATAGGGCCCATCAAAGGCGAGATGAGCATTGCGCCGATGATGACAGCGGTGGAGTTGACATTCAGGCCGACGGAAGCGACCAAGGTGGCAGTGATGAGCACCCAAAGGTTTATCCCACGGAAGGTCACATCGCGGCTGATAGCCTCCAGGATACGCTCTGGGCTATCCATTTCGGGGTGTATGCGGAAGCGCTCTACAACAGCACGCAGCCGGCGTAGCCATACAAAAAGCGATGCCATCCCCCAAAACTACATAAAAGTGGCGGGGGGAAGCTATCCCCCCGCCGCACCTAAAAGCGAAGGCTCAGTAGTGCAGGATACGATAAGCCGCCGTCTCGCCCCCCATCACCTCCAGCAGGAGGATGTTAAAACCCCGACTGAAAAACACAGCGGGTATCTCCGCCTCCCCGGGTCCAGAAAAGTACCCTTCAAATGTGCGGCGACCACTGGCATCATACACGGTCGCCCGCACTTCCTCGCCCGTACCTAAGCGCAACCGTAGGGCCTCCCCAGCCCGCAGCTCAAACCGCTCCGGCCGAATAGGCCGCTTTTCAGTCAAAACCACTTCTATGGGGCCGTATGCCTTCTCGCCGCCCACCTGCTCTACTACAATAAGGCGATAATACAGTGAGCTATACTGCCGGGGATAGGCATCATCCACGAGGAAGTAGTGGCTTCCGCTCCCTTGCGGAGGGAGCTCCCCTATGCTTTCCCAGCGCTGAAGGTCTCCACTGCGCTCTATGCGATAGCGGAGGATATCCTCCTCCTCAGCTACATCCCACTCTATGCGAACCCCTTCGGGACGGAGGCTCCCCTCAAAACGCTCTATGACCGCGGCCAGGGGCAGGCACCCCAGCGGCGGCGTAGATACCTGACAACTCAGCGGTGGCGTAAAAGCATAACAGGTATTGGTCAGCGCTGGACAAGGCTGGGCATTATGGATAGCCCACATATCCCCTGACCCTCCTACAATTCCTACAAAGCAGCCCCCGCCATTCCATCCGGTACATACAGGCATGTTGGCGATATTTATCTGAATGCTTCCATTCTCACACAGGCGCAGCTCACCCGTAAAAGTCAAGCCCGTACAAGCACTCCCAAAATAAGGCACATTACAATACTGCACAACCAAGCAGCGGTTAGGAGCGCTGCCTATAGTCCGATAACAAATAGTTCCGCCTAAGGCCGGATTTATATCCAACTGAAACTGGATAGAGTATAGATCGCTTGTGTACCCGCCCCAGCTGTAGCCATCGTAACCTCCGGCGGTCTTTCCCGAGGGCGGGAAGACTACATGCCCATTTGCGCCGATAAGGATTTGGTTATAGGTATTTCCGGCAAAGTAAAAAGAGAAGGGGAGAGAAGTCCATGCAGGCGCATATACATCATCTGTGGTAATACCCGCAGAGGTACAGCCTCCACCACACCAGCTCCCGCCACCCGGCGTAGGACAGGGACAGGAATAGGCGGTATAGTTTGCTGCATTACACCCACTGCCGCCACCACCACCCCCACTCCCACAATCTATCACGCATATCTGGAAGGGCGTATTGCCAGGCGTACCATTATTATATCGCCATATTCGGATCCATATGGTGGTGCCGGCCGTTAGGGCTGCATTATAGGTACAGGCGACCCCTGGATCGATGCCGGTACAACCAGTATTACTACCCCCAGTGCGACAGATGGTGGGATTGAGGCCAGGGCCATCGTCATCGTCGCACTCGGTGAGGGTGAAGGGCCCCGTACAGGTTGCAGCCGTGTAAATAGCCATCCCCAAATCATAGCTGCTACTCACCTGGATAATGACCCGCCCCCCCACAGGCACAGGAAAAGCGTACCATACATCTCCCCCTTGATAGTTGGCACAGCCAGGCGCGGGAATCCCTGGGGTAGCGGTAGCTCCATTAAGGTTGCCATTTACGTAGGTACAGCCTGCACTGGGCGTGAGCGTAATGGCCCCACAGGGGTTATCGTTAGGCGGCTGCGCCCACAAGAGCAAGCCCGATACCATCAGCCAGGCTATGTATCGCATAGGCCTCAGGGTTTGAGCAGGGGTTTGATGAGCTCTTCACAGGTGTAGGCCAGCTCTACCACGGAGGCCCCCTCTTTAAAATAGGGGCGCCAGCCGTGCTGCGTGAGCGTCTCTTCTACCGCTTGCCGGAAGGTTTCATACTCCTTGGGCGGAAGTACCTCGCGGGGTATAAGGACGAGATAGTGCCCTTTTTCGCAGGGGAGCACCCGCTCCAAAGTAGGAAAAGCCTGAGAGAGCGTGTGGGCTACCTCCTGGAAAGGCACCCGTTCCGTACCCTCTACATGAAAAACCCAGGACTGCCGCGGCTCTTCCAACTGTACAGCCGTCTGCGCCCATACCGCGTTACCCAGCAGAGAGAGAATAGCCCAATAAGTAGGGTAACGCATTTAGGCAAAGGAACAACAATTTTTTATCTTATTGGCAAGAGCACCATAAGGCCGGCGGTTCCGTTAGGGACGCCGGACAGCGAGGGGAGCCCCTGGGTAGCCATGAAGGCCTCCACTGGCCCATGCCGCACGGCGAAGGTCATCCCTGTGCCTAATCCCGCAAAATGCCAGCGCCAGCCGAGGCTGGTCTTGCCATTAGCGAGAGTTCCACTGAGCCCCAGAAAAGCCGAAAAGGTAGGAATGCCCATTGGCTTACCCGTCTTTCCTATCTCGCCTGGGATGGAGAGGAGTGTGTCTTTTCGCCAGGTTTCGTTGCCGATGCCGATACCGAGTCCCGACTCGAGGCGGAGGTGCTCCCCTATCTTAGGCGCCAGGGCAAAGTTCCCTTGGAGGTGAAAAGCCGTAGCGGTATGTACACCTCCCCCTTGTACCCAATCGGCATAAGTATAACGAGCATAGCTTCCTGAGGCGGTCAGGTCCATCGGAAAAATTTCCACTGTCCTAAAAGGCCTATATGTCCGCCCGCCAGGAAGCGCTTCTCCATGTCGGAGTCCTTATCTTGGGTAGGCAGGCCTACGCGCCCTCCGCCGTGAAAAAAGGAGGCCTTCTTCGTGGGTATGGGGCAAGGGGGGCACCGGCACTGTACCCCAAGCCACAGGCCACCGCACCGGACCACATCCCCACAGCCCTACCGCTAAGCCAGCAAGTAGCCATCTTTTCTGACTGAACATACGGCAAAAATATAAACATAGCTTAGCAAACTTCACTGATGAGGGCTTTACATGTACCTTTGTCCAGTGGAGGAGCTGATAGCGTTTTTTCGGCAGCTGATTGACCCCGAGAAAATTATCCAAATCGGTGGGCTTACCTTGGTGACAGCGGTGGTTTTTGCCGAGACGGGTCTCATGGTAGGCTTCTTTTTGCCCGGCGACTCACTACTTTTTACGGTGGGCCTCTTTTGCGCGCTCCATATCCTACCTGTGCCCGTGGCGTGGGTACTTCTCGCCCTAAGCATAGCCGCCGTCGTAGGCGACCAAGTAGGCTACTGGACCGGCCGCTTCTTAGGCCAAAAACTTTTTGAGAAAACCGACTCGCGCTTCTTCAAACGCAAGTACTTAGAGCAAACGCGGGCCTTTTATAACCGCTGGGGGGGTAGCGCGATTATCTTGGGGCGTTTTGTGCCAATCGTACGAACTTTTGCGCCTATTTTAGCCGGAGCTGTACAGTTTCCGCCCCGCACTTTTATCCTATATAACTTCACGGGGGGTATCCTGTGGGTTTTCTCTATGGTGCTGGCCGGGTATGGATTAGGAAGCGCTTTTCCTGGGCTGCGGCGGTACGTGGAGGTGATAGCGCTGGGGATTATCTTTTTGTCTGTCTTACCGATTCTGCGCACGTGGTGGAAGGAGCGTAAGCGCGCCCAAGTTCCCTCACAAGCATGATACGGCATATCTTGCTCGATTTAGGCGGGGTGTTGTATGGGGTAGAATACACGCGCACGACGGAGGCATTGGGCCTCCCGCCCGAGACCTTGCCGACACTGCTGCAAGATCCCGTTTTGGCCGAGTATGAAAAGGGCCTACTCACTACCGAGGCTTTCTTAGCGCACTGGCAGCGGCGCTTCCCCCATCTGTCCGAAGCCGAGCTCGTAGATGCTTGGTGTGCTATGCTGCGGGGCCCCCTGCCCGAAGCCGAAACGTTCCTCGCCAAGCTCTACCCACACTTCTCCCTGGCCCTCTTCAGCAACACCAACGACCTGCACTTGGCGATTGTAGAGCCGGAGATTATGCCGTGGAGTGTGTATTTCACCGATATGTTTTTCTCCAATCGGCTCCACCTGCGCAAGCCCGAACCCGAAGCCTACCAGGCCGTATTAGCCCGCTTAGGGTGGGCCCCAACAGAAACCCTATTTATAGATGATAGCCCTACCAATATTACCGGAGCGCAAGCAGCAGGCCTGCATACGTACCTCCTTCACCCTGCTAACCAGCCCTTGGCGCTGCTGAGCGACAACAAACTGGCTGCTACCCTGCCCTTGCCCTAAAACGCGTATCTTTATCCTATATGACACGCCCAGGCCGCCAACCTCGCCCCGAGAAGCCTGCTTCTGCCCGAAACCTCAAAAAGAAGTCCTCAAGCTCCCCTCCCACCTCCGCATCGCAAGAGGGCGAAAAGAAATGGTACCACCGATTTGCTCCCCCACAGGAGAAAAAAAGTTCTGCCAGACCGCCCAAGCCTACTTCACCGAAAGAACGCCCAGGGAAAAAAGCCCCAAGGTTCCGCCCCTCTGCCGGAAAAAATACGACTGGTGCGGTATATAGCCTTGGCCGGGATAGCGTCGCGCCGAGAAGCTGTGAAAGTTATCAAAAACGGTCAAGTTTCCGTAAATGGCGAGGTGGTTAAAGAGCCGTGGGTTTATGTAGATACGCAAAAAGACCTTGTGACCTATAAAGGACAGCCTATTCGGCCCGAAAAACCCGTGTATATCCTCCTAAATAAGCCGAAAAACACGCTCTGCACGGTACGAGACCCGCAGGGGCGCCGTACGGTCATGGACCTTTTGGAAGGGGTGCCGCCAGTGCGCTTGTATCCTGTGGGCCGGCTGGACCGCAATACCACGGGTATTCTGCTGCTTACCAACGACGGCGACTTAGCGCAAAAGCTCCTACATCCCCGTAGCAAGGTGCCGCGCACCTACCGCGCCACCACTATCAAACCCATGAACCCAGAGGTGGTAGAACGGCTCTTGCGAGGTATCCCCTTAGAGGATGGCGTAGCCCAAGCCGATGAAGCGCACTTAGAGGACCCCTATACCTTGGTGCTGACGATTCATATGGGCCGCAAGCACATCGTGCGCCGCATGATGGAAAAGCTGGGGTATAAGCTCAAAAGCTTGGACCGGATAGCCTTTGGGCCGATTACCCGGAAGGGGGTGCCGCGCGGCAAATGGCGCTTCCTCACACCGCAAGAAGTAGGATGGCTCAAAATGTTGGCTGCCTCCCAAAAAACGACCCAAGATGCCCATCCGCATAGCTGATACCCGCGACGAGGTGCGCAAGCCCGAACGCCGGGCCTTGCTGGAAACTTTTACCTTTATTACCGAGCAGCCGCAAGTCATACACCTGCACACGGAAGAGTTTAGCGCCGTGTGTCCCGGCACGGGCCTACCCGACATTGGCACCTTAGATATTTGGTACATCCCCTCCGACCGCTGCATAGAACTCAAATCGCTCAAAATGTACCTTTTCAGCTACCGAAACGAAGCAATCTTTCAAGAGCCGGTAGCGGATCTTATCTTGGAAGACCTCTGGGCGGTACTGCAGCCGCGGTATATGCGCCTTTCGCTACGGTATAACATCCGCGGAGGCATTTTGACTACGGTGCATTTAGCGCGGGGAGACCTATCCGTGCTCCCGCCCGAGATACGCGCACTCCTACCAGGGGAAAACTCTAAGTCCGTATGAACTTAGACGGTAGTACCAGATGAGTTAGAGACCCGTCAGTGGAATTCCTCTGGCAACCTTGCTCTTAAGGCCTCTCGCTAACGATATTCTCTTTCTTGGAGGATGGCTTTGGCCAGCCGATATGCCTAATATAGGCTCCTTAGACAGCCTCGTCGGGGTGGGTCAAAATGCTGGATAGTACAATACACCACGCGTATAGCCCGACCGCAGGTATAGTGCGGGGAAGCAACTTCTTACTTGAGCGGGAAGTTTTGGGATGCTGCCCCCTCGGCTTAATCGGTTTATAGGAGCCCCAGGCTGTATGCTTGTTCTAACCAACGGTCCTTAGGCACCGGCACCACCCCCACATACTCGCAGACAAGCCCTCCGGCCAAGTTTGCTAAGGCGGTGGTCTTTTCCAGCGGAAGGCCCAGCGCCATGCCCACCGCCAGAATACTTACCACCGTATCACCGGCCCCCGACACATCTACAATATTGCGGTAGTGCGCGGGGATATGGAGGAAGCCTTCTTTTTCGCCATAGGCTAAAAGACCGCGTTCGCTGAGGGTGATGACCGTGTAGGTGTGGGGCATGCGGGAGCGCAGCAGGAGTACGGCCTCCTCTATCTCAGGGATGGGCGCTTCGCTTAGGGAAACCCCCAAGGCTTCGCCCAGCTCACGCAGATTGGGTTTGAACACCGTGGCCCCTGAATAGGCCCAAAAGTTGTCCTTTTTGGGGTCCACCAATACAGGAACGCCCCTCTCCTGCGATAAGCCAATGATAGCTTGAATACTTTCTAGCGATAGGGCTCCCTTGTCGTAATCTTCTATAATCACAGCATGGGGTTTGTCTTGGAGGAGAGCTTTGATTTTGAGGAGGAAAGTCTCGGCTTGAGGCGGAGTCAGCGGGGCACGCTTTTCTCTATCTACCCGCAGGAGGTGATGCTTGTGCGCAATCAGGCGTATTTTGGTGGTGGTGGGGCGATTCTCATCCCGCAAAATCCCATACGTATGGATGCCCATGCGTCCCGCTTCCTCTAAGAGTGTATCGCCAAAGGAGTCGGTGCCAATCACCCCGGCCAGGCTCACCTGGCATCCTAAGCTCCGTAAGTTGAGGGCCACGTTAGCGGCCCCGCCCAAGCGGTTTTCTTCTCTTTCGAGCTCCAAGATGGGGACGGGAGCCTCTGGGGAGATGCGCTGGACTTTCCCATAGAGGTAACGGTCCAGCATCACATCCCCTATCACGAGAAACCGCAGCGCGCTAAAATCCACCACCACAAAGGTAGCGCGGGCGGGGGGTCCCGCCCGCGCCTTCAGTCGCAGTTTTCCATCTCGTGGATGGCGTAGCCCTGGGTACGGATAGCTTTTTCCCAGGCCGGCCGCACCGTCTCTATGTGGCAGAAGCGGCAGTTACGCGCAGTAAGCGGCTGGCCGGCTTCCCCCTTCGTCGCTAAGTAGGCCCGCCCATACGCAAATATCTGGGCTGTATCAGTCACCTCTGCCGGCACAATAATGTCAAAGTGCATAATCCGGCCATCCTTTCGCTGCACGTACGTATCCCA
This sequence comes from Bacteroidia bacterium, assembly GCA_026003215.1. Taxonomy (GTDB): domain Bacteria; phylum Bacteroidota; class Bacteroidia; order SpSt-205; family SpSt-205; genus SpSt-205. Next base: position 25,955 of record BPGV01000001.1, on the reverse strand, counting down.
GACTGCTACTTTCATAGCCTTTTGCCCAAAAAGAAGTCCCAGAAACAAAAGCAGCGCGCGCATAGCTCAAAACTGTCCTTCCCGAATATACGATCGGCACCAGAGGATGACCGTGAGCACCACCGCCTTGAACCATGCCGTGTGCATCTTCTCCACTTCCTCGGGAGAGTGGCCTTTTTTGGCTAAGAAGGGTTTAATCGTGTAGGTGATAGGGAAGATAAATGCGACCATGTAGCGGAAATGCACGAAAGGCACGGCATTTACGCCATCGGTTTGGTTTTTCTTAGTGCTGTGGTGGCGCAGGCCAATCTCTTCTTGATAGGCCAACCAAGTGGCATCCTTAGGCCGCTCACACAGGTCTAAAATCCACTGGCCGAAGCGCGCCCGTACTTTTTCTAAGTACTCGCCGATGGGCTGGCCCGTGTTTTTGTCCGTGAAATAGTACACCAGGTGGGGATGACTACCGACATAGCCATACCATAGGTCTAAGATGTCATTCACTTGGTCGTGCAGTACATCAGCCGCCATACGCAAGTAGCGATCATCTTCTTCGGTCCAGAGGAGCGTTTTCTTGAGCAGCTCCAAGTCTTCTACCTTCACCGGCGAAGCCGGCACCTGTCCGTACGTGTACCCGGCGATCTTCATAGGCGTTCGGTTTGGGACAAAGGTACAAAAAGTTATTTATACAAATAACAAGTATGACTATCCATAGAACGCGCCAAATAGGTACCTTTGTGGGGTGTGGGTGTGTGTGCTGAAAGCGAAGATTCATCGGGTGCGCATCACGCAGGTAGATGTAGACTATGTAGGGAGTTTGACCTTAGATAGGGACCTTATGGATGCAGCGGGCCTCCTGCCTTTTGAAAAGATCCATGTGCTGAATGTGAATAATGGCAGTCGCATAGAGACGTATGTGATTGAGGGGCCTCGGGGAAGTGGGATTGTCGGGCTGAATGGCCCGGCAGCCCGTACGGGCTTAGTGGGGGATATCGTGATTGTGCTGGCGTATGCGTGGATGCCAGCGGAGGAAGCGCGCACCTTCCAGCCGCGGATTATCTTCCCGAAAGAGGGTAATCGTCTGTGAAACGCCGCCTCATAGAAGCTGGTATAGGCCTACTGATAGGAGGAGGGCTGCTGGTATGGGTCCTCAGAGACTTTGCGTGGGAGAAGCTTAGCGTTTTGGGGAAGCACTGGGAATGGATTGCGCTGGGGGGGATTTCAATGACTGGGGCGCATTTTTTACGGGCTTGGCGCTGGCAGCTGATGCTCCAGAGCAGCGGTCATCCCACCGATCGCACTGCGCCTTGGTGGGCCCTCATGGTAGGTTATCTGGTGAACACCGCTTTGCCCCGCGTCGGCGAGGTCGTACGCTGCACCCTCCTCTGGCGCTGGCGAGCCCTCCCCGTCACCGTCTCCTTGGGCACCGTTATCGCAGAACGGCTAATAGACCTCTTGCTTTTGGCGTTTTTAGCCCTGCCCGTTGTAGTTACAGAAGGCACCGGCTGGCTGGAAGTCTTAGGGCTGAAAGCATACCTACCTTACCTCATAGCCGCAGGGGGAATAGGACTGATTATAGGAGCCCTGCTCTGGCGGTATTGGTTCGCGCGCAGCCGGCACCGCTGGATCCACGAGCTGGGGAAGGGTTTTTTTAGCATTTTGGCGGTGCGCCCCCGGCATGTGGCCATAGGCCTCTCGGTGGGCATATGGATAGGGTATTGGGGGGCGCTCGTGGGCGTTATGGCGGCTTGTGTGCCCCAGGCCCCCTTAGCCACGCTCCTCTGGCCGGCGCTCATTCTCCTGGTGGGTTCTGGGTTAGCGATGGCCTTACCTGTCCCGGGGGGCATAGGCACCTTCCACGCTATAGGTCTTGTATTACTGCTCAGCTTAGGCTGGGAAAAGGCACTCGCTCAGCTCACCGTAGTGGCCGCTCACGCGCTGCAAACTCTGCTGGTCATAGCCTTGGGACTTATGGGGATAAGCTATGGCGCCCTCGTCCGAACCCCTCCTGTGTCCTCCCTCCCCTCCCGGTAGAAAGGCTTTTCTTTGTCCCTGGTGTCCCTAAGCCTAAAAGCTACAACGGCCACTGCCTTACAGCCTGCCCTCCAAACCCTTAGCCTCTGGGTTTTATTTCCCGCACTGGCAGGGTATTATAGCCTTTGGTTTTACACGCCTTACCTCAAACTATTGGCAAACTCTCTGATGGTCTTCTTCCCTCTGCTACTTTTGTGGGGTATCCTATACTTGGCTTTGCGTAAAACCATCTCCACCAATAGCTGGTTTTTGGCTATCACGCTCACAGGATATCTCCTACTTTGGAGCCAGCAGGAGCAGATTCCCCCCTTTTCTCAGTATCTCTTCTATGGAGGTGCTTTACTTACGGTTACACTTCCGTTTTGGAGCATTTCCTTAAAAGAAAAAATACTTTCTTTCTTCCAAGTATTTGGCCTTCTCAACTTTGCCTTTAGCCATGTAGCGTGGCCACTCTACCGAGAAATCAAGCTTTCCTCTTTTACGCTACCTTCTCTCTCCACGCCACCTGCACGGACCCCACCCGAAAGAGACATTTATGTTTTTCTTTTAGACGAACACCCTTCTCCTGCAGTAGCAAAGTATGTTTTTCCCCAGTGCGATACATTCCTTTTTGCGCTGCAAAAAAGAGGGTTCTATGTACTTGACTCCATAAAAACTCATGGTGGAACCCTGCACACCCTACGCGAGATCTACAACAGCCGCACCTCCTTGAAAGAAGATGCTTTCGGGGTAATAGCCTTACAAAACTTGCAAACGCTTTTCCTTGCGCAGGAACAAAGCTACCAGCTGCACGGTATCCTGCCCTATTATCCGCCCTTACAGCGGATGCCTTTTCAGTGGGAAGGCTACTTCCTGCCAGACCAGGCTTTTACGGAACTTTTGGCCCCAAAATCTCGGTTTATCGCTTCTTTATTCAAGCATCGTTACGATCTTTCTTTTTTAGAAAAAATACAAAATATCTGCGCCCATCCCCCTACAGATGAAAGAAAGCACTTTTTCCATTTTCATGTATTTGTCACGCATGCACTTTTCGCGACGGGAGCAAGCCGACAATGGCTAAATCGTCAAAAACAGCCTTTGTACACACGTATTCGTCAGGCCTTAGCCCTCACAGCTCAAGAAGTCCTCACTGCCGTAGATACCCTTCGGCAGGCGTATAGACGGATAGGCAAACCCGAGCCTGTGATTGTAATCTTTTCGGACCACGGATTGCACTTAGGCGAGCCTGAACGGCTGGGTCTGCCGGAGATAGCCCCTCATCTGGTGGAGCCCTTGCACTATCAAGCCTTCTTTGCCGCATATATCCCCCACGGGTCCCCCGCAGAGATCCACAACGCCCTCAGCCCTTGTCACGACTTCCCCTGCCTCTCCGGTTTTTTGGAAAAGCTTCTTTCGACAAGGAAACAACACTCTTCTCAAAGATAAGACTATCTTTGCCCCATGTGGGCCTACATTGAACCTGGGAGTGGCTTGCTCCTCCTCCAAGCCATCATAGCGGGGATGGCGGCTGCTTGGCTTTTTCTCAAGAGGAAGGGGATATCCTTCTTGACCGCCCTTGGGCTGAAAAAACGCACCCCCAGCAAAGAGCCTCAGCCGGCAGACAACTCCCGTGAATAAGGGACGAGATCCCTGGGGCTGGGTCGCCCAAGAAGCCGGCCAGTGGTACCGCTACCTCACCTCAGCTGGCTATAAAGCCTATACCGAGAGCTTCCCCCTCCAAGAAGAGCTGGCACAGCAAAAACGCTGGTGGGTTGGGGGACCGCCCAGCCTGGTAGAAGAAGGCTTGTACCGTGCCCCTTTACCCACACTCTCCTGTCTCACCTACCCGTGGGAATGGAGCTGGACCGACTGGAAAGAGGCGGCTCTCACTACCTTAGCTATCCAAAAGTATGCCCTGCAAAAAGGCTACACCCTCCGCGACGCTACGCCCCTCAACCTCACCCTGGAAAAAGGACACATGCGGTGGTTTGACCAGCTGTCCTTAGCCCCTCACAAAGAAGGACAGCCCTGGAAAGCCTACCCGGAGTTTATCCGTACATTTTTAGCGCCGCTCCTGCTTATGGCATGGCGCGACCGCCGCTTAGGAGAGCTCCTGCGTCTCTACCCGAACGGCCTACCCATAGACCTCGTCTATGAACTCTTGCCTACTTGGCGCCGGTGGCACCCCACCGCACTCATCCACCTACGACTGCCCCTGCGCGCTCGCCCTACCCAGCCCCCAAAAACCCCCCTACCTTCCCCTACCCTACCTACAAAACGCCTCATAGCCTTGATTGAATCGTTGGAAAACGACATTGCCGGTCTTTCCCCCCGCTATACCCCCTCCCCCTGGGAAAAATACGAAACCGATTGCCCCTATCCTCCCGAAGCCCAAGCCCACAAAAAGCAAGTCATAGAGAGCTGGCTCAGCCGCATAGGAACCTTTCGCTGGGCAGCCGATATAGGAGCCTATCAAGGCACTTATACCCGCCTGCTCCTCTCCTTAGCGCAGGAAGGCGTAGTAGCCTTGGAGAGAGACCTGGCCGCCTTAGACACCTTAGCCGCTACCCTCGCTCCAAAACATCCCCACTTATATCCTATTGCAGCTGACATAGCCCACCCTACCCCAACCACCCCATGGAGTGGCGGTTCATTGTTAGGCTTGTACGAACGATTACACCAAAAGTTTGCGGTAGTGCTGAGTTTAGCGCTTACCCACCACCTGAGACTAAAAAGCTTTATGAGCTTCTCTGCCCAAGGAAAGCTCTTGGCCTCCCTTATTGCGCCCGAAGGCTACCTCATTATAGAATATGTGCCTCCTTCGGACAAGCAGGTACAGTTCCTTCATGGCGATCCCACCCTTTTCCCCGACTATTCCGAAGAAGGCTTTATACAGAGTTTTCAAGACGATTTCACTCTGGAAGCGCAAAAAAGAATAGAAAGCATGGATAGAGTTTTATACCTTATGCGTAAAAAATAGAGGCTACGAGTCCTCAGTAGCAATATTTTGTGTGAATAGCGAGCGATACAGGCTATAATTTAGCTCAAAACCAATGAGCAGCACCATAGAAAGCCAATAGAACCATACCATGAGGGCTATTACGGCCGCGATACTGCCATAAAAGCGGCTAAAGTTTGCCACAGCGAGGAGAGTACCAAGAAAGCAGTTTCATAGCTGCGCCTAAGAGGAGGGTAGCCACCACAGCGCCCGGTGAAAGGATATACGGCAAGCTGCGCCGAGGAAGGGTTGCTCGATACATTACTTCAATAGCTCCTGCTACGGTAAAAAACAACAATAGAAATTTCACGATGCCTATTATTATTCTAAGGCCTGGCCCTATAGGAGAATGAAGCCAAGCTTCAATGAGCGTAGAGAGATGCTCATCTTTTACAAAAGTAAATAGTAAGTTGCCCAAAATCAAAACTATGAGGAAAAGCACCAGACCTAAGGCGCGAAGCCATAAGACCCAAAAAATGGGCTTGGGCATATCGTCATGGAAAAAGGCACGCAACATGGTCAGGATGCCCTGCCACAGCGAGTAAAGCGCCAAAGCTAAAGAAGTAGATAACAACGTGAGGTTTCGTCGGCGGTATACTTCTTGAAAAACGATCTCATATACGAGCTGGTAGGCAGGCGGAGGCAGTATGGCACCTAATTGCTGCTCAAAAAGAGACTGAAACTGCTGAAAGGGCAAATAGCTAATGAGTGTTACAGCAAAAAGCACCCCGGGAAAAAGGGCGAAAAAGAAGCTAAAAGCCATAGCACTCCCTCGTAGCGTAAAGGTAGGATGTGTGATGTTGTACCACAGAAGGGCGAGGACGCTTCCAAGGCGCACTCGGCGAAAGCCCGGCAAACGTAAAGCCCCAATCCTACCGAGAAGCCTGCGCAGCCAACGCCGCATAAAATGCTTCGGGAGGGCGACACGGCCGCCAAATCGCCTTAGAGACAAAGAGTAAAAGTACCTCCGCTTCAGCCAAAAGCTCTTCCTGCCGATATAAGCGATGATGGAAAAAAAGTTTGGTATTTGGGGGTTCTCCCAGCCAAGTTTCTATCCGAATGAGGTCGTCATACCGCGCCGGGCGATGGTAGGTGATACAGAAGCGCCGCACGGGGAGCATAAAGCCCATTTCTTCTATTTGCGCGTAGGTAAGGCCGAAGTGACGTATCCATTCGGTGCGAGCGATCTCACAATAGACCGCATAATGCCCATAATACACTACCCCCATTTGGTCTGTTTCGGCATAACGCACCCGCACAAAAGTTTCTCGGGGCGTGCGCCAGATAGCCGGATCTATTTCTTCTGGGCTAACCATCGGCTTAAGGCTCTTTGGTAAGTACGCGCTTTTACTAAGTGTTCTTGGTAAGTTTCAGAAAAATCGTGATAGCCTGACCCATCTGGTCGTGCACAAAAGTACAAATACGCACTGGGGGTATAGTTCAGCACAGCTTCCATACTTTCTACGGAAGGCATACCAATAGGCCCTGGGGGCAAGCCTCGCCTTTTATAGGTGTTGTAGGGCGAGTCTATTTCCAGCATTTTATGGGTGACACGGGTGATCGAAAAATCACCGATGGCATATATCACCGTAGGGTCGGCTTGGAGGGGCATCCCCAAACGCAGGCGATTAAGGTATACGCTTGCAATGAGGGGGCGTTCGCTGAGGCGGTAACTCTCATGCTCTACGATAGAGGCCAGAATGCCCACTTCTATGGGAGTGAGGCCTAAGGCTTCGGCTTTCTTTCGGCGCTCTTCGTTCCAGAAACGCTGGTAAGCCTCATACATGCGTTCTATAAGTCGTTCAGGGGCCGTGGTCCAATAGACCTCATACACATCGGGCAAAAATACCAGCATCCAAGTCGCAGCCGTAAAACCAAGCTTTTCCCATGGGTAGGTCTGAAAAGTGCTTATCCACGCCGTCGAGTCATACGCTAAGGCCTTTCCCAAAAAGCCGGCCAACTGCTGGGGCATGCGCTGCGGCCGTAGGTACAGCCGGATAGGCTGCTGGAGACCCTGACGAAACTTTTTCCACACCGTAAACGCCGTCTCCCCTGGTAGAGCTTGATAGTGACCGGCCTTAAGCGAAGAAAAAAACAAAAAGCCAGCGCCACACAGTATAAGGAGGAAAAATCTTAGCTATTTCCGCTTTATAGCCCTCTCTCTTTTGCGAGTCTAAGGGTATCCACCATTCGGTTTTTTTATCCAGGCGAACTCCTGCGGAAAACTGCACCAGCATCAGCCCTATGCCCAAGAGTAGGAGCACAGCTAAAATCCTCCGGAAGCGCTGACTCTGCCACCAAGGGAAGCGCGGCTGAGCCTTGGCGCTTTTCTTTCTGGGGCGCTTCTTAGGAGGCATAAGCGGCGGAGAGCTTTTTTTCTAAGAAGCGGCGAAGCCGTTCTTGCTCTGCTCTAAGCCACGAGGGAAGCGGACGGCTTAGGTGGGGCCACCGACGCCGGGCAATCAGCTCGGCCATTTCGTTGGGGGAGAGCTGCGCCACAGGCTTCTGGAATCGCCGTTCCGCTGCAGCTTTGAGTCCATACACATCTTCATCGTAAGGGAGAGCATTTAGATAAAACTGCAAAATATGAGCTTCACTCCAGAGATTTTCGAGCAGAAATCCGAGCCAAGCACTCCCGGTGGCGGAGCTTCCGCGTGGATAGAATACGAGCACGGCGGTTTTTTCTGCGAGAGAGGGGCTATCTTGCCGATGAGAAGTGTGGTCGGCCCATTGAACGGCTTCCTGCAGGAGAGGGGGAATATCCTCAGGTCCAAGCCAGCCCCACTTCGGGGCGCTCCCCTGAAAAAAGCCCTGTATGACCACCACCGGCGGAAAGGGCACCCACTGAAGTACCCACAAAATCCCTACAAGGCCTACCAATAAAGTCAATATTATACCCAAAATTTGTCTCAGGAGCCAACGAAAAGGCCATAAAATCATGCTTTATCCCAGCTGAAGCTGCTCAAAACGCTGCCGATAAAAAGAGTTTATGGTTTCCACTACCTCTTCGGGGGTATCCACCAGGGCAAAGAGAAACATATCTTCTGGCGAGATGTACTTCCATTCCTCCAAGACCACTTTCTCAAGCCAATCCACCATGCCCTGCCAGAAAGCCGTACCTACCATAACCACGGGGAAGCGCTCTATTTTACGGGTCTGAATAAGCGTAAGCGCTTCAAAAAGCTCATCCATCGTGCCGAATCCCCCCGGAAGTACTACAAAAGCTTGCGCATATTTCACAAACATGACCTTCCGCACGAAAAAGTAATCAAAGTTGATGAGGAGGTTCTCATCCACATAGGGGTTAGGGTGCTGTTCAAAGGGGAGGATAATATTGAGGCCGACGGAATGGCCGCCCAGTTCTTTAGCGCCTTTATTGGCGGCCTCCATGATGCCCGGTCCGCCGCCGGTGATAACGCCATAGCCGGCTTCCACCAAAGCTCGCGCTACCTGTACGGCCAGTTCGTAGTGAGGACTGCCCGGCTGCGCACGCGCCGACCCAAAGATAGATACACAGGGACCTATCCGTGAAAGCGTCTCAAAACCCTCCACAAACTCCGCCATAATGCGGAAAATCTGCCATGTATCCGTGGCGCGTTTCTCTCTGAGGTCTCGTGTTTTGTTGAAAAGATTCTTAGGGAGACCATTGGTAGGCGGTATCATACGCAAAAAGCAAAGTTAGGCTATTCGGGCGAAAGAATCGGCCGTATGGCGCCACTCTTGCGCTTCCTGCCAGAAACCTTGGAGGAGCTCTTCCAAAGCCTGCTGTTGGACAAGAAGGGTTTGTTGTATCTGAACAAAATCCAAGGGAAGCTGCCTGCGACGGATAAAACGCGCTATATGCTCCAGCATACCAGCATAACTGCCAAATGAAAGGAGGAGGTGCTCTTTTTTGAGGGCTTCAGCAAAGGTATGCCAGCTAAGGGGGAGCCAACGCCAGTGCGGTTCGAGGGTCTCTTTTTGGAAGCGAGCCGCAAAGGTCTCTAACGGCTCTGGAGCGTGTCTTTCCCAGGCTTGACCCAAAGCAGCGTCTAACCACAAGTCTACAATCAGCCCGGCGTACCTTCCAGCCACGGGGCGCAAGAGCCGTCGAGCCACCAAAAACGACGGATGCCTATCCGTCTGCCAATCCACCCATCGATGAAACCGCACCCCCAGTTGCATGAGGGGAGGCAGCTGCGCAAGCTGCGGATTCCGGATACCATCGGCGATAAAGGCCCCAAACTGAAAAGCTGGGGGCCCCTCCGCCAGGTAAATGTGACCGAGATGATGCATGTCAGCGGTTATGAGCTGCCCTTTGGAGGGCTAAGCGCAGGCTGCCTGTTTCCCGTAGGAGGGACTCGGCCTCGGTGGAAGAAAGGCCCGTAGCTTCACGCAGGTAGCGCACTGCACGCTCCCAGAGTTTTTGATTCACGAGCTGGAGGTCTATCATCCGGCTGCCCCGCACATGCCCTAATCGCGTAAAAGCCGCCGTAGAAATCATATTCAGTACGAGCTTGGTAGCGGTGCCGGCTTTGAGGCGAGTGCTCCCCGTGAGCACCTCAGGCCCTGTAATAACCACGATGGGGTACTCTACCAATGCAGCCAGCGGCGTGTCGGGATTAGCGGTGAAGGCCCCCGTGAGGGCCCCCTGGCTACGGGCATAGCGCACCGCAGCCAGCACATACGGCGTTCGGCCGCTGGCGCTTATCCCAAAGACAGCGTCCGTCGGCCCTACCGATAGCCGTGCAAGGTCGCGTACGGCCGCTTCCTCATCATCTTCGGCGGCTTCTATCGGGCCTTTGAGGGCGGCTTCGCCCCCTGCAATCACGCCTATCACCTGCCCCGGCCGCGCCCCAAACGTAGGAGGACATTCGGCCGCATCTAAGACCCCCAAGCGCCCACTGGTGCCACTACCTACATAGATAAGCCGTCCACCTGCCCGCATACGCTCCACCAACGCCTCCACAAAAGCCGCAATCTGGGGTATCGCTTCCCGTACCCGCAGCGGTACCTGGGTATCTTCGTCGTTCATAGCATACAAGAGCGCCTCTGTCGCCCAACTCTCTATGTTAGGATAAGGGGAGTCGGCCTCGGTAACCCACATTTCTCAAAGATACGCCAAAAAAACGGCTACTTTTGGGCATGTTGGACGTCCTCGTCGTGGGAGGGGGCATCAGTGGCCTGTACGCCGCTTACCTCCTAAAAGAATCCGGCGCTACCGTGGAAGTCTTAGAAGCCCAAGAGCGCTTAGGCGGTCGCCTCTATACGATTTTTAGCCCCGAAGGGCACCCTATTGATTTGGGCGGGCAATGGGTAGGGCCACAGCATCACCGCCTCCTCAAATGGATCTCCCAGCATCAGATACCCCTCCACAAAACCTACACCGAAGGGTATAACCTCCTTATTACTCCCGCCCGTCGCCGTAAGTACAAAGGCACCATCCCCCGCCTTCCCCTCGGCGCGCTCATAGACCTGGGCATAGGCTTAGAAAAACTCAAGCGCATGGCTCGCCAGGTATCCGCTACCCATCCCTGGGAAATAACACGTCCGGCCTGGGATGAGCTTACGCTGGCGGCATGGATCCGGAAAACCTTTTACACTCAGACAGCGAAAGAAACCTTCCGGGTAGGGCTGGCAACGGTGCTGGGCTGCGAGCCCGAAGAAGTCTCTCTCTGGCATACGCTCTTTTACATCCGCAGTGCCAGTTCCTTGGAAGCCCTCATAGAAACCGAAAATGGCGCCCAAGAACTCAAGTTCTCTAAGGGAGCCAGCTCACTCATAGAAACTTTCGCAAATACCGTGCCCCATACCTTAGGCGACCCCGTAGTAGCCGTGGAACGCCTTCCAAATAAAGTACAGGTTCGCACCCAAAAAGGTCGTCTTCTCTCGGCGCGTGCCATTATCGTGGCTATCCCTCCAGCCGTACAAAGCCGCATCCATTGGGAACCGCCCCTTCCCCCCCTCTATGCCCAACTCAGCCAACACCTGCCTATGGGAAGTATCACCAAGGTAATAGCCATTTATAATCGGCCTTTTTGGAGAGAAGAAGGATTGAGCGGCCACATTTTACGGTTGCAGGGAGGTATTCGGATTACTTTTGATACATCACCGCCCGATGGCGCTTATGGACAAATCACCGCATTTGCGGTGGGCGCTTTGGCAAGAAGTTTGCTACGAGTTGCTCCCGAGGAACGCGATCGCTATTATGGCCAAGAAATGGAAGTCCTTTTCGGACAAAAGCCCCAGTACTTGTATCAAAAGACCTGGGCGGATGAGCCCTGGACCGGGGGCTGTTATGTGGGCTATTTTGGGCCGGGGGGATGGCGCTACTTCGGTCCTGCCTTGCGCGAACCCCTTCCACCCATACACTGGGCGGGCACCGAACGCGCCCACGAATGGATGGGCTACATGGAAGGCGGCATGGCGGCCGCCGAAACTACCGTCCAAACCTTGCTTACTTCTGCTTAAGCCTACAAACGGAACTCCATAAAAGTCGTACTTTTGTTTTTGTATGTCCATGGTCACAGAATACTTACGCCAGAGCCTTAGGCTCAGCGAAGCCGGTCTATGGCGAGAGGCACTGGCGCCTATTCATGTAGGCTTAGGCCTTTTCCCCCAAGTCCCTGAACTTTGGTACGAAAAATACCGAATTCTCAAAAAGTTAGGCAGTCCCGAAGCCTATACCGCGCTCATAGAGTGCCGAAGGGTAGCCCCTACTTATCTACCTGCTTTGCAGGCGTATTATGAAGAGCTCCTCCACCAAGGTAGGACCCGCGAAGCCTACCACCTCTTAGAAGACCTGCTCAAACAAGATCCTGAAAACCCGCGGTGGTGGGTACATAAAGCCTTTTGGGCGATGCACTTCGGAGATAACGAAGCTGCCGAAGAAGCCCTGCAGAAAGCCGGGGAGCTTTCTTACCAGACCCCCGAAGTCCAGTATTTTCAGGCGCTCTTTCTGGCTCGTTTAGGCCGGAAAGAAGAAGCCGCCGCCCTCTTAGAAAAATGCCTTCAAAAAGAACCGGATTTACTCGGCGAGATTGTAGACGAGCCTCTTCTGCAGGCCCTCCTCCCCGCTTCAGCCAAATAGCCGCAGGCTCCGTTCTCGGTACAAGCTCTGAAGGATACCTACGCCCCAAGCTACCGCTACCCAAGAAGACCCTCCATAGCTAATAAACACCAGCGGTATACCCACTATCGGAAAAAGACCTACCACCATAGCAATATTGATGAGTAAATGCATCCAAAGGAAGCCTGATAGTGCATAGCCATACAACAGCGCAAAGGGCGAGTTACATTTTTCGGCTATGGTGGTAAGCCGGAAGAGAAAGAAAGCAAAAAGTAGTAGGATAGCTGTGCTTCCTATCCATCCCCACTCTTCGGCGACCCCGCAAAAGGCAAAGTCCGTATGCCGCTGCGGAATAAAATCCAGTTTGCTTTGGAGGCCTTTGCCATAGCCTCGGCCGAAAGCCCCCCCCGCGGTTATGGCTATGCGGGCCTGGATGCTATTCCAGCCAGCCCCTCGGGGATCTTTATGAGGATCTAAAAGCGATTCAATGCGTTGGCGTTGGTGGGGAGCCAGTACTTTCTCATACAAGACCCCAGACAGCGCTAACCAGGCCCACAATCCCCCCAGCATAGCCACATGACCCCACAAATACTTGCGTCGGAAAAGCCCTACATAACTCAGTACCCCCACGCCCGTGAGCACAAGGCCTATCTTGACCCAATTGTACAAAAGTGTAAGAAACGCTAAGACCCCTAAAAGAAGGGGCACCCCTATGACCCATCCCGGCAACCCCCACCGGTAAAGCGGCACTAAAAAAGCCACATAGGTAAGGGCGGTACCCGTGTCCTTCTGCAGGAGGGTAAGCCCCACCGGCACCCCAATAAGCAAAGCCACCCCTACCTTGTCCATAAAGCGCTCCCACCGAAACTCATAGCGTGTCACGAAAGCGGCTACCGCCAAGCTGGTGGTTACCTTCATAAACTCCGACGGTTGGAGGCGCAGTGGCCCTATATCCAGCCAGGCCCGGGCGCCATTGACCTCCCGAGCTACAACGGCCGTGAGCAGCATTAGGAGCGCACTTCCCCCATAGAGAAAGTACGTAAAAAAGCGCCAACTGCCTCCTTCCACCAACGAAGACAGGCCCATTATTCCCAGCGCTATCCCAGCCCATACGAGCTGACGGACGTAGGCATATTTCCAGCTAAATGGCGGGAAGCCTTCTATGGAGTAGAGATTAGCCACACCTATGCTCATCAAGGCCCCCACCAAAAGGTATAAAACCACATCGGGCTCACTACGTCTCATGCGATAGGCACCACTCGGAGAAGCTCGGTAATAAAGGTATCGGTTTTGAGGCCTTCGGCAATCGCAATATAAGAAAGCAAGATCCGATGACGGAGAACCGCCGGAGCGACCGCCTTTATGTCTTCGGGGGCTACGGCCGCACGTCCAAAAAGGAGGGCTCGGGCCCGCGCGGCCCGATGCAGCGCTAACCCTGCCCGTGGGGAAGCCCCAAACGCTACCTTATCGGCCCAGGCTTTGAGGCCTACCTGAGCCGGCGCGCGGGTGGCCCGCACTAAACGCACAATGTACTTCTCTAAGACAGGCGGCATTTCTATACGCGTGGCTGCTTCTTGGTATTCCAGGATTTTGTGGGCAGAAAGCAGCGGCGGCGGAAGCTCCGGATATAGCTGACGCGCCCATCGCCGTAAAATCTCTTCTTCCTCTCCTTCTTGCGGATAAGTCACCTCCAGCCGAAAAAGAAACCGGTCTATCTGCGCCTCGGGCAGGGCATAGGTGCCCTCTTGCTCAATCGGGTTTTGCGTGGCTAATACCCAAAACGGCCTCGGTAAAGGATAGGTCTCCTCCCCAATCGTCACTTGCCCTTCCTGCATGCACTCCAAGAGGGCACTCTGCACCTTAGCGGGCGCTCGATTAATCTCATCCGCTAAAAGCACCTGCGTGAAAATAGGCCCTTTTTTCACCGAAAAGCGCCCGGGCCCTTCATACACCAAGCCGCCGGTAAGGTCGGAAGGCAGCATATCCGGCGTAAACTGCACCCGCCGAAATTCTAAGCCCGAGAGCCGAGCTATAGTACTGGCCATCAGCGTTTTAGCCACACCCGGCACGCCTTCTAAGAGTACATGTCCGCCAGCTATCAGGGCTGTCCATAGCTGCTCTAAGGTCTCCCGCTGGCCGACAACGGTCCGTTGCGCCGCCCGAATAAGCTCTTCTCCAAGCACACGCAAATATTGTTTATTTTGCGGAAGTTCATGCGCCTCTTCCGACTCATAGGGCTATTCGGCACCTTGGCTTATGCCAGCCATAACCTCGCCGGCCAGATTACCTACGAGTATTTGGGACCTAACCGCTATCGGGTAACCCTCACCACTTACACCGATTCCGCTGCAGCCGGGGTGGATCGGTGCTTCGCCGATATAGAAGTGTGGAGCGTTATCGGGACGACCAAGACCCTGGTGCAGACTTACACCAATATACCTCGGACAAATGGCCCTGCCGGCGGAGGATGTCAAGCCCCAGCTCGCCTCGGGATACATCTGCGCCCGCGCGTGAAAAAAAACTTCTACATCGTGGAGATTACCCTACCCGGCCCTGGCCTGTACGAACTCCGCTATAGCGACTTCGCCCGGGTAGAAAATGTGCGCAACATGAGCAACTCCGGGGCAACTTCCTTTTACGTAGAGACCCTCCTCAACAATAATCCCTTCATCGGCACCAACAACTCGCCCCTCCTCCTAAACGACCCCATAGACGACGCGTGCACAAACCGCCTCTGGACCCATAACCCCGGCGCATACGATCCCGATGGCGACTCGCTCGTATTTAGCCTCATCCCCTGCCAACAATACGACCCCGGGACCATGCAAAACCCCATCCCCGTCGGAAACTACCGCTATCCCGATGCCTTTGGCGGCACCTTCACCATAGACCGTCAAACAGGCCTCATCACCTGGAATACCCCCCAGCAAATAGGCGTCTACAACATCTCCATCCTAATAGAAGAATACCGAAATGGCCGGCGGATTGGCTATGTGATCCGCGACATGGCTATTTTTGTATCGCCGTGTATCAATCGCCCCCCTGTCATAGAAGCCCCCGCAGAAACCTGCGTCACCGCCGGAAGTCTCTTAAGCTTTCCGGTACGGGCCTACGACCCCGATACCGGCGATAGCTTGTACTTTTACCTCAATAACGGCGGACAAGGGAATAACGGTCCCTTCCAGGCGCAACCCAGCCCTGCTACTTTCCTGCCCAATACCTTCCCGGTTATTGGCTACAACCCACCAGTGGTACAAGGAACCTTTACCTGGCAGACGGTATGCGCCCATATCCGCCCCCACTTTTACCAAGTGGACTGGTACGCTCACGATAACCTGACAAACCGTCCCCCGCTGGCTGCCAATAAGATTACCAAGATATATGTGATAGGTCCGCCCCCTACGAACCTCACCCTTACCCCCGGCCCTCGCCAAATAACCCTTTCTTGGGATGCGCCTGCCTGCACGCCGGATTCATTCTTGATTTACCGTTCTCCTACGCCAGCCGTATATGCCGACACCCCTTGTTGCCGTTCGCCGCTGGGTGGCTATGAGCTTATCGCGCGGGTAGCCGGCACGACCACGACCTACACCGATGCAAACCTGGAGTTTAGTCCGCGCTACTGCTACCGAGTCCGAGCCTTATATCGCGGGGGACTGAGCTGCCCTACCCCCGAAGTGTGCATTGACCTCCCGATAAACTTCCCGCTCATGACCCAAGACAGCGTACATACCACCGATCCCCAAAATGGCGCGATATGGGTCTCTTGGAATGCACCTCTCCTCTTAGATACGACGTTCTTCCCGCCGCCTTATACCTACACCTTAGAAAGAGCACCCGGCCTTACCGGTACAAGCTTCCAGACCGTAGCCACGGGCCTTACCAGTACAGGCTACTTAGATGCAGGAAACTTAGCTACGGCTGTCCAGCCGTACCGCTACCGGGTGCATCTCTTAGACGGCACAGGCCGAGAAGTCGCCTCCAGCAACACCGCTACCAGTATCTTTCTCACCATAGAGCCCCGCGATGGCGCCCTCCTCCTGCGCTGGGAACAAAATGTTCCTTGGACCAACGACACCTTTTATATCTTCCGTGCGGATCCCCCTCAGCCAGGCACCTTCACGCAAATAGCTACAGTGCCGAGACAAGCCACGGGAAGGGCCACTTTCACCTACCTGGACTTAGGTCTCCAGAATGGCCAAACCTACTGTTACTATATACTGAGCCGGGGCTCGTATGGGGTAGCAGGCCTTAGAGACCCGCTATGGAATGCCTCTAACAAAGCCTGTGAAAGTCCCCGCGACACCACGCCCCCGTGCCTCCCCGCAGAGATTTTAGCGGAAGCGGATTGTGAAACTTATCGCCTCTCCGTTCGATGGGAAAAACCCGACAGTACTTGCGGCGGCGACGTGGGCAGCTATGGCGTATATGTAAGTTCCACGCCAGAAGGGCCCTACACCCTCTTAGGGTATGTGCAAGAACCCCAGCGTTCCTTCTCCTGGCAAGGAGAGGGGACTATTGCGCTCTGCGTAGCCATTACGGCCCGAGACACCGCTGGGAATGAAAGCGCCCTCAGCGCGCCCCAATGCTTTGATAACTGCCCCATCCTCATGCTGCCCAATACCTTCACCCCAAATGGCGATGGGATAAACGATGTCTTTCGCCCCTTCATCTATCGGAATATTCGTAGCATTCAGTGCTGGATTTACGACCGCTGGGGCAGCCTCGTAGCGAAAAGCACCGATATCCAGCGCCTGTGGGATGGCACCCACAACGGCCGCCCTGCCATAGAAGGCACCTACTACTACCTCATAGAAGCCGAGCTGGATACACGGGAAAAGCGTACCTTCCGCAAAGCCGGTAGTATAACGCTCCTACGCTGACGCCTATGTTCGCCGGGATTATAGAAGCTGTAGGCACCATCCAAGCCATAGAAACGGTGGCTTCCGGACGACGGTTTTGGATTCAAGCGCCTTTTGTGGGAGAGCTTTCCTTGGGGGCAAGTATTGCACATAACGGCGCCTGCCTGACTGTGATTGCTATCAAGCATAAGTTTTACTGCGTGGAAGCGGTGCAAGAAACCCTCCAGCGCACAAACCTCGGCGAGTTAGACCTCCAAGACCCCGTAAACTTAGAGCGTAGCCTTCCTGCCTCTGGACGCATAGAAGGGCACCTCGTACAAGGGCACGTAGATACGACCTTGACGCTTTTAGATATTACTCGGGTAGGGGCGGACAGCTTTTATTACACGTTTGAGCTACCCGATGCATGGGCCCCTCTGGTTGTAGAAAAAGGCAGCATCGCCCTCAATGGCGTAAGCCTTACCGTAGCTGCCGTAGAAGCCGGAGCTTTTCGGGTGGCTATTATCCCCTGGACTTACCAGCATACTAACTTCCCGCGCCTTCGCAAGGGGATGCGGGTGAATGCCGAGTTTGACGTCTTAGCCAAATACCTCTGGAAATGGGCCCAAGCCTACGGACTCTCCCCTACGCAGCTCCCTTTTTCTGAAAGCTAACTCCCTACCCGTACCACAAACCCTTTCAGATACTCCCCCTGCGGATGATATAAGTCTATCGGATGGTCGGCCGGTGCATGAAGGAAATGCAGTATCTGGACTTCTCTATCGGCATCTGCGGCCGATTGAAAAAGCACATCTCTAAAAAGCTGCGGGGTCACATGCCCCGAACAGGAAAAAGTAAAAAGGTGTCCCCCCGGCGGTAAAAGGCGCAAAGCCCGCCGGTTGATTTCTTTGTATCCTTGTATGGCTTGGAGTAGGGCTTCTTGGTGGTGGGTAAAGGCTGGGGGGTCCAGTACGATAATATCCCATTCGCCGGGCTCCAGCCGCTGCAGCGCTTTGAAGGCATCCTCCACCCAAAGCGCATGCGGCACGTGGGCAAGGTCGTTGAGGGCTAAGTTTCGTTCTATGAGGCGGGCCGGCTCAGGCATAATCTCCACAGAGAGGAGCTGGGCGGCGCCCCCAGCAGCTGCGTATATCGTGAAGCCCCCCGTATAGGCAAAGAAGTTAGCCACTTTTTTTCCGGCGGCATAGGGACGAAGGAGGTTACGATTCTCCCGCTGATCTAAGAAGAAGCCCGTTTTTTGCCCCGTAGGAATATTGACGAGGAAGCGCAGGCCGTTTTCTTCAATAATCACCTCTTCAGTGGGGGTACCCCATAGCCATTCGGAGGCAGCGAGCTGATTTCGGCGAAGGTAAATGGCCGTGAGGGAGAGGTTTTGCGTCAGAAAGCGCACCAACGCTGGGCGAAGTCGTTCGGCGCCGGCGGTGCGCAGTTGTACTACGGCGACCGTATCGTACACATCCACCACGATGCCGGGGAGGGCATCCCCTTCGCTATTGATAAGGCGGTAGGCATTGGTAGCGTGGAGAGTAGGAAGGCTTCGGCGCAGGTCTAAGGCGCGCTGGAAGCGCTCCTCCCAAAAGCGGGTGTTAGGGGTATCGGCAGGCTTCCAGCTAAATACCCGACAGCGTATAGGACTTTCGGGTTCCCAAGAGCCGTAAGCGATAGGCTGGCCGTGTTCGTCGCAGACGCATACCATCTCGCCGGCCTCAGCCAAGGAGTCGGCGGTAAAAGCCCCTGAGAAAAGCCACGGATGCCGCTGATAGCGGATTTTCTGTGCCTTGCCGGGCCGCAGCCGCACGCGTCGCACCCGTCCCATCAGGCCTGTACGCGTAAAAGGTCTATGAGTACCCCGTCCTTGTAATACGGAAGCACGGGGTGCAGGTCCCTACGCAGGCTATACTTCACATCGCGCTGCATGCCCAGCTCTACCAGGCGCTCAAAATGCGCTGAATGCTCCAAGTAGTACTTCTTTCGGTGCTCGGCCATCTGGTAGAGGCTCATAGCAATGAGGGTGGCGTCATCATTCACGCGGAAGTCGCCTTCCAGTTCGGTAGCTATGGCGCCGGCAAAGAGGGTGTCTTCCAGATTTACGTGGTCTTTCCAGCCGGAGCAGACGAGGAGGACGGGTTCTTCTTGGGCACGGAGCCAAGTCAGGAGCACCGACATATTGACAAAGGCGCCGGCTACGATTTTTTTGGCTTTGCGAACAGCCCATAAGGCGCGGGTGCCGTTGGTGGTTGTAAAGGCCAGTTTTTTTCCTTGGAGGTCGGCTTCTAAAAAGTCGAATGGCGAGTTGCCAAAGTCAAAGCCCG
This sequence comes from Bacteroidia bacterium, assembly GCA_026003215.1. Lineage (GTDB taxonomy): Bacteria > Bacteroidota > Bacteroidia > SpSt-205 > SpSt-205 > SpSt-205. The sequence continues at coordinate 6,725 of BPGV01000001.1, read as the reverse complement.
GGACTTTTTGGGCGCCGCGTTCGGCAGCAGTGAGGTACCCTTCTCGCGCTAAGCGCCGACAGGCCCGCAGCGAGGGCACAGGCCGTATCTCCGTGACACCTTTGTCCAGTGCCACACAAAAGCTCGTCGTGGCCCGCAAAATATCTATCACCACCACGATGTAATCCTCCACCTTGAAGGTGGGGATAAGGGCGGTGGAAAGGCATACACGCACGAGCGGTCGCAACCTCATAGTTTAAGCTTTTTGACGACGCGTGAGAGAAGTTTCGGTGAGGAAGGGGGGCTTCACCACAGGGAGGGGAGCCAGCATACCCCGGACGGAGATATACACTTCTGCGCCGGGGGCATAGGTAGGGGGTAAGTAACCCAAAGCAATGCCTTCCCCTACGGAGGGGCCAAAGGAGCCAGAGGTAATATGGCCGATTTCCTCGCCCTCCGCAGAAAGGAGCGGCATGCCATTGCGGGGTACAACGCGAGGCGAGCCGCTGCGCAATCCATACAGGCGGCGGGTAAGGCCAGCTTGTTTTTGGGCCAGGAGGGCCTCACGTCCAATAAAGGGCCCTTTTTCCAGCTTGACGGCCCAACCGGCCCCAGCTTCTAAGGGGGTAGTCTCCTCATCCATGTCGGTTCCGCAGAGGAGGTAACCCATCTCTAAACGAAGGGTATTTCGGGCACCCAGACCCGCCGGCTGGAGGCGCTCACCGCCGGCTTCTTGGAGAGCTGTCCAGAGGCGCTCGCCCTCCGATTTGCGCACGAAGAGCTCATAGGTCCATTCGCCGGTGTAGCCGGTCGTAGCTACCAAAACGTTGGGAATGCCGGCTACACTGAGCCGCACGCAGGCATAGTAAGGCAAGGCGTTTATCACAGTCGGGTCAGTAAGTCGGCCCAATATCGTAGGGCTTTCCGGCCCAGATAACGCTATGAGTACCGTCTCTTCAGTGATATTTTGCAGCTCCACGCCATGTGTAGGCTTATGTTCTTGCAGCCAGTCCCAATCCTTCTGGGTATTGGCGGCATTTACGACGAGGAGGTATAGCTCAGGCTCCAAAAAATAGACAATCAAATCGTCTATGACGCCCCCTTGGGGATTGAGCAGGAAGGTATATTGGGCGCGACCAGGAACCAATCGGGTCAGGTCATTGGTGAGCAGAGATTGCAGAAACGCGGCCGCTTCTGGCCCCCGAACCAGAAACTCCCCCATGTGCGATAAATCAAAAAGTCCTGCATACGAGCGTACCGCTTGGTGCTCGGCTATCTCGCCTTTATACCGCAGGGGCATCTCCCACCCCCCAAAAACCGTCATACTCGCACCCAGCCCCACATGGAGATTCCTTAAAGGCGTTTGGTTTGGCATTAGGCAAAGGTACTATCGTTGTATATTTGTCCTGTGTGGGTAAAAGTCGTATATGGTTTCTGTCGCAGTAGTCCTGGCTTCGCTCCTCTCTGCTTGGCTGTGGAACGAGATTTTTCTCCGGTTTGCTCGCCGCTTAGGTGCCCTCAGCCAAGGTATCCCTAACCAACGCCGATGGGATAGCCGTAAGAAGCCCATTATTGGGGGCATAGCTTTTTTCTTTGTAGCATTAGGGATAGCGGCCTGGCGACCCGAAGGGTATGAAATCACACGGGCTTTTTTAGCCGGCGGGGTTATAGCTTTTCTCACAGGATTGGCAGACGACGCTTTCGTCTCGGTTCCCCACATGAAACTGATTGGCCAAATCGCTGCAGCTACTGCCGCGCTTTTGTCGGGCGCTCCACTTCTGGATATAGGCGCACCTCTCCCCTCTATCGGTTTCACGCTCTTTTGGTATGTAGCCGTCATGAACGCCTTCAACATGATGGACAACATGGACGGCGTGGCGGGAAGCATCGCTTTGGGGCTGCTGGTAGGCTCTCCCTGGCTGGTAGCCCACAGCCCCCAGTACTTCCTTTATCTGGGTTTGGTTGGGGCACTGGTGGCCTTCCTCCTGCGCAACTGGCATCCTTCCCACCTGTACATGGGGGATAACGGCAGCCAGTTTTTAGGCTTTACCTTAGCCTACTGGGGCACCGAGGTATGGCAAGGCTTGGGTAAGCCCACCCCGGCAGCGCCCCTCTGGGAAAAAATAGTCTTATTAGTGACCTTGTTTGCGCTTTTGGCCGGGGATACTTTTTGGGTTATTCTTTCGCGGCTGGCCCGCCGGCAAAGTCCTTTTCACGGAGGCACAGACCACCTCACGCATCGCCTCGCTCAGGCCGGCTGGCGTGTGCCTTACATCGGCTTTAGCTTAGGCGCTGTACAAGTGCTACTCACCTGTTGGGTCATTTTTATGCACGATACCCTCTCTCCATGGGCTCACCTGGGAGTCGCCAGCGGGATAGGGCTACTGATTGGAAGTAAGCACTTCACTTACATACGGGCAGGCTTCACCCCCTCCCAAGCATACCAAAAGGTGTGAAGCTCATCTATTGGCAGTACTTTTTCACCCCACCCGGTGGGTGGGGTAATCGCCGGAGTTATGACTTTTTGCGCTATTGGCGAGCGGAGGGGCATCGGGTGTGGGCCGTAGCGGGCGGAACTTACTTCCCCCCGGCGCTGGTGGAACGGCTGCGCGGCCGGCGCTGCTTCCGCAGCCCCGAAGGTATAGCTATCGCCTTCTTTCCCGCCCCCTACCACCAAAAACAATCTCTACCCCAACGGGTCTGGACTCTCCTCCGTTTCACGCTGTGGAGCCACCGAGTGATAACCCGCTTGCAACGAAAAGGCTACTTCCTCATCGCCACCGTACCGCCGCCTTTTTTAGCCTTTTGGGCCGCACTCCGAAAAGTACTTTCAGGAAAGCCCTTTGCTTTGGAGCTTTATGACGCTTGGCCCCAAGTGCCCGAAGCCTTAGGCGTGATACCACGCCCATTACGGCTCCCTATTCGGTGGCTTAGCCACCTGAGCTACAAGCAAGCCCTTTTGGTTGTGGCGCTTTCGCCGGGGATAGCGCAAGCTTTCCCTGCCCTTCGTGCCTACGTCAGTTACAACGGCACTCGTCCGGACCTTTTTCGGCGACGAAAGTGCCCTCCCTTTCTGCCCTTTCGACTGATTTACGCGGGCACCTTAGGCCGTGTAAATCACGTGCCTTTCCTTTTACGCTTAGCCGAAGCCTTGCGCCCCTATCCCGCTATTCAGCTCTGGATAGTGGGAGATGGCGCCGAACGCCCCCGCTTAGAAAAAGCCCAACCCTCCTTGCCTAACCTCCACCTCTTCCCTCCTGTCCCCGTAGAAAGTCTCCCTTACCTCCTCTCGGAAGCACACATTGGCATATCTACGGTGTTACCTCTTCCCATCCTGACCACCAATAGCGCGAATAAGTTTTACGATTACTTGGCTGCGGGGCTGGTGGTAGGCCTCAACTACGGCGGCTGGCAAGCCGAACTCATAGAAAAAGAAGGCTGTGGGTTCTCAGCGGCTTCGCCCGAGGCTTTTGCGGAGCAGGTGCTTTTTTACTATGGGCACCGCCAGGCCTGGAGAGCGGCGGCAATGCGAGCTCGGGCACTGGCAGAGCGGCTTTTTGACCGGCGCAAGCTGGCCCAAGACCTTATACAGCAGCTTAGGGCAGCGCTTCCGCCAGACAAGCTACCTTTGTGACGGTATGTGTGGGGTCGTGTGGGTACGCCTGCTGAAGCCGCTGGAAGCGTACCCTTCGCCGGTATGGGGCCTACGACAAGTCTCTCTCCTCTTGCAGAAGCAGCGCAACCGCGGCCAAGATGGGGCCGGCCTCCTCACCTACAAAGCCCACGCCCAGCCCGGAAGCCCGTACTTCTTCCGTCGGCGGCTCATCGCCCCTCGCCCCCCCTGGAAGTTCCTCTTAGAAGAAATCTGGCAAGCGTGGGAGGCCCACCAGCGCGAAGGGAAAGACCCCTATGCCTTCCCCTTCGTCGGGGAAGCGTACTTAGCCCACCTGCGCTATGGCACCTTCGGCGGCTATACCTTAGACGAAACCCATCCCGTCCTCCGGCAAAATAGCTGGCCTTCCCGTTCCCTCGCCCTCGCCGGCAACTTCAACCTCACCAACGCCCAAGAGCTCTTCCAGCGCCTCTTAGAGCTGGGACAACATCCCCTCTTCCGAAGCGACACCTATACCATCTTAGAGCGGATGGGGCACTTTCTGGACGAATATGTAGAAAACCTCTACCAAGAAGCCAAAAATAACGGTCTTTCCAAAGCCGATGCGACAAAATACATCACCGAGCGCTTCCCCATCACGGAATGGCTCGCCCGAAGCGCCCGTCGCTGGGACGGCGGTTATGTGATTGCCGGCTTTATCGGGAATGGGTGGGGTTTCGTGATGCGGGACCCGCTGGGCATACGGCCCGCGTATTACTTAGCGCTGCCCGACGTACTGGCCATGGCCTCCGAAGCCGCCGCCCTCCATAACGTCTTTGGGGTGTATCCCGACCAAGTGAAAGAGCTTCCCCCAGGGCATGCCCTTATCGCATCCCCGACAGGCGATTGGGACATCCAGCCCTTCACCGAGCCCGCCCCTAAGCCCGCCCGCTGTAGCTTCGAACGCATTTACTTCTCCCGCGGCAACTCCCCCCACATCTACAACGAACGCAAAACCTTAGGGGCCCTGCTGGCCCATGAGATTGCCCGCCTCCTCAACTACAACTTTGAAAAAGTTATCTTCACCTACATACCCAATACTTCTCAGTCGGCCTTTTGGGGCCTTCTTAAGGAGTTAGAAAATATACTCATTTTGCGTCAGTACAAGCGGATACAACAAGAAAATCCTTCAGAAGAAGAGCTGCGCGCTATCTTGCAGCAGCGTATCCGCGCCGAGTACTTGGTTTGGAAAGACACCCAAAGCCGTACCTTCATCTCGGCCCCTGAGCTGCGGGAAGAAATGTCTCGCTATGTGTATGATGTCATTTACAACGTGGTAAAGCCCGGCGAGGACACCCTCGTGTGCTTGGACGACTCCATCGTGCGGGGAACCACCCTGCGGCAGACGCTTTTACGCACGTTGGCCCGCCTCAAGCCCGCTCACCTCATCATCGCCTCCTCGGCCCCCCAGATACGCTACCCAGACTTTTATGGGATAGATATGGCTTCCTTAGGGGATTTGATTGCCTTCCAAGCAGCGGTCGCCCTCTTGAAAGAATACAACCTGGAAGAAGTCTTAGCTCACACCTACAACCTCTGCAAAAAGGCCGAAGGCACCGAAGCCTTCAGCCAAAATAACTATGTGAAGGCCCTGTATGCACCTTTCACTGAAGCGCAGATTGCCGCCAAAGTCGCTGAGCTGGTCAAGCCGCCCGAGCTGGAGTGCCCCCTCACCCTCATCTACCAACCCGCCGACAACCTCCCCAAAGCCCTCCCTAACCACCGAGGAGACTGGTATTTCACCGGCAACTACCCCACCCCCGGCGGCTATATCCAAGTCAACCGGGCTTTCATGCAGTTTTACGAGGGCCACACCGCCCGCCGAGCGTATGAGTAAGGGAGTCGCCGCCCTTGAGTTGTCCGTCCCTTAGCTCTACGACGCCTGCGCAGCCTCGGCTGACCCCTCCCCCGCTAAGCTCTTGTACAACCCTGCCATCGCTATCATCGTCCAAGGCACCGTCACCAACAGCCCTACCCCAAAAGCCAGCCCCCCTAAAAAGTTGATACCTATTATACTCAGAATGAATAGGAATACTGGCCCTACATTATGTATAGTCAGACGAGCTGCTGCACCCAACCCTCTGAAAATCCCATACCCCTTATCTATCACCCAACAAGGATAGGTAAAGAATAATAGCAGAATCCCTATCAAAAATATACCAAGAAAAACTGTGTGATAAACCTGATTCATATTGGCTAAGTATCCTAAAGCAGCAGCAAGACTGGCAAACAAAAAAATGAGAATAAGCCCTACTGTGACCTTAAGAATAGCTCCCAGACTGGGAAAATACCGTGTGAATGAAAGGGCCTCCGAGGTGTTCCACGCTCTGAGGCCATAAACTTAGTAAAACTACATTAAGAATGCAATTAGCTACGGCTTTTATTATGAGAATGATATTAGATACAGGTTGGATATCAGATACAGATTGGCCTCACCGGTATGAAATCTAAAAGAACACTGATAAAAACAATACCCAAACCAGCCATCCAGTGGACATTAAACCGCTGCCAAGCGGTGTGTACCAGATTTTGTGTTATACCAAGCTTTGCCATACCCTAAAGGTAAAAACAAACTTTTAAAAAAAAGCACAGCTTAGGGAGATATCCTGAGGAGGAGGTGTAGAGAGGCTCAACGGCGCTCTTATAGGTGGGGTGGAGCCAATAGAGGCCGGCCGAGAAAGGGGGCCAGGCCGCCTGCCGCGCCTATGAGTAAAAGAGCCCTACTCGGGAGCCGCCAGTCCCATGACTTTACGACTCATGGGTAGCCTCCACAGACCCCTCCCCCGTTAAGCTCTTGTACAGCCCCGCCATCGCTATCATCGTCCAAGGCACCGTCACTAACAGCCCTACCCCCAAAGCCAGCGCCCCTAAAAGGTTAATACCTATCACACTCCCAAAGAATAGCACCACTTGCCATCCATGCTGCTGAGTCAGATTATACGCTGAATCAACGCCTTGCAAAATCCCGTACTCCTTATCTATCACCCAAAAAGGATAGCTAAAAAATAAAACTATTATAAATATAGGACAAAAAAAGAATAAAAAAATGAGAGGGTTTTTATCTATCTTCTTGCTCTCCTTTATAGAGTTCTCC